>CAZVKN010000071.1:0-3310 GCA_964627035.1 uncultured bacterium | reverse complement strand
AATTCGAATGTCCCTTAATTGTTCTGATTACACTCCCATAAGAAACCCTCCAAATCTTGACCGTATAATCTTAGCAAGCACTTGCCAATATGGATCCATCGGGACTAAAACAAACTGACTCAACAGTCGATGAATGTCCATTTAGTGTTCTGATTAAACTCCCATCAGACACACTCCATAGCTTAACTTTATCATCTGAGCCTGCACTTGCTAACATTAAACCATCAGGACTAAAGCAAACTGAATTAAAATTATTGTATGAATGTCCCTTCAGTGTTCTTTTCAAACTCCCATCTGACACCCTCCACAGTTTGATTGTGTTACCCCAATGTCCACTTGCCAACAGGGAACCATCTGGACTAAAACAAACTGACTCAGCCCATCCGGAATGTCCTTTCAACACCATCGCCAGTTCAAAATCAGCGTCTTGCTGAGCCTCAATAGACGTCCATGCTATTGACATTATCAGAGTCACTATTACGTACTTCATTTTTCCTTATGTGGTTATATGCTTAATCAAGGGTAATAAGATTAAAGCGAAATCGATGCGATCAAATCTTCTGTAACCGTCATATCATAAAAGTATGATACCCTTCTCATGTTGTCAACCTTGCACTCAAGTCCATTAACAACATCATCAAAAAAGGCGGAACATCACTGTCCCGCCAAGTTTTTAGGCTTGTGCAGTTCGATGTTACCACAGTTTAAGTCATAACATCAACCGTGCCTTATCAAACTAATCGGTTTGATACTTAAACGACAGACTGACTTTAGCGCGAAACGCGGTAACCTTGCCGTTCTCAACCTTCATGTCGAGTTTACCGACTTCAGCGACTCTGAGGTCCTGAAGGCTTTTCCCGGCAGTCTCAACAGCGTTCTTTGCAGCGTCTTCCCAGGAAGTTTCGCTGGTGCCGATTAACTCAACTACTTTGTAAATGCTTTCACTCATGACCATACTCCTGAATTGTGGATGACAAAGATCATGCTGGTTTTCGTCACAGATGATCCTATGTGGAATTTATACGTCGGAGGTCGGATGGCGCTTTCGTGATGCTGTCTGAGGATGTGATAATACGCTGACCACCCCCTTACTTTACTTTAGATACAACGAGGAATGCTTCAGTGCAAGTCTTAAACCGGAGAAGAATAGGTTTCTTTACCATTTTATGTATTCCTCGTCATTTCCGTGAAGGAGTCTGTCTGATAATATGATAAAAACGCATGTCATTGCGAACGAAGTGAAGCAATCTCCTGTATTGACAATTGAATAGAGATTGCTTCGTCACTGCGTTCCTCGCAATGACAGTGTTATCGGACAGACTGCTTGATCCGGAATCTCATAGTGGCAGGGGATTCCTGCTTTCGCAGGAATGACAGATTAACATTATCGGACAAACTCTTCAGCGTGTTCTCCCCGCACTGACACAGGCTGAAGCCTGAACTCTGAACACATATTGTGCTTCTTAGTCGGGGCGACTGGATTTGAACCAGCGACCACTTGACCCCCAGTCAAGTACGCTACCGGACTGCGCCACGCCCCGAATGTAAAATCTAAACTGCTGCTATCAATCGTCCATGAGTTTTTTAAGCTCAACAAGCCCGCGCTTGATCTCGTCCAGCTTGTGGTAGTTCTTCAGGTAGAGAAGTATCGCACCGCTAATAGCACTACCCTCTTCATAAGTGTAGCTCTTAAGACGGCGTTTGGCACCCTCAATAGTGTAACGCTCGTCATACAGTAGCTCCTTGATTCGCAGTGCCATCTCAATGTCATACTTACGGTAAACCCGCTTGCCACCACGATTCTTGCGCGGTGACAGCTCAGAAAATTCGGTTTCCCAGTATCTGAGTACGTGAGATTCTACACCGACGATCTTGCAAACCTCACCGATAGAATAGTACAGCTTTATGTCGCTATTTGAAGCCAATCTTGATCCAACAGTTGATTGTCAACTCAAGGTAATATAGCAAAAAATATCGTAATTGGAAACAGTTACTTGGATATAACACTCTTATCTAATGTTTTACCTGAACAATCGCTGCCAGAATATTGTACCACCGCTTGCTCGGTTAATCGCTCTTTTTAACGGTCGCCACACAGTGTACCTGATCCCGGATCTCGTCAGAAAAGACTGGACTGTCCTGCATGAGTCAACCAGATAAATCGCATCTGCTCTGATTAGCTCAAATGATTCTATAGCCCCACATTTAATCGTCGGAACGACACCACCAACATATCCTGCCTCTATTGCAGCTTTTATTACTTCACTGTTATACCGTCCGAACGGGAATGAAATCCATTTGGCTCCAATCCCAAGCCTTTGCTCCAATATAGCCTTTGAGTTTACAAACTCCTCTTTCATCTTGTCAGCGCTATATTGCGTCAGGTCTCTATGCGAACAGGTGTGAGAACCAATCGTCCAGCCTTCAGCAACCAAATTGGAGAGCATTTCCCAATCCAAATGCCGAAACCGACGACCGAGCAGTTGATGATCCCAGTCGTTCCATCCACCTATATAACCGGTTGGCATAAAAATCGTCGCTTTGAATTGGAGTTCTTTCAAGATAGGGAGAGCGTATTCGTGGATAGAGGCGTAACCATCGTCAAAAATGAGATAAAACTGCTTTTCACGGATGGGATCTGTGGCAATGTTGCTCGGGATTCCGACAGCCTGCCAACCGGAATCTGCAATATATTGCATCTGCCGTTTGAACTGCTGTGGAAATACGGAGGTTATACCGCTGTCCCACTTTGGGGTTACTTTGTGATACAAAAGAGCCGGGGTTTCAGAAGTCACCTGCCCGTGTGTCCGAAGCCACCCTCACCGCGATAGCTATCCGGCAGCTCATCCGTATCCGACCACTCTATCCATTCATAACGAGCAATCACCAACTGCGCAATCCGATCACCTCTACGGATGATGTAAGGTTCCCGTGAGAAGTTCGTCAATAACACTTTAATCTCACCACGGTAATCGCTGTCTATGGTGCCAGGTGAGTTTATGACTCCGATACTGTGCTTCATTGCTAAACCGCTGCGAGGTCTGACTTGACCCTCCAATCCTTTCGGTAGAGCAATTGCTAATCCGGTCGGAACTGCTACTGTCTGACCCGGATTCAAGGTCATTTCATCATCAATCGCCGCTCGTAAATCTAATCCAGCGGATCCACCACTTACATACGCAGGAAGTGATAAACCTTCACTATGAGGCAATCGTTTAATCGGAATGTTCATTTTGCTTTAGTTGTAATCCTGTCATTCCGGACTTGACAGTCTGTCTGAGAATAGTTCTTTAAGAAACAATATCTTGTA
>CAZVKN010000070.1:0-3357 GCA_964627035.1 uncultured bacterium | reverse complement strand
CCACAGGAACAAACATGAAGCGATCTGGGCTCGAAGAGATGCTCTATGCAGCTGAAAATAAGTTGTTCGAAGTTCTGATCGTCTTCCGGGTTGATCGACTATCCAGGAACGTCAGACAGCTTGCCCAGATGGTTGAAACGCTTTCCGATTATGGAGTTGTACTTCGCAGCTCGACCGAACCATTTGACACTTCAAACTCTGCAGGTAAAATGATGCTGCAGATGCTTGGTGTATTTGCTGAATTCGAACATGCCACAATTGTTGAAAGGACAAGAGCAGGTATGGAACGGAAAGCCAGAAATGGTGAATGGTGTGGAGGATTCGTTCCTTATGGTTATCAGAAGGTCGAGGGGGAGATTGTCATTGAAGAAGACGAAGCTGCAATTGTCAGAAGGATATTCAGGAACTATGTTCATGGTATGAAAGGAGCTACAAAGATATTCAAGGAATTGAATGAGGCTGGATTCAGGAAGAGAAGCGGTATACTATGGGAGAATAGAGCTATTATCAACATGCTGAAGAATCCTTTCTATACTGGGGTTATCAGATGGAAAGAGTCTATCTTTGAAGGCAGACATGAAGGAATAATCTCCAACGAAATATTTGATAACGCACAGAAAATCCTTGAGAAAAGAAATATCCAATCCAATGGGAAGCGATTCCAACAAGATAGCGATTACTTTCTAACTGGACTTGTCTTCTGCGGTCGATGTGGGAAAGGTCTTGTGGGAAGATCTGCCCATCGAAACGGTCATCGACACAGGTATTATGCTTGTGCTAATCGTTCTTATCACAAGGGATGCGATCTTCCTTTCATACGAGCAGACTCTGTGGAGACTCTCCTCACAAAAGACTTGAAATCAATCTTTGATAACCATGAATTACTTGAGAATATTTGGAATAGAGTCGCTGGGCAGCTTAAAGATAGACTTCCCAATAAAGATCAAGAGTTAGAGAAAATTCATGCAGATATTGAGAGTACGAAATCAGCTCTGGACAGGTATTTTGAAGCGTTTGAAACTGGAGCATTGAAGGCTGAAGTACTTCGAGACAAGATGGAAGCGCTCAATCTGAAACTACAGCAACTCGAAGATCAAAAAGTCAATCTGGACAGTCAATTAGAAGAACTGAAATTGCAGGAACTCAATGTATCGATGATAAAGGATTATGTCGAAGTCTTCGATACTATAATGGAAACTGGATCTACAAAAAAGAAGAAGCACCTTCTCCAGATGTTTGTGGACAAGGTGCTCGTTCATGGCAGAGACAGATTCGAAATTGAATACAGTCTAATAGATGGTTCGAGCAAGCTAAATGCTCTTGAAAACGTGCCTGGTGAAACCGAAAACGCAAAAAGTGTTAACCACTGCGCGGACACGGTTTGCAATCAGGTACATGCGGCTCCCCGAATGGTCATGATTGCAAACCGACGAAATCCATATGTTCTAATCTCATCTGACCTAAATTACGATGGCAGACCAAGTCAACGCAAATTCCTTAGGGATAAATTGAAGTACGGCATTCGAAAGCCAATCGGGCGAAAGCCTTGCTGGATGGGAGATATCGAATCCGGTGTCTCCCATTTTTTATGCCCTGATCATCCAACCTGGTTGCCAAATCAGCGCTACGATATCACTCTTGAAGAGAAACGTCGAAAGCAGATGAAAACCGCTGATGAATGGCGTGAAGGCTTGCTGGATGGCACTTACATGAATAAAGCTGATATTGCCACAAAGAATGGATGTAGTCGAGCTTGGGTGACTCGTCTTCTGAATAGAGACCATTTATTCACACATCCATAAGATCTGAATATTCAGTGAGATGGCTTTTCATGCGAAAGAAAGGCGAAAGAAAAACGAAAGAATGTGAAAGAAAGATGATTGAGCTGCGAAAGAAAGCGAAAGAATAGCGAATGATTAATCGTGTTTATAAGGTGAACTGCGTTAATTTGTGATTCGCAATCTAATGTAGGGATATTTATATTATTTCGATATTCTTATAAATCGACCTGCGTTAACTTGACTTTATGTGTTATGTGCAGTAGATTTTATATTCGGTAACAATCTTAGATAAAAATGGAATCATCACAAAGTAGAACACATAGCAACAGATTCCTGAGAGCATTAGGCGAGGAAGGACTCACAATCTTTTCTACCGCCCAGGCAAGAAGGATTGCTGAGAACATTGGCATTCCGACTGGATACGTAACGAATCTGCTAATGATCATGGAACGTGACGGGTGGATCACCCGATTGCGGAGGGGCTTTTATGCTCGTTCCGGAGTTGCGAATGGAGGCGTCCAGGTTCATTCATTCTCTATTGCGACTAAGCTAGTGATGCCTTCTGCCATTAGTCATTGGTCTGCCCTGCATCATCACGGATTGACTGAACAGATCCCGCGAGTTGTAACGGCTTTCACTTTCAAGAAGGTGGTTACACCGAGTATGCGATCAAATTTCCAAGATACTCACAATGGTCGACATGCTTGGATAATCGATGAAATCCGCTATGAGTTTGTCACCGTCAAGAAGAAGTATTACTTCGGGATAGAGGATGTTTGGGTAGATGAATACTCCCGAATTCCTGTAACCGACAAGGAACGCACAGTGCTTGAAACTTTTATCTCAACGAGAATGTTCGGGGGAATCAGTGAAGCCTTGGGAATAATGGATGATCATCTAAATTCAATAAATATCAATAAGCTTGTTGATTACGCAGGCAGATATGGGATGATCTCTGTTGCAAAGAGAATCGGGTGGGCGTTGGAACATGCTGGTGTTGAATCATCTCTTATAGAACCGCTACGCAAAATACCTGCTACCGGCTTCCATGCTCTTGATCCAACACTGCCACATAGGGGACATTGCGATAATCGGTGGATGATTCAAAATAATCTTGCATCGAAGGAATCAAATTGAAACCATTACGAAATCGTATTCAAGAAGCATCACGTCAACAGGGCATTCCTCAATATATCATTGAGAAAGATTACGCGTTAAGTTATATCCTTGCAGGAATTTCCTCAAAACCTGAAATCAACAACACTTTAGTTTTCAAGGGAGGCACAGCGCTGAAGAAACTATTCTTTGGAGATTACCGGTTTTCAGAGGATCTCGACTTCTCAGCGGTGGATTCTCCAACCGGAGAAAAACTTGAGAATGCTATCAATGATGTTACGGTTGAAACTCTCAGGTTATTGACTGAGTATGGACCCTTTAGCATCAATCTTGAACGATACCTGGAACGAGAACCTCATCCTCATGGTCAAGATGCATTTATCGTTCGCGTACAATTCCCTTGGCATCCAAGTCCAATGTGTCGCATTAAGATTGAAATAACGCACGACGAGCCTGTTTT
>CAZVKN010000069.1:0-3399 GCA_964627035.1 uncultured bacterium | reverse complement strand
GAAACATGATCCGGTTTATGAAAATCTATACTGAAAAACATTCTCGGACAGACTGATTGATCCGGAATCCAGTGCTCAAGTCCCGATTTAATGCCCATGCTCCATTTTTATGAATTGTTCAAAAATACTTTTAAGCAGAGGTATAACCTTTAATTGTCATTATATTAATGAATCGAGAAGAACACAAATTTGGAGAAACAGTGATACGCAAGCTAATAATCCTGCTCTTAATCCCACTGCTCTTTGTTGGATGTGGAAGCGGAATTGAAAAGAAGCGTGAAGGACCGCCACGAGTAGTAGTAACTACCGGAATGCTCAGAGATGCGGTTGAGCATATTGGAGGTGACCTGCTCAAAGTGACAGCATTGATGGGTCCGGGAGTGGATCCGCATCTGTACAAAGCATCCGAAGGTGACGTAACACTACTTGATCGTGCAGACATTATCGTCTATAACGGTCTTCACCTTGAAGGAAAGATGGGCGATATACTCGGTAAAATGGCTCGGAATAAACCTGTCATCGCGGCAGGGGAATTGCTGTCTGAAAAGAGGCTCACATCACCACCCGAGTTTAAGGGGCAGCACGATCCGCATATTTGGTTTGATCTTGATCTTTGGGCAGATATGATTGAGATGCTGACAGGCGAGCTTGCTCGGATTGACAGCGTTAATGCATTTACATTCGTGCACAATGCAAGCATATACGTAGCTGATATCAGAAAATTGCATTCGGAAATCATCGGACAGATAGGAACGATTCCCGAACAGCGAAGAGTACTAATCACTGCACACGATGCTTTCGGATATTTTGGAAGAGCCTATAACATTGAAGTGCGAGGTCTGCAAGGGATTTCGACTGTATCTGAATACGGTCTGCTCGATGTCACACAACTGGTTGATTACATTGTAGAACTAGGTATCAAGGCAGTTTTTGTGGAGTCAAGCGTACCTACCAAGTCAATTGAAGCTATTCAAGCCGGAGTTAGAGGGCAAGGTAAAGAGGTTGTGATCGGTGGAACACTGTTCTCGGATGCTATGGGTGCGACCGAATCCGAAGAAGGAACCTATCTCGGTATGGTTCGTCATAATGTCAGGACGATTGTTGAGGCATTGAAGTAATCGAATCTAAATTCAATCTGTAGTCGGGCTTGTCTCATAATGCATATTATCTGCTGTCAGGTCGCCGTACCTGACAGCTATACTATTGTTAACTTAAGGAATATGCTGTCAACCACGGCGGGTTGACAGCTGAACATATCATCATAAAACCGTTCTTACTTAATACTCAGCCAACTCTTTCAGTGCTGTATAAACCTTCTCGCTGCTTAAAAGCATATACTCCTCCAGAATTGGAGAAAACGGGAAGGGTATATCCTTTGATCCAACCCTTTTGACAGGTGCATCGAGCATTTCAAAGCACTCTTGAGCTACAAAGGACGCAAACTCTCCACCGACACCTCCTGTCAGCCACGCTTCATGCGCAATCAACACCCTGCCAGTCTTCTTCACTGTTCTGACAATCGCCTCTTTGTCATAAGGATACAGGCTTCGCATGTCCAGCACTTCCACTGAAACACCATCCTCAGCCATCTTGTCAGCAGCTTCCAACGCAAAATGCACTGCGGATCCGTATGCAATCACCGAAAGGTCATCACCTTCACGCTTAACGTCAGCTTCACCGATAGGGACAGTATAGGTTCCTTCCGGCACCTCTTCCCTGATCCGACGATAGAGGAATTTATGCTCAAAGTAGAGCACCGGATTGTTATCTCTAATTGCAGAAATCAGCAGACCCTTAGCATCATACGGAGTTGACGGTGCTACAACTTTCAGACCTGGCACTTGCGTAAACCACGCTTCGTTATTTTGCGAGTGGAACATGCTGCCGTGAACACCTGCTCCGGATGGGCAGCGGATAGTTACAGGCAGCGAAAGCTGAGAACGAAAATGCATCGTTGAGGCATTGTTCACAACCTGATTGAATCCGGACGTAATAAAATCTGCGAATTGAAATTCTACAACAGGACGCAGACCTGTTAGTGCTATTCCAATACCGGCACCCATAATGGCAGACTCAGCCAGCGGAGTATCAAACACACGGTCAGGACCGAACTCATCAAGGAAGCCCTTTGTAACCTTGAATGCACCGCCATACAGACCGACATCCTCACCCATGATAAACACTGTGGGATCTTCTCGCATCTCCTGTCTGAGTCCGTCGCTTAACGCTTCGATATATGTCATAACCGGCATAACTCTTCTCCTGAAAATACATCATCTTCCAGACCTTCTACCGTCGGCAACGGTGAATCGAGTGCTCTCTCAATATCAGCTTCGATCAGGTTGATCGTATCTTCTTCAAGTTTCAACCTCGCCTTCTCCTTCAAGTGTCCTGTGGTTTCAAGGAACCGCTGAGCACGCAAGATCGGATCACGTTCAGCCCACTTAGCAAGCAGCTCTTTCGGTACATAGAAATGATCATCATGCTCCGAATGTCCCTTCATCCGCATGGTAATCGCCTCAATCATGGTCGGACCACCACCGCTACGGGCGTTCTCAACACTCTTCTTCACAGTTTCATAAACTTCATAGATGTTGTTCCCGTCAATATACTCACCGGGAATACCGTATCCCGGTGCTCTGTCTATAATCCTTTCCGCACCGTATTGCGCTACCGTCGGTGTCGAGTATGCATACTGGTTATTCTCTATCACCAGCACAAACGGAGCATGAGCAACCGCTGCAAAGTTCAAACCCTCGTGGAAGTCACCGATTGATGCACCTCCATCACCGATGAATGTCAGAGTCACTGCTTTCTTGCCTTGCATCTGAAAACCGATAGCAGAACCGACCGCAACAGGGAGCATAGAACCGAGATGACTGATCATCCCGACAATGTTCAGATTCTTATCCGACATGTGAGTGTTACCGTCATGCGCTTTGGTCGGGCTGTCTGAACGCGCCATATACTGGCAGTAGATTTTATATGGTGATTGACCGAATGCCAGATGCGATCCTAAGTCTCTGTGCATCGGGAACAGTATATCACCTTTTGAACGATCCAGTGCATATCCCGCACCGACTCCGATTGCTTCCATGCCTTTGGACAGATAGACACCACCGACCACCTTGCCTTGACGATACAGGCGTGTCAGGCGTGCTTCAGTCTCCCGGATCATATAGAGGAGACGATACAGTTCGATATACCCCTCTTTGTCGAGATCACCATATTCCCGAACAGGAATGTCCAGCTCAGGCAGAGCCGCATCCAGCTTTTCGAGATATGGCTGCTTCTGAATCCACGATGGGAGGTTATCCAAAACTTTCGATTTTTTCTTTGTTCTTGCCATGTATAATACCTGATAAATGTCTAATTCAGAGCGGACTGAAAGTCCGCCCT
>CAZVKN010000068.1:0-3795 GCA_964627035.1 uncultured bacterium | reverse complement strand
TATTGTTTCTTAAAGAACTATTCTCGGACAGACTGTCAAGTCCAGAATGACAAATAATATTCATGGAGAAATTGATTGATAAATAGAAAGCTCGGTCGTCGTAGTATAAAACGAGTAATAGCTGACAAACTAAAAGCAGATGATTGGGACATTGCATTCAGTGAGATACTTCAGTTGCCGATACAACTGGCACTGAATGACTTGCTCGGACGGATACTGCATCCTGATGAACAGATTAAGTGGCGTGCAGTTGTTGCATCTGGAGCATTGACAGCAAAACTTGCCGATCAGGATATGGAAGCCGGACGTGTCATCTTGCGGAGGCTTACGTGGAATCTGACTGAAGAGTCAGGTAACTGCGCTTTCGGAACTCCTGAAACTATCGGTGAGATATTAGCAAATCATTCCCAGTTAGCGCAAGAGTTTGCTCCGATACTAATCTCCTACATCCATCCAATGGGCAATTTTTTGGAATATGAACCGTTACAATGCGGTGCTCTGTGGGGGCTTGGACGGCTGTCACAGGTCAGCCCTGAACTGACACAAGGATCAGTACCCCTGTTGCTGCCGTTGCTTAAATCCGAAGACAGCGGAGTGCGTGGAATGGCTGCTTGGGTGCTCGGTTTCATCGGTACTGAGGATATTGTGGATGATTTGCATAAGCTGGAAGTTGACCAAGGTATTGTCAGGCTGTACGACAATGGAACTGTCAATGAATTGAGTGTGGGAAGCGTGACAAAAGCAAGCATTAATAGCATAGTGCAGCGAAACGAGCCGTCATCCTGAACAAGGTGAAGGGTCTCTCGAAATCCATTCACCCAACCAATCGGCAGGTCACCACTTCGTTCAAGACCTGCCGAAACGAACATTCGGACAATAAGAAGTAACTACTTGCATAAGTTTGCGTAATGAAAATTGAGCCGTGTTATAAACGAAAAGGAAAGCAGAAATGAGAATTTCAGGATCATTCTTAAACGTGAGTAAGTTCTTAGTATTCTTGACATTACTTGTAACCTTGTTTAGCCCGATAAAATCTTACAGTAAGGACGGTGATACGCTCGTCGTCCAGACCTTCACTTTCGACTCAATCTCTACACGTCGAGCTCTGTTTCCGTTTCCAGACGACAATCGAACCTGGTCAAAAGTGTTGATGCACTACACCCTGAAATGCGATAGTGCGACTACAGGAGACAAGTATCCTTGCGGTGAATGGGATGTCAACACATATACATTTGTTTATAAACACACAGGACAATTTGATTCAACTTTGCACACTCAGCCCTTCTTCAAAGTAAATGGTAAATCACCCGAAACGTTCCACTACTCGAATGATCCTCGATACCATTACTATGTAGGGTGGAGTGATCCTGATAGCATAGCTAAATCAGAAACTGAAAAAGATGACTATTACCTGAAATTTGAAGGGCATGATTACATTGAACTGCCTGCCGAAGCTGTTCAGGATTTGGACTCAGCTTTCACAATTTCCATGTGGGTGAAGGGTGATGCTGCCAAACAGCCTCAAAACGACAACCTGTTGGAAGCGGTTGATAGAGGTGGTCGTGTGCTGAACATCCACCTCCCGTGGGGAACCGGTCAAGTGTATTTTGATGCCGGTGGAAGATTGGGCGGCAATAACAATCGTCTAACCAAAATGGCTGATAAGGGCGATTATGCCGGACGCTGGAATCACTGGGCTTTCACAAAGGATGTAAAGACAGGAAAGCAAAAGATATTCCTTAATGGAGCACTTTGGCACGAAGCAGGTAATATGAACAAACCGATAGAAGCGATTGACAGATTCATTATCGGTGCCAACTCAAGTGCTAAAGGTGGCTTCTATGCAGGGAGTATGGATGATATTCGTATATGGAATATCGCTCTATCTGAAGAGACAATCAATGACTGGCGGTTCAAAGAGATAGACAGTTCACATCCATTTCATGAAAATCTTAAAGTGAATTATACCTTTGATTCCGAACAGGATGAATTGATTGAGGATTCTTCTCCCAATGAGTTCAATGCCACATCGTTTGGTCAACCACATCAAATCAGATACGGTATTGCCGGATTATCAGATTATAAACCCGGAAGGGATGCACTGCTTCAGGTGGATAGCATAGTCGCTCCTAAAGTCACCATAGAGTTTTTCGAAGATGTATATAATCCGAAACAACGAACTTCCACAAAGGATTTTTGGGAGGCTTACGATTACTACTATGACCGCAGCGGGAATTTACTCAAAAAGGTGGAAATTGAGGATGCTAAGCAGTTAGAGAATGAAGATCATATCTATTACAGCGAGCCGTTTGAGATAGTTAAACGCTATGAACTCGGAAGATTTATCACACCTTATGGTAAAGGGCTTAAACTCGGTGAATGTGGATTTACCTGGATCTATGACGTATCAGATTACGTTCAACTGCTGAGAGGAAACGTTGACTTGCAAGCGGCTAATGACTTTGAACTGCTCGATCTGAAGTTCGTTTTTATTGAGGGTACACCTCCTCGAGACATCCTATCGGTTGAGAATATCTGGAAAGGAAAAAATTATAAGTATGAGGCTCTATCTGACAATAAAGAGTTGAAGGCAAAGCTGGTCAAATTGAATCCGGAAGCATCCGGTTATAAAGTACGTTCGCGAATCTCAGGTCATGGACACTTCGGTCCTCACAACTGCTGCGAGTGGGATGCAAAGGAACACCATCTACTCGTCAATGGATTCCGGCGGTTCAGTTGGACATTGTGGAGAGATTGTGGCATGAATCCGGTTTATCCACAAGGTGGAACGTGGCAGTTTGACCGTGCCGGATGGTGTCCCGGGACTTGGGTTGACACTTACGATCATGAGTTGACGCCCTTTGTAGAATCTGGAGCGGAAATCATATTGGATTATGATATTGATCAGTATGATCCTGAGACGGGTGAGGCTGGTGGTAAATATGTTATCGAGCATCAACTTTTCTCTTATGGAGCTCCAAACTTTAAGCGTGATGCGGCGATTAAAAATATTATTGCACCAAATAGTCACGACGAGTATCGCAGGCAAAATCCAGTGTCCAGCGAAGCAATCGTAGGGATTGAAAATCTCGGCTCTGAAACATTGGAATCACTCACAATTAATTACGGTTTGCAGGGAAATAAGCAGTCTGTTTATCACTGGAAAGGGTCTCTCGATTATCTTGAGAGTGAAACAGTCATTCTACCAAAACCTGATTGGCACGGTATGACCGAACAATCACTGTTCATAGTCGAGGTTGATAAACCTAACGGTAAGAGAGACAAGAACAAGCATAATAATAGACTGGTAACTGAGATCACAGAACCGCATATCCTACCAGAAGAATTCATAATCTACCTTGAAACTCCCGGTTTTGATCGGGCTATTGAAAACAGTTTTGTAATTGTTGACGAAAACGGCACAGTAATAGTTGAGAGATCAGGATTCGAGGATGACACAACATATCAAGAGCTAATTGAGTTGAAACCCGGTGCATACGAGTTTAGGTTCACGGACACAAATGAAGACGGCATGATCCGTCACTGGTGGCTTCGTGGTTCAGCCCCGGAAATGATGGGTAACAACGGTTTGCTGCAAATTCGCGATTTAGATGGTAATGTGCTGATAGATTTGGGTTATGATTTTGCTGAAAAGGAAGTGGTGAGGTTTTTTGTGGGACAACCGCAGTAATACCAATTTGCTACAATCATCAATCTGTCATTCCGGGCTCGATCCTGATGAAGTTCAGAGTACACGCTTCAGCGTGTCTTATTCCAACCTAAAGGTTGAACTCT
>CAZVKN010000067.1:0-4785 GCA_964627035.1 uncultured bacterium | reverse complement strand
GAATAAAACTATCAAGACTTTATCCGACTATTGATGGTTGACATGACACTAGTTTTCACAGGCGTGAATATGAAGAATCAGGAAATATGTTTATTGCGGGAGAAGAGAGTTATCTCATAAATAATAACGTAGGTATGCCAGTCCGTTCAAAACTATGCGATGATGATGGGGAAGAGTACCTTGTTCTTGCGTCTTATTTCAAGAATGGGAAAGATTTTGCTAATGAATTCTACTTTGGATTCGAAAAGCGGAGCATGGTACGAATTTTCAATAGCGACAACGAACTGGAACGATCCCGAGTGCTTGGTGAAATTGTGTCAGACTCTCTTCATATCCAAAGTTACCGAGAGCAATACAACATGTACGGTATGGAGATATTTTATGATGCCCAAGGAAATCTTAATTTATTTATAGCCTATTCTGACACTGTTCCGAGACCTCGACTCGCAAGGTTGTCCTTTGACAATTTAGAAACCGAGGATGAGATGTTCTTACCGATGGATGAAGTAGGAGGTCTTGAAATTAACATACATAACTTTCCATGGGGTAATCTGAATCAAGGAGAAAATATGATCGCTTGCATCGCTTCGGATGGGCGTGTTGTAGCTGTTGATCCGGTAGAGATGGTCGAAACCGAGCGAGGAGCATTTGGAATGAATTGCATCGGTTCGGATGTCGACAATTTCGATGATGATGAATTGCTTGAGTTAGTGTACTTGTCGGATGATGCTTTGTACTTGTTCGATGTCACACCCTTATCCACTCCACCAAACACGCAACCTACAATACCAACCACATATTCAATCCAATCCGCCTATCCCAATCCATTCAACAGCAAGACAATGATTGAGTACACACTACCGCGAGCAGGTCGTTATGCGTTGGTTGTGTATGATGTCACCGGGGCTGAGGTCACGCGACATGCGGATGAGTGGAATGTAGCTGGTAAATACAGAATAGCATGGGATGCGACTGACAATCCTGCAGGTCTGTACTTCTGCTGGATTGGTGGTGAGGGTATTAGTATGACACAGAAAGTGGTATTGGTGAAGTGAGGGAGAAAGCATGGAAGTGTCATTGCGAACCAGTCAGCAGACGGGTGAAGCAATCTCCAATATATACCAATGAGATTGCTTCGTTACGCTCGCAATGACAATCAAGTGAGCAAATTGAGAATACTGAAAGACTCTATATGAAACTTAAAAACCGAAATGTACTGACTGACCTTGCACTGAGACGACCGGTTACAATGCTGATGCTGTTCCTGTCAATACTGGTCATCGGTGTGGTTGCGTGGATAAATATTCCACTTGCGCTGCTTCCACAGGGGCTTAATCTTCCCTATCTATGGATGTGGTTCGTATATCCCAATGCCAGCCCGGTTGAGAATCTGGAGCGGATCGGTAAACCTGTCGAAGAATCACTCTGGACAGTCAAAGGTGTAAATCAGATCTACACTCGCTCCGACGAAAATCGCTGCCGTGTGCAGATCGAGTTCGATCAATCAATTGACATGGATAACGCATACCTCGAAGTGCAGGATCGAATCGAACGAGTGCGCCCTGACCTGCCTGAAGATCTGCGCTACATCTATGTATATCGCTACTCTGAGTCGGACGATCCGATCCTCTACTTTGGTATTTCGGTCACAGGCAACTATGACGACCCGTATCGTGTGATTAAAGATGATGTTGTCAGGAAATTGGAACAGGTGGACGGAGTAGCAACGGTTGAGGTGTGGGGTGGCGTCGAAAGTGAGGTGCGGATTGAGCTGATCCTCGATAAACTCAAGGCTTACAATCTCGATGCAAACAGCTTGATCGCTAAACTCCGAACGGCTGACTTTGCCGTTGCAGGAGGTACTGTAATTGATGGCGGCAACCAACTGTTCGTCCGCAGTGACGGTCGTATTAAAAACCTTGATGAACTGAATCGGCTTCCTGTCCGTGGCGAAAACCTGCTGCTCGGTGACATTGCACGAATCTCCTATTCACCTCCACCGAAGAGATGGGTGCAACGGATTGACAGAACCGAAGCTGTCCAGATCGGTGTTTATAAAGAGTCCGGTGTAAATAGCGTTGCTCTCAACGAGGAACTGAACAAGCTGCTCGACCAGATGAGAACAGATCCACACCTGTCAGGACTGCGATTTGACATCCTGTTCGATCAGGGTAGATATATCAGTGATTCGGTGATGAATCTGCAGGAAGCCGGGTTGTGGGGTGGTATGTTTGCCATCTTCGTGCTGTTCTTCTTCCTCCGCCGCGTGCGAATGACACTGTTTATCACTCTCGCTATTCCTCTGTCGCTGCTGGTGACGGTGATTGTGCTCTATTTCATCGGTTGGTCGCTGAACATTGTGACTCTGTCCGGACTGATGATTTGTGTCGGGCTGGTGGTTGACAACGCCATCGTGGTGGTGGAGAACATCCATCGGATGAAGCAGAAAGGGCTCAAACCAAAACTCGCTGCTATCGTGGGAACGGGTGAAGTCGGTCAGGCGATTACTATCTCCACTTTGACCACGACAGTCGTGTTTCTCCCAATGATCCTGATGGGTGACAACCGGATCATGAGCTTCTACCTGCTGCGGATCGGGCTTCCGGTGATTATCGCACTGGTAGCCAGTCTTATGACTGCACTGCTGTTCGTCCCGCTGGCGGTTAATAAGTTCGCAATGGAAGGATCATCTAAAGAGAGCAGGATAATCTCGGCTGCATCCGAGTGGGTTGGTGGACTGGTTGCACGGGTGCTCAGACGGAGATTGGATACATTTCTTATCCTTCTGCTATTGCTCGGTTCAACAGCAATTCCTCTTCAATATGTCATATCCACCGATCAGGAGGAGGGTCATATTAACGACTTCAGGCTCCGCTTCTCATTTCCTTCATACTATACGCTCGAACGCGTAGATTCAACGATGGCACACTTTGAAGACATTATCTACTCCAATGCAAAGGAGTATAACCTCAAGACTATCGTCACAGGATTTCGGCGCGGATTCGGTCGTATGCGGATATTTATGAACGAGAGTCCAAATCAAAACTGGCTGATTGAGGGGGTGCGACGGCTGGTCTATGATCTGAAGCTGATCCAGCGACCATACATGACTCGCAAGCAGATTGTGGAGGATATAAAGGAAAAACTGAAACCGCCGCCGAGTGTGAAGATGCGCGCCAGTTGGGATCAGGGGAGAAGCGAGGATAACACAACCTACATTACAATCTTCGGCGAGGATTCGCACAAACTGCTGACAATTGCAGATGATATGACTCGTCGGCTGGAGCTAATAGATGGTGTGGTGACCGTTGAACCGGATCTTGAGAGTAGTAACGATGAGGTGCAGATTCGCTTTGACAGGACGCGAACTGCTCATTTTAGTGTGGATCCTGCGCAGACCGCAACCGGATTGGCAGCGTTGGTCAGAGGGATAAACCTGCCGGAAATACGCATAGGAGACCGCGAAGTAACCGCTCGTGCTGAACTGCGTGAAAGTGATAGAGAGACACTTCAACAGGTGATGAACCTGCCTGTATCAACGGGATCAGATAACGACTCGAAGCAGCAGGTGCGACTGGATGACGTTGCTCAAGTCGGTTATGGGCAAGGCTTGGGTGAGATTAGACGGGAAAACCGACGCACACGGATGCGTTTAAAAATCACTACGATTGAAGAGGACATCAGCAAGCTGTCGGACAAAATTGATGCTAACCTGGAAGGTCTGTCGCTGCCAACAGGTTACGAATGGTCGAAAGGAAGGCGGTTTCGGTCGGTGGCTGAAGCGTCTGAGGAGCGGAGTCAGGCGTGGCTCTTGGCTGTGACCTTTGTGCTGCTGCTGCTTGGTGCGCTGTTTGAGTCGTTTCTCCTCCCCTGGTGTGTGATTATAACCGTGCCTTTCTCGTTTTTTGGAGTGTGGTGGTTTTTGTTTCTGACCGGGACGCAGTTTGGGATTATGGCAGGGATCGGAGTGATTATACTAATCGGTATCGTGGTTAACAATGCGATTGTGCTGGTTGATCATGCAAATAGGCTGATCAGCGATGGCATTGAGCGGGATGAGGCACTGTCAATGGCATCCAGAAGCCGCTTTCGCCCAATTGTTATGACAGCACTTACAACCGTGGTGGGCTTGATCCCGATGGCGATGGGAGATGCAAACTTAATCGGCATCCCGTATGCCCCGATGGGACGGGCAATCATAGGTGGGATGTTGACTGCAACGTTGAGCACACCGATTGTAGTACCGCTGGTTTATAGTGTTATTGACGATATGAGGAAGAAGATGAGGTGATTCACAACGGATTGAACGGATTAAGCAGATTTGGGATCAGAATGACATTTCCCACATTAACAGCTCAGTATTTTACGGAAAAGATTCGGAACACAATAAGTTACAAAATTCACTATGCCGTAAAGGGCGGATAAAAGGCGGAATGACTTGGGAAAAGGGTGCAATATATGCACGGATCGGTCTGTTTTGATGAGTTATTCCGCAAGTTGTCCGTGTTCAGTCAGGAAAAAATGAAAATTATTCCTATTTGAAGCGGAAAATTTCCGGAACGGAGGGGGGAGTTTGAGAGTTAGCAAGTTTGCAAGTTTACAAGTTTACAAGGGCGAAAGATAACCACCAAGGCACAAAGAAATAAGAAGAATGTGCAAGTGTCAAGTGAATTGATTTGGAGATTGAAATGAGCCAGTCCTGAATTTTGTGTAAATGAGAAATAGTATAATTTTAGGTGATTGCTTAAGTTCTTGCACTAAATTATATTTAGTGTTATGGACTTA
>CAZVKN010000066.1:0-4836 GCA_964627035.1 uncultured bacterium | reverse complement strand
AGTATGGTGTCGAATAGAAAGTATAATATTACCTATACCGTTTCTCGTGATCTTCGCTGTAAAGAGTGAAATAGCCGAGGAATCCAAAATTTCGCCCGGTAAAGTGAATTCGGGCAACCGGCTCACCATACAGCCACATCTCACCGATTCCACGACCGTTCTTGTCAATTTCGATCTCGCCTGATACGTGAATTTCATGTCTTTCATAGGTTTCATCATCGTACGGGAACATGCCGTCAAGAGTAATCCGAGCTCTTTGATCATCAGGGTCAATTGAATAGCGTTCAATGTTCATCAGCCACGTGACCAGCACCCAGTAGTAATCTGTAACTGAAGTAGAACCGCCGTCCTGACCTGCGATCGGGATTTCCACCTCAAATTCAACGGCACGCTGAATCTGAAAAATTCCGTCAACAAACTCCGTCTCCTGTCTGTCACCTGAATATTCAATCGTCAGATTAAATGCTTCGCTGGTGTCTCCGTAAAAACTTTGAGTGAACGAGTCCCGGAATGAACCGATTTCAAGATAGTTATAAACCAAATCGCTCGGGGTACGCACCGCATCTATAGAGGGTTCAGCGTCAAACTCCAATATATGGAACTGCTGATCAAGATAGTTCCGCAGATAAAACAGGTTACCCGAAGAATTCTGAAGAGGCAACCACCCTTCCGGTAGCACAGAGGAGTAGTCATTGGTCAGCGCAGCTTCATCAAGGAACCGTGCGGCTTGATCCGTATGGTCATAAAGTGCCTGAAGAAAATCATAAAGTGTACGGACGACCTGAATCTGATCTCTCTGTGTAGGGTTAAAGATATAGCCTACCGGCTGCTCTTCACAACCGTTGACCATAAATGTAGTGATAAGCAAAAGTGCCAATAATACAGTAATAATAGGCTTATGTACGGGTATATGAAGTTTTGAATATTGATGCCACATGGTAGATCCCGTTAAATTTATCTCTATCACACAAAGCTACGAAATAATCCGGCGTCTGTCAAGGTTTCAAACTTAGTTGAATAATTGATTGCAGTAATAATCTGCTCCATCGTTGGTTTGAAAGATTCAGACCAGACACTGTCATTATATATCCTTTCCGGAAAGATAGCAACACATACTTTAAGTAATTATCAAATCACATATTCAAATGAGCCGATCTATCAATTACAGAGACACCATATTATTCGTATATTAAGGCAATCGGGTATTGGCTAGTAACGTCAGTTTGTAGTCGGGTTTGTCTCAAACCCGACGTAGTCGCGGTTGAGGACAACCACGACTACATTATATCTACTATGCCTGACAAGACATTACAAATTAACAAAAATAATTTCAAGAGCACAATTCAATGTCAGAATCAACTCCTTCTCATTTCATTCGGAATATCATTCTCGAAGACATTGCGAACAACAAACATAACGGACGAGTTCATACACGCTTTCCACCGGAGCCGAATGCCTACCTCCATATAGGTCACGCTAAGGCTATCTGCCTGAATTATGGATTGGCTGAGGAGTTTGGGGGTTTGTATAATCTGCGATTTGACGACACCAACCCTCTTAAGGAAGAAGAAGAGTATGTACGGGCAATAAAGCGTGACATCAAGTGGCTCGGTTACGACTGGGAGGACAGGCTTTACTTTGCATCGGATTATTTCGAGCAACTCTACCAATATGCTGTGCAGTTAATCCAAAAAGGAAAGGCGTTTGTGTGTGATCTGACGGCGAATGAGATTCGTGAATATCGCGGTACTTTGACTGCTCCGGGTAAGGAGAGTCCATACCGTAACCGATCCATTGATGAAAACCTCGATCTGTTCAAAAGAATGCATGATGGTAAATTCCCTGATGGTGCAAGGACATTGCGTGCTAAAATTGACATGGCTTCGGGTAATCTGAATATGCGGGATCCTGTGATATACCGTATTCTGCATGCGACCCATCACAGAACCGGAGACAAATGGTGCATCTACCCTACTTACGATTGGGCGCATGGTCTGGAAGATTCAATCGAGAGGATCACACATTCACTCTGCTCACTTGAGTTTGAGGATCACAGACCTCTATATGACTGGTGTCTTGAGCAGCTTGAAGTTTTCCACCCTCAGCAGACCGAGTTTGCAAGATTGAACATTAATTATACCGTTATGAGCAAGCGGAAGCTGATTGATATTGTCAAAGAAGGCTATGTCACCGGATTTGACGATCCACGTTTGCTGACCTTATCAGGATTGAGGAGGCGTGGATACACTCCGAAATCAATTCGTCTGTTTTGCGACCGGGTCGGTGTCGCAAAGCGGAACAGCGTTGTGGATGTAGCGTTTCTGGAGCATTGCTTGAGGGAAGATTTAAATAAGATTGCACCTCGATTCATGGGTGTGCTAAGACCGCTCAAGGTTGTGATTGATAACTATCCTGATGATCTCGTAGAAGAGATGGAAGCAGTAAACAATCCTGAAGATCCTGACGCAGGGAAGCGCAAAGTGCCGTTCTCGAAAGTGTTGTACATTGAGCAGGATGATTTCCGCGAAGAAGCACCGAAGAAGTTTTATCGGCTCACACCGGGGCGTGAAGTTCGGCTGCGCTATGCTTATTTTATCAAGTGCGTGAATGTAGTCAAGGATGATGACGGGAACATCGTCGAATTGCACTGCACCTATGATCCGGAATCACGCGGTGGCAATTCTCCTGACGGTCGCAAGGTCAAAGCGACTCTGCATTGGGTGTCGGCAGATCATGCAATTGATGCTGAAGTACGATTGTTTGACAAACTGTTCAATACGGAAGATCCGTTTGAAGGCGGTGACTGGCGCAAAAACATCAACCCGAATTCGATTGAGAAGCTGACCGACTGTAAACTGGAACCGAATCTTGCAAAGGTGGAACCCGGATTCATCTGCCAATTTGAACGTAACGGTTATTTCTGCGTGGATTCCGATTCAACTGACGGTAAGCCGGTATTCAACAGAACCGTAACACTTCGCGATGAATGGGCGAGAATTCAAAAGGCGAAAGGAAAGTAAGATACAATTTACTCGCTTCTGATGGGTGACACGGGTTACTTGTTGCCCGTGTCTCCTTATTTTTGAAGTTGTATGATCAGAAAATACGACGATATTTATAAGGAAACATGAGCAACGAGTAGCCCACACCACTAGACGTGCTTAACCACAGCGTTATGCTTGAAACACTATGCAGCAACTAACTCTATCACCGTTTGACTGGTCTCTTCTAACTCTATATCTACTGTTCCTCATCTATGTAGGAATAAAGATCAGCAGAAAAGACAGTTCAACCCCGGAATCGTATCTGCTTGCAGGTCGAAGACTGACGCTTGCCTCATTTGTAGCGACAACAGTCTCGACCTGGTACGGCGGGATACTCGGTGTGGGCGAGTATGGTTATAAGTACGGGCTGTCCACATGGCTTGTGTTTGGCGTGCCGTATTATCTTGCAGCGTTCCTGTTTGCGATGCTGCTCGCCGAACGTGCGCGTAAATCTAAGGCGATGACAATTCCTGATCAGCTCGAACAGGCTTATGGAAGTAAGGTCGCTGTGGGCGGTGCGCTGTATGTGTTCGTGAAGACAGTCCCTGCAGCTTACATACTGATGTTCGGGATTTTGCTGCAACTACTGTTCGGATGGGATCTGTGGGTTGGTATCGTGGTGACGACCGTTGTATCAACCGGATATGTCCTCGCAGGTGGCTTCCGTGCAGTAGTCAAAACCGATTGGATCCAGTTCTCGCTGATGTACGGCTCGTTTGTGGTGATGGTGGGGATGCTGTTCGCCAAGTTCGGGGGGCTGTCATTCGTGACGCAGAACGCGCCTGACACACATTTCGTCTGGCATGGAGGGCAGTCGGTCGGGTATGTGATAAGCTGGTATTTCATCGCTCTATCCACTCTAATTGAACCTGCGTTTTACCAACGATGTTTCGCCGCTAAGACTCCTGCCACAGCCCGTAAAGGTCTGCTGATCTCCATCCTGTTTTGGTTCAGCTTTGATTTCATGACCACAGCCACAGGTATTTACAGCCGGGCGATACTCGGTGATGGGATTCGTGGTGTGGAAGCATTTCCGCTGTTGGCGGACAAGATCCTGCCGATTGGACTGAAGGGCATGTTTCTGATCGGATTGGCGACGACAATTCAATCTACCGTTGACTCGTACAGCTTCATCGCAGCTACCACACTTGGACGGGATGTGCTGTGGAGAGTAGAGCGGATTCGGCAACGGATCGGTCAGGTTGGACTCAGTCGCTGGGGATTGGTGGCATCAGGAGTTGTGGCGATTGCAATAGCGATGGCGACTGAATCGGTGGTTGACATCTGGCATCGGCTCGGCTCGATAGCCACACCGGGACTGCTGCTACCGCTGGCGATCAGCTACTCACAGCGATACCGCTATCGTCCCAGATGGGCGATGGCTAACTTGATTATCAATCCGGTCTTAGTCGGAGGATGGTTCATCGGTCGGGCTGTGTTTGACAATGTAACACTGTTCAATCTAACTGAACCGATCTATGTCGGGATTGGGCTGTCGCTTTTGTTTTTAGCGGTGGATCATTTGACAAGGAAACGGTAGATTAATCCTTATATGTCGTTACGAACCCGTCTGCGGGTGCGGCAATCTGCTTTATCTGTTTCATCTGCTGAGAATTTGGAGAGAGATTCTTCACTTCGTTCAGAATGACAAATTATTACCATAAAAAGGAATAACAATAGAGGTTTTTGCATAAGTCTCAATAATGCACATTTTTCTAATCTGTTAACTTGAACGAAGACTGTACGTCTTCAGAACATTTGGGACAGATTGTGCAATAATCTAAGGGATACT
>CAZVKN010000065.1:0-5383 GCA_964627035.1 uncultured bacterium | reverse complement strand
GAAGTTCAGAGTACACGCTTCAGCGTGTCTTATTCCAACCTAAAGGTTGAACTCTAAACAATATCTGCTTCATCCGTTGAATCTGCTGAGAATTTCTCCCCCATCATTCCCACACAGACCAACAACCACACACATTTCTTTCTTGTAAACTTGCTAACTTGCAAACTTGAATACTTTCCCCCATACACGTTCCGTCACACTTCGTCACATCTTCGTCACCACATGAAACGCAATACCACAAAGGGATTCAGGCAATTATGTGACGAAGTGACGAAAAAACATAGCCCCTCCGCAACCGAATGTGAGACTTGACTTTTGATACAAAATGTCGTATATTAACACCATGAATAGCACTTACAAAATAGATGTGGAAAGTCAGGTCTATATACATCCCTATTATTACTAAGTGCGATTAAGAGTGTACACTGTCATTCCGGGCTTGACCCGGAATCCAGTATGGGGAGAAGGGACATTCCTGTCCATTCGGATTGAAGTTCAGAGTTCACGCTTCAGCGTGTCTTTTCCCAACCTGAAGGTTGAACTCTAAACTAATCCGTTCAATCCGCTGGAATCACTCAATTACTAAATTACACAATTACTAAATTCGCTTCATCTGCTGAGAATATTTCTCTATCATATTCTACTCACTTGTGACGCAGTTGTTTCCTGACGGTTGTGTTGATAGGTTGACATCGACGCTTGTGTTACGTAATTTGAATGACTGAAGCAGTTGGGTTTCTGGATGTTGTGGCTGTGAGGTTGGTGGGGTCAAAACCAAATAGATTCTTGTAACCAACTTCCACCGGAAGAAAGCAGTGAATATTTAGATATTAATTAGGAGAAAATTTATGCCCCCGTATAAGTTTGACGAGAAAGAAGCAAAGCATCATCAAGTGAGGTTGTTTCCCACCGTAGGCATTAAGAAAAGGGAAGCTGAGATGCGGGCGACAGCTGCTTTACTTGCCATGGTGAGAGCAGTGGTGGAGTTCGGTGGAACGATCATTAAAAAGGCAGGTGGTCCCGGTGGAAAAGGAAAGAATGTGCAGTGCTTCACAGAGGTGAGTTTTCTTCCAGACTTTCCAGAGGATAATGACCTCGCACGTCCTGATGGTATCATTCGCAGAATTTATGGGAAGAAGGTCTGGACTGCTCTTGTCGAAGTTAAAGTTGGAAATAATCCAATAGACGAGAAGCAGGTTGCTAATTATCTGAAGTGGGCTAATTTGCTGAATTTTGATACACTGATCACAATCAGCAATGAGATTACCAAACCCAATGGTGATCCTCCTTACGGATACAATCGTAAGATTCAAAGGGTGAAAGTTAAACACTTCTCATGGGAATCTATTCATTCAGAAATTAGACTCCTCTGTGGTAAAAAAGGTGGGATTGAAGATGTGGATCAAAAATGGATGCTTGAAGAGTTAGATCAATATCTTGCCGATGTTAAATCAAGGATTATTGCCCCACCAACACTTGGTGACCACTGGCATCAAGCTCTGAAAGATGTCAAAGCAAATACTCTAAATGTCAACTCAACTCACCTGAAGGATGTTGTTAAACATTGGTTGGCGTTCTTACGCGTCGCAAGTCTGAAGATGGGGGCGAAAATTGGCGAGAAAGTCAAGGTAAAGATTCCAGGGAAGTTCAGAAATGACCCTGAAGGATTTATTAAAGAAAAATGTAAGAAAACCATTGATAACAGGTGTATTCTTACTGGTGAGTTAATTTTTCCCGTTATTGGAGGAATTCATTTACGTCTTGATCTTGGAAAGAAAGAAATTCAACTATCCCATAAGATAGATGCCCCGGAAAAAGGTTATCGTGACACAAGGTTGAAATGGATAATCCGTGAATTGAAGAAATTGGAGAAAGTGCCTTTGAGTCTTCGGGTCAAGGTGGATTGGAAAAAAAGGGGATTGATCACAAGTGAAATGATTAAAAACCTTGATGTAGATGAGATAACACCCCTCCTTTACGGAAGAAATGGTGCACAGATTGGTAAGAATGTCCTGCCTAAGCATTTTTACCTTGAGCTTGAAACTTGCCTTCAAGGAACAAGAGGGAAAGGTAGTGCAAAGGAGTTAGAAGGAGTTCTGGATGATCTTGAAAAATTTTACGGTTTAATGCAGCCGATCAACCGTCCGACGAAGAAACCGCCTCCGCTTCCTAAAGACGAGGAATCTAAAACTGAGGCAGAAGTATAATAGACTGATTCTGACACTAAACTGACCAAGATTACAAACTATGGGTATGAGCAAAGTTGTATGGAATGCTGATGGGATTCCGAGTGGGCTGTATTTCATCAAGCTGAATTCGACAGCTCATCAAATTTCGCAGAAGGTGATTCTGGTGAAGTGAGAAAGATTAACCACCAAGGCACGAAGACACCAAGAAAGCAGGCTTGATATTCTTCTTGGTGACTTGGTGTCTTGGTGGTGAGAAATCTGCTTCATCCGCTGAGAATTCGGTCTGGAAGAAGCCTGGCTACACTGCTCAGGTCGTGCCCTGAAGGCTGCTGATAGATCCTGAGGTTGAACCTTGACAGAGCAGCAATGATATGGTCAAAGATGTCGGACTGAATTGACTCATAGTTTATCCAGGTAATATCGTTTGAGAACACATAGATTTCTATCGGTAAACCGGTCGCACCGGGTGCGAGCTGGCGGATCAGAAAGGTCAAATCACGATGGATCTTCGGATGGTTACTCAGATACTGCCGTAAGTAGGCTCTGAATACACCCACGTTTGTCATCCACCTGCCGTTAATTCTTTCGGAATTGTCAATGTCGTGCTTTTGATTATAATTGTCAATTTCAAGTTGCCGCTTATCAATATAATCCTTTATCAGTACCATTTTGCGAAAACGTTCCAGCATCTCTTCGGTACAGAATTCAATCGAGGTCATGTCTATATTGATTGACCGCTTGATTCGCCTTCCACCGCTTTCCGTCATTCCACGCCAGTTTTTGAAAGATTCTTCTATCAGCTTATGTGTTGGAATAACGGTGATGGTTTTGTCCCAGTTCTGAACTTTGATCGTATGCAGGGCAATATCGAGCACCGAACCGTCAGCACTGTATTTTGGAACTTCAATCCAGTCACCGACCTTAATCAGATCATAGGTTGATATTTGCAGACTCGCCACAAATGAAAGAATGGTATCTCTGAAAATCAGCAGCAGGACCGCTGTGAGTGCTCCTATCCCGGACAGCAGAACCAACGGGGATTGACCGAGCAGAGCAGCGATGAAAACCACACCCCCGACAACGTAGAGGATAATACGGGTAATCTGAATGCTGCTTTTGACCTGAAACTGCTTATCAGGATCTTTGCGGAACACGATTTCCTGCAAAGCCGTTAACAATCTGCCCACAACAAGTAAGCAGATCAGTATTATCAGAGCAATCAGAATTCGCTGTAATATACCTGAGAATGCTCCGAACAGGTCAGAGAAATTGTAGAGGATGATCAGAGGCAGAATCCATGCGATTCGCTGAAAAATCCCGGTCTCAAAGAGAGCATCATCAATGCCGGTTTTGGTTTTCGCGAACAGTTTTTTTAATCCGTTTATCAGATATTTCCTGACTATGAAAAACGATATCCAGCTTAACAACAGTACCGAGATGATCTTCGTCATCTCCAGTAAAAGCGGGTATTCTTCGAGATATTTCAGGATACTAACTATGCTTTCATTCATGCTTATATGTTTTTTTTGAGGGCATTAGTAGATGAGTTACATTGTCATACTGTAGTAGGGTTTGTCTCAACCACGACTGCAAAATCTCTTTCTTGTTGTGTGGTTCAGCGAATGATCTTTTATTAATGCTCAATCACCTCATATTCCTCGCATTTCGGTTTTAGTTCAGGTTCAATTCGTTTGCGATTTGAGTTCCAGGCAAATCTACCACCTATTGTCAATGCGAACCAAGCAAGGATATCGAGGACTTTCATTCCATTGACATCCTTCCCAATCTCTTTGAACATCCTGTCCCAATAAGATTGACCGGCACCTTCTTTGTGTTTGAAGCATGTTCCTTCCGAGTCAACTGCCCACAAGTAGTTATATCGATAGTCATAATCGTGAATCAGACCGGGAATTAGCAATGATCCGACCGGAGCTAATATCCCCCATAAAAGTCTCGGTATGGAAGCTCCATCAAATATGAAACCTTGTGGGATTATAATGATTAGGCTATCATCCAATTCATACTTCCAGTCTTCAATTACTTCCCACTCCCTGATAGAGGTTATCCACCGCCAGATCCTCTTAAACAGAGGTAATCCCTTTGTTTTGATCGGTATCGGCTTAAGAATCGGCATTCTCATCGTTCTATCCCCGCTTATCTTTAATCGAAGTGCATGTCCAATGAATCTTTCGGTTACTATAGCTGATTTGCTGATGCGACACTACCCATGGAATCTAATCGTTTTTCTTCACAATTACAAATCGGTGGTAAGTGCCACATTACTTCATGCAGATAATTCGGTGAGTTGAACTGTGTTCATGTGAGGAATATCTGATAAAATACAACCCTGTCGGCAGATGAGCTGCGTCATAGCTGATTTTATGTGAACCGGACTGCATTTGCTTATCGGTCAGAGTTGAAATTAACCGACCGTTCAGATCGTGGAGAGATATTGACACATTCTGGGGTGCTACGATGCTAAAGGATATTGTCAATTCAGAGTTGAACGGGTTTGGATGCGCTGAGAAGGAATGGGATTCTACGGGATGATTTTCCTGTGGGATCGCCAATGATCTGGAATAGTCATAGACACCAACCTCCCATCTACCGACGGTGACAGCACTGTGCCCGACATTCGCAACTGAGACAATCGGCTCATATGGCTCGAAGTACCCAACTTCATGAGGATACTCAGGATCCATAACATTCAGCACACGCACTCCTTTGCTTCCTCCTGCTACTAACAGGTAACCGTTAGCGTATTCGATGTCATAAACCTCACCAAGGTTTACGCTTGAATAGGCTGCCAATCGTTGTGGTCTAGCGCGGTCGGAGATGTCGTAAGTCCAGATAGTGGGATTGTACTGATTATCTAACGGTCTGTCGCTGACGTACAGGATATCACCGTTTGCTTCTATGTCGGTTCCAAGTCCGCGTATTGCTGTATCTCCCAGCATCCTTGGATTTTGAGAATCTGAAGCATCAACAACGCAAACTCTCTGAAGAGTTGAGATATAAGCAAAACCATCTGAGACCGCTATACCGGTTGCACTCCTTAACCAATCATTATAAAAAAATGAAATAATTTCCGGATTATCATGTTCCGACACATCATAAATACGGAAGGCATGTGGATAATAACTAGTGTCATGTCAATCTTGTAAAGTCGCATAATATTTATTATATTATCTTCA
>CAZVKN010000064.1:0-6308 GCA_964627035.1 uncultured bacterium | reverse complement strand
CGGAGATTCGGGTTCAGCGATACCTTACACAGTTGATACAAATCCTCAAAAGCATTTTGGAACTTAGGATTGTCAGCATGCGCCTCCTCAATCTTCTTTATGAGTCCTTTCGCCAGATCAGGCACTCTCTCTTTGAACTCGGCAACTGCCTTATCAAATCCTTCAATTTCAGGCTCGGAATAGTTGATAAATTGATTGAGCAGATCGGCAAGTTCTTTAGGTTTGGTCAGGTCAACGCGTAACGCTTCACGCTTGTTTTGGTAAAGAACGCCAACTTTAGTATTTTCAAAGATAATGTTTGTAAGTGGATAGCGAGCTTCTTTCTTCTGGCGGATCGCAGTGTCAATGTCATCGTGGATGTCTTTAGCTTCCCAGTAACCACGCGGAAGGTAATTCTTATCTCGAACAGTACCGTCCGGGCGGATAGTCCTGCTGCCACTTCTACCGCTTAACTCGGCTACAAAAGACCATTTTCGAGTGGAAGCAGCCTTAGTGAGTAGATTCTGGAACGCAGACCGAATAGACAGTTCGTTTGTGATTCCTTGCTCTTTGAACTGTCTAATTTCGGAGTGGTATTTTTTTATAAGTGCGTGTGTCGGTTTGATGTTCATAGTTAAATCGTATAAAATTGCTCATTATATTGCAACATATCGCTGCAGTTTAATGTATTGAATATGAAATAAGCCCCTTTTACTCCCGCAGCTGCAGACAGTCTGCCTTGACGTGCTACATTTTATCGTCACTTCGTCACAAAATCGGCTGCATCCCTTTGCAGTTGGGCGTTTGCGGGTGTGACGAAAGTGTGACGAAGTGTGACGGAACGGTGATGCACAACAGATTAAACGGATTAAACAGATGCACCCCCCCTTTATACACTCCTACTATCGCAGGAGGGAAACCGGAACAACCACCAAGGCTCCAAGTCATCAAGATGAAAAGGCAGGTGGTTGCCGTAGATATTATGCTGTCAGGTGCGGCGACCTTACAGCGGAGAAAGAGCGGACTGAAAGTCGAGCCTCCAGGGAGTCTGAGGACATCCCGATTGGTCGGGATGAACTCTGAACTTTTACAGTTCCCCGGATCGGGGAATCCAGGCTACATGGCTATATGCTGACAATATACGAAATGTTATGTTAAAAAGCAATATTGTACTAATATATCATATATATTCTAAATTATTCTACGATTTTTCCGCTATTCTTAGATATGTGGATTTTGCGTCGAGATGCGCATTCAACTGTTGTGCTATCAAACGTTGAGATGATATTTTAGTATTATATTCTGTCCAGCCCGGCAGTGACCGGAATGTCGGTGCTCACCTGTTACGTAATTGTTACACGTAATCCGAGGAACCCATGTCCGACTCCAAGTCAACAATTGACACTCTACTAATCGAAGATCGTCTGTTTGATCCATCCAAAGCGTTCTCCGAACAGGCGAACATTTCTGATTCAGACATTTACAAACAGGCGGAAGCTGATCCCGAAGCATTCTGGGCAAGCTTTGCGGAGCAATTGACATGGAAGAAGAAATGGGATAAAGTACTCGACTGGAATCCACCGGATGCCAAATGGTTTGTCGGCGGTAAGCTGAATATCACCGAGTCATGCCTCGATGTTCATATAAACAGTGACCGACGCAACAAGGCTGCGATTATATGGGAAGGTGAACCGGGTGACAGGCGGACATTGACATATTGGGAGCTGTATCGTGAGGTGTGCAAATTCGCAAACGGACTGAAGTCACTCGGAGTTAAGAAGGGTGACAGGGTTGCACTGTATATGCCGATGATTCCTGAGCTGACAATTGCGATGCTCGCTTGTGCTCGAGTCGGTGCGGTGCATTCGATTGTTTTCGGTGGTTTCTCACCGGAAGCGTTGGCAGAGCGGATCAATGATGCAGGTGCAAAACTGTTGATCACTGCGGACGGTGGTTATCGCCGTGGTCAAATCCTGCCGTTGAAGCAGGAGGCGGATGCAGCGGTAAAAAACTGTCCAACAATCGAAAATGTTGTTGTGGTCAAACATGGTGACTTTACCATACGTTTCAAAGAGGGGCGTGACCACTGGTGGCATAGGATCATGGACGATGCATCCTTCGACTGCCCGGCTGAAGAGATGGACAGCGAAGATCCACTATTCATCCTCTATACATCAGGCACGACAGGTAAACCAAAAGGAATTTTACACACGACAGGTGGCTACATGGTCGGAGTGTATGCCACGAGCAAACTGGTGTTCGACCTGAAATCGAGCGATTGCTACTGGTGCACTGCTGATATCGGCTGGGTGACAGGACATTCATACATCACATACGGACCTTTGGCAAACGGGGCAACGCAGATCATGTATGAAGGTGCTCCTGATTGGCCCGAGAAAGATAGATTTTGGCGCATTGTCGCAGAATATGGTGTGACTGTGTTTTACACAGCACCGACTGCGATCCGCGCATTTATGCTGTGGGGAGATCACGAACCTGCAAAGCACGACCTGTCAACTCTGAGGCTTCTCGGGACGGTTGGTGAACCGATCAATCCTGAAGCGTGGATGTGGTATCACAAGCATATCGGTTCTGGTCGTTGTCCGATTGTTGATACCTGGTGGCAGACGGAAACGGGACATATTATGATCACGCCGCTGCCGGGTATTACTACGACCAAACCGGGATCAGCGACCAAAGCATTTCCAGGAATTAAGGCAGCTATCCTCGATGAACAGGGCAATGAAATCAAAGAGGGAGGAGGCTACCTGGCAATAATGAAGCCTTGGCCCGGAATGCTGCGATCAATCTATGGTGATCACGACCGCTACGTTGAGACTTACTGGTCGAAATGGAGGGATATTTACTTCCCCGGTGATGGTGCGAAGATAGATAAAGATGGTTACATTTGGGTTCTTGGGCGCGTGGATGATGTGATGAACGTAGCCGGGCACAGGCTATCTACTATGGAAATCGAGAGCGCACTAGTTGATCACCCTTCAGTGGTTGAATCTGCTGTGGTTGGGATTCCTGATGAATTAAAGGGAGAAGCTGTCGCCGCATTTGTAACAATCGGTAGAGATGTGCTTCCACACAAGGACTTGATTGATGAGTTGAAGGGGCATGTGGTGAAGAAGATCGGCGCACTTGCACGTCCTCAGCAGATTATGTTCACAGGTGATCTGCCGAAAACCCGCAGTGGTAAGATTATGCGCAGGTTGTTGCGTGACATTGCATCCGGTAAAGTGCTCGGTGATGTGACTACGCTCGCCGATCCATCAGTGGTCGAGAGGTTGAAACAGCAGTACGAAGAAGAGTAGAGCATTGCCCGAGATGGGTCATTGCGAACCCATTCATTGGGTGAAGCAATCTCATTAATAATTGTAGAGATTGCTTCGTCACTTTGTTCCTCGCAATGACAGATCATTTGTCATTCCGGGCTTGACCCGCAATCCAGAAATTATCAACAATCTGCCAGACGTTCAGAGCTGGCAGTCAAACATAAATAGAGATGAGTAGAAAGATAAAAGCAATCGGTCTCCTTTCGGGAGGCTTGGACAGCACACTTGCTGTCAGAATCATTCACGATCAGGGGATTCATGTCCATGCGGTTAACTTCCACACCGGTTTCTGCTTTGCAGACACCCGCCGTGCTGACCGTCGCAAGGATAAAGATAAACCTGTAGCGGGAGGTCCAACTGATGCTAAGTCTGCTGTAGCAGGCACTGATATACCGTTGGAAGTGGTTGACATCTCACAAGGCTATCTCGATGTTATCCACCACCCGAAATATGGATACGGCAAGAATGTCAATCCGTGCGTAGATTGCCGGATATATATGTTCAATCTGGCTCACTGGATGATGGAACAATATGAAGCGGATTTTGTGTTTACCGGAGAGGTTCTGGGGCAGCGACCGAAATCCCAGCATATGAAACAACTTGGCATAGTAGCAGAAAAGAGTGGGATTGGCGACAGACTGCTTCGACCTCTGTCGGCACAACTGCTGCCGGAGACTCTGCCGGAGCGTGAGGGTTGGGTGGATCGTGATAAGCTGTTCGGATTTCACGGACGTAACCGGACACCGCAGATGGAGCTTGCTGCTGAACTTGGCATTGACGGCTATCCGCAGCCTGCAGGAGGATGCTGCTTCCTGACCGATCCTGCTTATGGTCATCGGGTTCGGGATCTGTGGCAGCATTCGGTCAAGGATGAGCTTGAATGGGACGACTACCTGCTTCTGAAAACCGGACGACATTTGCGGGTGAAACCGGATCTGAAAGTGATTGTCGGGCGTGATGAAGGTGAGAATCTGTTTCTTGAGCAGTTTGCCAAGGATATGATCAGGCTTGAGCCGATTGACATAACGGGTCCTGTGACTGTGGTTGACAAGCCGATCTCGGAAGAAAATTTGCAGATATCAGCACGGTTGACCGCATGTTACTCCAGTCACCACAATCAGCATGACACAATTGACATTAAAATACAGGATCAGGAAACCGAACGGACAGTTTCAGTTAAACCGTTCAGCAGAGAGGAGGCGAATAGATGGCTGATAATATAAGCAGAATTGAACAGGACAGAGCACTTTTTGAGAAAACAAGTCGTGACCACTTAGCGGAAACAATCGCAAACGCCAATCCAAATCTGGTGGTGGGGGTGATAGCCAAGGCGTTGGAGCTTCAGATTGTGACTGAAGAGATAGCACGCAACAATGGAATTGACATCACTGAAGATATGATAGCCGAGTACAGCTACAGCAATCAGGAGTATATCAACGAGCAGCTTGAGAGGTCGCTGTCATCGTTTATCTGCTCGATAGTTTCGCAGGAGGGGTAAATTGTCGAGTCTATGTTTACGACATTTATTCACAAAAGATTGAACGGATTAGTTTAGAGTTCAACCTTTAGGTTGTTAGAAGAGCACGCTGAAGCGTGAACTCTGAACCCGACCAGGTATAAAGAAACATTGGCAACAAGCACCCAACGCTTTTGTCCTCTTACATCGTCATTGCGAGCGAAGCGAAGCAATCTCTCGGTTATTCATAGGGATTGCCACATCCCGATAAATCGGGATTCGCAATGACTAAAGAATAGACAGGAATGCTCGTCCTCCCTGTAATCGTAACTCTTACTCTTCCTCGTACCAGATTGTGACGAACAGCTTGGTGTCAATCACCTTCAAGCTGCCACCGTTCGATGACTGCCGGATGTCAACGATCTTGATGTTTGGATGCTGTGCCAGCCAGTCATTGATTTCACTTTCCATTTCGGAAACGACCCCGAGTTTTTTATTCTTATACTCGCTTGCAAAGATTTTTACTTTCATTTTGTGGGGTCTCTTTTTTGATTTGTCATTAGGATGCAAATGCCTGCTCATTGAACAATGTTCTTTGAATATCCATTTTTTCAATAATTATTGGATAATTGCTTACGAATAGTTCTTTTCCGTTTTGATTGCCATATTTTCCTACATTTCTCATACCATAAATTAAGTTCCATTCGCTGATATGTGCAAATGAAAATAGATCTCTAATATATTTGCTATCATCGTAAGTTATTAACCACTTATGATTTACTTTATTCATTACTTTTGCAAATCTTTCGTGGTTAAACGTTTTGTGTAGCTTTCCTTTCTTTCCGTATAAGGCAGATTTTGTCGCTGAATAATATGGCGGGTCAAGAAAAATTATTACGTTTTCACCTTTTGCTTCGACAATTTCCTGATAATCTAAATTGGTTATCAATGTGTTATCTAAAATTGTTGATATTGCTTTTACTCTTTCAATGCTCGATTGTGTGAATCGTCCTGCAAACGCAGCTTTTGAAAAGCCTCCGCTTTCGCTTGTTCCTGAAAATGTTATGCGATTAAGAACGAAAAATGCCGCTGCCTTTTCTAATAATTCAAAGCCTTCAATATTGTCAATCAAAAAACGATGCAATTCTTTTCCATTTTCATATCCATCTTTCCATTGCTGAATCTGTTTTATTAGTTTATTTGGATATTGTTGTGCTTGCGACCAAAAATGATAAAGATTTGTGTAAATATCATTTATCCAGTATTTTCTATTTGGATACAGTTGTTTGAAGTGAACAAACAGTGAACCACCACCGAGAAAAGGCTCTCTTAATTCATCATATTCAGGAAGCAAAGGTGCAATTATTTTAACTGCACGGCTTTTCCCACCTGGATATCTTAATGGACTTTTAATCATTTAATTAGCCTTTTCTATTACCACTAGAAAGTCGTTTTCACTTGCTTCTTCAAATAAATCATGGTGATTGCTTAAGTTCTTGCACTAAATTATATTTAGTGTTATGGACTTATAT
>CAZVKN010000063.1:0-7076 GCA_964627035.1 uncultured bacterium | reverse complement strand
CCCCCCCCCCCCCCCCCCCCCCCCCCCCCCCCCCCCCCCCCCCCCCCCCCGATTTACAGCAGATGCCTGAACAAAGTTCAGGAACAGATTTAACGGATTAAGAAGGACCCCTCCCCCCCTTACAATAGTAGGAGCATGTTGACGGAACTCCATATCCGGCAGGTAAAGAGCTTGAGATAAAGGTTCTGCCATCAGCACTGAAAATTGTCTATGGGAATCACACAAGCACAAGAGTTGCTATTCAGAATGCTTTCCAGAATCTGAGGGACAATCTGAATCTCGATCTTACTTGAGCAAAACCACACGCTGTACACTTTTTAACTTTCCGGCTTTCATCGCTACAAAATAGATACCCGCAGGGAGACCGGAGGCGTCAAACAGAACTGTTCCCTTCGGTGAAACTTTTTGCCTATGATCTATCAACTGTTCAGTCAATCTTCCCTGAACATCAAACACAGCAAGCTCAGGTGGCTCATTTCCCGGAGCCTGATATCGGATCAGCAGTTTTGAATTAAACGGGTTTGGATGAGCGGTTAAGTCTATTACAGATGGAATCAGATCTCCACCTTCAGGAGCCGCTACGTCATCTGCAAGTACCCGCATCTCAATCTGGACAATCTCCCCGCCACCGCGTTGGTTGCCCTCAATACTGAACACTCCCTCCAACCGTTCACCACCGCTGAATCCTGTTGCATCAAAATCAATGTAAACTTCCATCTCATCGTCCGGCTCCAGTTCGCCTGACGTGGGAGTCATCTGTACCCATTCACTAGCAACACCGAGATTGAAAAGCCTGGTCCTGTTATCTCCACCGGTCAGTTGAGTAATCAATGTCCAGCGACGAGGATCCCACTGTCTGGTTATCGAAATCCCACCTGCTCTCTCAAGATTGCCGGAATTGATATTATGAACAAACCGTACTTCCCCTGTTTCTACATTCATCCGGTTGATCTGAGCATCGTACAGTCCGTCGCGACTCACAATATACAGGTTAAAGTCGTCGGGATCACGACCATGCCAGGCGAGTCCATAGATTGACAGATTCGGATTGTCCAGCTCATAGATTATCTCTCCATCGTAATCTATTCCATAGATGCTGCTACCCGCATTTGCAAGCCAGAACAACTGTCCCTCATCATCATATCCTAAAGCCCGACTGAACGGGATCGGTGAAGCGATACGATTCTGAACCTCACCGCTTGAGTCTATCCCGATAATCTCATCCTCTCCTGTTCCATACAACAGCTCACCGTTATGAACCAATCCTGACATCCCCGCCGGATGTTCAATCGGTTGAGCAAATGATCTGATCAGTTCACCTTCATGATCCAGAATGTAAATTCGCTCCTGCTGTCGGAATCCGGGTGATCCTGACAGATAGAAACGGTTGTCGTGGTAAGTAACACCGAAGACTTGATCCGCATCCACCACCTCACCACTTCCGATTGTCAACCTGTTCTGAAGACGAGGAATAAAGCGGGGTGGATCCAGCTCAGTGAATCGGGTGGTAAAGTTGAGAATCCCTGTACCGCCGTTGCGGATGAATCCTTCAATTCGGTGGCTGTCATCAGCCATGACACCGACTTCAATGTCATCGTCAAAGTTCATCTCCAATAAGGTATATGTCAGACTGCTGTTGACTTCGGTAACATTGTCGGCGGTAACCTCAAAACTGTTGGAACTCCATTCGAGAAACTCCGGATGTGTAACGGTTAGCTGATGATTCCCCGGTGGGACTCTGTCAATCTGAAATTGACCTTCGTCACCACTCGTTGTTATTATTCCGTGCAGGTTGACCGCAGCGTCGGGAACAGTCTGTTCATCCTCAGCATCATAGACACGTCCCTCAACCGATCCGAATTCGTCACCTGTGTAGTAGCGAACAGGAATGCCAATCGTAGTCGGCTCAGGATTGTCGAAACTGATTAGTATTCGATTTTCATTCAACCCATCTTCATCGCCGTCCGAGTCAAATGCGAGCAAGAGCCGGTCTGTTAGTCTTGGTCCTATCGTGAGCTGATCCCGATTGATCTCAAGCCATCGTTGATTGAGGTCCTCAAGCTCGACAGATGCTTCCACCGACCCTTCGCTGTGATTGCGAACGACCACTACCAGGGATGTGTCGCGGTCGTCTTCACCGATCATAAACACCTGAGCAGGTTCCATCGTCAGTTCAACCGGAATAGCATCAGTTACCAACAGACTCACCGGAATCCGCACCTCCGGTTGATCGGGATCATTGGTGATTAGAACAATCCTCCGTTCATATTCCCCCGGTTCGGGTGTCAGACCGGATCTGACCGTAAACAGCAGATCCCCCGAATCCTCGGGTTCGATTGCACCACTGAAGGAATCAAACATCAGCCAGCTCGCCCCGCCTTTCACCCACATGACTGCATTGACGAGCAGTTTCGTCATCTCTCGGTTGTATTCGCGCCAATCCATGCCGAAATAGACAATACCCCCGTCACCGACCTGCCGTGCGGTTATGTTGTTCATCCCGCTCTCGACCCCGACAGTGACGGCAAAAGCGTCATCATCCAGCGCTTCATGGAGGTTGTTGCCTGTATATGCATCATATTCCCGCACTTCACTGTTCAACACGTGGAATCCGACAGATTCACACTCCACCCGCTGATTTGAGCGTTCCGGTGGATAGTCAATGTCAAGAAGTCCGGCACTGGTCAGAAATCTTGCTGCACCTCCGGCAAAATCTGTGGCGATCACAAACCCTCCATCCTCAATAAAGTCAAGCAAGACATCGAACAGTTGGTCTCCCAATCGCTGGAGGTTTACTATGTAGGCATTCTCAGGATCAGGAATCAAAAGAACGTCCGCTTCCTGCAGTAGCCTCTCCCAGTCATCTGAATCTTCGGATATAAATTCGGTAATACGATAATCAATATCAATTTCCTGCAGGCTCTCCTGCATGTTTCGCCACTCTTCATCAACATCGGTATAGCGGATCCAGGCGAGGATATTAAGTTGCGCATCCCTCTCTTCAACAGCTTCCTGCGTCATCGTCACATACAGCACACTGTCGCCATCGTTAGCGATATCAATGACACCCGTGCGGTTGGCGCCGTGCGGAAGCTCAAACTCAAACCGCTCCGGATCAACCACAACTATCGGCTGAGCGGACAATGATCCGTTCAGGAGCAAAAAAGCTATAAGGATTGTGATACTGCTCGTGAGTATTTTGGTCAATCTGTTCACAATCATCTCCATTTTTATCTTTTCTCGAAAGTTAACTTGCATAGGTTTTTAAGAATTATCGTTACGTAATACGGAAGAAATCGCATCGAGTCCAAGATTCAGATTCTCCTGATCGCAGCCAAATCCAAGTCGGAAGCTGTCATCCGCACCGAACATCCTGCCCGGTGCAACGTAACAGTTGTGACTCCGGATCAACTCTTCGTACAACTGTCCGGAAGATCTGCCGTCCCTGAAGTGAACAGACGTTATCACACCCGCATCCGGTTCCGTGTATACAAAATCGGGATGTTTTGACATAAATTTCGTAACGATGCCACGATTCTGTTTCGAGTGTTCACGTGCTTTCCCAAGCAGTCTGCCATTAAGGTCTGCGTCTGTCAGGATTTTATGAGATATATATTCTGTTACAAATGGAAGCAGCACCGTCATGTAATTCAGATTCTTCACCAATTGATAAGCCAATTCTTCGGGTGCTATGATCCAGCCGATTCGGAGACCGCCCAGTCCCCACACTTTTGTCAGGCTTCCGCTGATAATCACACGTGGGTCAAACGCTGCTGCACTCATCCGTTCTCCACCCTGTACAAACGGCAGGAAAATCTCGTCAACGAGTACAGTCCCGCCATACCTATCCATTCTCTCTGCAACTTCTGAGATCGTTTCCAACTTATCAAACATGCCGGTCGGATTATGTGGGTTCGTCATCACGAGAAGTTTCGGCTTATACTGCTCAATGTCTTCACTGTCAAGGTCAATCCTGTAACGATTTTCACGACGTCTGTGAAATGGAATCGCATCCTTCTCAATGATGGCTTTCACGGCATCTACAAGTGGACGGTAAGTCGGCGATTCGACCATGACGCTGTCACCTTTCCGGAGCAGGTGGGTCATCACAATAAAATTCGCCATGCTCGCACCGGAAGTGATGACAATCCGCTCAGGTTCGACGCCGTATTGCCACGCAAGATGCTCCTTCAAGGCTGAATATCCGCCATTCAGGTTATCCCCCCACAGCGGCAGATCACCAAGGTCAAGCCCAAGCTGGCTCAACGAAGTCAGATTTGGCATTCCACTTGATGCTATGTCAATAATTCCGGATGGTAAATTCTTATGCCACGACAACATCTCAACATTACCGAACCGCATTGACACCTCTTTGAGTCATCGCTTCGACAACACCGTCCACATTATGTCTTCCAGCCTGAATGTCCACTTTTAGACCGAGTTCCACAGCCACAGCAGCCGTTGAAGGACCGATCACCACAATCTTGGACAGATGCGCTACTCTGATTGCTTCACTGTCACCTAGGATATGCACAAATCCTTCCACGGTTGAACCGCTGGTAAAGACGATATAGTCGGGTGGATTTTCACATATTTTGTTGACCATCAACGGATCCCACTCTGCGTAACGATTCCTATACACCGTCAGCGGAAATATTCGTGCACCGGTCTGCTTCACATGATCCTCGATATAGTCGTCACTCCTGTCACCACGCACTCGCACTACATTCACCCGCTTCAGCCAGGCAGAGTCAACAAGCGCGTGAGCCAAATCTTTGATGGTAGCTGTTTTCGGTATTAGATCAGCACTTAGCTGCAGATCTGACAAAGCACGTGCCGTTCCCTCACCGACAGCGGCGATACGGAACTGACCGAGTGCGCGAAGATCATATCCCTCAAGCTTCAGATTGGCGACGAAATGCCTGACTGCACCTTCGCTGGTGAAAATGCACCATCCACCTGCGGATCGTATCTCACCAAATCGTGTCCATCCGTCAGGGTCACCCGTCCGTTCGAGTTTGATGGTTGGCAGCGGGATCGGCTCCGCTCCCTGCTGACGAATCAGTCGGCAGATTCGCCCGATTTGCCCTGCGGGTCGGGTGATCAGAACCCGCTTGCCTGATAGAGGTCCCGGATGCATCTCACCCATCTTCTCACCCCAACGAACAGCATCACCTATTACGACCAATGCCGGAGTTTCCACACCGTTTTTCAGGCAGCGTTCAGCTAACTTGTTGAGCGGCGCATAAACAACTCGTTGTGCGCCACTATATGCTTTGGAGATAATCGCAGACGGCGTATCGGACGGAGTACCGCCCTCTATTAGTTGACCGACAATCTTCTCCAGCTCACCGATTCCCATATAAACTGCAATTGTGCCACCCTTCAATGCGGCAAACTCCTTCCATGGGACATCCGGTGACGGTGAACTCGCCGGGCGTCCGGTGGCAAGAGCTATCCAGGATGCCGATCTGCGGTCAGTCAGCGGGATACCGGATCCGGCTGCAGCTGCGCTAACCGCAGTCACACCGGGCACTACGACAACAGGTACACCTTCCTTCTGTAAGTAATCTGTCTCCTCTCCTCCACGTCCGAAAATCATCGGGTCACCACCCTTCAACCGCACGACGGTTTTGCCCTGCTTTGCCAGATTGACGAGCAGACGGTTGGTCTCACCTTGAGGTGTCGAGTGTGCACCTGATCGTTTGCCGACATAGTACCGTTCAATGCGATCAGGCAGATCTGCGATAACCTCAAAGGGGGTCAAATCGTCATAAGCGACCACATCGCAGTGTTGCAGCAGTTCATATCCGAGTCGGGTAATCAATCCCGGATGTCCCGGTCCTGCACCGACCAGATAGACCGTACCTGTCTTGTGCGGATCAATCATTGATGTTCCCCTTTTCAATAGTCTCAAGCCAATCGAGCCAAGCTTCCACTGACTTGTTTTCCGGTGGCTTTATATTCACTGGAATCGGGTTGACCGACATAAATCGTTTGAGCATCTGTTTTTGATTTGTAGTGTCCATCTTTTCACTTCTGACCGCAGCTCTGAATTCTCCTGCAACCCTGACCCAATCACCCCATCCTTCAGCTTGTTGTCGAATCTCGTTCCGCAGTTTGGCAGCCATGAAGGGTGCCTGCCCTCCGGTTCCGACAGCAATACATAGATCCTGATCTTTGTGAATAGCGGAAAATATAACAGTGCACAGCTCCGGATCATCAATCACATTGACCGGAATCCTTAGCGATTGTGCTTCATCCGAGACAGCCTTGTTAACTCTGCGGTCACCGGTTCCCGCTATTATTAGAGAATGACCCGAGCAATCTCCTGCATGAAATTCACGCTGTTTCCATACAATCTCAGCAAGCAATGTAGCAACATCCTCATTGATTTCCGGTGCGATGACAGTCACGCCACAGCCGTACTCACAGAGTATCTCAATCTTCCGCGCGGCGACTTCACCGCCACCGACAACAAGGCAGTTCAATCCGCTTGATTTGAAAAAAAGGGGTAGAAACATTGGAATGGATCTAATGTGTTAAAAAAAACAATATGCTAATCTAACAACATACAAAAAGGTAGGATCACAAGCAAGTTGATATGAAGTATAGATTCAGCTACAGTAGCAAGCAAGTCTGTCCGATAATGCTATTATTCCGCTGTCGGTCGCCGCACCTATTCTCAAACAGTAAATTAAAAGCTCCGCTGAAAGTAAGACAGCTTCAACCTGTAGCGTGAATCCATCAAATGATGCCACTCTATTCCCACCAATGTTACTTCAATCGTGTGTGTTAGAGGTTGGAGCTACCGATGTGAAGGACAAACTATGGTTTCATTCTTTCACCTCAAAGTTGTTAGAGATTGAAGCCCAGGAAAGCACTGCAGACCAGAACGCCTACAGCGAACTTTAAGCATGTTTCACACAATGCCTTACGCCTTCCTCGCAATGCAAAGAATGTTGTCTCCTTATCGGAATCAGGTACTTCGTTGGGCATAAAGACAGCGAATAACTCACGAATGTTTGACGTCAGAACGTATTGGACAAAATTGTACAATAAGTTAAGGACTGCTT
>CAZVKN010000062.1:0-7561 GCA_964627035.1 uncultured bacterium | reverse complement strand
AAGTATCCCTTAGATTATTGCACAATCTGTCCCAAATGTTCTGAAGACGTACAACGTACAATCAGAACGCAGCGACGAGATGAATTGTTTGAATATCTGAAAGAAAACGGTGTTGAGACGCTGATACATTGGCGCAAACCGTACTATCATCATACTGCATTGAAACTGGAAGACAAAGGATTCCCGGTGACTGAATCTATTTCCAACGAAGTGATCTCACTGCCGATGAATGTCGAGATGTCAGATGATGAAGCGCATTATGTGATTGACATGATTAGGAAGTTCTTCTGATCTGAGTGTTATGAAAGATCTTTCCTATAAAACAGAAAGCTTTACTGAGTCCGTAATCCGTGAGATGACAAGGATCTGCGATGATGTCGGTGGTCTTAATCTATCACAGGGATTCCCCGATTTTGATGCACCGGAGCAGGTTAAGAAGGCTGCTGTCGAAGCAGTTATAAATGGATTCAACCAGTACCCTGTAACGTTTGGTGAACCTGAATTCCGGGAAGCGATAGCAAAGAAGGCAGAATCCTACAACGGAATTAACTGTGATCCGTTAACGGATATCACTGTCACTTGCGGAGCGACTGAAGCCATGATCGCCACACTGATGGCTTTGATTAACCCGGATGATGAGATCATCATATTCGAGCCGTATTACGAAAATTACGGACCGGATTCGATTCTGTCCGGTGCGTGCCCGCGATATGTGACCCTTCATGCTCCGGATTGGACTTATGATTATGATGAGCTAACTGCGGCTTTTAACGAAAAGACCAAAGCGATCATCATTAATACACCTAATAATCCAACAGGTAAAGTCTTTAGTCGAAAAGAACTGGAGCAAATCGCCGAATTGTGTCAGACAAATGGATGCTATGCAATCACTGATGAGATATATGAGCATATACTGTACGACGGGGTGGAGCATGTTTCGCTGGCAACCTTACCGGGAATGGAAGATCGCACAATCACGATCAACGGATTGACCAAGACATATTCGGTTACCGGATGGAGGGTCGGTTGGGCGATTGCATCTGCGAAGATAACCCAGAGAATTCGCAAGGTGCATGATTTTCTGACCGTCAGTGCTCCGACACCCTTTCAACATGCCGGATTGACCGCTCTTGCAATGCCGGATAGCTATTACGAAGAACTGGCATCTAGCTATCATAAATCTCGTGAGTTTTTGTTTGATACTTTATTAGAAGTAGGTTTTAAGCCGTTCCTGCCGAAAGGAGCATACTATATTATGGTTGAGGTGGATGATCTGCGGGAGCGACTTGATGTAACGGATGATTTTTCCTTCAGCAAGAAATTACTTGAACGGACCTCTGTTGCGACAGTACCGGGAACGTCGTTCTATGCTGACGGTGTGAAAGGTAAGAACCAGATGCGGTTCACATTTTGCAAGAAAATGGAAACTTTGAAGCTGGTGCGCGAGAGGCTGTTAGAACTACTGTGATTACTATGCGAAATCTATTAATACTTCTGCTCTTTTTACACAAGGTGGTCATCGCATCACCTCAATCTTTACCGCAGGACTACAGCTATTCCAAGCGATGCGATGTTCTTGTTGATGCAGGATTAAGTTGGTCGGACAACTCGACATTTCATCCGCTATCGCACTCAGCAGAAATCCGGAAGAGCGTGAGTGCAACTAAATGGATTCAGGACTACACAGCTGACTATGCAGGGTTGGCAAAGCAGCTTCAGGACAGCTCCAAAAATGGACTAAGTCTGCTGTTTGTGCCGGGAGCAGGTGCTTCTGGTCAAAACGGTGCTGAAACAGATTACGATGCGTTTGCAGCTCATATTTCTCTGTGGGCGGTTGCACAATACCACACAAATTGGTACGCAAAACTGTACGTGCGAGCGACCAATGAAGCAGAAAGTCTGCCACACTATACCGGTATTTCGCGGGACATTGCCCGTGCTGGACTCAGCACCGGAGAGATAGACCAATCATTATTGGGATACCGCAGCGAGTGGGCGACGATAGAATACGGTCGCAGCAGAGAAATATGGGGAACATTGTCTCAGAAAAATCTGTTGCTCTCCGAAAATGCTCCGGCTTGGGAGCGCATCCTGTTGCAGCTTAAGTATAAACAGTTAACATACCGTTGGTTTTACGGATTTCTTGAGTCTAAATATGTACTTGGTGAGAATATCAACCGATATTTAATCGGTCGTGCTTTGGAATATAGAAACGGTCATAATCTTGTCATAAGCATCGGAGATGTGTCAACCGTGGCGGGACCATATCGAGGTTTGGATTGGGCGTTTCTGAATCCACTGTCAGTCCATCTCGAAATCGAGCAGAATAACCGTGAGAACATCGAACAGGGTAATCGTTCCAACGACATCTTTTTTGTGAATGTGGATTATCTTCCGTTCCGATTCCTCAGGTTGTCTGGTTCGTTTGTGATGGACGAACTGCAGATAGATGCACAGGATCGCCGTGAAGGTGATGCAGATGCGCTGGCATTCTTCGGTAGAATTGCATGGACACCAATGCTTGATCCGATAGGTATTACCTTCTTACTTTATGGGAACCGGATCGGAACGTATGCCGAACAGCATTCTTACGGTTACAACAATATGGTCAGCCGAGGAGAATTGATCGGGCATCCGATAGGCAATGATGCGGATGAGTATGTTGCAGGAGTGAAATTCATACTTCCTCAGAATGTTTCATTGGAATTGAAGATAGGGCGTTATCGGTGGGGCGATCAGTCAATGGTCTTGAACCCATATCTTGATTCAGGCGATCATAGCCAGACGTCGTTTCCGAGCGGTAATGTTCGTACAAATCGCTTTTTGCGATTCCATATAGATTCAAATCCGTATGGAGATCTGAATTTGACAATAGACGGTCATATTGATCTGAATCATTCAGGGGAAGATAGCGCTCGGGAGAAATACACACTTTCGCTTGGCTATCATCTGCCTATGATGTGGTTTATTAAAGATTGATAGTTGGGGTGTCTACTTTGTAGTGATTTATTCGGCTGTAGTCGGGCTTGTCTCAAGCCCGATGTCGTGGTTGAGACAACCACGACTACAAAATCACTAAATGATTGACACTCTCGAATAGTTAATTATAACTGTTTCCGTTAAGGAGATAAATTGAAAAAAAATGTAGCAGTTATCGGCATGGGTTACTGGGGCAAGAACCTTGTCCGAAACTTTTACAATATTGGTGCATTGAAGGTCATTTGTGACTCCGAAGAGTTGCGGCGTGCAACAATTGAAGAGAATTATCCGGAAGTCGAATTCAGAACAGACTTTCAATCTGTGCTTGATGATGACTCTCTGAATGCTGTCGTGATTGCCACCCCGGCAATTACACATTATGATCTGGTCAAACAGGCTTTGAGAGCCGGAAAGGATGTGTTTGTCGAGAAACCGTTAGCACTGACGGTTGCTCATGGTGAGGAATTGGTGTCGCTAGCTGCACGTAATCAGCGCATACTAATGGTCGGACACATTTTGCATTACCATCCGGCAGTCATGCATCTCAAGAAGCTGGTTGCTGATGGCGAACTTGGCAGAATTCAGTTTATCTACTCGAATCGTCTGAACATAGGTAAAATCAGAACTGAAGAGAACATCCTGTGGAGTTTTGCGCCGCATGACATCTCTGTCATGCTCGGTCTGTTAAATGAGGAACCTTGTGAAGTCACTTGCACAGGTGGTGCGTATCTGAATGAAGATATTGCTGATGTCACCATGAGTCAGTTCCTGTTTCCCAGCGGTGTGCGTGCGCATATTCATGTTAGCTGGCTGCATCCGTTTAAGGAGCAGCGATTGGTGGTAATCGGCTCTGAAAAGATGGCTATGTTTGATGACACAGCACAGGACAAGCTGAAATTATACCCGCACAAAGTCGAGTGGAAAAACCGTATTCCGACCGCAGTTAAGGCGGAAGCGGAAGTCGTGGAACTGCCTGCTGCTGAACCGCTGCGCAGCGAGTGTGAGCATTTCCTGTCATGTGTTAAAGATCGCAGCAAACCGTTGACGGACGGTGAAGAGGGTCTGAAAGTCCTGAGGATACTTGACAAATGCCAGAGCGGACTTGACAGCGATTCTGAATCTGACAAAGCGAAGTCGGTTGAGAAACAGGATGAAAAGCCTTACTTTGTTCATGAGACTGCTGTCGTTGACGAGCCGTGCCAAATTGGTGCAGGAACGAAGATATGGCATTTTTCGCATGTTATGAAGGGCGCAAAAATCGGCGAGAAGTGCATCTTCGGGCAAAATGTCAACATTGACACAAATACAGTAATAGGCAGCAATGTAAAGGTTCAAAACAACGTTTCGATTTACACCGGAATCACTATTGAAGACGATGTCTTCCTCGGACCGTCATGCGTGCTGACCAATGTGACCAACCCCCGCTCGCAGGTTGTGCGTCATTCACTGTATGAGAAGACACTGTTGAAGCGCGGAGCCTCAATCGGTGCAAATGCTACCATAGTTTGCGGAATCACAATCGGCAGATATGCCTTCATCGGTGCCGGGGCAGTCGTCGCCAAGGATGTACCTGATTATGCGATGATGATCGGAGTTCCCGCTCGTAGGAAAGGCTGGGTCAGCCGACATGGACTGCCGTTGAAAGACGTGGATACTGAAGGAATTTATACTTGTCCTGAGAGTGGTTTAAAATATCAGGAAGTTGAGAAGGATGTATTGCGTTGTCTTGATCTTGACGAAGAGCAACCGTTGCCTGAATCTATGGGAGTGGGTGAAATTTGTTATGACAGCATAGTTCATCCGGACATATAGCTTCATCGCAGGTCATTTAGAATTAGTAAGAACATGTCCGGTGATCTGCAAGCAACCAGTGATTTTACATCAATTTAATTAAACATTATCTGTATTGCAGAGTGAAAAAGTGAAAGAATTGGAACAGTTTCTGACATCCATAAACGACAAAAGTTGTGTTGTCGGCGTAATCGGCTTAGGATACGTCGGGTTACCGTTAGCGCTTGAATTTTGCGAGAAAGATTTCAATGTTATCGGGTTCGACTTAGATTCAAACAAGATTAATTCCATAGAAGCCGGTGAGACTTATATTAAGCATATACCGGCTGAGAGTATTGACACAGCTTATCAATCCGGTCATTTGAAAGCGACCACGGATTTCTCTCGAATAGCGGAGACGGATGCGGTTTTGATCTGCGTGCCGACTCCATTGACCAAACATCGCGAGCCGGATCTGTCTTACATCATTGCTACTGCAGACGAGATTGCTCCTTATATGCATGAAGGACATCTAATCGTCCTTGAGTCCACAACATATCCGGGCACGACTGAACAGGTGCTTGCCAAACAGTTGGAAGCCGGATCTGGATTGCAGGCGGGTCAGGAGTTCAGATTGGCATTCTCGCCTGAGAGAGAAGACCCGACCAATCCCGAGTTTTCAACTTCAAACATCCCGAAAGTTGTCGGTGGGATGACTGAAGACAGTTACAGAGCAGCATGTGCTCTTTACGATCAGATAATCATCGAGACGGTTCCGGTGTCAAGCTGTGCTGCTGCGGAAGCGACCAAGCTGCTGGAAAACATCTTTCGTAGTGTTAACATCGCACTCGTGAACGAGCTGAAAGTAATCTTCCACGAAATGGGAATAGACGTTTGGGAAGTCATCGAAGCAGCAAAGACCAAACCGTTCGGATACATGCCGTTTTACCCGGGACCGGGGCTCGGTGGTCACTGCATTCCCATTGATCCTTTTTATTTAACGTGGAAGGCTAAAGAGTACGGGCAGACAACGCGCTTCATTGAGCTTGCCGGAGAGATTAATTCTGCCATGCCAAATTACGTGATCACCCGCACGATGGATGAATTAAATGAGCTGAGCATGAGTTTGAAGGGATCGAAGGTTTTGATCGTCGGTCTGGCATACAAAGGAAACGTTGACGACATGCGCGAGTCTCCTTCGCTTGTGCTGATTGATCTGTTTGAGGAGAAGGGTGCCGAAGTTGCCTACTACGATCCGTATATTCCTGTAGTGCCTCCGGTCAGGGAACATGCTCACCTGACAGGTCGTAAATCAATCACTCTCGATGAAGTGGATAACTACGATGTGGCGGTGATTAGCACGCAGCATCAGAAAGTTGACCATACAATCTTTGCAGAGAAATGCAAATTGGTGATTGATACCCGAAATGCACTTGCAAAAGAGTATCCAAACGTCCATCAGGCGTAAGAGATTCCGAGAGAGCTAAATATGTAATGATACTATCTTCAGTAGTCGGGCTTGTCTCAAGCCCGACGTGGTGGTTGCGACCACCACGACTAAAGAATTACTATTTAGGCAACACTCTCAGAAACTAAATTACTTGAGGTAATAATGATAGTTCCGTTATTAGACCTGAAAGCGCAGTATAAATCAATAAAAGGCGATATAGACAAGGCAGTTGCCGAGGTATTTGAATCTCAATATTTCATCAATGGACCACAGGTTAAGCAGTGTGAAGAAGCGATTGCAGAGTATAGCAACACCACGTATGCGCTCGGTGTATCTTCAGGGACCGATGCATTGCTAATTGCTCTGATGGTTGAAGGGATAGGAGCAGGTGATGAGGTTATCACAACTGATTTTTCATTCTTTGCCACAGCGGGCTGCATATCACGAACCGGTGCCAGACCTGTATTTGCGGATATAGATCCGGTTAGTTATAACATTGACCCTGACAAGATTCGTGTGCAGGTGACAGAGAATACTAAAGCGATCATTCCGGTACATCTTTACGGTCAGATGGTGGACATGGATCCGATCATGGAGATCGCTGAAGAACACAACCTGATCGTGATCGAAGACGCAGCTCAGGCAATCGGGGCGGAGTACAAAGGGAAACGTGCCGGATCAATCGGTCACTACGGCTGTTTCAGCTTCTTTCCATCGAAAAATCTGGGAACGTCCGGTGACGGCGGAATGGTTGTAACCAATGATGCCGAGCGGATTGAGAAACTGCGTATCTTCCGCAACCACGGTTCCAAACCTAAATATTACCATAAGTTCATCGGGGGTAATTTTCGATTGGACACGTTGCACGCTGCTGTAGTCCTGGCTAAGCTGCCTCATCTCGATTCATGGTCACAAGCTCGAAAGAGGAACGCTGATCATTATCGCAAACTGTTTGCGGACAAAGATATGGTCGGAAAGGCGGTTAAAACTCTACCGGTGGAAGTGGCAAATCGCCACATCTACAATCAGTTCGTTATTCGGGTTGACAATCGCGATGAGCTGAAGAGCTATCTAAAAGAAAAGGGAATCGGCACCGAAGTATATTATCCTGTCCCGTTCCATTCGCAGGAGTGTTTCGCATATCTAAGGCAGCAGGCTGATGACTTTGAGGAGAGTGCAAAAGCCGCTGTGGAAACTTTAGCACTGCCGATTTATCCTGAGCTGACTTCAGAGCAGATGGAGTATGTGGTTAATTGTATCAGTGAGTATTACTAAGTACGATAAAGAGTAGGCTCTGTCATTCCGGGCTTGACAGTCTGTCCGAGAATAGTTCTTTAAGAAACAATATCTTGTATAAGTTAT
>CAZVKN010000061.1:0-9253 GCA_964627035.1 uncultured bacterium | reverse complement strand
AAAAGTATCCCTTAGATTATTGCACAATCTGTCCCAAATGTTCTGAAGACGTACATTTATACCAACCTGTCGAGCAGCAGTAGTTTACATCGTCAGAATGCAAACCGAGAAGGAGTCTGTTGCGATGAAGGTTCTACTGATGAAATAGCGTGCATGAAAATATAAAGCTCTTAAAAGTCCCATCTGTATTGATTCAGTCGGTGCTTTTTCGTTACCTTGTCTGTGAACGCAAGTATCATATGATCTGGACATGGGTTACCGGTAAAATGCCGAAAGATGAATGGGAACATCATCACGACCGGGAAACTCTTTACGAATAGAATCCTTAGTCCTAATAGGAGTGAGCCAACAGTGGATCATAAAGTAAAAGCTATCTTGTTAAGTCTATTCGCATTCACCTTTCTTGTTATAGCCCCTGCATACGCGCAGGACAACATGTGCGAAATGTGCCATGATGATCCTGACCTGACTCATGTTGAGAGCGGTATCCCCACCTCTCTTTATGTGCATATGGGAATGATAGACAGTTCGGTACATGCCGGATTTTCCTGTGTTGACTGCCACACCACACTCGAAGGATTCGAGGACTTTCCACATCCGGAAAAGCTGCCGGGTGTTAACTGTGCGGAATGCCATAGCGAAGCGTTTGAGATGTATATGTCGGGCTTCTATGAACATCTCGCACAACGTGGTTTCACAAGCATTCCGGGCTGTACGCAGTGTCACGGTAATCATGAGATCACTGACCGGACCGACACGCGAACCGTTTGCGGCATCTGCCACAGCGAACAGAGACGACTTTTCGAGTTGTCAGTTCATTTCGATAAATCAAAAGAGAAATATAACGGAGTGAACTGCACCAGTTGTCATTCTGCACACGAGAAGTCTGAACGTGGCAATATGCTCCCACCGGATTGGAGACTGTTCACAGTCGGAAAATGTCTCTCTTGTCATCAGAAACACTCCGAAGACTATTTGAGTTCACAGCACTATAAAAAAGTCCAAAAAGGGGACACTCGAGCGCCGATCTGCACAGATTGCCACGGTATCCACGAGCTATACGCAGTCAGCAATCCACGCTCAAGTGTGCATGTGGACAAGCTTGATGCTACTTGTGATCGCTGTCATCCGGGACATGAGGCTACTATCCATCGCAAAAGTGGTGTGGATGATCGATTAATGACATGCGTCGCCTGCCATACAGGACATCACACCGAGATGAACAGAGTTCAAAGTGCTATATTCAAAGAAACTTTGCCGGCAACTTGTAACCGTTGCCACGGTGATGATCGGCACCAGAAGGAGAGCCTTGCACATGGCAACATGATGGTTGTCAATACCAACGGTGGTTCGGTAAACTGCACTGAATGTCATTCCTATCACTGGAAACTATCTGATGCGGAACACATCACGCCAACAACCTCGCATCTTGAATGCAAATACTGCCATGCTGATCAAAATTTAGACTTTGAAAAGAGCGTTCATGGAATCGCCTTCCGCAAAGGACATGAGGAAGCACCCACCTGTGTCACCTGTCATGGCGATAAGGAGGTTGAACGGATCAGCAGTCGTTTTGATGGTCAATCGGTGATCTCGCTGTGCGGTTCTTGTCACGGTAATAGTGATGTCACCATGAAATTCCAGCTTAATCCAAAGGTAATTACAGGTTATCTCGGTACATATCATGGTCAGGTCTATTCACTTGGCTATCAGGGGAGAGAGTTTGCTACCTGCACGTCTTGTCACGACAATCACCTGATCCTTCCGTCTGATAATCCTGAATCGTCTATATCAAAGGAGCACATCATCCAGACGTGCGGGAGATGCCACGATGATGCCAATGAGAATTTTGTCGGCATGTTGCAGCATTACGATCCGATGGTTAAAGAACGTATGCCACTACTTACCATACTGCATACGTTTATGATTTGGCTGCTGGGAGGAACTCTGTCGCTGTTCGGGATTCACACTATTCTCTGGTTGGGACGAGCCATATTCAATCGCCTCAAGTATGGAAAGGAAGAGAGGGATTCCACACGGAAGCATGTCCGATATGTCCGGTTCATTGGCATTGAGAGGATCTTACATGCAATTGTTATGATCAGTTTCCTACTGATGGCGATGACAGGTTTACCGCTGAAGTATAGCCAATCCGCTTCTTCCCAGTGGATTGCTGCTAATCTACTCGATCTGCACACAATGGCAATCCTGCACAGGATTGGTGCTGTGATGACGTTTTCTTACTTTGCACTGCATCTTGGATTGCTGATCAGAAAGCTTCTGCGGAAAGAACAGACATTGCTACAATTACTGTGGGGTACGGAAAGCTTAGTGCCACAACCGAGAGACTTCAAAGAGTTCATTCAGCACATAAAATATTTTGTCGGTCTTGCGGAAAAACCTCAATTTGGACGATGGGCTTATTGGGAAAAATTTGACTATTTTGCCGTATTCTGGGGTGTGGCTATAATCGGAATGTCGGGATTGACGCTATGGTTCCCCGAGTTCTTTACCAAGCTATTGCCTGGATGGGCAATTAACGCAGCTCATATAATTCACTCAGAGGAAGCACTGCTTGCAACCGGATTTATATTCACGATCCACTTCTTCAACGAGCATTTACGTCCGGACAATTTCCCATTTGACGAAGTTATCTTCACCGGTAGCATGAGCGAGCACTATATTAAGACTGAAAGGAACAGGTGGTATGAGGATATGCGAGAAAAGGGTAAACTCGAGGAAAGACGAACCGGACCGATGAAGTTCTTCCCAAGATTCCTGTTGTATCTATTTGGATTCACCGGACTGGCTGTCGGGCTGGCACTGCTGTGGTTGATAATTTTGGGGACGTTCTCTTAGAATTGATCGGCTATTTGAATGGCGGACATTCTTTTCCGCCCTGCAAGAATTTTTCATCAGAGAAGCTGGGTTATGTTTAATCACTCATCCTCAAGCATCTCTTCAGGAATGTCAAAGTTCGACCATACTTGCTGGACATCGTCATGCTCGTCGATGGCATCCATCAATCTCATAACCTGTTTTGCCTGACTGCCGTCTGCGTCAACGTAGGTCTGTGGAATCTGAGCAATCTCACCGGACTCGACCGTCATACCCTCAGCTTCAAGTGCTTCACGGACGTCATTTAACACATCAGGTGTAGTGGTCACATGGAAATAATTGTCATCGGTCTTGATGTCTTCGGCACCATGACGATGATGCTACCCCGGGATTGATCTTTGGGTAGCTGTTTACCTTCGGAATTGATCGGGCTATTCAGATCAATAAACAAGGTATTTTTATAGATTGATTGACCCTAATCTACGTTTCATTCACCGCATATTAATATTTCCTTTCATAGCATCACCTAAGACCTGCACAAAGTACTTCCTCTATCAAATCCTGTCGGGCAATAATGACTACCCCAAAGTGAACCTTCTATTGTTGAATAATGAGAAAAAATCCCTATTATAACACGGCTCAATGGCATTCACACTTCATTTGGATTTACAATAATTGGAATTGGGATATTTTGGTGGATGTGGATTGTTATTGATGGTTTCAAACTACTACCTACTTGCATTATAGACAGTAATTATGTATATTTCACGTATGAAACTTGCACCTGTAATTCAGTTATCAAACGAAGAGCTCGAGACGCTTGAAAGATGGTCGCGGTCACACACCGTGCAGAAGCGTTTCGCTTTTCGCTCCAACATCGTGTTGCTTGCATCTAAAGGATTAGAAAATAAAGCCATTGCAAAACAGCTTAATACCCGTCCCGCTACTGTTTCCAAATGGCGCAGACGGTTTTCAAAACAACGTGTTGAGGGACTTCAAGACGAAAAACGTCCCGGCATAAAAGCAAAATATAATAAAGAAACAGATCGCCGTGTGCTTGCGTTACTGGATGAATCTCCACCTAAGGGCTTCACACAATGGGATGGTCCTTTGTTGGCTAAAACTCTGGGAGATGTATCAGTTCACCAAGTCTGGCGCATTCTTAGAAAATACAAGATTTCACTGGCGCGACGTCACAGCTGGTGTATCAGCACTGATCCTGAATTTACGGCAAAAGCGGCAGATATTGTTGGTCTCTATATCGCACCGCCAGCGAACGCCATTGTCATCAGTGTAGATGAAAAGCCTGCGATTCAAGCGCTGGAACGTGCACAAGGTTATCTCCGGTTACCGAATGGCAAGGCAATTACCGGATTCAGCCATGAGTACAAGCGGCACGGAACGACAACACTGTTCGCTGCCTTTGAAATCGCGACCGGCAAAGTTAAAACAGGTCATTTCAAGCGACGTCGCAGACGTGAATTCCTGTCTTTTATGAACGATGTCATTCAGGATTGCCACAATACAGAGGTTCATGTAATCTTGGATAACTTAAGCGCACACAAACCGAAGAATGACAGATGGTTAAGAAAGCACAAGAATGTTCATTTTCACTATACACCAACTCATGCATCATGGTTAAATCAAGTTGAAATCTGGTTCAGTATCTTATGGCGTAAAGTCTTACGCAGTGCCGGTTGGACGTCACCAAACCAGATTCGCAGGGCTATTGATGACTTCAGCAAAGTTTACAATGAAGAAGCACATCCTTTTGAATGGACAAAAACAGAACTCCATCAGGGAATGCTCAAATATAAATACGCTGATTTATGCAAGTAGGTACTAGACATTGATTTTGATTGGTTATGGACGATTCTGAATGAATATAGGAATGGGATAATTATTGGGTTGGATGTTAAGTAGTACTTGGAATTGGAACTGTCGAGAGGGGTGGGGTTCAATTAAAAGATCATTTATGATATGGTTGCATCAGGGGGTTGGCGAAAATTAGAATCACAAGTGAATAAAACAATGAACCTATCTGGAATCTGTAGAACAAAAGAAATTCGTGGTTATGCCTTTCCGGGAGTTATCCATAATGACAGCTATTTTCTCTCAGATTTGAAAGTCTTTGCCGACGGCTTGATCGATTGCTGGGGGATGGTCGTTCTACCATTGTTCAAAGGAAAACTTGATTCTGATTGGGTAGTTACTTCGATACCGGATGGTAAACCACTAGACATTCAACATTTAGGGTCTCTATTGTTTTCAGATGCAGCATGGACGCATACGAATGAGAGCCTTTGCTTGTTTATCGAGGAGATTATTGCTGATTTGAATCCAAGGATGGAAAACCTTTACAACTGTCACGATAGAGAAACTGAGAAAGTTGGTCGTATTAGGTGTGCTACAGTAAGTACAGGTAATCCCAGACCTTGGAAACCAATCGGCTCAATCGCTCCAATAATGATTGGTAGATTTGGTAGATCGTTACAGCATTTCCGTGTTTCTGAGGATCAATTATTCCTTACGACTATTCAGCTATTTGATGACGACAAAGTAGTGATATTCGGTACTGGTGATCCTATTACGATGGAATTCAGTGAATTTGCTGCAGAACTACGTGATCCCAACTGTTTTCGTCTTCCTAATAGTGGTGATCGGGTTACAATTGAACATCTTGTTACGTTCACAGTCGATAATTGGCGATGGTGCATTAACTCCCAATCAATTGAAGAAGAATTCCACGATATCCATAATCAAATTCAAGGCAGGCCAGGATCAATTCAGCTCTGTTGTAATGCATTCGCGGATTACCTGACAGAACAATCGAAAGATAATTTTAAGCAATTAAAGGAAAAATACGAAGCTGTACCTGAACATCTTAGGAAATACTGTGGGGATATGGACTCACAAGACATTCCCATTCGAATGGTTCTATACGGTAAAGATGAAATAGATAACTGGAGTCACTATCAGGTTTCTAAAGCAATTGATATGGACCCTCCATCAATTGATTTGCCCTGAAAACCTGATGAAAGCAATTGAATTCTTGGATGATTCCCTCTGCTAACTTGCTGAGGATCTGGGTGTTGTTGTCTTTTAGTAATTAGTCTGACGTGACAGTAGGTAAAATTCGGTAGTACTGTTTTTTGCATTACCTTCAGTCAGCAACTCGTTGTTTGATCTCACGATAGTACTTAAGGTAGTTTTATGACATCCCTTGAATGGCAAGGATCGGAAAAGAGAAAAAAAATGGCGAATAGTTTACTATTGGCAAGGTTAAGAAAAGTGCATTAGGATAGGCATTACTAACAAATGAACTGCATTACAATAATAAAGCATGTAAATGCCTATTGTTTACAAGCTTAGCAAAACGCACTTTTCTTGACTGGGGGTCAAGTGGTCGCTGGTTCAAATCCAGTCGCCCCGACTAAGATGTACAATATGTGTTCAGAGTTCAGGCTTCAGCCTGCATCAGTACGAGGAGAACACGCTGAAGAGTTTGTCCGTTAATGTAAAATTACGCTGTCAACCCGCCGTGGTTGACAGCGTAATTTATGCAGTATCAATTAGATGACTGTCAGGTACGACGACCTAACAGAGGTAATTCGTATTATCGGACAGACTGCTGCACGGGAATGACGAGGAATACATAAAATGGTAAAGAAACCTTTCCTTCTCCGGTTTAAGACTTGCTATGAGCCATCCCTCGTTGTATCTATAAGTAGGGGAAGGATTCAGCGCACTACTACCTCCTCACTGCGACAACATCACGAGAGCACTTCCTGACGAATCTAAAACCTCCCAATCGGATCATCTGAAACAAAATCAGGTATAATCCTCTTCATTTATAATTCAGGAGTATGGTCATGAGTGAAAGCATTTACAAAGTTGTTGAGTTAATCGGCACTAGCGAAACTTCGTGGGAAGACGCTGCAAAGAACGCCGTTGAGACAGCCGGAAGAAGTCTTCAGGATCTGAGAATCGCCGAAGTCGGCAAACTCGACATGAAGGTTGAGAACGGCAAGGTCACCGCGTTTCGCGCTAAAGTCAGTCTGTCGTTTAAGTATCAAACGGATTAAGCGATCAATGATAGGACGCAGAACCAACCTGGCTTCTTGGAGGTCGGGTTGGGGAGATTATTATTATCTAAATTAGGCTTGAAGCTCAACTTTATACAGTATTGCATTTATTGCCCTTACCCCTGAATAGTAATCACCTCGTCAATTTGATGGAAATCTAAAGGAACATCACCATTTTGTATGCACGCAATGCGGACTTATGAGGGATGTGTACAACGACCAGTTTAACAACCTGAAATTACCTGATTCAGTAAAAACGATTGATAATGTGGCGACAATTCAGGTGGAAATCAGAGGTTTATGTCACAATTGCGAAGATGTAAAAATAACAAATTCATATAACAAAGGAGAATCGAATGAGCCGTAAGAAACAAACGAACAGTGCCGGCGCACCTGTTGCCGACAACCAAAACGTCCTGACTGCAGGGAAACGTGGTCCGATGCTGCTTCAGGATGTGTGGTACCTGGAAAAATTGGCACATTTTGATCGCGAAGTGATCCCGGAGCGTCGCATGCATGCCAAGGGTTCAGGTGCATACGGAACATTTACAGTTACACATGACATCAGCAAGTACACAAAAGCGAAGATATTTTCAGAAGTCGGAAAGAAGACAGATCTATTTGTACGGTTTTCGACGGTCGCAGGAGAACGGGGAGCTGCAGATGCAGAGCGTGACATTCGAGGGTTTGCGATAAAATTTTACACTGAAGAAGGAAACTGGGATCTTGTCGGGAATAATACTCCGGTCTTTTTCCTGCGCGATCCGTTAAAGTTCCCGGATTTGAACCGGGCTGTAAAACGTGATCCGAAAACTAATCTTCGCAGTGCTAAAAACAACTGGGACTTTTGGACATCGTTGCCTGAAGCACTTCACCAGATTACAATCACTATGAGTGACAGAGGTATCCCTCTCTCTTATCGTCACATGAACGGTTATGGTAGTCACACGTTCAGTCTGATCAACGCCGACAACGAGAGATTCTGGGTTAAATTCCACCTTAAAACACAACAAGGTATAAAAAATCTCACCGATCAGAAAGCTGAAGAAACCATCGGTAAATGTCGGGAGAGTCATCAGCGTGACTTGTTTGACAGCATAGAAAACAGCGAATTCCCGAAATGGGACATGAGAATTCAGGTTGTTTCTGAAAAGGATGCTGCAAATTTCCCATTCAATCCCTTTGATCTGACAAAGGTATGGTCTCACAAGGATTATCCGCTGATTGATGTCGGTGTGCTTGAACTAAACAAGAATCCTGAAAACTACTTCGCTGAGGTTGAGCAATCTGCTTTCAATCCTGCAAATGTCGTTCCCGGTATCGGTTTCTCGCCGGATAAGATGCTGCAAGGACGCCTGTTTTCTTACGGTGATGCACAGCGTTACCGTCTGGGTGTTAATCACAATCTGATCCCTGTTAATCGTCCACGCTGCCCGATGCACAGCAATCATCGCGACGGTCTAATGAGGACAGACGATAATTTCAGCGCAACTGTCGCCTATCATCCGAATAGCGATAATGAGTGGCAGGAGCAACCTGAACATAGAGAGCCACCGCTCGAGCTGGATGGTGCAGCGTACCACTGGAATTTTAGGGAAGACGACGACGATTACTTCTCTCAACCGGGCGACCTGTTCCAGATTATGACTCAGGAACAGAAGGAAGCTCTCTTTGAAAATACAGCCCGTGCTTTGGGTGATGCTCCGAAGGAAATCAAGTTGAAGCATATCAATCACTGTTATAAGGCTGATGAGGAATATGGAAAGGGCGTTGCTGATGCACTGAAAATTCCAATTTAAGAAATTCTTTCAAGTTAAAACCACTACAAACCGGATTTGTTTCGAAATCCAGTGTGATCCTAAACTGATTAAGCGGATATACCGAATGCCCATCTTCAATTTCCCCATACTCTGTAAGGGGGAGAGGTTGGAATTCCATATGTTTGGGAATGACGTGAACAGAATAAATTTGCGAATCTCTCAAAGGTTTCCGAACCATAGCTTCCCCCGTTCCGTCACACTTCGTCACAGCTCCGTCACACACGCAAACACAACACCACAAAGGGATTCAGGCTGTTTTGTGACGAAGTGACGCAAAAACATAACCCATAACCGTCAAACATTATTTAACAGCACTACAGAAAGCTGGTGTTATTGGTTCTGAAGATGTACGTCAGGGCACAGATATGGATGCAAGATTCTAACAGATCGATTGGATTATCCATCTGGTCCTTTGTTTATGATGCTTTTCCTCTTTTATTATTATTAAATTTGATTTCTAGTGTCATGTCAATCTTGTAAAGTCGCATAATATTTATTATATTATCTTCA
>CAZVKN010000060.1:0-9612 GCA_964627035.1 uncultured bacterium | reverse complement strand
TATAAGTCCATAACACTAAATATAATTTAGTGCAAGAACTTAAGCAATCACCTATAACAATTATTGCATTTACCGGCAATTGTGCATTCTAACTCGAAACTATGGTACAGTAACAGGCATTCCCATCATGGGCCAGATCCATTTGACGAAAAAAGCAAGCACTATCATCAATAAAACAGATGCCGGAATACCTTTGATGAAAAACTCACCGGTGGTGAACTGCTTGCTCTCATATGCAATTGCATTCGGAGCAGCTCCTACGAGCAGCAGGAACGGCATACCTGCAGTTACCAGTGATGCAAAGATAACCACTACAGGTGACACTCCAAGATACGGTGCGATGACCAACGCTACCGGAAGCGTGATAGCAATCGCAGCGACATTCATGATAAAGTTCGTCATCAACAGCACAAAGAAAGCAATTCCCATCACAAACACGAACCAGGATGCATTCTGAAGCATTCCGAGCCAGGAGATTGCCATCCAGCTCGCCGCTCCGGTCTGCCATAAACAAAAACCGATGCTCATCGCACCACCGAAAAGCAGCACGATGTTCCACGGGATCTCTTCAAGGTCTTTGATTGTCAATATCTTGAACGAGAAGAACAGCACTGTGGATGTGAGGATAATTGCGCTCTTGTTAATTCCTGCCATCGCCGGTACGAATGCCCTTAAACTCATTGTAGCAATAACAAGAAATACAACTATTAATGTAATGATTTCGGTTTTATTGATCGGTCCCAGATTTTCGTTGAGATGGGTGACACGTTCGCGCAACCCTGGGATAGTTTTATGTTCTGGTTTGAAAATGATCTGGATGAACCCCCAAAGGAGAAACACCATCAGCCAACCAATCGGGAACATGTAGTATGATAGCTCAAAGAAGCTGATTTCAGAGCCTGTAATATCCCGATAGAAGCCAAGTGCTACAGCACCTCGCGCCGCACCGAGCAGCGTGACGATAGAACCTGCACCCGCTGTAAATGCCATTCCGATGAACAGACCTTTGCCAAATTTGGTCGTCGTGGAATCGTGATCATACAAGGCATAGATCGCCATCAACAGCGGATAGACGGCTGCTGCAACGGCAGTATGAGCCATAATCATCGTCATCGCTGCCGTCATCACAAAGCAGCCGAGATATATCATGCTCGTTCGTTCGCCTACCAACAATAGCATCTTGTACGCCATCCTCTTCGTCAGTCCGGATCGCGTAAACGCCATTCCAATGACAATTGAACCGATGATAAACCAGACTGAAGGATCCATGAAATCGCTGAAGGCTGTTCTCGCGGGTCGCATCAGAAACAGTGCCTGCATAACACCGAGCATAATGCTGGTGACACCTATAGGCACAACTTCAAAGACCCACCATGTAGCGGTCATCAGGAACAGTCCTATTGCTGCTTTTCCTTCACGGCTCAACTCAAATTCCTTTCCGGAGGGGTCTACGGCAGGAGACCAGACGGGGGAGAGATATACTGCAACAAAGAGGAATATACCGATAGACATCCAAAGGATGCGTTTCCAATCAACTTTACGGACATCTTTTGCCAGATAAATATCGTCCGGCATGTGGTTCAAACCGCCACCGGCGGTAGGATTATTCTCAATATTATTGGTCATTGTTAATATCTGTTTTGATTGTTTAATAATGAATTGCTATGCAATATGCGAGCAGGTATCGAATGACATACTGTTGAATGAAGAAGGTCAGCTTTACAACAACAGATTGGCAATTTCGTGCAGCGCATCAACGCTGCGAACCGCTCCTACCACCTTGCTGTCCTGCAGAACCGGAAGCATACTGAGGTCGTGTGTGACCAGCTTGTAAACAACCTTAGCAAGATGATCGTCGAAATTGACCGTTGTAACAATCGGCACCATGACCTCGCTCACAGGAAGTTCAGACTGTTCTTTGATTGCCGCACCAACCTTTCCGGTCGAGAAATCAACGAGATTAGGATCTGCTTCAATGTCAAACAGAAGGCGACGACTGGGAACTGCCATAGTTTTGAGGAATTTCGGTTCAAGCCCGCGCAATATGTCGCGACGTCTGATGCTGCCAAGCAGACGGTATTTCTCGTCGAATACCAAAAGTGCTCGGGGCAGTGACTGACGACCGTGGATGCCGAGTATTGTCTTGTCAAACTCTGCAAGTGCTTGCTGCAGGGTGAACCAGTAGGGTATATGGGGATATTTATCAAGGGGGATCATCAGATCCCCTGCATGTTTTGAACTCAATTCTGTTCTCCGGTATAATATTATTTGATTGTGATCAATATATAGTTATTAGTTCTTGTAATTCAATATCCTGACCATGAATAAATCGTTACAGCCACAACTCATGTCTGTTTTTAGTCTTGGCGGCTCTGTCTTGAGATATTGCGATAGGAATTTCCTGCAAGCCGAATCACCAAATTGTAATCTTGACTTGCATTGGGATTTCGATTATATTTTCAGATGGTTACAAACGGTTGAGGAACAACTATGTCGGAAGCACATAAAATTCGCATTTTAATAGCAAAACCGGGTCTTGACGGTCATGACCGCGGTGCTAAAGTAATGGCTTCAGCTTTTCGGGATGCCGGGATGGAGGTGATCTATCTCGGGCTCCGTCAAACGCCTGAGATGATTGTGGAAGCCGCACTGCAGGAGGACGTGGATGTAATCGCACTGTCCATCCTGTCGGGTGCTCACATGACAATATTCCCGAAGGTGAAGGGAATGATGGAGAAAAAAGGATTGGATGATATGCTGTTGACAGGTGGAGGCATCATTCCTTCCACAGACATGGATGAGCTGAGTAAGCTTGGTGTCGGCAAACTGTTCGGTCCGGGAACACCGATTAATGAACCGATTGAATATATCCGCAGTTGGATCTCGGATAATCGTAAGGTCAACTAACCTGAGAGGAACTCATGTCAGGACATTCAAAATGGGCGACCATTAAACGGAAAAAAGAGAAGACTGATGCCGCTCGCGGTAAGACGTTTTCCAAGCTGATTAAAGAGATCACAATTGCTGCCCGTATGGGTGGTGGGGACGAATCGAGCAACCCGAGGCTGAGAACGGCTGTCTCCACTGCAAAAGCGGCGAACATGCCAGCCAACAACATAGAGCGTGCGGTCAAGAAGGGAACGGGAGAGCTACCGGGGGTAACTTACGAAGAGATCACCTACGAAGCATACGGACCTGGTGGAACCGCCTTGATGATTGAAGTGTTGACCGACAACAAAAACCGTGCAGTCGGAGAGATCCGGCATATGCTGACCAAGCACGGTGGTAACATGGGTGAGTCGGGTTCAGTCGGTTGGATGTTCGATAAAATGGGATTGATAACAGTTCCGGCGGAAGGTGTTGAAGAGGATGATTTGATGATGATTGCGCTTGATGCGGGTGCGGAGGACATCAAAACAGATGACGACTACTTTAATGTGACTACTACACCGGATATATTAAATGACGTCCGTGAAGCTATTGAGGCTGAAGGTATGACGGTCGAATCGGGTGAGATCGCTCAGATTCCCCAGACCTATGTTGACGCGGACGGCAGTCAGGCAAAACAGATTATGAGATTGATGGACGCACTTGATGAGCATGACGATGTCCAGCAAGTCTGGTCGAACTTTGACATTCCCGAAGAGATGCTTGAGGATGAGTAATTGCATGTAGCCAGGCTTCCCCAAAAGACGGTGAACCAATAGAAAAACTTGGGAACAAGTAGTCCATACCACAAACCGACGGAACAGCCAAAAGCCCCAACTGAATCAATACAGCTGGGGCTTTGTGCGAACTTTAAATTTTGTGTGTCGTCGTCTGTGGAAAGTGGAGTTTTTGATTGTTGTATTTCCAGATATGCAATGCATATTGAAATTATGAGTGACAAGAAACAGAGTTTCTTGAAATTCGATTTTTCGGAAAAAAGCTAAAGGATGGTCGCCTGAAAATTATTTTGGACGGCAGTAGCTAGCACAGGTAACTTCAGACACTGTGGATTTGCCAAAAGTAATAATTGATGCTTTTAAGTTACCCTATAAGAAAGCAGATTGCAGCACCGATGGTTGTAATTAGTTTCATCAACTATTCTAACTTTGCTGATAATACCAGCGATTTACTATCTGACAAAGCAATAAATTGTTTCTGCAGATCCTGTAATAGCGATCATTTGTTAATCACTCTGTTCAAACAGAATAGCAGATTTAGAATTTCAGTTTTGTAAACAATAAGATTTCTCACACCTGTCCAAAATAGCTTTTTGCTACAGGGACTTGGACAGCTTACAACTCGGGAAAGCCAACCTACTTTGGAAAGTGTGGCAAAACCTGTCCTAAACCCTGATTCTAATGAATTGTTTCTGTCAGTAAATTTTATTTTGGACAGCAATGCCTACGAATACTGAAACGTATGCAGAATTCGGAAATTTACAGAAGAAACCTTTAATCCCGCGTACAGTGAGTATCTTGTGCCGTAATTCATTATATTAAAATCGATTTTAACAGATTTTTCAACAGCAGAATTTTACCCATAATTTCAAACTCAATGAATAACCAATCATCCGGTTATCTTCTACTTGAAGATGGTACCCGTTTTAACGGTCACCGCTTCATTGGCAAGAGCTATTCCCTTGGTGAAGCAGTCTTTAACACTTCCCACAGCGGCTATCAAGAGATCCTTTCCGATCCTTCATACTCAAAACAGTTAATGGTTTTCACCACTCCTCACATCGGCAACGTCGGTGTCAACGAGGATGATATTGAGTCTGATAAAGTTCATGTAGCCGGTCTGGCGGTCAAATCTCTCTCATTGATTCCTCGCAATTATCGCTCAGAACAAGACTTACAGTCATGGCTCTCCAATCACAACACGCCAATTCTAATCGGAGCCAACACCCGTGCAATAACGCTACACCTGCGAGATAGAGGAGCTATGCGCGCAGGTATATTTCCCGATTCAACGTCTGAGCGCGATGCTATTGAGCTGGTGCATCGGTCTCCTGAAATGAATAATCTTGACCTTGCAAAGGTGGTAGGTTGTCAAGATTCCTATGAAGTATCAGATAGTATTTGCAGTAATAGATGGCACTTACCTGATCCAAACGGTAGCGGGTTGCATATTGCCGTACTGGATTTTGGAGTCAAAAGAAACATTCTTCGCGAGTTAAAAATACGAAGTTGCGATGTAACAGTTCTTCCGGGAAACACTACATCAACTGAGTTGTTGAAGGGTAAATTTGACGGTGTACTTCTCTCCAACGGTCCCGGTGATCCCTCAGCGGTGACTTATGGGGTTAATACAATACAAGCTTTGATCGGTAATATCCCGATGTTCGGTATCTGTCTCGGTCACCAACTTCTGGCTTTGGCAGCGGGTATTGAGACATATAAACTGCCATTTGGACATCGAGGATCCAATCATCCGGTACTGCGCGAGAGTGACAAAGCAGTCGAAATCACCAGCCAAAATCACGGATTTGCAGTACTTTCCAACAACATTCCTGAAGAGTGGAGGATCACACATATCAACCTGAACGACAACAGCGTCGAGGGGTTGGAGCATAAGCATTTGCCAATATTTTCCATTCAATATCATCCAGAAGCGAGTCCCGGTCCACATGACGGGCTCGACTATTTTGACAGATTCATTGCGGAGATGCGACGTGCCAAAGCGTGAAGATATTAGCTCAGTATTAATCCTTGGGTCAGGTCCAATAGTCATCGGTCAAGCGTGCGAGTTTGACTACTCAGGAACTCAAGCTGTACGGGCACTTAGAGAGGAAGGATTAAGAGTAGTACTGGTGAACAGTAATCCAGCCACAGTTATGACCGATCCATCAATTGCTGATGCGACATATATCGAAGCCTTAGAACCGGATATGGTTGAGCGCATCATAGCAAGGGAGAAGGTGGATGCCATTCTACCGACAATGGGTGGACAAACCGCACTTAATCTGGCACTTGCACTGGAAGAGTCATTAGTTCTCGACAAGTATGGAGTCAAACTGCTCGGTGCTGATGTTGACGCTATAAAGCTCGCCGAGGACAGAGAATCATTCCATCATGCCATGACCGAAATCGGGTTGGATGTTCCGATTGGTGGATTTGCCAAATCATTAGAGGAAGCTCACGAGGTAATTACACGTACTGATCTCCCTGTTATTATCCGCCCTTCGTTCACTTTAGGTGGAGTTGGAGGATCAATCGTTTACAATCTGCAAGAATTTGAACAGAGAATATCGTGGGGACTATCAAGCAGTCCGGTGGGAGAGGTACAGATCGAACAGGCTTTGCTCGGTTGGAAGGAATTTGAACTGGAGGTTATGCGCGACAGGGCTGATCAGTGCGTGGTAATCTGCTCCATTGAAAATGTTGACCCGTTAGGTGTTCACACCGGGGATTCTATTACGGTAGCACCTCAGCAAACCTTGACGGATAAAGAGTATCAGCAAATGAGGGATGCTTCATTTGCAATCATGCGAAAGGTTGGAGTCGAAACAGGTGGGAGCAACGTCCAGTTTGCAGTGAACCCCAAAGATGGACGAATGGTGGTCATTGAGATGAATCCACGTGTCAGCCGGTCATCAGCACTTGCATCAAAAGCTACGGGCTTTCCGATTGCCCGTATCGCTGCCAAACTTGCTATCGGTTATAGATTGGATGAGGTTGACAATGCGATAACCTTAAAAACTCCAGCCTGCTTTGAGCCTGCACTCGATTACATCGTCGTGAAAATCCCTCGCTGGACGTTTGAGAAGTTTCCAACGGTTGACCAGACTCTCGGCAGTCAGATGAAGAGTGTGGGTGAAGTGATGGCGATGGGCAGGACTTTCCCCGAAGCTCTGCAAAAAGCAATCAGGAGTCTTGAAATAGGGAGAGCAGGTTTAGGTGGTGACGGTAAGGATGTCATCGCCTCCGATTTTGTCGAACCTCATCTATTGCAAGAGTGGCGGAATATGGTTCGTTCAAAACTATCCACACCCCGTGGGGAGAACATATTTTACCTCCGTCACGCCTTGAAATTGGGGATGTCACCGGAAGAAATTTCGGAAGTCACTGGAATTGACAGTTGGTTTATTGACCAGATTAATCAGATCGTTGATACTGAGAAGAAACTGCGGGCAATTGCATCCAATACCACAAGTGACCTGACATTCCTTCGTAAAAACGTCACTTATTCATTGCTGATGCGTGCCAAGAGTGATGGATTCTCAGATCGGCAACTGGCACATCTACTTAATTGTAGTGAGAACAACATCCGAAGACTTCGTGAAATTCATGAGGTTGCCCCCATATTCCTACCTGTTGATACATGTGCCGCTGAATTTGAAGCGTTCACACCATACTTCTATTCATCCTATGAGACCGGAGTAAGCGAAGTCAATCGGGGGGATAATCCCTCAATTATTGTCTTAGGCTCAGGACCGAATCGAATCGGTCAAGGTGTCGAATTTGATTACTGCTGTGTCCATGCATCACTCGCCCTGAAGGAAGATGGTTACGACAGCATCATGGTCAACTGTAATCCTGAAACTGTATCTACAGATTATGACATATCAACACGGCTGTACTTTGATCCGATTACTCTTGAAGATGTACTGGAGATCTGTCGTATCGAAAAACCGGATGGCGTAATTGTACAGTTCGGTGGTCAGACTCCGCTGAAGATTGCCGAGCAGTTGGAGCAGAATGGGATTAAGGTTCTCGGTACAAATCCTTCTTCGATTGCTGATGCTGAAGATCGCGAAAAGTTCGGTGCGATACTCAAATCAAAGGGAATATCTCATCCACCGTATGGCATTGCACACAATTTCAATGAGGCTGAAGAGACTGCTGAGCAGGTTGGCTACCCGGTGCTGGTTCGTCCCAGTTTCGTGTTGGGTGGCAGGGCGATGGAGATCGTGTACGGCAATGACGGTTTGAGAAGATACCTGCGGGAACATGCCGGTGAAGTAACGCCTGATCATCCGGTTCTCATTGATCAATATATTGAGGATGCGTATGAATTCGACGTGGATGCTGTCTCTGACGGTTCACAAACAATCATCTGCGGGATCATGCAGCATATTGAAGAAGCCGGAATACATAGCGGTGATTCAGCTTGCGTCCTGCCTCCATTCATCCTCTCAGATCAACAGCGTGATCAGATGGTTGACATCACCCGAACTTTGGCAGATGCATTAAATGTGACAGGTCTGATGAATGTGCAGTTCGCTTTTCAGAACGGCAATTTGTATGTCCTTGAAGTAAATCCGAGAGCCAGCAGAACAATTCCGTTTGTATCGAAAGCTACCGGAGTAAACTGGACAGCCGTGGCAACTCGATGCATCATCTCTGCGAGCCTCAAAGATCAGAACATATCTGAGAACTTATCGCCAAATCATTATGCTGTGAAAGAAGTTGTATTTCCGTTCAGCAGATTTGAAGGGGTCAATCCATTCCTGGGTCCTGAGATGAGATCTACGGGTGAGGTGATGGGAATCAGCGAGAAATTCAGCGAGGCTTATTCAAAGGCACTCTATGCTGCCGGGACATGCTTGCCGGTGTCGGGAACTGTTTTTATCTCTGTGAATCACAGGGACAAAGAGCGAATACTACCTATTGCGCGTAAATTGAATGAGATTGGCTTTGATATTATTGCCACAAAAGGAACCAAAGAATTTCTTGAATCCAACTCTGTTCCTGCCGAGTTAGTGTATAAAGTTAATGAAGGGCGACCAAACATTGTTGATCGGATGAAGAACGGTGAGGTGCAACTACTCATCAATACGCCTTTAGGTCGTGACTCATATTACGATGAGAGGGTAGTAGGGGAGACGGCATATCGAATGGATCTGCCGTTGATTACCACGCTATCCGCCGCAGAAGCATCAATCGGAGCTATCGAAGCGATTGACAGTCATGAGCTGCAGCCGATTTGTGTGCAGGATCTGTCAGCATAAACGTATTGAACAATACATTCCTCAGATTACTCCTATTGACGGGAAAATATCAATAAACTCCAGATCAAATTTATCAGTATCAGTTATACTTGTATTGAAACATCGTAAAACTTATATTTAGGCGGTCGTATTGAAGCTGTTGATTTTGGAATTGCTCAATTCAATTGTTTCTTTGCGGCTTTGTTAAAACAGGAGAGGTGTCCGAGTGGCCGAAGGAGCACGCTTGGAAAGCGTGTGTACGCTTGCCGTACCGCGGGTTCGAATCCCGCCCTCTCCGCTAAAGACTCATAAGCTTTGTGTTTACAGGTTTGTGGGTCTTGCTTTTTTTAGGATCAAGTTCAGAATGACACAAATATCGGAATTGGTACACAATTATCTATAATTTAGGACTTGACAGCGTTTTCTATCACGCTGTTCAAATCCTAAAAGCGGTATTGCAAGTTGCGGTTTTGATGATCGGTCAGGAAGAAAAGTAGCATGAAGAGAACAATTTGCACCCTGTTTCTGATCCTAATTATCGTCATTCCTTTCTTTTCTGAGAATCCATTTGCAATAATAAAGCTGGGGGAGATTTAAGCTTTGACACTGGCTCAAAGGACAGTTTCGTTGTCCGCTAACGGTTGTACGTCTTCAGAACATTTGGGACAGATTGTGCAATAATCTAAGGGATACTT
>CAZVKN010000059.1:0-11387 GCA_964627035.1 uncultured bacterium | reverse complement strand
AAGTATCCCTTAGATTATTGCACAATCTGTCCCAAATGTTCTGAAGACGTACAACTTGATGGTAACTGTTTTTAACAATGAATTAGATTGGAAAAGCATATTCTCCACCGCAAAAAGATGGCAAACTTCCAATAGTATTGTGTTAAATCTAGACCTTGCTGAACAGCTGATAGGAACTGACATTTCAGCAACCACTACATTTACTCAACCAGATCATTTTAGAAAACGTGCGTTAACATCAACATCTCAAACAATACTGCACGAGCAAACAGATCATTTAAGAAATTTTACAACATTACTATCACTTTTATCAGCAAAAGGAATAAAAGGAAAGATTAGATTTATTTTTCAACGTGAGAAAATGATTACATCCACCAAGAGAAATTCAAATAACATTATTGTTGAATCATTTATCATACGATACTGGAGGATTTTCATGAGACATCTCAAGTTAGTTTGGATATTGCTGTATGACAATAAGCAAATACACGAATATTTACGAACTCAATCCTGGTTAGGAAAGTGATTTTGAAAGTTAGTTACACTTGGAGTTACCGTGTCAATTTGGAGTAACTTCAGTTACCACAGATTGTATCTCTGAAGTTACCGTCGTGAAGTTATCGTAACTTACGAAAATTTTATCGATCTAACATATTGTATATTCGTGAGTTATAATTGTACCATTTCCGAGATATTGTGGTAACTTCATTTCAAATTGGTAACTCCACCAGTTTTTTGAATCAAGTGAGCTAAGTTCGGGGAGCAAAATCATTAGTGTAGCTGATTACAAACCGTTTCCGCTAACCAGCATATTATTAGAACTCTTAGATGTTTAGATTCACTGGATGTTCTGATAATATTCATTTTACATGATCCTGCTCCTACACGATATTTAGTTAAGAGTGTGATGTCTTAACAAAAGCAGATTTTCTTAAGAGTCATCACATTAAAACCGCACACCCATATCCACAAACAACCTATTGGCTTTCAAACTACCTCCGCGATTCAGTTCATAAGAAATTGCAGAATATGTGTTTTTCGTTATTCGATAATCAAGATCCAGCTTAACCCAATTATTCTTAACTTGATTACCTGCTTGTTCCAATTTGTACTCGCTGAAACCACCTTCAATTCTTAGATCCAGATCGCTCACAATACTTCTTGACAGCGAGATATTACATTGAGATCCTCTGTTGTATAAGTTAGAGAAATAGCTACAACGGGTAGTAAGTTTGATATGAGTAATCCACTTATCGTAGAAGTTAAGACCAGTTGAGCCGGAATAAGTTGATGAGTTATCAGAAGCTCTCGTTCTTATGTTACCACTTAAAGAGAATCGGATATTTAACGGTAATCGAATTGAACTTCGAACACGAAAACCTTGCCTAGTAGCATCATCAAACAAGCTATCAGCAATAGATTTATTATCGTAAGTACGAACGCTACGACGATTATTGTATCCGAATGTAATTGATGTGGAACGAATAGGCTTCCAACGCGCTGAAAATTGGAAACTGGATATCTGGAAAGTGGTTGCACTGCTATCCTTACGCCAACCACGATTGAGATTTAGCTCACCACTTTGATAAAATGACCAAGTTGAGCCGATGGAATAACTGTTTCGGGTATATAGAAACTCACGATCTATCTGCCCCTTGTAGTAGATACCAGACAATGACAGCAAAGATTGAATACGCTGAGTGCGGTAACTGCCTTTTTCATATGAAATGTATGTACCGAGTTTCAGCTCATCGTTGCTCATCCGTGATGTCTCTCCATCCGGTTCTGTTCCACCAAACAGACCGACTGTATTCATTTCGTTAAAGCGATAACTGAACGTCAATCCATCCATATAACCCAATCCACCGGCACCACTCGGTATGATTCTTCCAGCTCCATATGTATAATTGGTTTGGGGATTGTCATAAACTAATGACAACTCATAAACTCTGCTGTTCCATCTCGTTGTAGTCACGTCACTCAATTCACGACTACGAATGTTCTTCCGTCCCCGCATACGAACTGACAAATTGTGATGACTCCCCATGATGTTCTCAACCTCAGCACGAACTAAAAATGAAGGTTGACTGAAATCATAATCAAGATCATCAAGATTATCTTGCGCAAAGTATTGTGCACCAAAGCGTCCGGAAAATCGGTTAGGTTCTTCCTTTCTGGTTCTGTCAACTAATTCAGAATCGGTTTTTATTTGAGGATCTGATTCTATTTTTCGATCCGGCTCGGTTAATTTCGTGATCTCCTGCTTGACGATAGGTGTAGATACAGTCATTGCGACGGAATCACCTACGCTAATCTCGGCTTGCTGGTCAATAGTCTTGCAGGAAGAAGAGTTATCAGCTACAAAGATCACCTCAAGATGAGCAATCCTATTGCTCACACGAAAGACGCTTCCACTATCGCCAATTTCAACACCATTGAGACGACCAACATCAATATAAATAGCGGATTTGGAAACATATTTGACTTTAGCGGGTAACTCTTCCGCAATTCCGCGCCCTATCCATAGGACAACAACAAGTAACAATAATAATCGGTAGTATTTCAACAATATCTCACTTTTTGCTTTATCCCCCCTACTTTGCAGAGGAAGAACGGACATCCGTGAGTTCTTTATCAATTCCAGTGTTTCTCTATTCGACATTCCCACGAAGGTGGAAATCCAGTCTTGTATTGATTTTCTGGATTCCCGCCTTCGCGGGAATGACGGAAACAACGAATAAATCAAAGGGCTCAAGAATGTGGGTGCTCCTTAACTAAACAATAATTTTAATCCAAAGACCGAGTCGGTGGCAATTCCGGAGGCATGAAATCATCATCCTCTTCACCGTTGGGATGGCATTCATAGCAGGCTACACTCTCATAACGGTAGTCACGAACATCCTCATGTTCATCATCCATATCGCGCCGGTTGTGTTCGTGGCAGTCAATGCAGCTGAAGACTGTGAAGTCATTTGCGTCGGTATGACAGTCAGTGCATCTATCCCATTCACCGCGGTGTTCACCACGGAATATCGGGAAATGTTCACGATCATGATTGAAATCAGCATCTTCCCAGTCATTGGTATTGTGGCACTGTTCGCAATCATGGGGGAATCTTGCTCCTCTGTGCGTGCTACCTTGATAGCGAGCGTTATTGTAATCATCCTCATGACAATCAAAACACTCCGAGGGAGTTCCGGCAAACTGCCCGTCTACATGACATTCAGCGCAGTCAACATGACGATGAGCTCCCGTCAGCGGAAAATCTGTTTCATCATGATCGAAATCTGCCGGACTCCACGCTTCGGTATTATGACAGGCAGAACAATCACGGTCAAACTCATTCTCTATATGATTTGGGTCATCAACTCCTTCATAATCACCTTCGTGGCAGAAGTAGCATTCAGTCGGTGTATCTGCATATTGACCGTCTATGTGGCACTCCTGACAGTTGACATTACGATGCGCGCCGGTCAATGGGAAATCCGTCTCATCATGGTCAAACATTGCAGGAGTCCAACCTTCATTTGAATGGCAAATAGTACAATCCTGGTCGAACTGTCCTTCAACATGATTCGGGTCGTCAACACCTTCGTAATCATCTTCATGACAACCGAAACATTCAGTAGTTGTACCTTCAAATTGACCGTCTGCGTGGCACTCCTGACAGCTGACATTAACGTGCGCACCCACCAACGGAAAATCAGTGTTGTCGTGATCAAATGTAGCAGGAGTCCACGCTTCGTTTGAGTGGCAAGTAGTGCAATCGTGATCAAACTGCCCCTCGACGTGGCTTGGATCATCCACTCCTTCGTAATCGTCTTCGTGGCAACCGAAACATTCGGTAGAAGTTCCGTCAAATTGACCGTCAATATGACACTCCTGACAATCAACAGCGACATGCGCACCCTCTAATGGGAAGTCCGTCTGCTCATTATGATTAAATGTTGATGGATTCCATACGGTTGTGGTGTGGCACTCTTCGCAACTGTGACTGAACTGCCCTGTTTCATGATCAGGATCGGTCGTTTCGTTGTAATCATCTTCATGACAAGCAAAACACTCAGTTGGAGTTCCAGCATATTGTCCATCAACATGGCACTCTTCACAATTGACAGTAACGTGCGCTCCGGTTAATGGGAAGTTTGTCTCATCATGGTTTAGTGTTGACGGTATCCAGGTAGCCGTCGTATGACAGATTAGGCAATTAGTATTAAACTGTCCTGCAACGTGATCCGGATCTTCCACTGCTTCATAGTCATCCTCGTGGCAACCAAAACACTCAGTGGTTGTACCATCAAATTGACCGTCAACATGACACTCCTGACAATTGACAGTTATATGTGCGCCCGTCAATGGAAAGTCGGTTTGTACATCATGGTCAAATGTAGATGGATTCCAAACAGTAGTCGTATGACACTCTTCGCAGTTATGACTTAATTGACCCGCTTCATGGTCAGGATCAGTTGTCTCATTGTAATCATCTTCATGACAACCGAAACACTCGGTTGATGTTCCCGCAAATTGACCATCAATATGACACTCCTGACAATTGACAGTTACATGCGCACCCGTCAATTGGAAGTTCGTCTGTTCATCATGGTTGAAAGTCGATGGATTCCATACCGTCGTCGTATGACACTCCTCACAGCTATGGCTAAATTGACCTGATTCATGGTCAGGATCGTCAGTCTCATTGTAATCATCCTCATGACAACCGAAACACTCGGTTGATGTTCCCGCAAATTGACCGCCAATATGACACTCCTGACAGTTAACAGTTATATGCGCGCCTGTTAATTGGAAGTTAGTTTGTTCGTTGTGGTCAAATGTTGAAGGATTCCATACCGTCGTCGTATGACACTCCTCACAGCTATGGCTAAATTGACCTGATTCATGGTCAGGATCGTCAGTCTCATTGTAATCATCCTCATGACAACCGAAACACTCGGTTGATGTTCCCGCAAATTGACCGCCAATATGACACTCCTGACAGTTAACAGTTATATGCGCGCCTGTTAATTGGAAGTTGGTTTGTTCATCATGGTTGAATGTAGATGGATTCCAAACCGTTGTCGTATGACACTCCTCGCAACTATTGCTAAACTGCCCTGCTTCGTGATCGGGATCATCAGCAGAGGCATAATCCGCTTGATGACACGAATAACAATCAGAAGCAATACCGGTGTATTGACCATTAGTGTGACATTCAGCGCAATCTACTGTGACATGAGCCCCGGTCAACTGAAAATCGGATAGATTATGATCAAACTCAGCTGGCTTCCAGGCGATTATTGTGTGACAATCTTCGCAAGTTTGACTGAGATTAGCCGCAACATGATTCGGGTTTGTGGATTCATTGTAGTTGTCCTCATGACAAGCGAAACACTCAGTTTGAGAATCCGAATAATTGGATTGACCCTCATGACATGCGGAACAATCCGATATTCTATGTCCGCTGACGAGTGGAAACTCCTGTGAATGCTCATAGGTAGCTGGTAACCAACCGAGGTGATTAATGCTATGACATTGGGAACAATCAGTTGGGAATGCGGCGGCAGTGTGATCAGGATTAGTAGTATTTAAGTATCGTTGAACATGACAACCATCGCAATCAAGAGGTAAGTTGACGTATTGACCCGATGCGTGGCAGGCTTGACAATCAAGATTATCATGCACACCAACAAGTGGATAGCGAGTTTGAGCGTGGCGTAATGTCATATCGGCTTCATTTTGCCACGTTGACGGATTATGACACTCCGAACAAGCATCTGCAAATTGGCCCTCGTGAATATCGTCATGACACGAGATACATTCACTGCCGGTTTCAGTAAATACTAAACTGGTATGACAATCGGTACAACCGACCGTTTCATGTCGTCCTTCAAGCGGATACTCGGTTTGCTTATCGTGATTGAAGTCCAACACAGGCTTCAGCTTATCCCAGCCTTCCGTATGGTGACACTCCTCGCATTTTATGTCAATTTTACCGTGATGATGGTCCTGCGCAACAGAAAAACTAACAGCAGCGATCACTATCAAAACTGTGAGAACCGATATTTTAGACAACATGTTGCCCCCTAAATTCGCAAAACGTTACTTGGACTCCTTCGGAACAGATCCCCCATGACAATCGGCACACTCCATTCCCAATGGCTTATACGCAATATACACCTTACCATCAGGTGTTTGCAACTGTGGGTGACATTTGATACAGGCAACTTTTATATGCGCGCCATCCAATTTGTAGCGAGAGTCTCTATTGTGATCAAACATAAGCTCCTTCCAACTCTTTGAGCTATGACATCGGTCACAAGTGGTTTTCTTTTCATCAATGTCAAGCTGAACAAATTGCCCTTGGTGAATATCCTCATGACAAGCAATGCAGTTCATATCCAACGGCTGAAGGACAATCCTTTCTGTTTCCGTTAGAGTATCCGCAACTTGATGACAGTCAAGACAAGCTACCTTTTGATGTTTCTCTACCAGTTTGAAACGGCTTGAATCGTGATCAAACGTCTCAACTTTGCGCCAACTATCGGTTGTATGGCAATAGTCGCATCCGGTTTGTTTGATCCATTTATCGGCTTGTCCTTCATGAGTGTCCTTATGACAAGCAATACAACTTAAATCAGGGAAATCAAAGCAAGCACAGGTTCTACCGAAAATTTCAATCTCTTTATGACAAGCAATACATGGTGTTGCAAGATGGCTTCCAGTCAATGGATAACGACTTTTTTGATGTTGTTCAACATCGTAATTAGATGGTAGAAATCTATCAACTATATGACAGCTCTCACACGCTCCCTTGTCAGGACGGTCGGCAAACTGTTCCTGATGTTCGTCCTTATGACAATCAATGCAAAACTTATATTTTAGGTCATCTGTCAGGTTTTCTGTTGTGTGGCATTTCTTACAATCAACACCAATGTGACGACCTTCCAGTTTGTAATCTGTTTGCGAATGATCAAACTGTTTGTCACCACCGATTATGTTTTTGAATCCGGAAGTCTGATGACACTTTTTACAATCGTTACCGAGTTTTCCTTTATGAGTATCCTCGTGGCAAGATTTGCAACGTACGAAATCAAGATCGGAGTACTCAGCATACCAAGCGACACTGTCCGGTTTAGGGATTGATTCCGGGAAAACAGGTGGTAAAGCAGGCAAGAGCTTATGGCATTTTTCGCAATCAGTATCGATATGCTTACCTGTTAACTGATAACTTGTAGAGTCGTGATCGAAACCTACAGTCGGTTTCCACCCCTCGTAATTATGGCAGTCTAAACAGCGATCTGTTAATTGATTTCCATGCTCATCGTGATGACAGGTAATGCACGCTGAGCTGTTTAATCCGATTAAAGTACGATCTATACTATTATTCTTATCCGTTTTGACATCATCTTTGGATATGAAAGGAGGTATATGACATTTTTCGCATTCAGATAATCGGTGCTTGGCTTCTAAACTGTAACCGGTTAGATTATGATCAAACTTATCCTTGCCGTCCTTCCAATATATCAACTCAAACTCACGTCCGTGATGGTCGGAATGGCACTTTGCACATTGCTTGTCTGTTACATCTTTACTGTTGTGATAACCATTCCCTGAATTGATGCGATTTCTAACAGACAGATGGCATTCCAAACACTTATCATTTGAAACATCCTTACCAAGTTCGTGACACTTTGTACAGTTGGTAATTCCTTCAATATCCTTGTGAAAACGGGATAGTTTGCCGGGGGATATTTGTGAATACAAAGTATTTGCGCCAAAGATGCTAAATAGCAGTAAGAATAATATCGTCTGTCTAATCATTTGAATTCAATCTACTTAATCCATTACGTGCCAATTCCGCCATCCGACCGTTTGAATGATGCTCCAGTAATTGCGTCCACATCCTGTGAGCTTCTGCGGAATTGCCGAGGTTTGCTTCAATAGCTCCGAGATTGTACAGTGCCCCGTCATGGCTGGGATCAATTTTCAGGATAGAATTCAACTCACTCTTTGCTTCATCGGTTTTCCTTAACGCAAACAAAGATTTCGCCAAATCAAGTTTAACCTCCCATCCGGCATTTGAAGTGTCAATAGACAAGAAGGAACGGTAATACCTGATTGCTTTACGATGGTTTTTGCGTGAAGCATAGAGGTTGCCCAATCGTAATGCTATCGGTGCATGATCCGGATGGGCTTGGTAAAGTTCTTCAAGAGATTTGATCTCATCCTCAATGCTCATTTCAGCAGTTGGAATCTTTGGTGGTGATGTGTCGTCTGGTTTTGAATTGGACAATATAATGACCAACGTAACAACAAGAGCTATACTCAGCAGAATAATCAGACTCACAACTTTGGAGGGTTTGTTTGATGACCCATCTTCCAAATCAAATGAACTAACCGCAGCGCCACACTGTTCACAACTCAAATCATCAGCGGATAGGTCTGCTCCACATTTTGCACATTTGAAACCATTATTCATTATGCTTCTCCAAACTTGCGTGTGAATTTAATACCAACTTTCTCAAGGAATTCCGTTGGCAACTCACCGCCAATAAACACAAAAACGTAATCATTAGATAGCACAACACCTTTTCCATTTTGGTCAAGTGCTACGCTATCCGGCTCAATGTGTTTGACATTAGAATTGAACAATGCAGTGACCATACCAGTTTGCATAGCTGACTCTATTCGTTTCTGATTACCTTCTTTGATACGAGAGAACACACCTTTTCGATAAGAGATATGAACACTATTACCCGCCTGTTCACCCAAAGCAACCGCCGCTTCAACCGCACTATCACCCCCACCTACAACCAAAATGTTCATATCGTGAAACTTTTCCGGATCAAGTAGACGATAAGTAACCTTAGCACTTTTCTCGCCTGATATGCCAAGTTTGCGTGGTGAACCACGGCGACCGATTGCCAGTAATACACGCTGTGTAATATACTCTGATTTGTTTGTTGTTACTTTGAAATTACCGTTAAATTGGACAATTTCGTTAACCTTTTCATAAGCATTGACAGATAACTCGGTTTTGGCAAATACGTCATTGAATATGTCTAACAATTCCTCCTTGAATATCTCACGGATCTTCACTTTACCATATAACGGTAAATCCATCGGTTGAGTCATAACCAATTTCTGACGTGGATAAGTAAGAATCGTACCTCCAAGGTCTTCCTGATCCACAATGATAAAACTCAGCCTCTCTTTCTTAGCCTGCAACGAAGCCGATATACCTGCAGGACCTGCTCCGATAATCAGTAAGTCAAGAACATCCGTTTGATTGCGTTGTTCCAAACTTTGAGTAATAGATTCGGCTGCTTGACGACCTTGCGTAACAGCATTGCGGATAAGTCCCATTCCACCAAGCTCACCCGCTATGTATATCCCCGACACATTCGTCTCAAATGTCGGCTTAAGGTGAGGGATGTCTATACCTCGCTTTTCCGTACCGAATACTAAGGTAATTGCATCTACCGGACATCCAGCTTGACACTCACCATGACCTATACAAGCGGATGGTTTAACAAGCTGACCACGGTTGTCAATGAGGTCAAGAATGGTGTGTTCGGGACAAGCGGTTACACACGCTGCCGTACCGATACATATATTTGGATCGATCAAAGGATGCAAAGACGGAGGTTCATCCAATCCACGCTCAATTGATTTTTGGAGGGTTTGAGCGGCATGTTTGCTCCGTTTCCGCTCACGTAGAATGTAAATAACAGGTATAGAAAGCGTAACAACACCAACAATAATGTATATAATTATTTCAATCATTAGAAAATCCACTTATACCCAAACAATACAGCTACAACTACATGAATGACCATAATGACAATCATCACAATTGCGAACGGTTTATGAATTATATGCCAGTAGTGCAGAATGCTTTGTGCTTGCTTGAGGAATGCTATCCTACGTTTTAGGATTGCGAGTCGTCGGGCTAATTTAATAATCTGTCCAATCTCTGAGGTATCACGTCCGTCTTTATCGCACAGTGTCCGTTTGATTCGCGATAGTGCAAAGGGTAGTGTTAGATCGCTCACTATCCAGCGTCCAATAATGCTCCAACCAACTGATCGTTCAGACTCACCGATTCCGACCAATTTAATTATGGATTGAATTGTGTCGCTGGTGACGCCATATTCTTCTTTTAATTGATGGAGTAGTTTTGTTTCATCACGATTAATTTCATCAGGTGAGAGCTCATCACCGCTAAGGCTACGTGGTATTTGAAGATAGACATATCTTCCAAGTACGCCACTCAAAGCTACTGCGATCATACTCCAGAACGATATTGCGATAATTCCATTAATCTTGAAAGTGGTGTGGAAAATCACCAGCAGAGGTCCGGTGATACCCATCCAAATGTGATAGTTCAACCAGTAACGGATATTGCCCCAGGTTCCCATAAACCTAAATCGCTTTCGGACAGAATATAGAAACAGAACAAGCATCAACAAACTGCCGATTATGCCCAGTCCATGACCAATCACTCCCCCTGGTTTCCAGTCAGTATGAAGTTGGTGGTGTGGACGTTCAGTTTCGGGTAGAAAGTAGTAATCGCCCCCCTCCCAATAGAGGTAAACAGCGCTAATCAGCGTTAGAATGTAAAGTAGGGACAAAATAATTCGGTGAAGACGCATAGGCTTATCGTTTCTGTATAAATTGGGGCTTAGTCGTCATCATCATCATGTTCGTGATGGTCTTTTTCCACATGATCTGAATCATCATCAATTTGAATCGTAGATGTATCAAAGTCTGCGCGAATTTCAGTATGACGAATCTGACCACCGGAATGACCTGCTGATGCCATTGAAACCGCTAAGATTAATGCCAATACGAGCAACAAACCGGGCAACCATATCGGTACAACATCCAATTTGCTTTTAAGTAGCCAAAGTAATCCTGTCAAAGAGATCACTGCGACTACAACTGAGAGCTTAGTAGCCAACTCGGCTTTGTGTTCGTGGTGCTCAACAAATTCCTCGGATATTCCGGGCAAGTTTTCCACGATGTCTTCAGCTTCTTCCCCAGAATTAGCCGCAATTATACTACCAATACCAACAAGCAAGAGGACAATGATAGCCGCTATCAACACACCCGGTTCCTTGCGACGAAACATAGCAAATAGCAACAACGGCAATGCTAAGTACGTACCAACAATCGGTAAATGATTAATTAATAGATGAAGTTGAATTGTATCCATATGGATTTCCTCATTGGTTAAATACTCATATTCATGACTGAACAACAAAATAAACTTAATTTAATAGTATAACAAGTAATCATAGATTTGTCGTTGGTCTTTTTATTATCTGATCACATTGTTTGACGTCAGAACGTATTGGACAAAATTGTACAATAAGTTAAGGACTGCT
>CAZVKN010000058.1:0-11726 GCA_964627035.1 uncultured bacterium | reverse complement strand
TTCCTGTCCATTCGGATTGAAGTTCAGAGTACACGCTTCAGCGTGTCTTATCCCAACCTAAGGTTGAACTCTAAACTAATCCGTTCAATCCGCAGGAATCACTCAATCACACAATTACTAAATCTGCTTCATCCGCTGCATCTGCTGAGAATTTTCTCTCTTGTAATTCTGTTGTTTCTGTTTATATTGCTTTTATATAGAGTTTAGTCTGTTCCAGAATTATTGATGAGGTATTATGTATCGCTTGATTCTAATTGCGATTATTGCACTTGGTACATTGGTTGGAAGTGTGGTTGCTCAAGACGCTGAAAACGTCGAACTGGTTGGAAGATGTCTCAATGACTGGGACAGGGCTTGGGATGTTGTTGTGTTGATGAGTTGGTTTATGTTGCTGCCGAATTTTCCGGTTTGCAAATTGTGGAAGTGTCGGATCCAGGAAATATAGAGGTCGTAGGGTATTGGGATGGCAACCCAGGTTATGCTCAAGACGACAGTGTTTCCGGCAGCTATGCCTAACTAGCTGACCAATTAATTAACTCCCAATGCTATGAAAGACCAAGCTATGAGACTACTATAGATTAAAGTGAAATCCACCACCTAAATAATCAGAACCTATGTTACGTAATTTCGTTTTTGCTTTTATAAGACCCTTTTCAACAAATACCGTCATGCCAAAAGGTGTCACCAATTGAAGTCCAAATCCATATCCGAAACCGAATGAAGCATAACCTCGGCTATAAGACTCCGTTGAAGGTTGAGATCCATCTTCGTAAACATTACCAGTTTGTCCAATGGAAGTATATACTAAACCCATTTCAACGTACGGATTTAAAAGTGACCATTGGTAATGCAATCTCGGTCCCAAAAAGAAAGTACGTTGTGACCATTTAACATCATACTCATAAATCTTATCTTCATCACCAAACCATCCAATTGTATCAATTCCTTCATTTTCTTGTGTTATGCCAAAGAATTTAAATTCAACTCCAACTATTGGACTGTAATCAAAATCAAATGACAGTCCGATACCTATGCCAGTATTAGTTCCATATATAACATTGTACCCATCTGTTATAAATCTGTAATCCATGAAAATAGCACCCAACTTAGAATAAGGTTTATAATTTGCGTAGAGAGGTATACGTAGATACTTTGCCTCTGAAATTTCAGGATTATCAAATAAGCCATATGACTTATCACTTTCACTCTTTGCTGCAGTAGAACCTTTATCGATAAGTTCATTGATTTGTTTTATATCAGACTTTTGAATTATCACAATATCATCGTTTGTTTTCTGGAATATCAATTGTGCTTTCGTTTGTTCAACGATTCTACCCATTAAAATCGTTTCATCATTTGTAATGACAACATGGGTAGCTATGGTTTCAGCTATTAAATTGAGATTAAGCGATAAACCTAAGATGATTGATATTGACAATAATGTGTGTTTCATGATCCTCTCTCTTTAATCCAATGTGGTTTTTATTGAAGTAGTGTGATTAGTCTTTTAAGAAGTGTAGCGATTGTTTTCTTAATTGATGCACTCCAATCCTACTTGCAATGTAAACAAACTAATGGCCGGAGTCAATAGTAATGTAGCTGGGAGAACTTTACCGATGACTATCCGCCATAAAGTAATCCAAATATCACGTATAGACCGAGAGCTATTGCTGCCAGAACTACAATAAAGCAACCAATCTTGTATGCTCCGGATAGTGAACCTCGATCTTCCTTTGTTTGATCCATGATTTCACCTCAATTTGAACAACCGAAGCCAATTGTGTTAATCTTTTAATATGTTATCAAATTCCCGCTGTCAAGCCGCCGCGCTTGACAGTCCCCTGAAATATATAAGGACTGTCAACCATGGCGGTTGAACCGCATCATGCGGGTTGACAGCGAAGAGTTGTTTTTATCTCCTCTTGGTGCCTTTGTGGCTTGGTGGTGCGATAGAACTAACCCGCCGCTCCCAATGTGTTTATCAGCTTCGGCAGTCGTAAAATAGACCACTCTAACGCTTCCACCGCAGCCTCAAGTTCGAGTATAACCGTTGTCTTCAGCTCCGATTCCCTCTTCCCGAAGTCCTTGTCCACTTCTTTTCTGAGCCTGTCAGCCTCAACCTTCAGCAACAGAGCCTGTTTGACCGAGCCGTGCAGAGTCTCCGTGACAAACACATAAAGAGGAGATTCAAACTCAGTAACCGGCTTTTTATCCGGGAATATGAGATACTTTGCCATCGTCCGCTCATCTTTGTTGATGATCGCAACCTGAATCCTCTCTGCGAGCTTGGTGATCCCCGTGACAACTGCCGTCTGCTTGAAGAATGTATTGTACTTTTTGTGCTTCTTCTTTTTCTTCAGGAAATGATAATAAACCGCACCGTCACGAAACGGATCCATAGCTACGGAATAATCCTTCTGCCCCGGTTCCATACGTTCCAGATCGAAATCAGTCGTAACCAACGCCTTCTTGTCGGTCGGTATGATCGCAGTTAGATCTCTCTTTTTCTTCCTCTTTTCTTTTTTTCTGACATTTTCAGGCTTTGGCTTCATGACATCAGTTGTGACTGCCAGCGAGAATCCCTCTGCATCAGCCAGCATCCCACGCTGCCACGAAGCGCCAAAGTTGAGGTGGAAGTATTTCAGATTCAACCCAAACCCGCCGGAATAGACCGACTCCTCAATTCCACCAAAGGATACGCCGAAACGAATCGGAAGCAGCGGGATGATCTCCCACTCGCTTCCCAATGCCAGGCGCGGTGTCATCGAGTGTCCCATCGCCTCATTCAATCCTTGATAATAAGAAATGTATAAGTTTGATTCCTTGTTAAAAATGATGAGTGGCTTGGAAGCGGAGAGCATGAAGTAACTCGGCAGCGGCTCCTTGAATGACTCGCCGATCAAGGTAGTGTCTTTCTTGTTGAACAGATTTTCGTAATAGCTCGATCCACCCAACAAAGAATCCGGGTCAAGTGCGTCATGGATCTCGTAGCTGGTCTCTGTAACCTCTACACCCGTCCAATGGATATTGCCGAACATGTTTCCGATGGTAAGTCCTATGAAACTGTCAATATCAGGCATGTATCCGACGATACCAAGATCCAGACCGACTCCGTCACCATCCTTGGAATGGCGATAGTGAAACACACCCTTTGCATCAATTTTTTCATCAGACACCACATGGTATGCATCGTGCCTTTCCAGATTGCCGTAGTAGTACCCTAATATAAACTTGAATGTCGCACCGAGAGATAGTTTCGTGATGAGAGAGGTAAATGAGTATTCCATTGACTTTGCCGCAGACAACGATACAGTCGAGTAGATCATCGCTTCTTCGTCAACATTGTCAAAGTTGTACATCTCATCCTTGACCCACCCGTTCAGTGCCATTTCCAGCACCGCACCCGGGATTGCTGCGCTACCTGCAGAATGCAAATCGAAGTTGAAGGCGATTGCACCGCTGCTGACTCCAAATGCAGGCATACCGGCTGTTCCGTATAGCTCCCACTTGTCTTCTGACAGCTTCCCGACAATCTCGTCTTTGTCCTCCTGATGCAGGAATTTGCCCTCTACAAACGTATCTGAGATATACTGAGGGTTGAAAGCGTTGTTGCCGACCGAGAGCGATATTGACGGAAATCTCATCGAGAATGCGGGATTATTCTTCAGCCCCAAATTTGCAGGGTTCCATGTTACCGCATGGACACCATACATATTGAGTGGATTGGAATTCGCTAAACTGACACTTCTCCCTGTATTAATTGTCTGAGCATCTGCTTCTACAATAGGAAGTAAAATGGCAATTGCCACCGCTATGAAGAGAATTTGCTTACTCATCTTCATCCCCTCCGGCTATGTCAATTGTGTAGAAGACCGTACCGGATGCCTGCACCGTCAGTGAATCGTTGGCATACAGCCATATCGCTTCACCGTTTGTACCGTCAAAAGCTATGAACTGCCGTGTGTAAATCGGAACATCATCATCTACCGGTCGGAGGATGTCAAGCTGTTCTGACCCGAGATTGACCACAAAACTGCCGGTTGCCGGTCTGATCGCACGATGCAGATGGTTGTCGAAATCAATTGCAGGCAGATCAACACCGATGATCGTATCCATAGCAGTGCTGTCATTACCAAGCAGAATCCTAACCTTTCCGGATATAGGTACTGTGTTGCTGATGTTGAGGTTAATCTCGACACCTTCGAGAGGATAGTCCATCTTTTCAAGCTCAATCAACTCAGATTCGAGATGCGTTGCTCCGATTATCATCTGTAATCCCGCATCGAGCTGGAAAGAACCGGAGACACCTTGCTCTTGCGAAACAGAAATGATTGATTGATCCCCGAAAAATGCCTCACCCAGTCCAACCCAGCCGGAAATGTTGATGTTATCAGGGAACACTCCGATCAACCCTACAGTATCCTGCACTACGATCTGATTCTGTCCCAACATTAGTCGTTCTACCCTAACCGGGAGAGTCGCTGACCTGCCGTTGCCGCTGTTTGTACCTGTAACATCGATGTTGAGTTTTACAGGTGCATCAATACTGTTGTTAAGTAGGATTGTCAGAGCAGCGTTGGTGAACTGGATATTGTCAAGACCTTTCGGAATGTCAATCGCTGTGTTCATCTCATCTAAATCAACCCTGACGCTGTCCAGTACCCCTTGGAAAGACTTCAGTGTAAAATCTGTAGTACGGTAACTTATCACAACACCCTGATCACCGCTAATGGTCTGGTAGGAAGTTCCGTTGTACATCGTTGTCCGTGAATCTTCAACTAATGCCCTCGCATTGATTCGTAGCACCTGATTGTTCAGATTCATGACAAGCCTGTGATCCGACAAGTCAATGATATGATCTTGAACCGTAGCGACAGGTTCAAGGATAAAACGCTCGCGAAGTGATGAATTGACAGGGGTGACGATGTCTTCAAATTCGATATCTATAACCAGCTTGAATGGTGTTGTATTCTCAAGATCAAGCACAGCACTGCCGCTGCTTATTGCTGCAAACTGAATCCGATTTTCATTTTCTATCTCCAGCGAATCGCCGGTCTCAAACGACTGTTCCGATATTTCAGCCGATGCCGAATCAACTTCCATTGAGCTGATTTGAACCAGCACCGTCATTGTCTCATCGCCGACAATATCAATCTGATTATATGTATCAGGTTGATGTCCGGAGATGGTCATCTCCACGTTGTTCAGGATTAGCTTGCCGCTCAGCTCCAGCCGCTCCTGTTGGGTCTCACCCGGCTCGATGCGACTTTCAAACACCACACTGTCAATCACGGTTCGCTCGTGAAGGATGTCTCCGTCAGGCAAGTTTGCCAGCACAATCGTCAATTCTTCAATGGCAAACGGGAAGTTGTTTCTCACTCCAAGCTGAACTGAACCTTCCGTGATTCTGACCCAGCGAAAAACGTCAAACTGTAGCGGATCGTTGAACGGTCCGAATTCAAAGGGCATCAACGGTCCGGAATAATCCTGAAGATCCTCATTCAGATCGCTGACAGCAACCACTGTTGAATCCGGTTCAGGTTGATCTATGCTGATCGTGCCGATCTTGTTGACGTAATTAGAGGCACTGGATGCTCCATATTTGATTTGATCCCCGACTATCTGCTGTTCAATGGTGTCGCGGTAGGCAAACCTCAGCAGAGAGTCAACCGGATCGGCAAAGATCCCCCATCCCTGCTCCTCAACAGCTGCACTGTCGGTTAATATCTCAGATAGACGGTAGGTACGTTCGTTGAATGGCACAGTTCCCTCGACAGTCCAGGTTGGGGCTCCAGGTACTTTCAGCGAACAGCCGACAATCGTCAGCGAGAGTGCAATTAATGCTGCGAATACGATAAATAAAGATGATCTCATACATAATCCTGCCGGTTAAATTTAGGACGGTGTCAATCAGTTCGTGATTTTGTAGTCGTGGTTGTCTCAACCACGACGTCGGGCTTGAGACAAGCCCGACTACAGACTAGCAAATCACTACAAAGTTGACACCTTCAAATTTAGTAAGTGTTGCACCAAGTATAGTAAGTATCAGTGTGCGAGACATATCAATCGTTTCGCATCTTACAGCTACATTCATAATCTAATGATTATTTTCTCCCTGGGGAGTGATGAAGAGCAAACTGATTCTGGTTTAATAGATAATTAAACTCAATTATACAAACTAAAACCGGTAAATGACAGTAATAGAGCCTATTACTAACAATCTTCGCAAATTTGTGGTCGGGCTTGCCCTCCACACTGACAGAAACATCACATGTAGCCGGGGTTGTCTCAACCCCGACAAAACGACCACTGCATTATGAAGTCAAACTTCAAATTAGACTTACTGACTTGCTCACCACGATCAAATTATGTAAATTTAACAATCTACCTAAAATAAAGCAAGTCGTACATCTGATTAAAATTAATGGATAATATAGTCTCATCGTCCGATTCTCTTGATTCCAAACAGAACATAGTAAGAAGGCTGTACAATTGGGTGCTGCACTGGGCAGAAACACCGTATGGTGTACCGGCACTGTTTGTGCTGGCATTTGTCGAGTCATCCTTCTTCCCGATTCCACCCGATGCTCTTTTAATTGCCCTCTGTATCGGTGCATACCGCCGTTGGGCTTGGTTTGCACTCGCCTGCACTGTCGGGTCACTGTTCGGAGGTCTCGCCGGATACGGCATCGGCTACTTCCTGAGTGATTCGTTGGGGCAGATTCTGTTGCAGTGGATAGGGTCGCTGACTGTTCACGGTGGCAGTGAGATGTCTGCGAGCTACATTGGTCTTGCAGACCGCATTGACGGGCTCGCCGCTGTAAGAGAACAGTTCACACTGCTCTCACAGGAGATCAGGCAGGTAGGACAATCACTTGTCGCATCTGAAGGATACAGTCTGACAACCTATGACAAAGCGTTGTGGCTGCGGGGTGAAGCTCTTACATGGTTCAACGGTCCGTGGGGTCCATGGGCGGTCGGTGTTGCCGGATTTACTCCGATTCCGTACAAAGTCTTTACAATCACTTCCGGCATGTTTGAGATGAGCATTATTCCGTTTTTTATTGCGTCGGTGCTGGGACGTGCGGGCAGATTTTTCCTTGTGGCAGGAATTATCGGAATGACATACCGATATTTTGGCGATAAGATAACAGAATTCATAGATAAATATTTCAACTGGCTCGCTGTTGCATTTGTGATCTTGATTCTTGGAGGTTTCTTCATATTGAAATATATCTAAGATTATTCACCACGAAGTGCACGAAAAAGCTTCGCGTTCTTCGTGAGCTTCGTGGTGGTTACTCTATTTGAGGTTGGTGTATAGACAAAGTCTATAATCAATTCGATGGAGACCGAGAGCACATGCTTTGACTCAACTCTTCTAATCAGGCAATATCATTAAACTATTAACCGGACAGTAGTGAGGTGACACAGTGAACGATAACATCAAATTTCACGGAGAACAACGATTAAAACGGTATATATCGCTGCTTATTCTATCATGGACGATTATTGTTGCAGGTTCGTTAACTATGAATCTCATTCAAAATAACACAAGTTTTGATGAGTTAGCTTTCTCCCAAGCGAGAGAAAATTTCAATAAAGATAGTGCCTTTCGTTATTGGGGAACCTCTCATGGTGGAGTCTATGTTCCGATGAACAAGCGAACTCCTCCTAATCCATACTTATCCCATATTCCGGATCGAGAAATCGTTAAACCTTCCGGTGATACATTGACTCTGATGAATCCTGCTTACATGGTTCGACAGATGAATGAAGACTATAGCGAGTTATACGGAGTCGAAGGTCATATCACCAGTCTAAAACTGTTACGTCCGGAAAACGCTCCGGATGAATGGGAACGAAATGCATTGAATGCTTTTGAATCCGGTGAAACGGAGATGACTGAATTTGCCGAGATTAACGGTGAACCATATCTGCGTTTGATGCGCCCCCTGAGTATTAAGCAAGGGTGCCTAAAATGTCATGGACATCAGGGATATACAGTCGGTGATATCCGTGGTGGTGTCGGGATTGCGTTACCTTTGAAAGAGTTGAATAATCACGAACAGAGACATGCTTCAGTCATCTATATGGGTCATTCTGTGATTTGGTTGATCGGTTTAATTGGTTTGTATCTTGGTTCAAGAAGGGTTATGGCTGATATAAACATCCGCAGACAATCTGAAAGAGAACGCGAAGAACTTGTTGACAAACTTGAAGCAACTCTAATTGAATTAGAAAAAACTCTGAAAGGATTGATCCCAATTTGCGCTAACTGTAAGAAGATGCGTGACGATGAAGGTTATTGGCAAAATGTTGAAAGGTATATTGAGGAGCATTCCAGTGCTTCATTCAGCCATGGGATATGTCCCGATTGCATGAAAGAGCTTTATCCTGAGGTGTGGGAGAAGATACAGAAACGTAAAGCAGATCAACCTGAACAGTAAGCACACAAACTCACCCATCGTTATAAGCCTCGCGCTGATTGGGCTTATGTTTGTCTGGGGTGGATCATTCATCGCCATCAAGGTAGGGCTCCGCTACCTGACACCCTACGAGCTGCTGTTAGCTCGATTCATCCCCTCAGCACTGCTCCTTTTTCCGATAGCATACCTGCAAAGAAAGGATAAGAACTCCATCGGATTCTGGCGGGGTCTGAGTAAAAAAGGAAAACTTGGACTGCTCGCCGCTTCGCTTCTGTCCGTGCCCGTCTATCATTTCTGTCTTAACTTCGGTGAAACTATCATCCCCGCCGGATGGGCGAGTCTGGTGATAGCGCTGAATCCGGCTGCAATAATTATCTTCTCCGCCTGGCTTCTGCATGAACCGATTGGGCTCAGAAGGTGGAGCGGTGTACTTCTCGCATTAGCGGGGATCGTTTACATCACTACGACCACCAATGTCCTGTCGGATGACGGCAAGGAGCTGCTGTGGTGGGTTAAGATAAGCGGGGTGGCGATCACGATGGTGTCCGTCATCAGCTGGGGTGCGTTTACGACCATCAGCAAACGGTTAATCACCGGCGGTAATCCAATGATGGTACTGGCTTGGTCTATCGGTCTGGGTACAATATTCCTTTTGCCCGGACTCCGAACCGGATTCATTCAAACGATGATGGCAGCACCGTCAGAATTGTGGTGGTCGGTGATATTTCTTTCCGTCGGCTGTACTGTGATCGGTTTTGTGGTTTGGTTTTGGGCTCTGAATCGTTGGTCTGCTTCAAGAGCCGGTGCGTTTATCTATCTTGTTCCTCTTTTTGCGCTGTTGCAAGGAAGGTGGTTGCTGAATGAACCGATAGGTTTAACGGTAGCAATCGGCGCTGTCGGGGTGATCGGGGGTGTCGCTCTCGCAGGGACTAAGGTAAAAAGGTAAAACAGCTTTTCACAAACCGTTCCGAACATCTTTTTACTCTTTACTTGTGACACAATATATCTTACATTTCTGAATAAGTTCGGTTTGCCCCATTTCCTGTCATTCCGGACTTGACAGTCTGTCCGAGAATGTAGATAACCCGCTGTCAGGTCGCCGCACCTGACAGCCACATTATTGATACTACTTAAGTTACGCTGTCAACCACGGCGGGTTGACAGCGGATATTCGTATTCTCGGACAGACTGCTTGATCCGGAATCTCTTGGTTCAGATGGGGATTCCTGCTTTCGCAGGAATGACTTTGCAAAGCCCGACGTCGTGGTTGAGACAACCACGACTACAAAATCATTTATTCTATTAACAAACTCTACTATAAAAATAAGTTTTTGGAGGAAGCATGGCAAAATTAGCCTCATTTCGTGGATACCGATACAATCCGCGTGAAGTAGATGATATTAACAAGGTCGTTTCCCCACCGTATGACAACATTGAGGACGACCTCAGAGAAGACTTGCTGCAAAGATCCGAGCATAATGTAGTACGGATCATCAAGGGCAAGACACGTGAAAATGACACACCTAACGACAATCAATATACCCGTGCAGCCGACTTCTGGGAGCAATGGATTGATGAGCGCATATTAGTTAGAGAACCGGGTCCGGCGATCTATCCATATCATCAGGAGTACACGGTTGAAGGAAAGACCTTCGTCCGCAAAGGCTTGATTGCATTGGTTTCCCTTGACGATGATAAATCTGAGGTTCGTGCTCATGAAAAGACGTTATCAGGTCCGAAAGCTGACCGCTTAAAGCTGATGAGAGCAACTGAAGCCAATGACGGTCAGATTTTTATGCTGTATAACGATCCCGAGAATACGATCAATGAATGGATTGATCAGGAGCTTATCGGTGTATCTCCGATTATGGAAGTCACGGATGACTTCGGAGCAATCCACCGTCTGTATCGAATCAGCCGCCCAAGCCTCGTGCTTGACATAGCTGAAGTGATGGAAAAATTCGAGCTGTTCATCGCTGACGGTCATCACCGCTTTGAAACCGCAATGAACTATATGAATGAGTGTAAGAAGCGGAATTGGAAAACTCCCGATTCTGAATCTTTCACTCACCGCATGATGACGATGGTCAATATGCACGATCCCGGCTTGACCGTGCTGCCGACGCACCGTGTGGTTCATTCATTGAAAGGCTTTAATCCGACGAACTTCCTTGATCGTGCTGCAGAGAACTTTGAAATTACCGAATACGGCAACAAAGCTGACCTGTATGCTGCGCTGGATGCAGCAACAGATAAGTCTGCTTTCGGTTTTGCTGCAGTCGGTATGGATGGATACCGCCTGCTGACCGTGAAGAATCCTGCTGTAATGGATCAGGCTGTTGAAGAACATTCAGAAACTTGGAAGCGTTTGGATGTGACCGTGCTGCATACACTGCTACTCGACAATTTGCTGGGTATTGATGCCGAGAAGCTCGCGGCACACAGCAATGTCTATTACGTTCGTGGACGCGATGAAGCTCTTGATTATGTCGGCAAGGACAAATATCAGGCAACGTTCCTGATCAACCCGACCCGCGTGGATCAGGTTAATGATGTCGCTTCCGCCGGCGAGCGTATGCCGCAGAAGTCAACCGACTTTTTTCCAAAGCTGCTGACCGGAATGGTGATGATGAAGATGAATATTGACAAAAGTGCCGGTCTTTCAATGTTTCAGGCTGATTTGTAATTTGAGCTCAGGTAAAACATCCCCCCTTCGGCAGTAGGGGGGAACTAAACCGTCATTGCGAATCCCGAAGCGTCGGGATGTGGCGATCTCACCAACACTCACTCGGCAATCCATTCACAATCCTCACCGTATCAACGCTAACCTGCACAATCCTACCGATCAGGTTCACGATATACTGCGGGTCATCGGCGCAATTTGGGTCTGACACCAGTCCGCTACGTTTATCGGTTTTGACACGGTATTGGTCAATGATCCAGTGCAGGGCAGATTTATTGCCGAGACGGTATTCGTATGTTTCGGGTGGGATACCTGTCAGGGTCAGGGTATGGTTATAAATAAGGCTGGTCATATCTTTGGTCAGCTTCATCTTCTTATCACCGACTTTCCAGTCAATCGGCTCATCGGTCGCTTCCACCCATTTCAGGTCATAAACAGTTGCAGATTCATAATTCAAATGTGAATCTGCAAGTTTTTTTCCTGCTGATTCAAAAGCGCGGAAATCTGGTGCAAACGGTATCCGCGGGAAATCACGCTTTAAGCAATCCTTGAATGTCTCGCGATATTTCGGATGATGTAGTAAGCCGTAGATGTAATAGAATATGTCCCATTTG
>CAZVKN010000057.1:0-12266 GCA_964627035.1 uncultured bacterium | reverse complement strand
TGTATTATATTGCTGTTAGAGCGTAATAGCTTTGATTTCATAATGAAATCTCCTTAAGTTAGAAAAATATCTTTTTCCCTTACAGTTCTGCGATAATACTGTCGCTCTAATACTGTAATCTTACTGCACACAGCGGAGACAGCCATGCACAGCTTTAAGTCCTTTCTACCAACTTACGCTCTAATCGTTGGAATCATTCTCTTTTCAACGTCACTGTTCGCAAACAACACATCATATCAATCAGGCAGTCGGGTTTCTCTGATTCGTTCAGATGACTCCGGAGTTGAGCTGACATTTGAGCTATCAGACCTCGACGTAACCCCCACAGAAATGCCCGGATTAGATAAGATTCGAGTCTCTATCGAGGGAGAGACACCCGGTGGAAAGCCCGGATTCCCCGATCTGCCAAGCGTCAGTCGCCTGATTGCAGTGCCTCCAACAGCAGCCCTTGAGCTTGAGTGGACTCATAGTGGTTCACGGACGATGAATGTCGGTGATGTTGTTGCAGTTCCATACGAAGACAATACAGGTCAACCCGTTGCTGCGATGAACATGGCATATCAGTCGCGCGCAGCTCTGTACCCCGATCAGATCGTAGTCCTCGGTGAACCGGCGATCATGCGAGGGATCAGAATCGTCCGTATCACCGTGAATCCTGTGCAGATCAATCCTGTCACAAACGAGCTGACCGTGTGGGATAATGTCACCGTCCACCTGCGTTACACCAACGCTGAACCAAAGAATCCGGTACTGAATCCGCATCGTCCCTTTACGTCGGACGCTATTGAGAGGATGATCGAAAGCTTGGTCATAAATCCTGAAGACGTTTGCCGTGACACGCCGCGACGTGATGACGCTTCAAGAGGAGGCTTTCTGTACGTAGTTCCTGATTTTACGGATGAAGATGACGGTTCAGTTATAGATGCGATCCAGCCTTTGGTCAAATGGCGGAAGCAGCAGGGATACACTGCTGAAGTAGCAATGATCGAAGAGGACTTCTCAAATGTGCAGGTCAAGAATCTAATTCGAGAATATTACCAGAGCGAGAACCCTCCTGAAACGGTATGCCTTGTCGGCGAAGCGGATCGCGGTGACATCCAGCCGATGATCCCGACCTGGGACGTCGGACGTGCCTATATGTGGGAGACCGACTATCAATACGCGCTGCTTGAAGGTGATGACATGCTGCCAGAGTTATCCATCGGCAGAATTTCGATTCGCAATATCCGCGAGCTTAATCGTATTCTTGAGACAAAGATTTTTGCATACGAGGTTGATCCACACATGGAGGACGAGGAAGGGGAACCGGACAGTGACTGGTTCTTGAGTGCTGCCTTGATGGCAAATGATAGGAGGACAGGATACTCGTCTGTTTATCTGCAGAGATGGGCTGCTGCCATGCTGAATGAAGTCGGCTTTACGCATGTGGACACTATGTACTTTATCCACGGGCAAAACCAAAGAGATGAGCATGACTTCATCCTTGAACAGGTCAACGATCTCGGTATATCGCTGTTTAACTATCGCGGTTGGGGAGAGTTCAATGGTGCATGGGGTGTGGGGGATGTGAATCGTCTTCTAAGAAACGGTTCAAAACTACCGCTCATGATACTGCCGACCTGCAATACATGCGACTTCGCCGATCATATCCAAAATGAATGGTCTTATGCGGAAGATTTTCTGTGGGGGCTCGAAGGAGGAGCAATCGGGACTGTCGGTTCAAGCGGGTTTACGCACACCAATTACAATAACGTCTTCAACGGTGGTATGCTGAACGGGTTCTATCGCGACAACAATCAGCGAATCGGCTGGGCGATGAATCAGGGCAAGATCGAGATGTGGCGACATTTCGGACTATTCGGTGATGTAGAGGACCCACAAGTACCAAACCTCCTTGTCTGGGAGGCAATTGCATATCAATTGAATCTGATCGGTGATCCGGGGACGGCACTGTGGACGGACATTCCTCAAGTTGTTGAGGTGGATGTTCAGGAAGTAATCGCGGTTGGCGAAAACTACCTGATGGCGGTTGTGAACGATGCTGAGACCGGAGATCCGGTGGCGAACATTACCGTAACGCTGCTACTTGAGGATGAAATGATACGGGTTACAAGAACAGGTAATGACGGTTCAGTGCGGTTTACCTTTGAGCAGGGTGAGCTTGAAGTGGATGGTCTGTTGGAGCTGACAGCATCCGCACAAAACGTCAAACCTGCGATGGCTGAGATCGGCGTCATCGGGGAGAGCAACTATCTCTCTGTATCGAGCTACATAATTGACGACGACATGGCGGGGCAGAGCCGCGGGAATCGTGACAACGTTATGAATCCCGGTGAAACCGTCGAACTTCGTACTTTCTTTGCCAACTTTGGAGAAGAGGCTGCTCAGGGTGAAGTGACCGCCGCTCTTGAGTGCGTGGTTGGTGATCTGGAGCTTCTGAGGAGCGAGATAGAGTTTGATGCACCGGCTCGGGGAGATTCTGCATTAGCCACATTCTTGGTGCGCGTCACCTCTGGAACCTGCTTTGATGAGCAGCGGATCGTGCTTCAACTGTCACTGGAAAATGATGACCAGACCTATAACTCTGCTATAGACCTGAACATCGGCGCACCGGATATAGAATACGTCAGTCACCGCTTTATTCCGGAAAATTTCGTCATTGGTGATACCGTCTGGGTTGATGTGACATTGCAGAATGCAGGCGATGTCATAGGTTCTGAGGCATCCCTGACGCTGGTATCAGGTCGTGAAGTTGTCAATGTGTTTAACCACGAAGCTGACATTGATCCGCTGGATGTTGACGAGGATGAGACGACCGCTCGGTTCCGCATCCATGCGCACGATCTGACAGTTCCCGGTACTGAAGTTGAGATGATCATATATATCGAATCCACTGACGGCTTAATGACCGGATTTCTCGACACCACTTCGTTCTCGTTCCGAGTGGACAATCCTGAGTCCGACACACCCTTCGGACCGGACAGCTACGGCTATGTCTGTTTCGATGATACCGATGAGGACTGGGCTGACATCGCTCCACAGTACGAGTGGATTGAGATTGACCCTGAGTTTGATGACCTTGACCGCGGTGTTGACACGGAGATTCGTGACCACGGCAACGAGCAGGATTGGTCTGTTCTGATGGACCTGCCGTTCAGTTTCCAGTATTATGGTCAGGAATTTGAGAATATCAGCATCTGCTCCAACGGATGGTTTGCTTTCGGAGATCAGTCAAAGCTGGCTGATTTCCAGAATCGCCGCATTCCTCCCGCCTTGGGACCTCGTGCCCAGGTCTGTGTGTTTTGGGATGATCTGATCAACTACACCGAAGGTGAAAATCAGATCGGTGGTATTTTTACATGGCATGATGAAGAGAACGGACAGTTTATCATCGAATGGAGCCACATGCGCCGCTATATCGGCATGAACGGCGAACAGATAAGAGAGGGCAGCGTCAACACTTTTCAGGCGATTCTTTACGATCCACAGGTTTATCCGACATACACAGGTGACGGCGATATTGTGTTCCAGTACCACACCATCAATAACGATATTGACGTTGATCCGAGGGAGTTTGACACGCCTTACGGTACGGTCGGCATTGTCAATCTTAACGGAACTGACGGTATTGAGTACACCTACTGGAACGAATATGCCGACGGCGCGGCAGAACTTGAAAATGAACGTGCGATAAAATTCTCCACCAAATTGATCGTCGTAGTCGGTGGTGCTGAAGGTTCCGTCACCGATCTGGCGACGGGACAGCCGATGCACGGTGCGGAGATTCGCGGCAGCCGCGGATCGTTCGCTCTGACCGATGAAAACGGTCAGTTTGTGATGAACAACGTGCTGATCGGAGAGGATTACAGCTTCACGGCGTGGGCTCCGGGCTACAATGAGCATGTGCTCGACGGTTTCGACATTCTTGAAGGAGAGGTCGTAGAGATGGAGTTTACTCTCACGCATCCAGAATTCAATCTGACCGACAATGAGATCAATTTCGGACTTATGCCGGATGAGGAAAATATCGAAGTAAACATGGAGCTGTCCAACGACGGCAACGGTCTGCTGACCTTCCGTAGTTACTTCGACTATCCGGAGGGTGAGGACAACGAGCGTTGGCGGAGGCTGTTAAACGTGAACATAACCGAACTGACCGAAGACAACTACATTTACGGCGTCAACGACTTCACCGGAAATCTGTGGGTGACGGGATCAGGCAACCGCCGCGATCCCAACTTCTACATATTTAATCGTCAAGGTGAACTCATCAGGACAATTGACCAGCCCGGTGACGACCGCTACGGCTTCTTTGATACTGTTGTTGATCCTGTGAATGAAATCCTGTACGGCACTATCGGTTCGTGGATATATGGCGTTAATGAAGACGGTGCGTTGGTGGATTCGATTCCCAAACCTGAAGGCAATCGTGGAAGATCACTCGCGTACGATCCGGTCAGCGAGCATTTCTGGATGGCTGAAGGACAAAGTGATATAGTTGAGTTTGATCGAGACGGCGAGATCATAGAGACATACAACAACACCCTGAAAATCAAAGGACTCGCCTACTTCGACGATGATCCCGACGATTACAACCTTTACATCCTAAGTCAGGACAAGACCAATCTTGCACTGCGAGTGCCGGAGGTGTTGGTGTCCAAGTTTAATCTTGAGAGTGGAGAAACGCAGGTGGTGACAGTTCTTGAAGGTCACTTCGAGGATCGTGCAGGCGGGATGAACATCGTCAATACGTATGACAGTCACAAATGGGTGATGCTGGCTGTGCAGACCAACTCGGACGGTGACAGGGTATCAGTTTATGACCTCGGACCGAACACAACCTGGGCGCAGTACGAACCTCGATTCGGTGAACTCAATGCCGGACAGTCAACACAGATTGAGTTTGATTTCAACGGGATCGGTCTTGATGAAGGTGACTACACTCTCGCCGTTCATTACATCCACAACGCAGCGGGATTAGAGACATTCATCCCGATCACCATGAACGTTGACAGCGCAAACAGCGTATCGGATGACGACTTGCTGCCTTTGGAGTTCGGGCTTGGTCAGAACTACCCGAATCCGTTCAACCCGACGACGGATATTCCGTTCAGTCTGCCAATTGCTGATCATGTCACGCTGTCGGTTTATGACATTGCGGGTCGAGAAGTTGCACTGCTCGTAGATCAGCCGATGACAACCGGAAGGCACTCGGTTGCGTTCGACGGAAGCGACCTACCGAGCGGGATCTACCTGATTAGGCTGAAGGCGTCATCACAGACTGCATTTGTCAAGGCTGCACTGATTCGGTAATTCACAAGTTATTGGGAGCATGGACAGCTGTCCATGCTCCTTAACGTCATTCCTGACTTGATCCGGAATCTCCTGTTTAACAAGGATGTGCAGGATGAATAGGATAAGAATAATCCTGAGTATCCTTGTTTAGAATCTGCTCAAAAAGTTCAGAGTACACGCTTCAGCGTGTCCCTTTTACAACCTGAAGGTTGAACTCTGAACTGATTCACAACAAATTAAGCAGAATAAGAATTGAACCACCAAGGCACAAAGACACCAAGAAAACCAGTTTTGGTCTTTTCTTCTTGGTAACTTGGTGGTTATAAATCTGCTGTGATTTTCCCCAGCCTTCGTAAATACCAAGCTGTATACAAGTCTTGCTTTCTCAGATATATTTCAATACCTTAAAAATTAGATCAATGTGCACTGCCTACGTGAAGAATAGAAGATGTACTATTATTATACGTGAGGTTATTATGCTGCGAAGAATGGTGCTTGCCTGTTTTATCCTGTCACTGACAGCGGTCTCGCTGCTCGCCCAGCCACAAATCCGAGTTCAACCTGAAGAAATTGACGATCTATTACTCATCGATCAGGAAAGAGAGTATGAGCTTTCTATTGCGAATGTCGGGGATGAAGTACTCCATTTTGAGATTGAACTGGAGTACATCGATCATGAAGGAGACTGGTTACAATTTGATCCCGATGACAGTGAACTTGAACCCGATGATGAAGCTATCATTACTGTAGCAATTGATGCGCACGATTTGGATGGTGAATATGAGGCACAGCTAACAATTCTGTCGAACGATCCCGAGAATGATGAAGTTGTGTTCCCTGTATTTATTGTGGTTACAGATACACTTGATTGGTGGCCTGGAGATTTAGAAATCGTCGCAATCATCACCCAGACAGTTGTTGATACTATTATCTTGGAAAATCCGTTTGATGAAGATCTGATCATTGATGAGATCGTTCTTGATGTTGATGAGAATTTCTTCATCCTCAACGAGTTTGACGATGAAATTGTCATTGAGCCTGGTGAGGAACTTGAGATAGAAATTGCTTTCCATCCTATGGAGGAGGGACTATTTGAGGCTACGCTGACAATTATCATCGAAAACAATGTAAATCGTCCTGAAATTGTGTGCAATCTTACCGGCAGAGGAATCCTTCCACCGGAACCTGAATGGGAACTGATGGTTGAATGCGATTGTTGTCATGCTATAATAGTGGACAACGCTACATTCGAAGACGAGGATATTGATGCATGGTATGTCGGTCTGTTTTACTCCATTGATCCTGATGTACATATATGCTGTGGTTTCGACCTGTGGCGAGGTGATAGAATTGGTCTTGCTGCACGTGTTGATCATCCTGACGATAATGTGAATGAAGGCTTTCAACCGGGGCAGGAACTCATGTTTAGATTATGGGATCCGTTCGCTGAGGTTGAGTACCGGAATGTAGAGGTTGACGTTATTAGGGGACCTCGCGGATACGTGAGGGATGCGCTGACCATTCTAACCTTAGACGGCAGCGACGATCCTCTCCCCCCAAATCTGATATTTGATCACGCCGAGCTTGATTTCCCGGACACTTACATCACTCAACAGTCAGTCCAGACAGTGATTGCGGATAATTGGGGAGAGGAAACGGTTGTCATCTCTGAGTTTGAAGTTGACAACGACGCAAACTTCTCGATCCTGCTGCAAGACAGTGTTGAAATCGTCATAGACCCGAACGAAGAACTTGAATTTGAGATCGCTTTCCATCCTCAGGCAGTGGATGATTATGAGGGGATCGTTACATTTGAGACCAACGTTGAGAATGAAGACGACGGCGTGTTTCAATTGCTGCTATCAGGAAGAGGTGTTGATTCGCTGAGCAGTGTGCACTCAGACAGACCACGGTATCCCGACACTCCGACACTACATTCTCCGGCACCCAACCCCTTCAACTCCCAAACCCGCATCAGCTATCACATACCGGTAGAAACACACCTCGATCTTGCTCTGTACGACATCTCAGGTCGTGAAGTGATGACGCTATTCTCCGGTGTCCATCAGGCTGGAGTGTGGAGTGCTGCTGTGGATGGGAGCGATCTGGCGAGTGGATTGTATGTGGTGAGAATGAATGCGAACGGTCAGCAGTTCACGAAGAAAATGATTTGTATCAAATAGGAGGTTATTGTGCTGCGAAGAATGATGCTTGCCTGTATTATCTTGTTACTGACAGCGATCTCGCTTTTTGCCCAACCACAAGTCCAAGTCGAACCCGATGAAATTGACGGAGATTGGCTGTTCACCGGCGAAGTAGCTGAATATGAACTAACAGTTTCAAATGTCGGTGATGAGACGCTGGAATTTGAGATTTTACATGAGTTTAATTGGGACGAACAACGAGCTCCCCGTCGTGACGATGCAGGTGATCTCCTCGGTCAGTTTCAAGGTATCAACCGTGCAAACGAACTCAGTTCCTGTTTAGGTTGGGATCCCGTAAACGAGTGGATGTGGGTCAGCAACTTCTCCAATGGAACTGTCGCTGCTTTCTCTCACAACGGCAACTATGAGGATTTTGAGGAGAGAGTTCGGTTGAGACGGGGTAGGGGTAACTTCGGGCACGGCACGTTCGCAAACGGCATGCTCTACGCAGGTAACATTCATGCTACAGTTTCATTGTGGAATGCTGACGGAGAGAGAATTCGTGATATTCAATTCCCGTATCGTGTCTGCGGTCTTGGATCGGACGAGGAAAATGGATGGCTTTTTGTTATGAACAGCGAAAACCGAAACATCCATGTTTATGAGTTCGACGACGAAGGTGGAGTCGGAGATCAGCTCGGCATAATTGATAATCATTGCCAGTATCATGGTAACGTTAATGTTTACGGTTTGGAGTGGGTGGAACAGCATCCTAACGGTCAATTATGGATGACCAATGGACGTGGAAATCGAGTATTCCAGATTGCGGTTGACACCGATGAATGGACCGCCGTAGAGACAGTTCAAAGTTTCAACGTCGGTAGGCTCGGACAGCCGTATTGCGAGGTGGCTCACGACGGCATGAACCTGTGGGTAAGCGGCAGTACCGCAGATGACATCCGCATCTATGACGATGGAATTGTTGAATATCAACGTCAATGGCTGCAATACGAACCGGAGGCAGGTGAGGTCGAGCCTGATGAGGAGACAATAGTTACAGTCACTATTGATGCTCACGGTTTGAGAGGAGGTGACTACGAAGCAGAACTTCACATCCTCTCAAATGATCCACAAAACGATGAGATTGTGGTAGATGTGTTTTTTATTGTTGACAACCCACCGGTATTGATGTTTCCGGAAGAAATGCTTTTCCCTGACACGTATATCACCAGAACATCGCTGGAATCTTTTATACTGGAAAATCCGTTTGATGATGCCTTTAGCATTGATGAGATAGAGGTTGCTGACGAAGAGAATTTCTCTCTGCTGACTGATGCTGAAGATGGAATTACTCTTGAACCGGGTGAAGAAATCGAAATTGAATTTGCCTTCCATCCGCAGGATGAGGATGAATTTGAGACTACCGCAACATTTGCTGTTGACATTCTTGAGGAAGGAGAAGCAGTTCTACCTCTGATTGGACGAGGACTGCTGCCACCGGAACCTCCTTGGGAACTGGGTCAGGAAGGCGAGGAGGCTCACTCAATCCTTGTAAATGATGTAACCTTTGAAGGTGAGGATATTGATGCTTGGTATGTAGGTCTGTTTGTATCTCCTGATCCTGATGTTCAAATCTGTAGCAATTTCTCCCTATGGAGAGGAGAACGAATCGGATTAAATGGCTATCTGGATGAGGATTGGGTGGGTGATGGCGATCATCTTTTCAATTTCAGGTTGTGGGATCCGTTTGCGGAAGTAGAGTACAGAGATGTAGAGATTGATTTTATCGACGGTCCTGAAGTATGGCAGAGAGATGCTCTGACTATTGTGGAGCTGAATGCAAGACGGGATGACCCTCCTCCGCAGATAGTAATCGAACTGGATGGACTTGATGACAATGAATGGTTTGTTTTGCAAGGTAGGGAGGATGATGAATTTATTGAAGACTATCCCATGTCTATCGGCAATGAAGGAGATGAGGACGCTGATGAACTTAACTGGAGCATTACATTCGATGATGTTGAAGGAGAGGAAGGCGGTGATCCGAATGAGTGGATCTCAGTCGATCCTGAAGAAGGGCAAATCGCACCAGGTGATGCCGAAGAGGTCACTATTACAATTAACACCCGCGATCTTGAACCGGAAGAAGAATATTATGCTTACATGAATATAGACTCGAACGATCCGGAAAATGAACAGTTAGAAATCCTGGTTCATTTGTTTGTATTAGGTCCGGAACCGTTTATGGTTTGGGAACTCAGCCCGGAATCCGACCGCAACCACAGTGTAATAATCGCTGCCATCACCTTTCAAGACGAAGAGATGGAAGGCTGGTATGTAGGCGCATTCGATAACCGTGATAGCAATATTGCAGTTGACTTCGCTGAGTGGGAAGGTGATGACATCGGTCTGGCGCTGTGGGGAGACGATCCTGACACCGAGGAGGATGAAGGTTACAATGCCGGACAGGCACTCGATTTCCGTCTCTACGATCCCGAAGCAGATGTGGAATACATGGGCGGCATTGTCCAAGTCAACTACGTGCAGGGACCACGCGAATGGACGCGGGATGCGCTGACCATCATCAGTTCAGTTAATGTTAGGGGTGATATAATAGAGTTTAGAATGCGTGCCGGTTGGAATCTGTTCTCAATAAATGTCCATCCCGGTGAGGAATACTACGATCCCGATGAAGATCGCGGTCCGGATATAGTCAGGATGTTCGCAGATCTACAGTATGATGAGGAGCCGCACCATGTACAGTTACTCAAGGATGAGCACGGCAGGTTTTGGGTGCCAGAAATCAATTTTCTAAATATCCCATATTGGGAAGTCACGCAGGGTTATTGGATCATGCTTGATGAAACTGTATCAATCGGCTGGACAGGTGCGCCTATTGCTTTTAACGCTGACATTCCAATCGAGGAAGGTTGGAACATAATTGCCTACTTCCCTGATTATAACCTGCCGATGGATGTTGTGGATCGTAATGATCCGGAAAATCCGCACAACTTCTATGCAATCCGAACAATTATTGACCAGGTCATTATTATGAAGAACAAACGCGGTCAATTTGCCGTACCTGACAGGATGTTTTCAAATATGAATAATCTCAGAACAGGACAAGGATATAAAATCAAAATGGATGAGGATGTGGTGCTGAACTATCCCGAACCGTTCCCTGAAGATCAGGTTGCCACAAGCGAAACCGAAAAGCCTGCTGAGCTTATATTTTTGACAGCGCCGACTCCAACACGCGACAATATGAGTCTGCTTGTGATGTCGGAGAACCCCCCCTTAGTCCCCCCCTACTATCGCAGGGGGAAAAATGACGGATTTACCCCACCCTACGGCAGGGGAGGAAAGAGCCACGAGGGAGTAGAAATTGGTGTATATGCCGGAGATCGGTTAGTTGGAGCGGGTCGGATTGATGGATGCAGATGCGGTATTGCTGTCTGGGGTGACGATCCAACTACAGATGAAGTTGACGGTGCTATAGAAGATGATCCGCTGGAGATTCGGGTGATCGGTGATGAAGGAGCTATTTCGGCAAGAGTTACTACAATTGATGGTAAACCGAACTATAGAACGGATGCGCTGTGGGTTGTCAAACTTGATGAATCGGCAATGATACCCGATGAGTTCCGGTTAGCATCCATCTACCCCAACCCCTTCAATTCCCAAACCCGCATCAGTTACCACTTGCCGACAGAAGCCCACCTCGATCTTGCCCTGTACGACATCTCCGGTCGAGAGGTGACGACCCTATTCTCCGGAGTCCGACCGGCGGGAGTGTGGAGTGCGATTGTAAATGGGAGTGATCTGGCGAGTGGTGTGTATTTTGTTCGTCTGCAAGCATCGGATCAGGCGTTTACGCAGAAGGTGATGTTGATTAGATAAGTGAGAAAGTATGAAGGTGATAAAGTGAGAAAGGAAGAGGGTTGTATGGGTTACTCGTTGCTCATGTCATGTTTTCTCACCCATAATACTCCAGTTTCACCACCCCATCCTTCAACACCCCATAACTCCCTTTCCCAATCCAATCACCGATAGCGAGGTAGTCACCGCCTTCATACTGCTGATGCTCTGCGGTGTGACGGTGTCCGATCACCACCAGGTCAAAGCCTTTTTTCAACTTGCTCTGAGCATACTCACGGTACGGTTTTGCTCCGAAGTTGTCACTGCTGGAGAGGTGATCATGTGAGAATCCGGACAGCTTGTAAGCTATCCATATCCCGAGATCAGGGTGAACCAGCTTGTAGATCGCTTCGGTCGGTTTCCACCTGACCAGAGCACGCAATATGCGATACCCGCGATCCGCCGGAGCCAGACCATCACCGTGAATGACGTGAATCTTCTTGCCATCAGCCTCAATGTCCACCGATTCGCGCGACACCTCAATCCCGACCTCATCCTGCAGGAATCGCCCGACATGCCCGTCGTGGTTCCCGCCGAGATAGACGATCCGCTGACCTTTCCGCTTCAGATCATGCAGCGCAGCCAGCACGGGAAACGCCCTCGATGGAACCGAATGCCGCCACTCAAACCAAAAGTCAAAAATGTCACCGACCAGCATCAGCGTGGCAGCCGATGGACCTACTTCACGTAGAAACTTAACGACGCGATCCGTCCAGCCTGCCGTAGATGGATGATTAATCAGCGGCAGATGGCAGTCGCTTAGAAATATTACGGGTGACGGGTATTGTTTCATATTTTTGGATACTTGTCATTCATGCGAAAACAGGAATCCTCTGCCATTAGGAGATTCCGGGTCAAGCAGTCTGTCCGAGAATAGTTCTTTAAGAAACAATATCTTGTATAAGTTAT
>CAZVKN010000056.1:0-13731 GCA_964627035.1 uncultured bacterium | reverse complement strand
ACTTATACAAGATATTGTTTCTTAAAGAACTATTCTCGGACAGACTGTCAAGTCCGGAATGACAGTGTAGATGGCAATCTGTTGTATCTGCTAGATTCGTTGTGAATAGGTTACCTCTCCAATGAACCCAACAAAACAAAAAATAGACAAAGCTCTCACCGACACTCACCTGCGTCAGGCGGTGCTGAATGCCACGACGCTGTCGGCCACCAAACGGGACATAGCCGTCACCGAGCTTCCTGATCTCGAAGAAGCAAGGACGAAAGTCCGCAAAATTCGGACGAGGTCGCTGGACAAGCTGGATGTGTGTCTCGACAGGTTCAAAGAATCATTTGAGCGTGCCGGTGGTGTGGTTCATTTTGCTGCCGATGCTAAGGAAGCGAACAGGATTGCAATCGGTATTCTTAAAAAGAACAACGCCGTTCAAGGTGTCAAGTCCAAAAGCATGGTAACCGAAGAGATCGGTCTGGGCAAGGAGTTGGAGCATTGGGGGATTGATGCTGTCGAATCTGACCTCGGTGAGTACATCGTCCAGCTTGTAGGTGAGCCACCGTCTCACATCACCGCACCTGCGTTGCACAGATCACGCAGCAGCATCGGCAAGCTGTTCACCGAAAAGATCGGCATACCGTACAGCGATGATCCGACTACACTGACCAAAGCTGCCCGAAAAGTGCTGAGACAACGGTTTATTGAAGCTCAGTTCGGCATATCCGGGGCTAACTTCATCGTTGCAGAGTCGGGACATCTTGTGATCGTCGAGAACGAAGGCAATGTCCGGCTCGGATTGAGTTTGCCACCTTTGTATATTGCTGTCAGCGGGATTGAGAAGGTTATCGGCTCGCTTATGGATGTACCACCTTTGCTTGACCTGCTTCCCCGCAGCGCAACCGGACAACGGATCACCGGATACGTTCACCTGCTGAGGCCGACAAGATCAGGCGAAGACGGTCCGAAACAGATGCACGTAATCCTCGTTAACAACGGCAGACGACGGGCGCTTAACGACTTCAAACTGCGTGAGATGCTGCTATGCATTCGCTGCGGGGCGTGTCTGAACGTCTGTCCGGTGTACCGGACTGTAGGCGGTCATGCGTACGGCTCGGTTTATCCCGGTCCGATGGGAGCGATCTGGTCGAATATCGTCGGTGACAGACCGATGTCAATGCCTGATCTGCCCGATCTGTCAACGCTGTGCGGAGCTTGTCGTGACATCTGCCCGGTGAAGATTGACATTCCGCGCATGTTGCTCGAACTGCGAAGCCGTCGTCCAAAGCCTTTGCATGAACAGATGGTGGCAGCAGGATACAAGTGGACGATGGACGCTTCACCGCGCATGGACATTGTGGGGAGAGTGGCACGACTTGCGAGTGACATTCTGCCTCGTGGGTTGCCTGGCGGATGGCTGAAGGGAGTCTGTGTGGAGCCTGAAAAAAATGGCGATGAAGGGTGAATTTGTCTCAAATCTCATGATTTCTACGATAGTATTTTGTATATTGTTATAGACTTATATTGTAACAATGCACAGATATTATTTAATAGACGGAGACGATCATGAGAAACTTACTGCTCTTTACCTGCTGCCTGACCACTTTTGCCTATCTCGGCTGCGATGAACAACCGACACTACACAACGATCCTGTCAACAGCATTCAGTTACAGATAGAGCATCAGCTTGTCACAGGATTCGGTGGTGACCTCTGCACTCAGCACATCACGGCTAAATGCTTCGACTCGGACTCCGTTCCTGTAGCCGGTGCACAAGTCGAATTTTCCATCCAGAACCGACAAGATTGGAAGGGCACAATCACTCCCATTGACAGCATTACAGATCAAAACGGTATGATGCGAGCCGTTTATTCGGTTGACCTCGTACAGTCGGGAACAGTGGCTATCAAAGCGAAAGCGGGGCAGTTGGAAGAGTCTGCCAACATCTATCTCAGCCTTCTCGATAACACTCCTCTACACCTTCAAATTGAGGCAAGCCGTAGAATATTAACACTACTTCCAAACCAATTAAGAACACTGGACATTTGCCTAATGGTTGAGGATTCTGTCAATCAAAATCCAGTTTCTGCTGTGCCGGTACGATTCTCTCTTGATCCTCCTAATATGGGTACGCTTAGCAGTTATAGCGGAACTACCGATCAAAACGGTAAACTGCTTATTCAATTTCAGAACATCCCTGCGGAACAACCAATCTATGGAACCTGTAATGTAATTGCCCAGGTAGGTGAGCAGGTTGCTTCCACACCAATAGATTTGCGTCCGATTGCTTCCCCTGCCCATCTTCACATTTCTCCACGTGATACTACAGTCTATGTACCTGAAGGTGAGGATTTCGTATTTGATCTTTCTGCTCTTGAGATGGTTATCACGGATGAGGGTGGTGTAGGTGTACCAGTTCGCATTAAGGATATTCAAATAGAGATACTTTACGATGCGCAGACTGAGCCATTTCCGTTTATTGATCCTCATATTCTTGCAATTCACACAAACGGATATTATGGCAAGATAGTAATAATATTCACTATAACTTTAGATAGCGAGGAGTTTGAACCGTTGGCCGCTGAAATGGAATTGTTTGTTTTGCGTAGATGACTATAATGTAGCCCGGTTTCTCCGAAACCGGGGGAAAGAAAAATTCACAACAGATGGAACGGATTAAACAGGTTTAAGAATGGATTCCAGATCAAGTCTGGAATGAAAGGGTGATTGAAATAATTGAATAGAAGCTGTCAACCCGCTGTGGTTGACACATATCTAACATAATATTAAACCTATAACTGTCAGGTGCAGCGACCTGACAGCGGAATAGAGAGGAGTTAAAATGTCACCAAAAGGACTTGGGGCGAATGCGCCGTCGCTACTGTCGAGGTTTCGCGACAGCCTGGAGGAAGCATCCGGTGAGTACATCGTCACCGACAGTGAAGAACTTGGCGAAAGCCTGATCAGCTTTCTGAACGAAAACGATATCAAGAGCATCGCTCTTGGAGGATCACCACTGTCACCAAAATTAGGTGAACTGCTGAAAGATAAAGTTGAAATCCTTGCTGATTTCAGTAACGAAGATATTGACCAAGAGGAAGCTATCCAACTATGCAGCAAGGCAGATGCCGGAATCACCGGAGTTGACGCTTTGATCGCATCCACCGGAACTTTAGCTATCGCTTCACGTAATCAAGGTGACAGGCTCGTCTCAAGCCTGCCGCCGATCCATCTCGCAATCGCCACACAGACACCGATTTTCAGCGACATGGACACCTATATGAAATACATGGACGCAGATCTGACGCTGACTTTCATTACCGGACCGAGCCGCACTGCGGATATCGAGAAGCAACTGGTAATCGGAGCGCACGGACCGACTCGAGTTGTGGTTTGGGGACTGGGTGAGTGAATTGATCCGATCAGCTTGCAACAACTTTTCACAATGGTTATATTATTAGGTTATACTTGAGGAAAATATGACATTTCATGTTACTGTAGAACAAGCCGAAGACGGTTACTTTGTAGTTGAGTGCCCGGCTCTGCCTGGGTGCGTTTCTCAGGGTGAAACCGAAGTCGAGGCTTTAGAAAACATTGAAGAAGCTATGGTTGCATGGGTGTGGGCGGAGGGTCAAAAGAGTGCCAAAGAAATGGCATTGATTATTTGAAAGTGTTAACTTTGCAGCGATATAATCTCACTTCGTTCAGAATGACCTGTATCGTTTTCACTACTAAGTTAATACCCTCAAATTACATTATCATGCAATCAACAATCACTAAATTACATAATCAAGGAATCAAGAATCAGACAGTATAAAATACTAACACTAATTACCGCATTGCTTCTGACATTAAGTTGCGCTCAGCCGGACGGACCTTCCGGTAGTGCGGTCGGGGTTGACCTTGGGGGGCAGCTCCGGACTTCGGTTTTTCAAGCTGACAGTGTGAAAGTAGTGTCATACGAACAGGGAGCCTGTGAGTATCTGTACGTGGGCAACGCTAAAGGAATGACCTCAGAAGTGTTGATCCGCTTTCATAAACCGGTGGTTGACACCTCATTCGCTGTGGATTCAGCACGCATCGAGCTAAACTACTCCTCTGCTATCGGTGATGGAGACATCGTTTCATGGGAATGCCAGCGGATAAACCACGACATGACCGGACCTCCACCCGGACCGGATGATATTCCGACAGGGACACCACTCGAAATCGTCATGGAGGAATCTGCACCTGACAGTGGCACTGTCACTGTTACGCTTGATGCTGGTGAAGTTACCGAGTGGCTGCTGCCGGACAGCGTAGAAGTAGATACGACAGTCCATGATCCCGGTTCTGCTTTCAATCCTGACGGTACAGACTTATCTGTTATGACAATTAGGATAACTGCTCCCTATGCATTTGATAAGCTAATCCGTTTCCATACCGGAGCATCCGATTCACTGCGTCCGAGACTGCACATTTTCAGCACCAACAGTGATACAGCGGACAATGCCATAGTGGACACGATCTCTGTTGTGCCGTTGGCGAAAATTTCACTGATCGAGAACAGCGAGGTTGTTGGCGGTGATCGAATTGTCATCGGTGATGGAGCTATAATATTGTCTCAGCTTCGATTCGATATTTCCGAACTGATCGAGATGCTTGAAACATCTCACATCATTGTAAACCGGGCAGTCATCACGCTACACCGTGACCGAGCGCTATACACCTGGGGGACTCGCAAAGCGGCGGTATCACTGCGAGCGCAGAAGCTGACCGACGACAAATGGCTGACCGATCCCGTCGGATGGGTTGAATCACCCGCATTTTCCGGGTATCCGTTTAACACTGCCACGATTGACAGCAGTGAGGATCAGATTGAGTTTGTAGTTACTGATCCTTCAATGCAATGGATTGAAACCCGGAAATGGGATGAGGATAGTCTCGAATGGGTGGACGCTGACAACAATTTTGGCGTCCTGATTCAACCGTACAGCAGCCTGTTTCATCCGTTCCGCAAGGGGATTGATATTGAGCGGATTGCATTTCATTCGATTGATGATCCCGATCCGGCTCTCAGACCGACTTTGACCGTTCATTACACGGAGTTCATAAAATGAGAATTAGACTTTGGACTCCGATTATCTTGACTCTTTTGATATTGTCATCTGCAACGCTTGCAGAGTCATCGCTGTCAGCTCTCGGATATGGGCTTCAACGTCAGAACGCATCCGTGCGAGCTGCCGGGATGGGATTTGTCTCGCTGTCAATGCCGGATTCGCTCGGATTGAATCTGGTATCCCCTGCGATGTGGGAGGGGGGCAAGACCGCACGGTTCAGCATGCAAGGTGGATACATGAGAGCAATGACAGAAGATGCTGTCGGAAGCGATGTCAGTGATGTCGCAGAGTTAAACGGGTTTGCACTTGCCTTACCGATCTACTCAAGCTGGTTTCTCGGGATGACGTTCAGCCCTTATACACGAATGGACTACCATTGGGAAACAGCAGGTTCCAACGGTTGGTCTTCAACGATGGAAACACAGGATGGGCTCGGTGGAATAACACAAGGATTGGTTGAGATGTCAATGCCCGCTGATGAGCGGGTGCGGATAGGATTCGGTGCGCGATTCCTGCTCGGTCAGGTCGAAAGATCGTGGGACGTGACCTTCCCTGGTACGATTGCCAATCCGGCAACCAGCAATGTCACGGATAACATGCGTGGTATGGGATGGGCGCTTTCCACAAGATGGGATGCGCCGGCAGGATGGACTGCCGGAGGATACGTCTTCGGACCGACATCTCTCAGTGTGAAGAGGCATTCGTTTGTAACCTCAATCCGGCAGTTGTCAGCCAATAGCGGTATTATTGACACCCTCGAAGACAGGACATACGAACTCGATGAAGATTTTGGTACACCTTGGGACATTGGGCTGAGCGTCTCACGCAGGTTAGGGTTGCATCTTATTGGCTGTGAAATGTCGTGGCAGGGATGGGATTTGGTGGATGAACCGATTGAACTGGCAGAACAGTTCCGCAATGCGCTACGGCTCTCTGCAGGATGGGAATGGCAGCCTATTCATAAGCCGTTCGATCCGTTTTGGAAGTCACTGGCATACCGCGGTGGGTTTTACATGCAGGATCATTACGTAGTCAGCGGCAGTGGGAATCAGGCGACAAAGTTCGCACTGACTGCTGGAATCTCAATCCCGTATTACAACAACCGGTCGCGCGTTGATTTAGCGCTGGAACTCGGGTTCATGGGTGACCAGGACAAGGACGGGGTTGCTGAACGATCCATCGGACTCAGCATAGGTTTCAATCACAGCGAGTTGTGGTTTATCAGTAGAAGAGAGAAAAGACGGTAGGTTATTTTTTGTAGTGATTTATCTGTAGTCGGGGTTGAGACAACCCCGACTACAGATAAATCACTAATTAGTTGACAACCTCTAAAACAGAACTAAAAAATAAACAGGATTTATTCATGTTAAAACCGATTACCTTCATCATAACATTGATAGTAATTGTTTTTATAGTCGGCTGTGTACCTCCTCCGCCTCTTGAAGAGGGTGGTTCCACCGAAAAGACAACCGAACCGGAAGGTCCGCAGATAAGCAAAGCTGAGCGCGACAGCATAATCGGTGTCCGTCGCAGCTTCGGGCACGAGAGATGGAAGAACGGAGACTTTGAGGCAGCTATTCGTCACTTTGAAGTGATACAAGAGCATGATCTTGAAAGAAAATACAACATCTACCGCAAGTGGGCGGACTGCCACAATCAGTTAGGGAACCGTGACTCATCCCAATTTGCATACGAAGAGGGGATCAAATATTTCCCTGACGATGACTACCTGCGCAGCAGTTTGGCAATTCTGTACCGCAACGAGCGGAGACTCGATGATGCTATTGCTCAGCAAAAGGAAGCAATCCGCATTAAGCCTGATAATCAGCAGTATATTCGCGATCTGGCTACTATGTACGAATCAACCGAGAACTGGGACATGGCTATTGAGACATATCAAAGTCTCCTTGAACTGACTCCGGATGATGCAGGTCTGATAAACATAATTAACAGCTTAATCAGAACACATCGTAATCCTGAGGAGTATCTGAAGTCACTCAAAGAGGTTGTCGAGAAATTCCCGGATGATCCTTCGCACAGGTTTGAATATGCACGAGCCTTGTTCAGTCAAGGGGACAACGATGCTGCCGTAACCCAGTTTGAGGTTTATACTCAGCTAAATCCATCCGACGCTGAAGGTTGGCGCAATCTGGCGAGCGTCCGTGAAAATCTCGCGCAATATTCGAAGGCGGTGGATGCGTTGATTAAGGTGACGGAGATTGTCCCTGAATCGCTTAGTGACATCGTAGCGGTCGGGAAAGGCTACCTGAATATGAAGAGGTGGATCAAGGCACGCTTCTGGGCTCAAAAGGCTCTTGGTAATGACAGTAAATATGGGCAGGGTTGGCTGTTAATGGGTGATATCTATACCAAAGCAGCGGATCAAATCGGCGGATCATCACCGAAATATGGTGACAAGCTTGTATTTGTGATTGCTTACGGGCTGTACAAAAAAGCGTATAAATCAGACGATCCTGAAGCGAGAAGTGATGCTGACCGTTCGATGCAAAACCTGAAGGCTGGATCTCTGCCGGCAAAGGATGAGCGGTTTATGAATAGAACCAAAACCCGACCTCCCATGTCACCCTATGAGTGGATCAATCGTGAGTGGTCTGAAGTCAAGTACATTGACAGCTACCTGAAAACACTGGATTAAGGGGGATAAAATGAAAATTGCGGTAGCGGCAGACCACGCAGGATTTCAACTGAAGGAGAGGATCAAGCAACTTTTGCTTGATGCAGGACATGAGGTGCTGGACTACGGCTGCGACAGCGAACGACCGTGCGATTACCCTGACCACGGTCGCCCGGCTGCGGAAGTTGTATCAAAGGGACACTGTGAGCGGGGAGTACTGATCTGCGGAACAGGCATTGGGATGTCCATTGTAGCGAATAAAGTACCGGGGATTCATGCTGCACTGTGCAGTTGCGGATTGCAGGCGGAATACAGCCGACGTCACAACAACAGCAATGTGCTGGTAATCGGCGGCAGGCTGGTCGGTTTGCAGATGGCGCGGGAGATTCTCGACAGATGGCTGAACGCCGAATTTGAGGGCGGCAGGCATAAACGGCGAGTTGATAAGGTCGAGGGGTGATGAAGGTGGATTTGGATTGATGTTTTGGAGGTGGCGAAAGAGAACGAATTCAAATTTAAACCGCTAATTTGAATAAGAAAATTGAATATAAATTCATAATTATAAACCAAACATTATGAAACACTTAAGAGAACAAGATCCAGATATCTATGAAGCGATAAAATCGGAAACCAAGCGTCAGGTTGAGACGCTGGAGATGATCGCTTCCGAGAATTTTGTCAGCCAGGCTGTGTTGGAAGCACTCGGCTCGGTGATGACCAATAAATACGCTGAAGGCTACCCCCGTCACCGCTATTATGGTGGCTGCGAACATGTTGACATCGCTGAAGGTAAGGCTCGCTTCCGAGTCAAGAAGCTATTTGATGCCAAACATGCCAACGTTCAAGCTCATTCCGGCAGTCAGGCGAACATGGCAGCATATCTGACCCTCGCCAAACCGGGCGACACCATAATGGGTATGCACCTGAACCACGGTGGGCATCTGACTCATGGCAGCGGAGTCAATTTCTCCGGTCGGCTGTTTAAGATCATCCCATATAAACTGTCACCGGAAACCGGACGGATAGACTACGATCAGATGGCAAAGCTCGCCAAAGAGCATAAGCCGAGGATTATCGTCACCGGTGCATCTGCTTATCCACGCATCATCGAGTTCGACAAAGTTCGTCAGATCTGCGACGATGTCGGAGCATTTCATATCGCAGACATCGCCCACATTGCCGGGTTGGTAGCAAAAGGATACCACCCGTCTCCCATGCCGTACGCTGATATCGTAACTTCGACTACGCACAAGACACTACGCGGTCCTCGAGGTGGATTAATCCTGACAAACCACGAAGGTGGCGAGTTTATGCTGGAGAATATGCCGAAGCCTAAGACGATGGCTCAGGCTGTTGACGCATGGGTTTTCCCCGGTTGTCAGGGCGGTCCGTTGATGCATGTTATCGCTGCCAAAGCGGTAGCGTTTGCTGAAGCTCGCAAAGATGAGTTTGGTGAGTACATCGGTCAGGTAGTCAAGAATGCATCGGTGCTGGCGCAAACTCTGCTCGATGCAGATTTCAAACTGGTCACAGGTGGAACTGACAATCATCTGATTCTGCTCGATCTGGCTCCTCGCGGTCTGCCGGGCAAAGGAGCAGAGATCGCGCTTGAACATGCGGGAATCACCACTAACAAGAATATGGTTCCGAACGATCCACAAAAACCGTTCATCACTTCCGGCATTCGCATCGGAACTCCGGCACTGACCTCGCGCGGGATGAAAGAGGATGAAATGGTGCAGATCGGCAAGATGATCGCTTATGTACTCGAAGATCTCGACGATGAAGAGAGACAGAAGAAAGTGTGGGGACAGGTTACAGAATTGAGCAGTAAATTCCCGTTGTACCCGATTCCGGAGTAAGAGTTCACGCAAAGTACGCGAAGAATCATTTTGTCCACCGTCAATCCGCTGTGGTTGACGGTCTCATTTGCGATTAAAATCTGTAAACCGCGGCGGGTTGACAGCAGGTTTACTAAACATTTCCCAACTTTGCGTGAGACAAAATTGAGATAACCATGAATTGCCCGTATTGCAATGAACCTGAGCTTAAAGTGATTGACTCGCGTCCTGCAAAGGAAGGGACAGCGGTGCGTCGTCGTAGGGAGTGTCAGGGTTGCCAAAAGCGATTTACTACATATGAGTATATCGAGCGCAATCCGCTCACTGTCTGCAAGACTGACGGCAGCCGCGAACCTTTTGACAGAGCAAAACTTGAACGGGGAATTAAGATCTCTGTGGCTAAGCGACCAATATCTCCCGATCAGATAAACGAAATGGTTGCCGATATTGAGGAGCGTTGCCATGAACTGCGTCGAAACGAGCTGTTATCGGCAGACATCGGTGAAATGGTGATGGATAAATTGCGACAGCTTGACGACATTGCGTATATTCGTTTTGCATCGGTTTATCGGCGGTTTAAGGATGTGGGTGAGTTCCGCGATGAGCTGGAGAAGATGTAGTAAATAATGTTTCTAGTGCATTTAATTAATAGAATATAATCCATTAAAATATAGTCACGATATGGAAGCAATCATTTTCATTTTAACAGCGTTGACAGCAATAGTGTCTGCGCTGCTTGTCATCACCGGACGTGATCCGGTTCGGTCAGTCCTGTTTTTGATACTGACGTTTTTCTGTGTGGCGGTGCTGTACATCCTTCTCGGAGCACAGTTCATCGCAGCGATGCAGGTGATCGTCTATGCGGGCGCGATCATGGTGCTATTTATGTTTGTAGTGATGTTGCTGAATCTGCGTTCAACAGATTCGCGGGAAGGAACAAAACTTACACGCAAGAGCATCGGATTTGTGGTTGCAGGTGGCTTTTTGCTGGTCGTAATCTCAGCACTAAAGGGTGCTTTCAACGCAACTGCACCACTTGATAAAGATATGGGAACGGTTGCTGCGGTTGGTGATGCGCTGTTTACCCGTTTCCTGCTGCCGTTTGAAATTACCTCTGTGCTGCTGTTGGGAGCAATATTCGGGACGGTGATGATGGTTAAGCGGGAACAGAAGGAACAGGATGAGACTGAAGCGGAAGGAGTGGAATCATGACTATCACACTTGAATGGTATCTCGCACTGTCCGCACTGCTGTTTTGCATCGGAGTCGCCGGTGTGCTGACCCGCCGCAATGCGATCATCATTTTCATGTCAATTGAGCTGATGCTGAACGCTGCGAATCTGACTCTGGTGGCTTTCGGACGATTCCTGCCGAACATGGACGGTCAGATATTCGTATTTTTCGTGATGGCTGTAGCAGCGGCTGAGGTTGCGGTTGGACTGGCGATTATCATCACTATTTTCAGACATAAAGAGTCGGTTGACATTGATAATGTAAATTTGATGAAGTGGTAGGGATCAGGATAAAATTCCAAATTTAATGGCAATTACAAAGCAGTACATAAGAGATCTGAAGCAGAAGCAAAATGGTGAATTAATCACCTTATTGAACTCAGTAAAAACTGACAGATCAGAATTGTTATTCATTTTGAATAATCTTGGAAGATTGCCTGCTAACTTTGATGGTGAGGTTTTCGTTCAATTTCTCTCTAACAGTGACAATAAAGTACGCTTATCGGCTGTGAAGAACGTTGCTAAACTCTCTAATACTCGCTATCTCAAGAAAATCAAGAAAATTGCTCACACTGATGACAATTCTATGATCAGACGAGAGGCTGTGTCTGCAATTGGAAGAATGAGATCACGCGAATCTATCCCAATGCTACTTGATATGTTGAGTGATCCAGATCCTAAAGTATTACATCAGGTTATTCGTGCATTGATGGTTTTCAAAAATCATGAGGATGTTTCCTCTGCATTGAAGGAATTAGTAAGTCACCCAAATGAAATGGTTCAGGATGTTATAAATAAAGAGTTTTATGAAATAAAAGAAGACAATAAAAAAGGAAATCATCCTTCGTCTCCGGAATTTTTAAGAAATGTCATTGTGGAAGGTGATGTATTAGAAGTTTTGGAGAATGTACCGTTAGAATCAATCCATTTAACTTTTACTTCCCCTCCATACTATAACGCAAGAGATTATTCAATATATCCAAGCTATAAAGCTTATTTGGATTTTTTAGAATCTGTATTTAAGAAAGTATATGAGGTAACTAAAGAGGGTCGTTTTTTTATACTGAATACTTCTCCTATTATTGTTCCACGAATTAGCAGACAATATTCAAGTAAGCGATACCCCATTCCCTTTGATATCCATCCAAAGCTAATAAAAATGGGATGGGAATTTGTAGATGATATTGTGTGGATGAAACCAGAATCTAGTGTGAAAAATCGTAATGCGGGATTCTTGCAACATCGAAAGCCTCTTGCCTATAAGCCAAATCCGGTAACAGAATACTTAATGGTTTATAGAAAGAAAACCAGCAGATTAATTGATTGGAATATTAGGCAGTATCAGCATTATTCCATAGATAAAAGTAAGGTTGAAGATGGTTATGAGACATCTAATGTTTGGAAAATCGATCCGACGTTTGATAGGATACATTCAGCAGTATTTCCTAAAGAACTATGTCATCGAATAATTACTTATTACTCATTCATTGATGATTTGGTTTTTGATCCATTTGCAGGTAGCGGAACACTCGGTAAAGTCGCACTTGATTTAGACAGATATTTCTTTCTTACAGAACAAGACTCAAAATACATAACAAGAATTGAACAAAATCTATCAGTAGGACCATTATTTCACAGAAAGCGACCAAAAGTATTTGAACTTGACTCATTTATCAAAACGGTAGAAAAATAATGACACTAACAACTCAAGTTACGCAGAATATCATTCGGAAGTTAGTAAATGGTCAGGACTATCGCATAGAAATTGTCAATTTGATTAATGCTGATTTTCTTCAGTATGCCGTTGAGTTCTTTAAGAAGGTTGTCTCTGCTAAACTAAAAGGTGAAAATGTTACTGATGATTGGTATAGAAAAGAATTCATTAGACCGCAACTTCCTAAGGATGAGATTGCAATCAATTCTGGTCTTAATGTTAAGACAATCAGCAATATGTATAACACTTCAAAAAAGGAAGTGGTACTAGAAGCATCTCTTGAACATTATGATACCCTTTCACATGTAATAAGCAGTTTAATTGATCAGAACGATGACATCAATATCGTATTAACAATTAAATTCAGAAATGTAAGTGTAGAGCTTGATTTAAGTGAAAGTTTGATAGTGATAAATACACTTGCGGTAAAGCGAGCTGCCCTAAGAGGTGGGTTATGGAGTACTGCAGGTAAGCAAGTTGAGAAGAGTCTCATGAAAGTTCTTTGTTTGCTTTTTAGTGTACCGAATCAGTTTTTTGAGTTACCTCATATCCCAAGTTCCAAACGAGAAGTAGATTTCTATTTAGTTAACCAAGCAAATAAAAGTTTCAGATGTGAAGTAAAACTCATGGGCAAGGGTAATCCTGAAAGTGCCGATGCTATCTTTGCTAGAGAAAGTGATGTATTTGTTGCTGATAAATTATCAGATCTTAATAAACAACAAGCAACAGAGTTGGGTGTTGAGTGGGTAGAATTACGTTCAGATGGAGGTTACAGACGATTTTATTCTGTTCTTCAAAGACTAAGTATTCCTTGTAATGATTTTGTAGGTGATCTTAATAAACGATTGGATGACATCTTCGATGAAATTTTCAAATAAAATGAAGAGTATCATGAAATCAAAACACATCCTTCTAACAATTCTGCTATTGACATTAACCTTCTCCGCTAATGCCGAAGACATCGACGACCCGATCCGTTTTGCGATCATCGGTGACCGTACCGGAGGGCACGTACCGGGAGTGTACGGTGAGATCATTCAGGAAATCGAGCTGTTAAAGCCGGATTTTACCATGACGGTCGGGGATATGATCGAAGGCTACACTGAGGATGTTGAACGGCTGACCGCTGAGTGGAACGAATATTTAGAGATTATTAAACCTTTATCAGCTCCGATTCACCATACACCCGGCAATCATGATATTACAAATGAAGCAATGCTAG
>CAZVKN010000055.1:0-14285 GCA_964627035.1 uncultured bacterium | reverse complement strand
GTTTATGAAAATCTATACTGAAAAACATTCTCGGACAGACTGTCAAGTCAGGAATAACCCATCAAAGTCTCTATGTAACCCAGCTTCTCCGACAGGGGGATACGTCAAAACCTCACACTCGCTCTTACAAACGGCATCTTCACCCCGCTCTCCCATCCTAACCTGTCACCCAAAGCATTAATCACGAGGCTCTCGGGATATAGCTTGAAATCCCATGCCTGATTTTGCTCATGCTCATGACGCGCTTCAACTTTGAACGCATTGTATGTCACCCAAAACCCGCCTATCGCACCGAGTGTTGACAGTGCTATGTACGGCTTCTCGCTTCCTCCGTCTTCAGGTGTAACAAGATACGCCAGCGCCAATCCAAAACTGTAACCGGCAGAGGTGCCAAGCTCCATCAACATCCCCTGACCGACAGTGAAATCCTTGTCTTTGATCATATTGTGCCCCATCCGCAGCGCTGCAAACGATCCTGTCAGCAGTCCACCTATGTAAATATCCGGATTCTCTGATTCAAACAGCACAATAGTCGCAAGCGGTACCATAGCACCGAGGGTCTGAAGGATGTATTGTATATGGACATCTCCTTTTGAGTAATGATGCTCCGCTGCCAGTTTGCTGCCTGTCCACATTCCCACTCCGGTTCCAAGCAGCCCCATGGATGCCATAGGGCGAGCCATACTGTTTCCATACAGTCTGAGCAGTTGACCGGCTGCGATACCCCAGTACAGCCCAAGGTCGCTGATGAAGTTTATCTGCATCGTTTGACCTGCTTCGAGGTTATGGAAGTTTGCCATCTTGAACCCGAGGACAGCCTCACCGATACTGAATGTCATACTCATACCGACATAGCCTCGGAATGTGCCGTCCTCGCCTGCAAGCAGTGCGGTCAATGCCATGCCGTGCAGGATGCCGCGTGTTCCGCCCCAGATGCTCATAGTTGCGGCTGATTCGGTGACCGGAATGGTTTTGGTCGCTTCGTATGGGAGGTAGAAACTGCCGACGCTTGTAAGCAGTCCGGTTGCAACTCCCAGTTTGCCTTCCATGTTAAACAACACCGGAACCGCCCAACTGTAATAGCCTGTGGACAGACCGAACGTCCCCCACAGAAGCTTGGCGCGCCCGCTGTGGTCGAGCTTCAGACGAGGAGCGACCTCAAGTTGTTCTATTGGTGCTTCTTCTTCAGCGAGCCGTTGGGAAACTCTCTGCTGAAATGTAATCTTCTCCTCAAGTGTCAGAATCTCGCGCTTTTTCAGGAGAGTGTTGCCTTTTTGGTAGAGGATCTCAAGCACGAAGGTTGAATCGGTGAGCTGATACAGTTTTGCTTCCCGGAATAATTCATAGTCGGGGAATAAAAGCAGCCGCTTTTCGAGTTTTGCATTAATATGCTCGAGTCTGCCTTCGCTGTCAACTGGAATCTGCATCTCCTGACAAAATGAGACTCCTACCGCAACAGCGAGCAGATAAATGAGCAGAATTGTAATAATTTTCATCGTACAATACTCCGGAAATCGTCAATGTGTTTAATAGTGGTGGTGTCAGGCAATAGTTATATTGCTCGTTAATTCATTAAATAAAACAAGTTGTCAAATTGTAGTCGGGTTTGTCTCAAACCCAACGGCGTCGCGGTTGAGGACAACCACGACTACAGTGTTCAACCGTTGCCTGATACCACCTAATAGTGAAATCAATAAACAGTCCGTGCAGCATGGATGTCACTACTGCTTAACCGCCGTAAAGAAGCCCGAGTAACATATACAGACCGAAACCGATTATCGCTAAGGCTACTATAAAACAGCCTATTTTACCTGCCCCTGATAGAGAGTTGTCTTTTTGCCTGTTCTCTGTCATAATGTTTTTACCTTAATTTGTCATTCGGGACTTTGCAGTCTGTCCGAGAATGTAAGTGTCCGCTGTCAACCCGCCGTGGTTGACATCATAACACAAATAATATCAACATGATGTCTGTCAGGTACGGCGACCTGACAGCGGGTTGTTTACACAAAATACCTGTCTTGTTGACACACTTCCACAGTCAATATCACGGTTTAACGATGTAAACGGAAAAATCTCCGGTTTCAAGCTCATAGCCGACTTCATATCCGGTTCCACCCGGCATTTTGTCAGTGCTGATTGCCATTATCCGTTTGACCTTGTTACCGGTCATATTGAAAATGAAATCCCATTGCGAGCTGCTCGCTGAATCAATTGCCAGATATTCCTTTTCAACAAGTTCTTCCACAGATTCGGGATGCTTTCCAAAATCTTGTTCATAGAATCGAATGGCATGGTGGATCACTGGAAGAACAGACTTGGCATCTTCGACCGATGCTGTAGCAGCCTCGTCTTCTGTAGAAGACTTTCCTCCCTGATAGCAGGAGCAGGTTGTTACTGCTACAAATAGCATGATGATTAGAATGACTGTTTTGTGCATGATTATTCCTGCTTAACAGCTTTTAACAGATTCTTCCCCCCCTGCGTAGTGGGGGGGGATTAAGGGGGGGTTATCTTATGCTCCCCCTTTCTAACCTTTTCACTTTCTCACTTCTTGATCGGTATCACCACGTCCTTATAGAACATCTTCCAACCAAGTGTGAAACCTATTCCTGCGCCTACAACAGCCGCACCCATTACCATACGCTCAGGAGCGTCAAAACCGAGAAATGACCCTCCTGCAAACAGCGCCGCTACTCCAACCGCAGATAGACCGACGAACAGCAGATCCTGAGGTTTTCGTTTTAGTACGATTGATTCACTGCCCATAAACGGAATCTCCTGAATCTTATCATCAATCCGTAGTAGAAAAATGTCGTTACGCATCAGATGGAAATATCCTGAGTAATTCGTGCCGTCGAGAAGACGAATCTCCACAGGCGCATCTCTCCATGTTTCAGACATGCGTTTGACTTTGATAAGACGACTTTGGTAAATGTCATCGGTGCGGTTCGGTTTTACCGGTTCTTCGCTATGTAGAGAAATCGTACACAACAGCAACCATGTGATGCACAAAAAAGTAGATCTCATTATACATTCCTCCTGTTGCCGGTAGGGGTTTGATTCATCAAACCCGCTTTTCATGATTTCTGTGATGAAATCGGGCGTGATAAATCACGCCCTACCAAACATTTAACAAAGCAATTTTACCACTTCCAATAAAAGTTCAAATACGGTGATTGAAAATGGATACCGATGCGGAAATTATCAGATTTTGACCACATAAAACCGAAGTCCAGATCGAGAGGCTGATAATCACCATGTTGTGTGTCTATCATAAATGGTGTACCGCCAAAATCAAAATAGGCACTAATTACATCATTAAGATCAACGTGTTTATGCCCGTTATCAGCGAAAACCTCGATGAGAAACTTTATCCGCTTGGAAAGGTCGTAATCCATTGCCACCCACACGCGGTACGGTATCGCAAGTTCGCTGTCCCACTCAAACCCGGGGTTGAGCTTCGGTTTGCTGAAGGTCAGCGAATTAATTTGCGTCCCGAGATGCCAACCCCATTTGCCGCGACCGCTTGGAAGACTCACGCGCCGGCTTAACACCATATAGGTTGACGCAAAAAACTTTCGGGACTCTTCGTCCACAAGTGCATCCTCAACAGACGGTGCGTCCTCTTCGTCAAGCCTGACATCAGCAGCTCCACTCTTATCCACAAGCCAGTGACTGTATTTCACTGCTTCTGTCTTCATGGAGTGACGGCTGAAAAGATTAGCTCCGAGCGAAAGACTTAACTCGGAAGCTCCGGTAGTGCGGTGATAAACACGAAAAATTGGACGTAAGTTTAAGTCACCGCTAAAATTGTGCCCAAATCGAGTTCTGAGTGTAAAATCTTCAGTGAATCCGTACCCCAGAGAGAGACCGCTCAGGTAAATTGTATGAGGCTGCAACGGGATTGCGGTCGGATCGAGGAAGATGTCAATCAGCTCTTCCGTTGCCAGGAATCTGCGTTCAACTTCTGTCCAGCTAACCTTTTTATCTCCATAGTAGCGATCCATAGCGATTACATCTCGCTTGAGCACCACTACCACACCGTAAGGCGTTTTTACAGAGACGGAGAAATCATCTTCGGAAAGCATCGGTCCTTCAAAACGAGTCCCGTCCTGTTTGACCAATTCCACCATCTCCTCGAGAATCTCCCACGTAGGTATCCGCAGAGTTCCGTCAGGAGTCTCGACAACCGCAACAGAGTCTCCCACAATTTCAATAATTGTGCCGTTGATGACATTTCCGTCACGCAGATGAAACAGTCTGGACATACCTACTTCCAGGGTTGCTGAAGGAAATTTGAGGTTTGTGGTTCGATTGTGAACTTTTGAGGTGGATGGTTTGTTCTCCGCATAGACATGCGAATTGAGAAGGCATAACTGCAGAATCAGGATAACTGTCAATCTGACGTAATCTGATTTCCGGAACATAATATGTTCCCCCTTTGTTATTGTATCTCTGTCATTCCCGTGAAACATCCAGTCTTAAAATGATAAATTTGCAAGTTTGTCATTCTGGACTTGACTCAAAACCCAATCATAACAACAATTTACTGGATTCCGGCTTTCGCCGGAATGACATTATCACCCATTCTTCAATAGACAGGAAGACGGGAATGTTGAGATTGAGACAGATTTAAATATGTGCAATTAAATGAAGATAATCTTAATACTGTTCGTACGCAAGTCTTAAAAATGTGGTTGTTACAATCTGTCTGAAAGAAGTGTGTCCCACAGTCAACTCGCTGTGGCTGACAGCACAACTTACATTATTTCAATATGTTAACTGTCGGGCACGACGACCTGACAGCGGGTTGTTAATTCAATATCACCACCAAGACACAAGAATATCTATCCTGTTTTCTTGGTGCCTTCGTACCTTGGTAGTTAGTCTTTCTCATCTAACCAACATCACCTTCTGCGAAATTCGCTGTTCAGTTGAATTCAGCCTGATGAAATACAGCCCACTCGTCAAATTGCTCCCATCCAGAGTCGCACTCCACACTCCCGCCGGACGCATCCCTTCAAACAGCGTCATCACCCGCCGACCGGAGATGTCATACAATCCGAGATCGAGATGGGTCTCGGTGGGTAATTGGTAACGAATGTGGGTTTGGGAATTGAATGGATTGGGGTAGGTGGCTGATAGATTAAACAGCGTCGGGAATGATACAATTGGATCATCTACCTTAGCGGGATCTGTGAAACGGTAGATGCCCATGTTTGTATTGTCTGCCACATAAATCAAGCAATTTGAGATCGTCATGTGTTGAAGCCATCCCGGAGTGTCATAATGTCCGACGACTGACATCTCTTCTGGATTTCTTACATCTAATACACTGATCCCATGACTGTTTCCAATGAATGCACAATAGTCTTCTACTATAATGTGGTTCCCGATTCCCGTGAGATAGCAATAACCGATCTCTTCCGGCTCTTGCGGACTGCTGACATCGTATATCCATAGGCCACGTTCACGGTTCATCTCTCGCCCTACAATGTACGCAAAATCACCACTTATATAGATATTATGCACAAACTCCGGAGCATCACTATAATAGATCTCTTCAATTTCAGCCGGATTGCCAACATCCAGTATTTGCCAACCACTTCTCTCAAAGGTGACGAATCCAAGATCATCTCGAACGGCAATCTTAGCAATGCCGGTGTTTCTATCATGGCGATTATCATCCATAAAGAAACCTGCTTCTTCCGGCTCACTTGGATCACTTACATTTATGATTTTCAAAGTATCACCTGTAACTACATAGGCATAACTATTCCGAATTTCCATGAAGTCGGTATCATACATAACCATGTCAATCGATCCAAGTTCATCTGGTTGTTCTCTGTCAGTGATGTTAAGAATCTGTAAACGCGGACGAACACCACTACGTCCCAGTACGTAAGCAAAATTATCTACTGTAACGATAGATTTAATGAATGACATTCCTGGATTGTATGTTGCCACTTCTTCAGGTAGCTCTGGGTCGCTTACATCTACAATACGAATGCTGTCAATACTCGCAACATAAGCATGATCATCTGTTACAGCGACGTGATGAATTGGCTTACCGGAAACTCTGCGACCGATTTCCTCAGGTTGTTCAAGGTCACTAATGCCAAGTACAAACAGTCCGTTGTGCATATCAGTTATGTAAGCAGATTCTCCATTAACAACCACATTATTTACCATATATGGGCAACCACCTCTCTCTGTTTCATAGCTACCGATTTCTTCGGGATTCTCCGGGTTACTTATGTCAATTATGCGTAATCCTCCTGTTCTATCGGCAACAAATGCGTAATCACCCTGAAGTGCAATTCTGACAGCATGTTCCGGTGTATCGCATTCCCCGACCATTTCAGGATTCTCAGAATCACTGATGTCAATCACATACAGCCCTTCACGTCCCGCTGCAGCAAACGCATAGTCACCGGAAATTTCAACATCACCAAAATCACTCGGGGTTTCACATGATCCAATTTCTACAGGATTTACAGGATCAGAGATGTTAATCACGCCAAAATTGTATGAGCGGCGATTATCTTCCCATTGTGCGAGGTATCGCACGTATAAATAATCACCTGAAATTGTTGTAATAGTAATCCCCGGCTCCATATCGAAAACAGCAATTTCTTCAGGGCTTTCAGGGTTACCAATATCAACAATTCGTAAATCACCATCCATGTCCGAGATGTAAGCGTATTCACCATGTATTACAACTTGAGGTGTGCCTCCATCACCCATAGGTGCATTCTCATAGAAACCGACGCATTCAATATCCTCCGGATCACTGATATCTATAATCCGCAACCCATCACCATCAAGGACATAAGCATAATTTCCTTCAACTGTCACATAGAAGGCATAACCTTCATCCCAATAGCCGATTACATTCGGCTCTTGTGGATCGGATACATCTACGATTTGCAGACCTGAAACCCAAGTACACACGTATACCAAGTCATTTGCATAGGCTACATCAGTAACAAAATCCCACTGATTATAAATCCTCCCAATCTGTTCGATGTTGTCTGAATCTTGGGCGGAAAGGTTTCCAAAAGGTAGGGTGAGTATAATAGCAGCAAACAGTGCAGTACGAAACATGATAATCTCCTCAAAGCAATTCGTATGCATAACGAATTTCATCTAACTGTAAAATAAACAGGAAACAGTACAATTACAAGAGAGCGAATTCTCAGCAGATGCAGCGGATGAAGCAGATTTTGTTCAGAGTTCAGCCTTCAGGTTGGAATAAGACACGCTGAAGCATGAATTCTAAACTTCAATCCGAATGGACAGGAATGCCCATGCTCTCCCTTTCTCACCTTCTTACTTTCTTACTTTCTCACTCTTCCACCTCCGATGCATCCACAGCCACTGCTCGGGATATTTGCGGATTTCCTGCTCGAGTCGCTCGCTGATGCGACGCATGATTATCTCGATGTCCTGATCGCGGTTTCCAGTCAGCTCAGGAAACTCCATCCGCTCGAAAACGATGCGATACACACCGGACTCATCGCAAGGTGCCGCCCCGAACACCACAGGAGTACCTGTCTTGAGGTGAAACAGTGCCGGACCGCGTGGTGTTGATGCTTCTTTATTAAAAAACGGCACAAAAACGCCTGCGTCACCAGCATCTTGATCACACATGATAGCTACCGAACGATTGCGCTTCAGCGATGACAGCACACCCCGCACTGCATCCTTTTTGTGCACAATCTCAATCTTTGCAGACTCTCGCATTAGATCCATCCACTGCTCGACAAGCTTGTTGCTCTGGGTGGTCACTACAAATGTCACATCCCAACCGAGCGTGGTCATCCCGGAACCGATCCACTCCCAATTGCCGATATGACCGGACACTACGAGAACACCCTTCCCTTTGTCAAGGTTGTCCAGCACACTTTCTCGGGACGACAGATCAATCCATCTATCCACAAACTTCCTGCCGATTCGCGGCATACGAGCCATCTCGACTCCGACCCGCATAAAATGCTGCCAGCAGCGGACATAAATTTGCTGTCGCTCACGATCACTCTTTTCGGGAAAGGCATGCTTGAGGTTGTCAAGCGCAACTTCACGCCGGATCTTCAACACTTTCGCCACGAACAACCCGAGCAGGTTAGCAAACCAACGAGACACTCTCAACGGCAGCCACCGCATCTTCCATGCATAGATGGCGAGAGCCGCATATTCTATCTTTTGTCGGATTGGATTCATCGCAGCAGCGTCACAGGCGTGGAGATCCTCTGCCCGTTCTGTTTGATTGTAAATATATACTGACCTGACGGGAGATTTGGATCATTCAGCCTGATACTGAATCTACCGGCTTGAACAGACATCACTTGATCTGACAACACTGATCTACCGGTCAGATCAACAAGTGACCAGCTCACTAAACCTGTCAGATCGGTTCGACAGTTGACCATTAGTGACCCGTTAAACGGAGATGGGTATGATCCCAATAGCTCCAATCGGTTTGGAATCTCTCCCGTTAAACCGGCTTGTTCACCGATCCACATGCTCCGTGCAGCTCTTACGTTTGCAGTTAGATCGTCCACATTATTCCCCGCCAGCAAAGCAAACGTCACACGAATTGTGTCACCACTATCAACGCTGTAAGGACCGACTCCTATCAACTGTGACCAGTCAATGGCTTCCTCCCCGTTCGCCTGTTCAAATTCGGTAAGAATAAAATTCATTTTAGTAGTGTCGTGCCAGGTTGTACCGTTCCTGAAATGGATGTCACGATTGTCAACTGTAACATGAAATGAGGTTTGGTGATCTAAAACCGCCGCACCGTAAACCTGCCACGATCCGCTGCTGTGTTCCATCCATCCGTAAGCCTCATCCTCGTTCCAGAAGCAGCAATTGCGCGACGATTCGATGATGTCCCAGTCGAGATACAGCCCGACGTACAGGCTGTCCTTGTCAGCCCCTTCGTTGAGTATCGTGTAGCTGATGATTACATAGTCATCGTCCGGTGGACTGGGGTAGCTGTAGCTCTCTTGTGTAACGACAATGTCCAGTGGTCGCTCAGCCTGACCGTCCTCATAAACGGTCACACCATTCTGCACCCCGTCTTCATCAGTCGTAATCGGCATTCCCGTTTGAAGTGCATAGAAATCGAAACGATCACTTTGATCATCTCCAAATGCACAGTCCGACACCTGATCCGGTGGCGCAGCCACCATCAGCGAACCGTGAAACAGCGAGGAAAGCCCGGATGGTCGGTAAATAAAGCCGCTTCCGATACCGCTTCCCGATGAATAGTCATAGTAACCGAGCGCTCCGAAATTCGTCAATGTGAACACAACCTCGCCGTTATTGTGGTCGTTATATGTGGGATTGACAGACAATCTGATCGGAATTGACTGAAGTAATCCTGCATCAGTGGAAAGATTCAGATAGCCGGTGATGGAACGATTGCCTGGTGTTCTGCGCGATACGGTAATTTGGAACGGCTCAGCTGAATTGTCTGCTTGCTCACCTGATGTGATTTCACCGAAATCAAACTCGCCCTCCGTCACATGAACATAGCTGTCGGATATGACTAATCGGGCGGTAATGTTTACAGATTGAGTCAGCACATTTTCAAGCGTCACAATTATCTCAACATGCTCGGCGGATTCTATGATCCCGTCTCCGTCGCCCATGATGCTGTCATCAAACTCAACATTGATCAGTTCAAAGCCCGAATGTTCTTCACTCAACGCCCGGAACAGATTCAGCCTCCCGCTCCCGAGTTTTCCGGCGAAGTCGGGATTGATGTGATCAACCGGGTCAGCAGACATGGTGAGCTGCAGCATGATCTGCTGTGGATTCCAATCGGGGTGGAACGACTTGACCAAACCTGCAGCACCTGCAGCAAGCGGTGTGGACATTGACGTTCCCGACTCAACCATAAATCCCTGAGGTCGCAGCGACAATATGTCAGCACCAGGTGCACACAGCCCCACCCAACTACCGAAACTGCTGAATTCACGGGAGAAGATGTCACCCGCTCCGGTTGATGCAACCGCCACCACCTGATCGTATGCTCCGGGGTAGTGGTAACTGCTGTCGCGGTTATTCCCAGCAGCAGCGAAAATCAGCGATCCCTGTTCTGTAGCGTATTCACTGCTGATCCGTTCGATATTGGAAGGTGTTCCGCTTCCCCACGATATGTTGATAATGTCAGCACCCGATGCGGCGGCGTAGATCAATCCTTCGTAGCCGTTGGTGATGCTTCTGCCGATTCCTGCACGAACCGCCATCAATTTGCAATTCCATCCTACCCCCGCAATGCCGTAACTGTTGTCCACTGCTGCACACGCTATTCCGGCGACATGAGATCCGTGTGAGTCGTTGTTATTGGGGCTCGGATCACTGTCATTCTCGAAAAAGTCCCAACCGTGAATGTCGTCTGTAAATCCGTTTCCGTCATCGTCCACACCTGCTTCACCGTTCCGCTCAATCCAATTGATCCATCGCTGTGTTCTCAGGTCTCCATGACTGATGTCTGTGCCGACATCAATCACTGCGATCACCACACCTGTATCACCTCTTGTGATGTCCCACGCAGGAACGGCATCAATCTTATCCAGCGACCACTGCAGCGGGAAGTAGGGATCATTAGGTGGTGCGTCACGGCGAGGATCTCCATTTGCACCTCCTGCATCCTTTGTCATTCTCGCCAACTTTGTCATTCCCGCTCTATCTGTCATTCCCGCTCTATCTGTCATTCCCGCGAAGGCGGGAATCCAGTCTTCTGTGTGGCACGGGTTACTCGTTGCCCGTGTTTCTTTATGTAAGGAAACATGGTCAACAAGTAGACCATGCCACCCGTCGGTTTTTCCATCTTCGTGCGGTATTTCGCAAGTATATCGAATCGGCGCCGTCTCAACCCACATCACGCCTGAGGTAGCATCGAGCCTGTTTTGCCAGTCACCGACACGCTGATCATCAGGGATCGTCACGCGGAATATGTTGCGAAACAGGGGATGATCGAGTGCAGAGGTTGGAATCCTCAGCCGTTCAACCTTAATGGAGGGCTCACCGTCACGTCTCGGTGAAATCTGCTGAAGCCATTTGTCAGATGCCATACTATCATCCGTCATCCAGCTTGGCTCAAGTTCAAGTATCAGCTCTTTTGCAGACGAGCTCAAAGACAGAGCAGTAAGCAAAAGAATAATCACCAGATTGAACACTCTAATCCATTTCATTTTATTATTCCTATGTTGTCACCCGATAATGATTCTATCATTTATCCTGTAATATTTTATCAGGGGAGCAGTGACATTTCTATTTAATACTGCACAATCCGTTAAATCTGTTTCATCCGTTGTGAATCCTACTCCCCATAAACCTGCGGAGGTGCAAGATGTTCCGGATATTGACTGCGCAGCATCTTCCTCGCCAGATAGCAGAGATGACAGGCATCCACATATTGATCCTTCAGAGGTAAGTTGTACTTTCTGACCAATTCAGCCGGACCACCCGAACAGATCGGTGCAATGATTGGATGTGCCTGTGGATCGTACTGCTCAACGATTTCAGCCAAGCTGTTGCTCTCCATGTTCCCTACAACCACACCCTGACAGGGATACAGATTGCCATTAGCATCGAGATGCAGCCTGCCAATCTTGTCAAAGTCTTCATCCGGGCAGGATGTAAAGCTGTCCCAGCTCTGTTTAAGTAGCTCGTCACTACCCACTTTCTCAACAGCACGACCCCTGAACCTGACTCCACCTCCGACAATTGCTTCACCCGGATTCCTCTCATCCTCAATTACAGAAGGTGGATCTATACATATCGTTGCTGCATTCATGCCGAGATGCTCTGCTGCTGCGACCGCGTAATCGGCGGGGGTTCGTTCTTCACTGTCACTGCTGTGGTAACCGTCATCACTGATGAACAGTGGTGGAGCGATCAGTTCCTTGAACGGTTTGAGCCATTCAACAGCATCCTCGACCGAAGTCCCGTAATATCCGTTGCTGACGACTCCGACCTCCAATCCCTGCTTTCGTACATATTTGGCAGATTCAAGCATGATGGGATAGTACATGAACGGCTCACCACCTTCGAGGTAGATCTTGTTGATCGAGTCGAATTTTGCTGCCTGATCAATATAACGTTTGACCTGTGCCAGTTTCATCGTTCCATTCGCATTCGGAGAAGACCAGACAAAACAGTGATCACATTCGTATGTGCAGCGATACGTCAGAAGCAGATGAATCTCTTTCAGTTCCATGAGTGCCTCAATAAAATACCAATAACTTTCAATCCAACAAACAGGGAGACAATGGCTATTTTATGACGGACAATAATAATTCCGAGTCGCATCGTCAGCAGTGTATATAGAAGCACAGCTACAATTGATGCAGCCACAAGCTTCATCAATAATATAAAGCCTGGTGCTTGTGAGACAAGCTGCATCACGTTATCGAGTGCTCCGATAAGAGTGATTACCACAGCCCACACAAACAACTCCTTCCAGTCACGTCCGGATTCTCCGGTGACGAAGTAGATGATTGCCCACAGGATTGCTGTTGTAATCAGGAGTGCGATTAGTATTGCTATAATTGCCATAACGTTGTGTCCTTATATAATGAAACACCCGAAACGTAAAACCCCAGGCACAATTTCTTCCTCAATCACAAATTACTAAATTACATAATCACTTCAGTAAAATCACCTTCCGCATAGCGACAAACTCACCGTTAGCTTCACTCCGAATCAGATAAATCCCGTTCGGCATCCCTTTTGCATTCCAGGAAAACGGATGGAATCCTGCTTCATATCTACCTGAATCAATTCTGTAAACCTCTCGTCCGGTCAAATCGTGCACAGATACGCTAATATCATTCGGTTCTGACAGATACAGACCGATATTAACAGTTGAGTTGAACGGGTTTGGGTACGGTGTGGATATTGAAAATTCTGTCGGTAAACTGTTCACAGGAGAATCTGCACGGTTGACAATGTTCCTGAACCTGCGTGTTCGGGTTGAATAGGTTCCATCTGTGTTAAGGTCAACTGCTTTTACGCGCCACCAATAATCTGTATCAACATCAAGATCAGACAACTCGAAATAGGTGGTGTCACCAAGCTCAAATGTGGTCACGTTCTCAAAGTCTGGATCGGTCGCCAGTTCCAGCTCATAGATTAAGAAATCGTCCGGATCAATGTCACGGGAAGGAGACCACCAAAGTCTCACCGGAAATTGACTGATAATTGTTCTGTCATCAGGCTTGATCAGGAAGAAATCTTCCGGAGATGTCGGTCGGAACTCCTCATGCGTCTCATACACATCCTGTTCCTCCTCTTCATGGCACGCCTCACATTCCGCTTCACTGTAACCGTCATGGAGTGGAGCATCATCTATATCATGACACGAGAAACATGCAGTGTTGGTGTAGTGATCAATGCCTGCATTAGCGAGATGACACAGATGGCAGGTAGCGGTGGCATCAAAGTATTCTTCACCGTCTTCTTCATGACAGCGCAGCGTATGGATAAAACCGTCCCACGGCAGGTCGTGATCGTGAGTGTGACAAATGATACACTCATTCAGATCAATGGAAGCGTGTGTGCCGTGATCGCGGAATCCGTCATCGTGGCAGCCTTGACCGTTGCAGGTTAAATAACGGAATGATTCGGTGCGAGTCGGATCAGGTTGTCCCACCAAAAAGTCCACCGCAGGAAATTGAGAATGAATTTCACCGTTCCATCGCCGCAGAACTTTGAACAGCACTGTGTAACTGCCAGTCATCTCAAGGTCATCGGGGATTGCAATTGCTATCTCTCCGGTTTCCGCATCAAATCCGACATCATCATGGAATCCGCGCTGATCCAGAATCGCATAAGCTTCATACGGATCAATCAGATTGTAATCCTGACGAGGTCCCGATACCCACAGTTCAACCGTTACAATGCGCGTACCTCGCGGATTGTCTATACGTAGTGCTTCACCATCAGCATCAGTCAGAGTAAGAGTTGCAATGACGCTGTCACCCGGATCGAAATAATTGCCGTCAGGTTGTGATAACGTTAGTGTGGCGTTAAGCTCATTGGCAAAAAGAGAGTTAGTGAATAGGAATAGTAGTAATATGTATAGTGAAATCTTCATTGTGTTCTCATTTATTGTGAACCACCAAGACACAAAGGCACCAAGAAGAAAAGATTTTTTTTGGTTTTCTTGGTGCCTTGGTGTCTTGGTGGTTAATCTGTTCACCGAACCAACACAACCCTTTCTTATTCACACCTATAGAAACAAGGAACTTTTATCTCTATACAACATA
>CAZVKN010000054.1:0-14675 GCA_964627035.1 uncultured bacterium | reverse complement strand
AGGGATTGCCACATCCCGACAAGTCGGGATTCGCAATGACTATAGGACGGACAGGGGTGTCTGTCCTTCCCCTATGGTTTCCGCAAATTCACCGACTTACTGAGCAATACCTTCACTCCCTTCTCAATCCTGAATCCCGGTCCGCTGCCGAGGTCGAGTGCGGTTGTCCAGACCGCCTGCGCGCTCAACCTGGTAGATGTGGGGGGAAGGGGATTATGGTCAAAATATGAAATCAACTTGAATTAATATAGGGATACCTTTAAAGTATTTTAATTTTCATTACGTTTCTTCAGTATTTCAATACGCTCATTGCTATCTAAATCGCCTACAAACCAACCAAAATTTGCCCAGTAATATACTAAGTAATTATAGTATCTCTGAAGGCTATCAAAAAAAATAGAAAACTGTCCGTCAATAACAATACCGGTAAGCTTGCCGTAGTTACCACCATACACTAGCATAGGATAGTATTCTTCAAGAAACTTAAAAAGCCATTCTGAGTCGTAAACCATATCATCTCGTTTTTTTGAGCTGATAAAAAATCTTGTAAGTAAAAGGAATTTCCATTCATCATTGGTGAATTCATATGAGTTAGCGAGCTCTGGAAATGTTTCTCTCCATTTGCATAGGCAGGACCTTCGGAATAAATCGACTTCAATTTTTGAAGGTCTGAGCCTTTTACCTTTATGATAGATCGATATTTTTAGTAGAACTATTAAACGTGAGTAGTAGTAATCAAAAAAACGAGTGACAAACAGCTGGTAGTTCTCACCTTCGATCAGCCTAAAAAACACATCGGAGTATTCAAAAGTCTTAGGCAGGTGGAGTCTTAAAGGCTCACCACTGCTCAAACTATAATTAATCCCCCTTAGCAATTCATCAAGATTGATCTCGTTATATTTTGTACTAATGGAATCATAAATGGTAAATATTGCTTCTACAGAAGAAATCGAAAAATCTAGTATTGTATCAGCAATAGAGTTAAGCACAGACTTAAGATATTTAGGTTTGTAAAGAAGTCGAGCATATTTTAATCCTTCTATTCTATACGGACTTCTTGAATACTCCTCCAGATTAATTGGGATTTTGGGTCTAATAATCATTTTAATTAATGAATCCTCGTTCTACTGATTCTTGATAGTACATTTCTAACGAGTCTCTTTTTTTGTCTCTTTTATAATTCCGGTTGGTAGACACCCTTCTTTTCTAAATATTTAACTAACTTAGGATTAATCAAGACCATACCGTTTCTAAAATCCTGACCGATTACCTCTACAACAATTGAGACTGCAGAAAAAAACGATTTAGATGCATCTTTAGGTATTCTATCGTGATCTTGTGACCACAGATGTAGATACTTTCTTCTCAAAGTTCTAATTGTATCGAAATCAGTCTTGATCTCATCACTAATAACATTAAATGAATGTAATATTTCGACTCGTCTCTGCTGCCCTAATTTTTCAAATTCTCTACCAAATATGTGTTTTTGTTCATTATTTCGTAATATTTTCTTATTAAATGAAATTTCCGATAATTCAAACCAAAGAATAGCAACCATTTCTGCTACCATACCAGATAGTGAAATGGTGCCTAGATAGTTTCCAACCATATAATCCGCTTTTGCATGTCTCAGTGGCCAAACAAGTTTTTCCAAAATTCGTTCTTCTGCTGGTGCTATAGATAGTCGTTTTTTCTCTTGGCTTATCTCTTTATATCGCCCAATTAGATCTTTAACGCTATTGTCTTCCCCTGGTGTGCAGATAAAATTTAGGATTTCTTCTGTTGTTACATCATTATTTGCGGGATCACTCCAAGGTTTGTCCAACTCTATAAGTTGTAAAGGATTTATCCAACCTTTAATAAGTCTTCCTTCTGACTTCTTCATAAATACTTCTCCTACCTAATCACTGCAAATTTGCCGTGCTCGATGTCGCCCTTGTTTTCGGGGGTCATATCCTCAACGGTAAATATATAAAGCCCCGATACAATCTGCTGTTTGTCTAAGAGCGGACTGAAAGTCCGCCCTGCTGACAGTTTACTGAACAACGAGAGTGATGTCACCAATCTCTACTGAGCCGTAATCAATTTCGTTACCTTCATCATCATAAAAGTGCAGCTCATCACGAACTATCTCTATTTGACCTTGTCCTGCTGACACTCCGGAAAACCTGAAACTGCACAGCATTCCCGATCCCCCGATTTCCTGCTCCCCCTGAATTTGAGTCAGCGAAAGATGAATTGTTGAATCCTCATCCCGAACAAACAACAGAGCATCCCCTCCGAACATATCTCCGAGTCCAGTGCCGGTTGAATCATTGAAGGATAGTACATCGCTGTTGTAATTAATTTGACAGCTTAGCGCAAATATCGGTACAATGAGATTATCAATCCGGAACTCTACTTCAACCGTTGAACCGACTGACAGAACGTTATTGTCAGAGGTAAAATACATCCTCGTAGGCTCGATGACCGGACCGGGACTGTTTTCATCGCATCCGGTGACGACTATCAGAATCAGCAGCAAGATAAGTTGGTTTGAAAGACGCATAATATTTGACATTATTTTACCACAGTTAATGATTTCACACTGCTCCAACTGCCGCTATGAATCCGGTACAGATAGCTTCCTGCTGCAAGTCCTGAACCGTTCAACAGCAGTTGATGATGACCGGAATTGAGCTGTTGCAAGAGCAAGGGAGTCATCACTAACCGCCCTGTTACATCGTAAATTTCAAGGGTAACGAGCCCACTTTTCAACAGTGTGAAACCGATTGATGTCGTAGGATTGAATGGATTTGGATAGTTTTGGTCAAGTGAATATTGGATGGGCATCTCGGAATTCAGATCTAAAATTGACTCCAACAGCATCTTCATGGCTGTTACCGCTTCTCCATGTCCCTGCAACGAACTGTAGAGAAACTTTAGATTTGAGCGATAGGTTGGATTGTCCAGATTAAAAACTTCAAACGATAGGGTTACATTCTCATGTGTGTTCCCCCAATTAACACCAATGGCAATAACATCAACCTCATCCACCCTGCCGTCACCGTTGGCATCCGCGAATGTAGCTGCCGGATTGTCCCAAAGCAGAGCATCCTCTGCTCCCCAGTTAAACGATGTTCGATCTCGAGGATTTCCTTCGTGAAGGAAGTAAGCAGCAATCGGAAGGATGTCAAGTTCATTCACAACACCGTTGTTATCGCAATCCCCCGGATAGACTTCGTTACTGTAGATTTGCATTGTTAGATTTGCATTTCGTGCAGCAGAGAATGATCTTAAACCGGGTACTAACCTGCCCAACTCTATTCGCACATCGCTGTCTATATTATCCAAAAACATCTGGTAATTGTAGTGCTTGTTCGGGTCAGATTGAACGCTGCCCCCAATAAGGCTGTAAACATCATCAATCATCACATTCACGGAGTCGGTTGATGCGGGTCCGGAGATCATGTCACCGATATAGCTCACATATCTCTGTCTAAGCGAATCGTTATCCAGAATCCTTTTTATCAACGGGCGTTGGTTGATATTAGAGATATTGAAGACATCCTGAGTTATTACATTCCAGTTATTCCCGTAAACCCCAAAGACCTCGTTAAAATCCCACGGAATTACAGTGAAGCGATTGTCATTCTCATACAAGTAGTAATTGCGTCCTGATCCTGTATAGCTGTCAAAGTGTGACAGTACCATGTTAAAAGCGAGATGCCTGATGATATTGTCAAGATCAAGATGATTTGACATAACCTGCACGAATGTCGAATCGGGTGTATGATTGAGCGAGTCAATCATTTCAATCAGGCTCGTCCAGTCATCACGGTTTTCATTTGTCTTTAACTCATATTCCGCTATATAATCGTTCTTTGTATTTCCCCGATAGATCATAGCAGCGCCGTTCTCAGCGGCTTTGAACAGATTTTCATTCCTGTCAGTAAAGTTCTTATCAATGAACAGTTCATCAATCTGCTCTGCAACCACATACAGACCGATCAACTCATCTTCAACATACAGCTCAGCGTATGCGGTTCGAGGTGCTGCAATGTATCGTCTGGCGATACTGTACCCGATAGTCTCTCTCATGAAACTCGGATCATTGACGCAATTATTGAAGTTCAAACGTTCCATCTCATACAGTCTTTTATCATTGTCATATTTGTCAAAACGGAGTTTGAAAGACTTTTTGCGTGTGTTGCGGGACATGGCATAGGATGAGTTCCCTTTGTATCGAACTCCGATGCTGTCGAGGATGATTGTGTTGTTATAGGTCAGCCGTGCAGGCATGAATATCTGACCAAGCTGCTCAAAATTGATTCTCAGTGAATCTTCCCAGTTGTCGGTGTAAAACTCAAGTTTGTAACTGTGTACCAATGAATCAGTGAACAGGATATCGCTTGCATCAGTTTCACGACCGGGTTCATTACCGCTGTTCGGGGAAGAAAAGGTAGGGATCATCTGCTTGAAATCACCGACACCGTTGGGGTATCGTCCGTAACTTGCGTCAGAACGCTGTGACCAGAACGTCACCTGATCTGTAATAGTCGTGTCCTGTGACAGCATAAAAAGCGTCTCGCCTGACCCGGAAAGCCTGAAGTTTGTGTGCAGCCCCGATTGCATGTCATCGTTGTCAGCCCATATAATCAGAAACGCATTAGCAGCAATGGATGTGTCGGGCAGCATCCATTTGGTTAGATCGGCATTGTCGTCGGTGAGAAAATATCCGTGTAGCGAAACCGCCGTGTTGCTGTTGTTGTACAGCTCAATCCAGTCATCGTATTCACCATCCTGGTCGGCTGCGGTAGTGTCGTTTCTGGCGAGAAGCTCATTGATCACCATACCTTGAGCAGGCAATGTGCTGACTGAGACTAAGAGACACAATAGGACATTGAGCAACTTCATACTATTCCTGTGTTTTGATCTTAATGATTACTGTGGAAGCACCACTCTGAAGCCTATAAAGTAGTACATATAACCGGGATTATCAAACGTCCTGTTGGATGAGCGGAGATATTCGGAGTAGTTTCCCCAGCTACCACCCCTGACAAAATGCCAGGGACCTTCAGCAGGTCCGGTCGGATCAGTTACATCCTCAGCAGAATATTCACCATACCAATCATGAACCCACTCATACAGGTTGCCTGCCATGTCATATAAGCCGTTGCCGTTTGGTGTCTTCGTGCCGACCGGATGAGTGCCGTATTCGGGGCTGTCCACACCATAAAGCCATGCATTCCCATACCACACAGCATTGTCACTGAATTCAAGACTATCTTCTGAGGTTTCTGGATACGGATTGCAATCTTTCCCCCAGTATAGATCTGTGTAGCTTCCCGCTCTACACGCAAACTCCCACTCTGCTTCGGTCGGCAGCCTGTATCCATTAACATTGAAATCAGCTACTACTCCATCCAAATCAGACTGACTACCGGGAATGCCGTTTATGGCTGTGTAAGTGTAAACAGTATCAAGTCCGTCACGTCTGCTACGCGCATTGCAGTAAAGAACAGCATCTCCCCAATAGACATCATAGGCGGGATATTCGTCACCCAAGCCGAATGTTTCAAACCAGTTGGGTGACACGTAATCTGCATAATAAGCAGACATTACACTGTCATAATCGCTCTGTGTCACTTCAGTTGTGTCCATCCAGAAGTTGTATGTAAAACTAACTGTATGGATGGGTTGCTCATCCGGAAATATACGTATTGACCAGTCAGAGCCCATCTGAAAGCTTTGGTCTTTCGATTGAATTAAAACCATACCGTCCGGTGTAAATGGATCTGGATCAACTACAACAGGATTACTGTCATCATCGCATGAAATGAATAGAATCGTCGTTACCGTCATCATCGTGATCAGAAATTTATTTGCGGACATTAACTGTTTCCTTATAGGTTTAGTTATAATAGGCTACGGATTCAAGGTGTTCCGCCTCTGCGGCAGGATGGAGGAAATAGCTCACCTTATCAAGGCTTGTGCTTTGCGTCGGACTTCTTCTGCTGGAATCGCCTGAACAGTGCCATCGTCAAGTTCTCTCGCTCTACGGTAAGCCTCAGTCAGCCAATCTTCAGCTATCTCATCTTCCGATAGTGCATCAAGACTAAGTAGAAGTTTTTGTGCTAATTCCGCCCGTTCTACCTTTGGCAGATGAAGGGCTTTGTCTGCAATTTGTTTTAGGTTCATTATAGCTTTTTCTCCATGAAAACAAAGATTCTATAAAATTCTAACTTAGAAAAACTAACATCATTACCTGATTAACACAAGTTTGCGAGCTGATATGCTACTCCCCTGGTCATAAACCAGCAAATACACTCCAGATGGAAGAGCATCAGCATTCCAAGTCGTCGGCTTCGACCTTTGGTTGGAACTTTCCTTGTTTTTTGGTCCCTGCTCCCAAGAAGAACTGGCCAACTTTCTGAAAATGAAAATCCTGATCAGGGACGATGAACTCCAGTCGGTCACAGAGAAATGACCCGCTCGGAGCCGAATCCTGAAGCTCGGCACAGAGCTTAAGGCTGTCCTCTATGGATAGGAACTCGGCTATTGTCATGTGTGCCCGTACGTTACGCCTCTGATACACCTTCCCCTCGAAGATTGCAGCACTGTGGAGTGCCTCTTTCAGATCATCAATAGGTTTTTGAGGCGTGATCGGATAGGCGACGCCACCTCGCTTGGGGGATGCATGCGGTTTATCGTAATGGAGAGTGAACGGCTCAATCCTGCTAAGGATGTCCCGGATCTCCTCTTCCAATTCAGTGGTCATCTCGCGGTGCAAAGGATCGGACACAGAAATGTGGGTCGGGCAGATGGCAAATGCATACGGGTCGTGTTTCGCACGGAACAGGTCTATCTGCCGGGACACATTCTCCGGTGGCATGATCAGTATCAAACCCAACCTGTAATCACGATACCAGTCTTCCCACATGGATGTGTCGGTCACGTACGTTACCATCGTTTCCTCGCTTTTGGCTCCCATAGCTGATTCTGCACTTTTCATTAAAAGATAAATCAACTATTTTATCAGGCATAGCTGCTTCCCGAGTGGCTCGATTGATTTGTTCGGCAATCTTATTGTCTGATTCCTTTGACCGTGTTCCGAAACTCAAAGTTGTAAGTTGTCTTCGGATCAAATTTGATCTTACCTTTGTTCACGCTGAATTTGAAGATGATGTCTTTGCCGTAGAATACGCTTGGATCTCCTCCTGCAAAGCCCAAAGCGAAATCTGACCTGATGTTAGCACCTTTCTTACTCTCCTTCGGTATCGTGTACCGGAAATATTCTTTACCGTCAGGTTGAATGACTACATATTTCAGCGTAGCGTCTACATCTATTGCTGGCATTTGCCAGAAGAAAGTCCAAGCCTCAAATCCCACTGGCGCCTTTACCGCCGTCTTGAAGGTGATCTCATCAGATGGAACAGCGATGGCAATTTGTCCCATTACTAAGAAGACTCCTACAAGTACATTAATGATTCTGCTCATGTTTTCTTCCTCCGAATTTTGTTGCAGAACAAGTAGTTCTGTAGTTTCGTTTATGTATCCAATTTACAAATTATTCCTTTTAAATTGCAAGGAGATATCATCCGATCAAATCAATGTACCAACCAACAACCAGGCTTCCCGCCCATCCTCGTGAACCGGATAGGGATACTGCTCGACAGTGAACCCGGCTTCCCGCACTATCGTAATAAAAGCACTTTAGAGGTTTGTGTGATTTGGTCGTTTGATAACATCATTAAATAGACTCCCGATGGAACCCTTAATGCATCCCAAGCAAACTGATGACTACCAACCGACTGCACACCATAAAATAGCGTTGAGACCAGCTTTCCATTCAGATCATAGACACTCAACGTTACTTGACCAGTTTGCGAGAGTTGATAGGAGATTGTAGTTGTAGAGTTAAACGGATTCGGATAATTTGAGTAAAGAGTGAATCCAAATGGTTGACCGTTACCGTCCGGTACTTGGTTTTCATCCATATCAAGTAGTCTATCAATAGTTTCCAGCATCAATTCCGGTTCATATTCATGCTGTGCGTATTGGATAATACCTTCAGTGTCAATAATGTAATCTAACGGATAAGGACTTGATCTGCCTCGTAACAAGTATTGCTGATTAACCTGACGCGTAACGAGTAGCACCGGAATCTCTAAGCCTATCTGCTCAACGTATTCAGCAACATGATCCTCATTTTCAGCAACATTCACCGGATAAAAATCAAAGTCATCTTGGTCACCATAACGCTCTTCAATCCAATCTTGCATGTCCACTAACTGCGGACCACAGGTTGGTCACCACGATGCCCAGAATATGAGTAGCTGTATCCTATCGCGATTGTCGGATAACCGATACTCACCGCCCCCAAGTATCCGCGCAGTGAAATCAGGTGCTTCATCACCAACCCCTAAGCCTCCTGATGCTTCCAGTGTAATGGAAGTAGTTGGATCATCTGTATCGTTGCTACGGAATCTCAGCGGATAACTGGATCGTTCGGATGGTTGGAATGTCAGACTTACTTCTACGCTATCTCCGCTGTCAAGCTCAAACCGGTCAGGATCAACCTCGAATCGTTGTGCATTACACGTAATACTCTCAACCTCAAGCTGTTGTTGACCGTAGTTATATACATACAGTGACGTATCAAGTTGTTCGTCGTTCGGAGGTACGATTCTGCGCAGTGAAAAGGCAATATCCGCACCATCAATCTCGCCATAAGTATAGCCGATAAACTTAGACCAATCAGCGAGAAAGACACTGTCATCACGAATATCCACACCCATCGCACGGTAATCTGTGTAGCGACGACCATCAAGTATAGGCTCTTCAGGATCAGATACGTCGTAGACCAATACCTCCTCCCAATCAGCGACCGCTATCAGATCGCTATCGAAGCCGATATGACCTGCATACGTTGGAGTATTCATCGTTGAGAGTAGAATCGGTTCTGTGGGGTCGCTAATGTCAAACAGATCAACTCCAGCCGTACCCGCAGCTATCGCACAAAGATCACCGCTAACCTTAACGTCAATGGCAGTACCGGATGTCTCAACTCGTGATAGAATCTCCGGTTCATCATCTATATTCAGGATCACCAATCCACCTTCTCCATCAGCCACATACAGCAATTCACCATCAGAAGCAAGCTCCCAACAGTTGGTCATCTCATCGTATCTGCTGACCACCTCCGGTTCGTTCGGATCTGAAACATCAACGAAGTATAAACCATCACCATGAGCCGATAGAACCAGTAGATCATTGAGATATTGTGCATCCTCAATTGACTGATCCTGTAGTTGCCAACGTGTAATTAGCGTTGGTCTATCCGGTGCAGAAATATCCACGATATACAGACCGTCACCTCGCGCTGTAACGAATGCAATATCCTCATGAGCAGAGCAGTTATAGACGGGTCTTCCTCGTCCACCACCCTGTAAATATCGGTTGAGGTATTCCACATCTTCCGAAATGTCGTAGATCATGAGACCGCCGTATCCTGTAACCAATGCTAAATCGTTGTGAAGTTCAACGTCAAGCGAATGGACGAAGAAATTTGGCGCGTGACTACCGAATCGCTCCATGTTTAACGACCACACCGGTAGCGTTACAAGGAGGATAATGATTACTATGGCATTAATTCTATGTATAATAGAACCTCCTTACATTTATGAGGAACTGAACACTTTAAAGTTTGTCCGATAATACAAATCACCCGCTGTCAGGTCGCCACACCTGACAGCCATCTGATTGATATATCATGGTTTGGGCTGTCAACCGCGGCGGGTTGACAGCGGGATAAATAGTTATTGGACAAACTTTTTAGCGTAATAAAATGACTTTATCGGTCTGAACACTGAGTCCATTGGACATAGTTACCAAATAGACTCCTGACGGAACATCCGAAGCATCCCACACAGCCTGATGGCTACCGAGCGACTGCACACCATCAAATAATATCGTTACCAACTTTCCGTTTAGATCATACACGTTCAGTGTTACTTGACTCATTTTTGGGAGTTGATATGTAATAGTTGCCGTAGAGTTGAACGGATTCGGGTAGCTCTCCAACAATCCAAAGTGAATCGGTGAAGTAGGCTCATAACTCACAGAAGTTATTATGCTATCCAGATTCTCCTCAGCAAATGTCGGCGTCATCTGCCTGAATTCTCCGGAACCGTTGGGATATCTGCCGAAGCTGATGTCTGCAAACTGATCAGGGAAACCAATCTCCTCAAGAACCGTTTCGTCCGGAGCCATCAGATAGAGTCCCCCACCTCGCAAATCCAACTCAAAATCTGCATGCAAGCCTTCCTGTTCACTGTCATCATCAGTCCATACTATGAGGTAATCGTTAGCATCAATCGATGTATCAGGGAACGTCCACCGGGTTGAATTATCAGCATCATTGCTCAGATGGAATCCCCATAATGATATTTCCTCATCACTGTTGTTGTACAGTTCAATCCAACCGTCAAACTCATCATCCTGATCTGCTTGGGTAGTGTCATTGATGACTAAGAACTCATTGATAACTACCTCACCCTCATCCAATGGATTCAGCCTGTACAGCCCGGGATAATCTTCCGCATAACGCAATGACCTCGCGATCTGCGCTCGATTAACCGTATGTTCCCAGACAATTTCACCATCCTCATCAACCTCTAACAAATGACCGCTGGTAGATTCGCTAATTAGTGTATTGCCATTAGGAAGACGCTGATTGCCTCCAAGATGATTGGAATAGAAATCTCTGCCGTCAGAATATGTCCATACAGGCTCTTCAGGTCCGAACGCTTCACCTTCTTCAATGACGTAATTACCTTCATCATCCATCGGCGGTACAATCTCAATAACTTCGGATTGACGTGCCCCTTCTCCGTTATTAAACATCAGAATATGTCCTTCACCCGGCAGTCCAGCCGGAATCCACCAAGAATTGTGAACAACATCCAATACCCGATCACCATCAGCACCGTAGTTAGATGGATTGCCCCAACGATACAAAATATCGCCTCCCATATCGGAATTTCCACCCTCATGACTCGCTGCTTCTTCAGTAGTTGTACTGTGATCAATTACAAAGATTTCATCTACATTGTGAGAACTGATCACGATCTGATCCAAATCTGGATTGTAACTGATACCGTTAATGTGTAGCCAATCACCGGCTCCTCCCGGACCTTGCCGAATCGTGCCGATATTGACATCTACCAACTCAGGATGATCTTCCACAACACCGTAATTATCCCGGTCACGGTCATAATCCTGAATCAGATGATCCCATACATGCCACTCCCACACTATATCCGCACCACCTTCACCGTCCGGTTCAACTTCAATGACATGATCGGGCCACATGATGATACTTTGACTACGTCCGGCTTGACGAGATTCCGCAGCAGACTTTACTTCCCATGCAATAGCGAGAACATTACCGTTCGGCATCGGTTCAATATCGTGATGTGTCAAATATGTAGCCGAGTTATACTCAAACTCCCATACGAGATCACCGTCCCAATCTATTTCCTGTATGAGTCCTGACCACGCACCCCCTCGCAATTGTGGATTATCTCCTTGAGCCGGACGTATCAAATGACCTTCTTCAGTCAGATAGACTCCATAACCCCCACCTCTATTATTATTCCATCTGTGAACCGTCTCATTGTCCAGATTCAGTAGATTAGTAGTTCTGGATTGGACTGCGTTGAACAGTGTGTATCCGTCATAAGGTTCCGAATATGCTAATGTGAATAGCAATAGAAGAAAAACTATGGATCCGGTCGTTTTTAAATCATTCATGTCCGTCTCGGAGTTTATCGTTTTTAACTATTGTTGCAAATAATGTTCCAGCCTACTAAGCCGCACTATCCTCAACCGTTAGACTGTCCCTTTCATAGTAGGGCTGCTATGTTCAGTATGCAAGCTTGAACAGAAATTTGAATAGCTGGAAGTAGCCTGTCAAACCGTAGATGCGAACTCAGTTCACACTGCACGCAAAATAATTCGCATTGACGGCTATCCGGCATAATACGCTTAACTTGCATTCTCACAAACCTCTTCCCTATCTTACATTATTGAGTTCTTTGATCTATTCACGAATGTACTATGTTTGTCATTCGGACTCGATCTAAAATCCTGTAATATCAACAGCTTACTGGATTCCTGTCTGCACGTGAATGACGATAATGAGTAAAATAGTGGACATTTCAAAGGTCTTACTATTGTTCCGCTTGCCTATTAAACTTTCGGAGGAGTATATGAAACCGCTGCTCACTGCAATCCTTATCACATTGACTGTTGCACTGACATCGCTGACCTGTCCCAGAGGTAGTGCCGATTGCGACGATGACCTTATGATGTACAGTCCACCGCAGGACGCCTGCGATGAACTACGTAGAGATAACTGGACAAAGTTTGAAAACAATCCCGTCTTCAACAAAGGTGAAGAGGGTGAATGGGATGAAAATGGAGTCACCTGCTTTGTGGTCAGGCACTTCCCCTGGGAATACATGATGTGGTACAGTGTCGGTGGAGGCGGTCATTTCCGTGGATTCGGGTTAGCAACTTCTGAGGATGGCATCGAATGGGAACGCCATGATGACAACCCGGTAATGGCTCCCGATAGCGGTGTGACTGTATGGGGACCTGAAGTGCTTCACGACGGCGAGCTTTACCACATGTGGTATGTCAGCCGCGGTCCTGATATGAACGGCATATCATACTGTACATCGGAGGACGGTGTCGAATGGACACAGTCTGAAAACAATCCGGTCATTGATCATGGAGGCTGCAACGCTGTTGTCTGGGACGGTGAACAGTACCGCATGTTCCTGCAGCACAGTGCAAGGCGAGAGCACGGCTTTCAGCTATTGACATCCGATGACGGCGAACAGTGGGAAGTGCAAGGCTTTCCGTTTCATTCCGGTCCACGGGGAACTTGGGATGAAATCACCGCAGCTCCGTCGGTAGGATACTATGAGGACAGGCTCCATCTGTGGTACACCGGTGCGGATACGGTCGGAAATCGGCGAGGAGAAATCGCTATCGGTCATGCAATGTCTGAAAACTGGGGGGATGAATTTATCGTTGACAACCGCAACCGGGATCGTCACCGAGAACTGAGACCGACCGAACGATGGGAAGGTCGCGGGTTGTATTCATCCGGTGTAGATTACGACGGTGAAAATGTATATATCTGGTACGCAGCGACAGGACCGGACGGAGGATTTGGATATGCCAGCCGTCCGGTGAATGCGGTTAAGCCGGAAACTGAACTGAAAGAGACTTTGAACCTGTGGTCACTGTCACCTAATCCGACTTCCGGTTCGGTCAAACTTAACTACATGGGTACAATGGATGTCGGAGTCACTGTCGGGATATTCGATCTGAACGGCAGACGCTTGACACAGCAGCAATTTTCCGCATATCAGCCAATCCGTCTCAACCCTGTTGAGCTTGATCTGCCGATTGGACAGTACCTGATTAAAATCGAAGCTCGCGGCAAAGAAATTCACAAGCGCATGGTGCTCGTCAAATAGTATGAACATCAAAAGCAGTATTCTCGACTGCATCGGCAACACTCCACTCGTCAAACTGAACCGCTATGCCGCAAGCGCAGATGCGCGAATCATAGCCAAGCTGGACATGTTCAACCCCTTCAGCATCAAAGACCGTCCGGTCTATTACATGATTCACGAAGCAGAGAAGCGTGGTGATCTAAAACCGGGAACGACCATTATAGAGGCTTCCAGCGGCAACACAGCGATTGCTCTCGCGACGGTATGCTGCATCAAAGGCTACCGGCTGATAATCTGTATGTCGGAGATCCAGAGCGTCGAACGGCGAGAGGTGCTGCGAGCTTTCGGAGCTGAGCTTATCCTGACTCCTGCAGAACTCGGCACGAAAGGAGCCCGTGCGAAGGCGGTCGAACTGCACAATTCAATCGAGGATTCCTACTACATCTGCCAGCACTCTAATCCGGATAACATCACCGCACACATCGCAACAACCGCAGAGGAGCTGTGGCGGGACAGCGACGGTCAGATTGATGCGTTTGTCTGTGGGCTCGGCACAACGGGAACAGCTATGGGGGTGTCGCAAGTGATCAAATCACGCAAACCCGAGTTCAAGCTGATCGGCATCGAGCCTTTGCAGGCACCGATGCTGAAGGAGGGTAAATTCAAGCCGCACAGGATAATGGGTACAGCACCCGGTTGGGTTCCTGACCTGTATGATTCAAGCCGGGTGGACGAGATAATCCTCGTGTCCGAAGAGGATGCGTTTGAATCGTGCAGACGATTGGTGAAAGAGGAAGGCATACTGGCAGGGATCACATCCGGTGCAACTGCTCATGTTGCACTTCAACTGTCCAAACGGGAAGAGTATAAAGGCAAAATGATCGTAGCCATGTTCGCAGATTCAGGTGAACGCTATCTCAGTGTGGATGGGTTGTTTGGGTAAATTAACACGGAGGGCGTCCCGATGGGTCGTGACGCCCTTTAAGAGTCTGTCCGAGAATACAGATAACCCGCTGTCAGGTCGCCGCACCTGACAGCCACCTAATTGATATTCCAAAAGTTAGACTGTCAACCGCGGCGGGTTGACAGCGGATGCATCCATTATCAGAGCGGACTAAAAGTCCGCCCTTGTATCTTACCCGTGATACAGGTTAACTTCAC
>CAZVKN010000053.1:0-15162 GCA_964627035.1 uncultured bacterium | reverse complement strand
GAAAATCTATACTGAAAAACATTCTCGGACAGACTGCTTGATCCAGAATCCAGTGCTGACAATATTTTACTATCGTTTTACAATTAAACTGACCAACGGATTCACTGTTAGTGATACGATCATTCCTATTGTCCCGGCTTGCGGTGAAGGCGTTCCTGTCATGTACAGGTATAGACATATTGACAAACCTAACAGCGAGGAAGCGATAGCACCAACTTTGTTGGCTCGCTTGGTGAACAGTCCCCATATAAACGGACCGAGAAATACCGAACCTATCGCCCCCCATGATATTCCAAGTATAGCGACAATGGTTGCCGGTTTGAGATACGCCAGTATCACAGATAGAGCCACAAAGAACACACTTGAGAGACGCATCAAAAGTGTCAACTGTTTGTCAGTTACATCTTTGTTGATGAATCCGGCATAGACATCCTTGGCAATGGATGAACTCGATATCAACACTAACGCAGCCAAAGTTGACATTGAGGCGGAAAGGATCAAAAGCAGCATCAATACTGATAGTGATTCAGGGATCACATTCACCAATAGTTCAGGCATCAGTGCATCGAACACTGGTTTTCCGTTATTGAAGGCACTCGGTGCGTTATCGGGTGACAGGAAGAATCTAGTTGTTGCCCCCGTAAAATATCCGATTCCCCCTATCAGCAGTGCAAATGAAGTGGATGCTACCATGCCGATTTGTATTGATCTTTTGTCCTTAATAGCGAAAAACTTCTGGATCAATTGAGGCATCGCAAATGGCGCTACCGAAGTGAGAAATATGAGACAGAAAAGTGACCACCACCCGGGCGGTCCGATAATTCCGGTCAATTTTGGATTAATAGCTGATAGAGTTGCTGTGATATTGCTGATGCCGTTACCTTTGTCAATTACGCTCCACAGCAGGATCAGTACTCCAGTTGACATTATCATTCCGAACATAGTATCTAACATCGTCATAGACTTGTATCCACCGAGCACCAAGTAGAGAGCAGTGAAGCCACCCATGAATAACAGTGCGTAAGTGTAATCAATGTTGAAGGTCGCCTTAAACAGGTAGGATAGACCCATAAACACCGCTGCAGAATAGGGAATAAAGAAGATGAATACCGATATGGATGCGAACAGCTTAAGGAACTTAGAATCATACCGTTTGTCAAAGTACTCAGCCATCGTATGGATCTTGTACTCGACTGACATCTGTTTGATTCTGGCTCCGAGCAGCCACCAGACTCCGAGCACGCCGATAAATGAATTGCAGACGGCGATCCACAGACCTGAATACCCGAATCCCCATCCGATTTTTCCGGCAAATCCGATAAATAGTACCGCCGAGAAGTATGCGGTTCCGTACGTGAACGCCGTCATCCACGGGCCGATGTTGCCACCACCGATAAAGAAGTCAGAAAACGAACGAGTCCTTCGCATTCCCATTATTCCGATGATGACTATCATCAGAGTAAAAGCTGAAAGGACGATGATTTTTATTGCCATTCAGATATAATTTTGATTTCTAATTCTACCACGAAGGTGATTTATTTATTTTGACTGATCCTGCAATTTTCTGACATCACCGTCTCTGTATGTAATCCCTGCATCATCAAAATGCATTAAAATCGGTGTGGTGAATTTGCGGGTTGAACCTATCAGCTCGCGGAACTCGAAGAATTTCATCTCATCGTGTGACTCAAAGAATTCAATGAGCATCTGACGAGCCTGTTCAATGCAGTCTCGATGGAAAAAGACGGAACGACCGTCAGGTCCGTACAGTTCTATTAACTCCCCAAGCTCACATAGTCCTGTGATCAGTGGGTTGATCTCCTTCTCCGGAACTCCCAACTCGTCCGCAAGTTCAAACGGTATCGGAGTAATATAACGCCTTTCGAGATAAATCTGATTTATCTGATCCCGCACCTTTTCCTGTTCAGGAGTGAAGCTGACCTTATGATCTGCAAGTCTAACGTTCTCACCGCTTGCTTTAATCAGACCTTCATCCACCAGATCGTTTATAATTCGTTCAAGTAACTTCTGTGATCCGGACGGCATAAGTTTCGCCTTCAAGTCCGATCTTCTTGCACCTGTCAGGTACGGTTTCTCGCTGTGGAACTGTCTCAGGAACTCCAGAATGTCAAGGCGGAGATCATTATATTTAGACTGGATAACAACAGACCATTTCGGTTCCGGTTCAAGTACTACTACCAAACCGTCACGTTCGAGTGCGCTGAGGATGTCGATAATCTCACTCTTTGGGGAGGCTGTCTCCTGAGCTATTTTCTTCGCATTGGCGGTCAAATCACCAACCTTTGCCAGATATTGTATGACCATTTCACGAGGTTGAGCAGATTCAAGTCGAGTCAGTCGCTCGATGTCAATCTCACTGATTCTACGGGCTTTAGGTGGATGAATTTCCAGTAATATCCCACCACCGAGGACTCTCCCTTCGGAGAAACTGCGGAATACAAAGCGGTCGCCGACATCCGCCATCGCCTGACTCTCCAGTCTGAACTGAACGAGTGCAGAGCTGCCCGGTTGAATTGGTTTCTGCTCGAGCAGGATCACTCTACCGATCAGCTCCGAGCTGCCGATATGAAACCGCAGACGAGTTCTCGTTTCCAACGGTTTGATTGAAGAACTGTGAAAATGTAGTCGTGCATTGAGCATGTATGACGGGCGGTAGTGATCCGGTGCAGCGAGCAGAGATCCTCGCTTGACGCTCTCCTTGTCAATCCCGGGCAGGTTCAGAGCTGCACGTTCACCGAGGCTGCACTTTGGAACATCCTGCTTATGCACCTGAATCCGTTTGATGCGTGCTTCCTTGCTTTCTGGTAGAATCTCTACACGCTGCCCTGTCCGAGCTGAGCCTGACAGCACTGTACCTGCGACGACCGTGCCGAAACCCTTGATAGTGAATGCGCGGTCAATCCACATCCTGAACAGACCACGATCTTTGCGCGACGGCACTGACACAATCATCTCATCGAGTGCAGCTTTGAACTCGGTCATCCCCTTGTTGGTGCGGTTGGACAGTGGCAGAATTGGTGCATTTTCGAGGAATGTCCCTTTGGTCATGTCGTGGATGTCATCCTTGACCAGCTCGACCCACTCCTCATCCACGAGATCAATCTTTGTCAGGGCGATGATACCGATCTCGACACCCATCAACTGCAGTATCTCGAAATGTTCGCGTGTTTGCGGCATTATCCCGTCATCAGCGGCTATCACCAGCACTGAACCGTCAACGCTGGATGCACCTGCCAGCATGGTCTTAAGGAACTTCTCATGCCCGGGGACGTCAATGAACGTCACATCATCGCGATAGAACGCAAATCCGAGTTCGATGGTCAGCTCCCGTTCCTGTTCTTCGCGCAGTTGGTCGGGGTTATATCCGGTGAGGCTGATGATCAGCGACGACTTACCGTGATCAATATGCCCTGCCGTGCAGATGACTGTGTGGGTGTGTTGCATGGATTTGGGGGGATTTATACGAATGCTGTCAAAAAGTCATTGAAACTAGCGATGTGACCTGTTTCTAAATATCTACTCCGAACACGTTTAAAGTATTTGGGGTGAAGAAGTACTTTCGGATTTCGCTCAGAGTAAGATAAATTTCTGAACTTCGCATTCAGTAAAGCTCGTAGATAACTTTTAGCAAATTGTGCTCTGTTATGATTATCATCTAAAGCAGGCAACTCCTCTGGGTCATTAAATAATACATCCCAAATATCCCTGTAATTCCTCACTCTTTCACCTGCCGTGTGTCTTGGTACTATATTGCGATTTCCAAGAGCCCATGTTTCGATACAGAAGTGTTGTACAACTATTTGATACTCAATATCAATATCAATTCCATTAATGAATTCTTCAATTTCTTGCTTTTTCTGATCGTATGACATGTCCTCAGAATCAACAGCTATAACTAATCGATCAAATGTTTTATTTTCAGCAACATCATATACACCACCTTCTATGACATCGAAATAACTAGGATACCCGCCACCTGAAACAACATAAAGGTGATTGGTAACAACGGCATCAATCTCATCTACAACTTTGTACTCTGGATTGATAAATTCAATCCATTTGGGATAGACTTTCTTTTCTAAAAAACCTTCAACAACTAAGTATATGTTCATTAAGCTACCTCGTTGTAAAAAGGATCATTTATTAGCTTAATGAATGCTTTTTGTTTCGATCTGCCATATTTCTCTTCAAGATCTCGACCGCTTTTAATTCGTACTGCTGATCCTTTTCTATTAAAGACCAACCAATTTTCCATTGGCATGCTATTAATTAAGTGCGGGTGGTGAGTGGTGATTATGAATTGATTATCGCCACCATGCTCCAAAAGAAGTTCCGGTAAGAAATCAATTGAATTAATACCTAGAGAGTTCTCATATTCATCTATGATGTATATGCAATCACCTGGTAGGGAGAGAATGTCAGTTATTATAAGTAGTACTTTCTGCATACCTGAAGATAACTCATGCAAAGGAATCCATTTTGTTACGCCTCTTTCTTTTACGAAGAAAATTGGAATTGGTACGGGTATTGGTTTTAGATTTGAAAACTCAACCTTAACATCCTTTATAGTTGGAAAAATTTGCATAAACAGTCTGACAGTTTTCTCATATAAATCTTTAAAATATTCTCTAAAAAAGTATATTTTTGTGTTAACAGTTAGCTGACCATCCCAAAAATCATCTAATGTTGGTTTATAGTTAAGTTGTCTTATAAATTCTTCGTTAATATTCTGCAATGAAATCGCTTGTTTTAAGGCATCATCATGGAAGTTCCTCCTCATAATGTGCGCAAACATTCGATACAGTGGAATAATCTCTGGATTTTCGGCAAAAAGAGTAATGCTTGGTCTACTTGGATCTATTTTAGGAAGTGTTTGACCAAGAATGTTAAATGTATCTGCAGTCCTATCAACTAAAATACTGTCTTCACCATCTTCTTTCCGTTTCATCAACTCCCGATCAATAGTGTTCTTAGGTTTTGCATCACTTATACGCGATAAACCACGATACTCATAATAGTAATCATGTCCTTCAGTTTGAATTGATATTTTCCATTTTCCGGATCTGAAGGGATCGCCTGTCACCATAGTAGATGCAAAATTAAAAAGAGTGTTAAGGAATCTTGTCTTCCCTGATCCTGATGCACCAACAATGAGGTTGATTTTACCTAATTCCGTTGGTTCGAAGTTCCATTCTTCATTTTCAGGGCCTGTATACTCGTAATGTGTAATCATTGTTATAATTCCTATGTTTTGTACCCTTATAATATAAGCATGCAGATTAATTACTCCAACACAATACACACCTCCCCCAAGCTAACAATGTCCCGATATTCCTGCGTCTGTTTGTTCGTAACGTAGTCCGGCTTCCCCGAATCCGGGGGGATGATTCACAACGGATTAAGCAGATTGTTTCTCAGCGGATAAAGCGGATGTAGCAGATAAGAGTATTTCCCCATCTGCTTTATCTGCTCAATCTGCTGAGAATCACATCATTTACTTTTTCTCTTTCCCTGTATATTCTTTGGCGGCAGTAATCTCTCAAATTGCAACTTTACCCGACCAAAGTTTACCAGCAAGGCAATATCATAATTCGTTGCTGCAAAGTACTTGATTACCTGAAATTTGTGTACATTTGTCAGGTGGTTTGTGGTTTTGATCTCCAGTATAATCGTCTCATCAATCACAAAATCAAGATAATTCAACCCGACCTGAGTTCCCTTGTACAATACCTGCACAGCTTTCTGAGGCTCAAACGGCAAATCTTGATAACCGAACTCCAGCTCCAACGCTTTTTGATAGTACTCTTCAGGAAATCCGGGACCAAGTTCATTATGGACTTCCATACAAGCACCGATGATGCGGTGAGTCAGTTGGTTGATGTGATCGGGTATGTTCATGTTTGTTTAATGCTCTGTTGTTTTATTTATTTTATTTCTCAGCGGATGAAGCGGATGTAGCAGATAAGAGTATTTCCCCATCTGCTTCATCTGCTAAATCTGCTGAGAATCCTTCAGCCCCTCCATAATTTCCCAAACCTTCCGCACCGTATTCACATTCCTCACCGTCATCTGTTTGTACAGCTTAGAACTGCCAAGTTTCATCTTACCACTTTTGGTAATGTTTTTACTCTCGACTTTCCACAGAATCGCTCCGGGTACATATGAGACCGTATCAATGTCCGGTTTGATTACCAATTTTTCCAAAATCGATGCGTTGTCAATCTCATTCCACAGAAACATCACATCGCTTTTCATCTCCTTGTTGTTCTGCCACGATTCCGGGATTGTCTCCACGACTATCTTAAGATCATCGTAACTGCGGACAACGACCTTTATATTCAATCCAAAATCTTCGGAAATAGCCTTCTCCAGTATCTCTGATATCTCCGATTCAGGATGATCCTTGTCGGTGAAGATGATATTACCGGAATTGATGTACGTCATCACAGAACACATTCCGACCCGTTCAAACGTTTGCTTGAGCAGTTTCATATTGACTTTGTTCTTGCCCCCGACATTAATTCCGCGAAGAAGGGCTACGTAAATTGTTGGGTTTGTCTCAATCAAGCTCTTTCAATCCGTTTAATCTGTTAAATCTGTCGTGAATCAGAGATTCTTCACTGTGTTCAGAATGACAATTCAGCTACTTCCCCTCAAACTCCGGACCCCGTTTGTCGAGGAAAGCGGTTGTGCCTTCTTTGAAATCTTCAGTTGCGCAAGCCAACCCGAACAGATCAGCCTCCAATGCCAACCCCTCTGCAAGGTCATGCTCCAGACCGCGATTAACTGCCTGAATTGAGTATCCAACTGCCAGCGGTGCCTTAGACAGGATGCCACTCATCATTTTCTTTGTCTCAGTGAGGAATGCTTCCTTGTCGAAAATCTTGCGACCCTTGTCGTCGAGCAGATCGTTGCCCTCATGATCCTTCCTGTATGCTTCGATCACCTTATTGACCAGTCCGATCCGGTATGCTTCCTTAGCATTGATGATTCCACCACCGAGCAGCAGCTCCATCGCAACACCCTTACCGACCAGACGCGGCAGACGTTGAGTACCGCCGTATCCCGGGATCAGTCCCAGCCCAACTTCAGGCTGTCCGAACTTAGCATTCGGTGAAGCGACCCGTATGTGACAAGCCATCGCCAGCTCACACCCTCCGCCGAGTGCAAATCCGTTCACCGCTGCTATGACCGGTTTCGGGAGCTGCTCCAGCTTGTTCAATGCGATCTGACCAGCCGTTACAAAATCTCGCCCAGTTATTGCGTCCTTGGTTGCAAGCTCTGAGATATCAGCACCTGCAACAAACGACTTGCTACCGGCTCCGGTGACAATGACACCTTTAACCTCATCACTGTCGGTGACCATGTTGGCACAGGTGGTCAGCTCAGCGATGGTGTCGCTGTTGAGCGCGTTTAACGCTTTCGGACGGTCAATTGTTATGATTGCGATACCGTCTTCGATTTCGTAGTTGATGTTCTGTAATTCCATTTCTTCTCCAATAGTTGATTTGAGTTTTGTTGTTATTTGAAAGTAGTGCTTTTGCTTGATTTGTCATTCCGGACTTGATCCGGAATCCAGTAATTTCATTAGTTTACTGTATTCCCGCCTGCGCGGGAATGACGAACAAAGATCGAAATAGTGAATATTTCAAAGGTCTCAGGAATGCCCCCCCTATTATTGAACTTCGATCACACTGCTGATCCTTGGATGACCGTTCTCCGCTACTCCTGTTCTTGCATTCAGATTCGGCAAAATGTCAACATCGCATTCACCATGACAGTGACCGGACAACACGATCAATTTTTTGTTTTGTCTGTCTCTCATAATATCAAGCAGCACATCACCGACAGCCTTACATACAAAATGTGGAGCCCAGTTGTCGTCGGCAAAGTGACCTTTATGTACACAGGACTCGCGAAAAGGCGGTACATGTGTCAGCAGATACACGCTATCATACCGTTTGAACGCTTCTATCAGAATGTTGCGAACATATTCTGCCGATTCATCGCCGAGTTGGTGTAGTTTGAATTGGAGCAGCGTACCGGTGAACGGCTGCAGCTCGCTGATATACAGGTAATCGTTCAGCCCGACTGTTGACTTGAGGAAATTGCCATCATACGCATCCGCCCAGCAGCCGTGACCGATTAGTGCGGTTGAGTCTGACAACTCTACGATTCCAGTGTCAGGAAGCCAATGCAGATGCTCTACACTCTTCGTTAGTTCTATCGCTGCCTGACGAACTATCTTGATGCTCCCCCCATAATAATCATGATTTCCAAGCACGAAATAAATCGGCAATTCAAGTGCTTTTCCGAGTGTCTTCAGATATTTGGCGACCGATCCCGCCTCACCGATATCCCCACCGATCAGGATCATATCCGGTTCATGCTTTTGAATGTCGGTTACAAATTGAATGATCCGTTCAGTCGAAACAAAGTTCAGATGTATGTCGTTTGTCCAGAGGATGCGGGACATAAATTTGCATTTATCCTTGTCATATTTTTCGACAATCTAATATTCTAAATGGATTTGTCATATAGGTCACGTAAATGATTTTATCACCACTTAAACCATTTTCAAGTTTGTGTCTTTGTGATGGATGGGTTACAATTCCTATCGCTTCTTCAGGAGAAAACCACCCTACTTCACAGCTTTCCGGACTTGTCCGCAGTGATCCACCAATTGCATCACACGAAAACAGCATCATTACTTTTGTTTTGTCTGTAGATGCTGAACGAATATTTGAATAAATTGCCAGTAGTTCATTTACGTTCACCTCTATTCCACTTTCCTCAAGGATTTCCCGTTTAAGTGCCAAGATAAGGTCTTCGCCGTTTTCCACTTGACCACCGGGAGGCTCCCACCCACGCACCGGACTCTTAACAAGCAGGACATTTTCCTTATTCCGCACAATTCCCATAACGGCTACAATATGAGTTGGGTGTTCCATGCTCTTCATTTTCTAACATATCTACTCACTTGTTACATTCTCACCCCAAAGCCCCCACCAACTCCCGAATTATCCCCCCGCCGTTCTGCTCAATTGCTGTTCCAACGACGATTGCACGCGCTCCGGCGTTAGATGCGGTTATGACCTGCTTAGGTGTGGTTATGCCTCCACCTGCGATGATTGGGATCCTGACACTCTTGCGGACTGCTGCGATAACTTCAGGTGGAACCGGACGCCCCGCACCGCTGCCTGCTTCGAGATAGACTGCTTTCATCCCGAACAGCTCCGCAGCCATCGCATGAGCTGCCACAAGCATCGGCTTGTCCCTCGGGATCGGATGAGTGTCAGACACAAACAGGGCAGAGGTCATATTGCCGGATTCAATCAGCAGATACGCCGTAGGCACAGCCTCCAATCCCATCCTGCGTACCAACGGTGCAGCTCGAACCTGCTCGCCGATCAGGTACTGCGGATTGCGTCCTGACAGCAGTGACATGAACAGTATCCCATCTGCATGGGTCGAGAGCTGCTGATGTCCTCCCGGAAAAATCACCACCGGCAGCGAAGTGGCACTCTTGACGTTGCGGACAACTTCGTCAAAGCTGTCAATTACCAGAAAGCTGCCACCGATCAGAATAGCACCTGCACCTTGATCCTCTGCGGACTCGGCAACCTCAACCAGCTTGTCAATCGGTGCCTTATCAGGGTCTATCAATACCCAAAGCTTAGTTGTCCCGTCATTAGGGAATAGCCTGTCGTATAAGCTCATATTTACTCTTTTTTATTCTCACGCAAAGACGCAGAGTCGCAAAGAAGAAAAATCTATTTCCTCTCTTCTTGGCGTCTTAGCGTCTTTGCGTGAGCTAAATCTTACTTTAGTGTTTTTTGGACAATATCTATAAATTGACTAATCGCATCATTCAATTTATCAGGATGCTTCGTTCCGGCAGTTGCCAGATGCGGACGACCACCACCGCCACCACCTGCGATCTTGGCAGCCTGACCTACTAACTGACCTGCTTTAAATTTTCCTTCTTTCAGCAGATCATCCGAAACTACACAACAAAGATGACCACTACCGCTCGCTGAAGGGCTGGAGACTAATGCCACCGAACGTTTGCTTTTCGACCGGATTGCGTCACCGATCAACTTCAACCTATCCATCTCAACATCGCTGAAATTGCGAGCCATGACCTTAATGTCACCGATAGATTCAGCAGATGCGATCATCTCGTTTGCTATTCCACCTGCCCACGCCACAACCATCTTTTCAAGCTCCTTTTCAACAGCCTTCTTCTCGGCGAGTGTCTTGTCCAGCTTATCCACCGGATCACTGCCTCGTGAGCCGAGCAGGTCTTTTATCTGCTCAAGACTGGTGCGTTCAGCAAGTGTTAGATCAAATGCTACTTCACCCGTAACCGCTTCGATCCTACGTACTCCGGCTGACACCGAACTCTCCGAGATAATCCGAAACAACCCGATCTCACCTGTACGGTTAACATGCGTACCTCCACACAGTTCGCGCGAGAACGGCTCGTCATCGCTGCCGATATGTACTACACGCACCACGTCACCGTACTTTTCACCAAACAGTGCGATAATTCCGCTGTCCAATGCCTCCTGATACGGTTTCTCGTATGAATTGACAATGAAGTTATCACGGATAGCTTGATTGACTGTGCGTTCAATAGTTTCTAACTGGTCATCGGTTGGTTTCTCAAAGTAGTTGAAGTCAAATCTCAGCCTGTCCGGTGCAACCAGTGAACCCATCTGATTGGTATTCCAACCGAACTGCTTGCGCAGAGCTGTGTGGAGCAGATGAGTAGCGGTGTGGTTGTACTGAATCGGGAGGCGGTTGTCCCATTCGATAGTTGCGCTTGCATTGTCCCCAGCGAGGGGCAGATCGTCTCCCTGCCACTTACCACGATGAACCGTTACTTCACCTGTTCGATCAACCTGATGAACGGCTAGCATGCCCTTTTCAGTGGAGATTGCTCCAATGTCGGATAGTTGTCCACCCGCTTCAGCGTAGAATGGGGTTTGGTCAAGGACTATCTCAACATACTTCTTAGTTCGATTAACGGCTAAAATCTTCGCTTCTGTTTCCTGCTCGACATATCCGGTGAAACTGCTACGCAAACCACCTGTGAAGTCGCTTGTGGCTTTAAAATGTGCTTCTCCCCGTGCCCGTTTTCGCTGCTCTGCCATCAGCACATCAAACCGATCCGTATCAACCGTCAAGTCACGTTCACGAGCCATCAGTTGTGTCAGATCGAGCGGGAAACCGTATGTGTCGTACAGCTTAAACGCATCATTGCCGGAAACAATAGACTTCTTCTCCTTGCTGACCTTTTCCAGAATCTCTCCAAATATCTCCAATCCTCGTCCGAGTGTCCTTGCAAAGCTCTGCTCCTCAGCTCTAATGACACGGATAATGTGTTCATTGCGGTCTTTGAGTTCCGGGAAGGCATCGCCCATCACGTCAGTCAACGGCTCAACCAGCTTGTACAGAAACGGTGACTCCAGTCCGATTTCCCGACCAAACCTCGCCGCACGACGCAGTATCCGCCGCATCACATAACCGCGCCCTTCATTGGAGGGCTGCACGCCGTCAGTTAGCGAGAAAGATAGTGCTCTCACATGATCGGCTGCTACCCGGTGAGGGATACCTCGCTCGTCAGCATGATACTTTTCACCCGAAAGATCAACGATCTTGTCAATTATGGGTGAGAACAGGCTGGTCTCGTAATTGGAATTGACACCTTCCAGCAATCGAACGATCCGCTCGAATCCGGCACCTGTGTCAACATGACGGCGGGGGAGAGGATGCAGTTTGCCACTGTCATCGCGCCGATACTGGATGAACACCAGATTCCACAGCTCAACAATTCGTCCGCAATCACCGTTGACTTCGCACTTGTGACCCGGTACAGATTGCATGTCACAAAACTGTTGACCCAAATCGTAATGCAGCTCACTGCACGGTCCGCACGGTCCGATCTCACCCATCTCCCAGAAGTTGTCCTTGCGGTCGTGATAGGAAACTTGATCTTTGAGGATGCCGGCTTCGTTTAACCATCCCTGTACTGCTTCTTCATCGGGAGGAACATCGTCATCACCTTTGTAAACAGTAGCATAGAGCCTACTCGGATCAATCTTCCACACGTCAGTGAGAAGCTCCCACGCCCATTTGATTGCTTCCTGTTTGTAATAGTCACCGAATGACCAGTTACCCAGCATCTCGAAGAATGTGTGATGATACGGGGAGTGCCCGACCTCTTCGAGATCATTATGCTTGCCGGATACACGTATGCACTTTTGTGTGTCAACAGCGCGGGTGTATGGTCGTGATCCTTGCTCAAGAAACACATCCTTGAATTGATTCATCCCGGCGTTGGTGAACAGCAGTGTCGGGTCATTACTGACCACGACAGGAGCTGACGGTACGACTGCATGTTTGCGTTTTCTGAAAAACTCTATGAATTGTTTGCGAATTTCGTTTGATTTTATCATGAATACTATGTTTCAGGTGTTAATTACTCAAAATTGTCATTCTGGACTTGACAGTCTGTCCGAGAATGTAGATAACCCGCTGTCAGGTCGCCGCACCTGACAGCCACATTATTGATACTACTTAAGTTACGCTGTCAACCACGGCGGGTTGACAGCGGATGTTCGTATTCTCGGACAGACTGCTTGATCCAGAATCCAGTAACAACCTCATTGATTTCTGGATTTCCGCCTGCGCGGGAATGAGGTGATTGTTTTGCTGGAATGAAGATGAAGGTGATTTTATCCCTATAAATTTCTCTTCTCTCTAAGAAGCTTGTAAGCCTCGTGTATTTCCCTAAATATCTCAGCATCGTTTTCCTTTCGCTTGTCCGGGTGGTAAACCTGAGCCAGCGATTTAAATTTACGACGGATCATCTCGTTGTCAGCGGTCGAGTCCAACCCCATCTTCTTCAAAGCTTCTTCCTCTTCGGGTGTGACCTCGCGGAGAAGGCTTCCCTCCTGTCCAACCTCCCATACCTTGATCACACCTTTGTTTGAACCGCTTGCCAGCACTGACCCATCCGGCAGATACGACAGCGAAGTTACATCCAGCTCGTGCCCCCGTAATGTGTCAACCAACTGTTTTTTGCGGATATCCCAGATTCTGATCGTCCTGTCAGCACTTCCCGTTGCCAGATGTCTCCTATCGGGGGAGAATGCCATTGACAGAATCTTCCCCTCATGCCCCTGCAGTTGAGTGTACATCCTGCCGGAGGTCAGGTTCCACAACTTGATAATCATGTCAGTTCCGGCACTTGCAAGTAGCTTGCCGTCTATGCTGAACCCGATGCAGTTCACCCATCCGTCGTGAGCGTGTATTGAGCCGATCTCTTTAGAAGTTTCAAGGCTCCACAGCCTGACCATACCGTCGCTGCCGCCGCCGACCAGCAGATCACCCTGAGGGCTGAACGCTACTGCATTGACAGCATGCAAAACTTTATTATCCGAATGTGTGTAATGAAAACAGGCAACCTCCTCGCCGTCTTCGATGTCCCAGATTCGCAGTGTAGAATCACCTCCACCACTTACAATCAGAGGTGAACTCGGGTGAAAGTCAAGCGAATAAATTGATCCGGTGTGCCCTGTCAGCGTCTTGTACTGTTCGAGGTGAACCATGTCCCACAGTTTGACACTCCTCCCAAGACTGCCGCTGGCGAGGAATATACCGTCATGGCTGAAAGCGACACTACTCACAGGCTCGTTGTGTCCTTCAAAGCAACCGTACAGCTCACCCTTAAAGATGTCCCACAGGTTGACGCTGCTGTTGCTGCCACTCGCCAGCAGTCCTTCAACACTGAATGACAGAGCACTGACGCTCCCTTCGTCTGTCAATTTGAGAATCGCTTTTTTCATGTTACGCTATTTGGAACGACAGGCGATTATGATCTCTTCCAAGGTTGCCCGGTAATCGCTCGGTTTGACACGGCACGATCCGGCTCCCTGATGTCCTCCTCCACCGTAGTATGACATTAGCTCCCCGACGTTGACCTTTGAAGTGAGGTTGAAGATGCTGTTTCCGACGGATATTTTCACTTTGTTACCGGGATGCACGGCGGCATTGATCCAGACATTAATCTCTGGGTACAGAGCATACGGCAGGAATCTATTCCCTGCTTTATAGTCTTCCATTTCAGCGAAATCAGACACCAGTACGTTTCCGACTACCTTTGAATTTTCCTTCAACAGCTTGTGAAATTTCTTGTTAGTGGCTCTGTACTCGTCGCACCTCTGCTTGACTAGCGGATCTGACATTGTTTTTCTCAAGTCGTTCTTTATCAGCAGCTTGATAACATGCAGCCAGTACGGTTCGTCTTCCTCGTTATTTGGATCGAGTGTCATAGAGAGCAGCACATAGTTGCGTGGGTTGCTGACATCGTCGGCGGTGAGTTGTGCGGCGTCAATTTTATCGGTGTCAATCACCAGCTCGTCATACTCAGCGAGTTGGTCGCTGTGATAGTAGTCGTAGATAATCCGTGCGGCGGACGGAGCAAGCCAGAATGATCCCCGAAATTCCTCGTTGACCTTATTTGAGCTGTGATGGTCGAACCACATCGCACATCCGGGGAGGTAGGGCAGGTTTGCCACGAGATCCTCCGATGTGATGATTGGTCTCTCCGGTTCAATCCGACCAGGCTCGATGAAGCGATACCGGTCAACGTCCTCGACGACGGTGAGCAGTGCTGCGGAGACCAGCCCATCGAAGTCGGCACGTGTAGTGACACGAAACATATTACACCCCTACGCTAAATGAAACAACATCCCATCATAATATAGTGATTTAATATGATTCTGTGCTACTGTTGGAGGGGATTTAGATTGGAGGGTGAGAATGAAATATATAATAAGTGTAAAAATTTAGACGTAAGATGGGCTATTTAATAGCTTTTAGCTTCTTCAATTTGGCCTCTGTCCAGCAAATATGATTAAGTATATTCTTGATCATACGACTGTTTTTAAAGGTCTCTTTTTTCTTATGAAAATGAACCTTGAAAAACCCCAAGAAGATCCGTACCGCTCAGCAAGTTCTTTATTATAATATGTACCGCTTTTAGCTTGCTTCCAATTAGGATCTTTGTTTAGATGTTGGTGATTGCTTAAGTTCTTGCACTAAATTATATTTAGTGTTATGGACTTATAT
>CAZVKN010000052.1:0-15224 GCA_964627035.1 uncultured bacterium | reverse complement strand
AGAATAAAACTATCAAGACTTTATCCGACTATTGATGGTTGACATGACACTAGTATTTCCCCTGTTTTGTCAGAGAATCCTACTGTAACCGGCTGTGAATCTCCCAATTTACATGCGTTGTAATTCAATTTAGTTAATCCCATTATATCGTTGCAAACCTGCTCAATCTCACCTTCACCATGTTGAATATCGATTCTAAGAGGATTTGGTGTTTCCCACCCGTCGTATGTTAAAAGGTCCGTCTTGAAGCCTGTTGTCCATAAATATGCTGATTTATCATTCAGTTTCCACATGGTTCCTCTAATCACTGGCCATTTACCTGTGCGATATAATTTCATGTCACTAATAACTTGTTTAACTCTAATTCCAACGAGTTTCACACCTTTTGGACAAGCTGACTTATATCCTGCAAAATCTTCATCAGATATCAGTGATCTTGAATGTAAGAATATCTCAGATAATTTCTTTCCGCCTTGATCTTCGTATGCTTTTATGACTCCTTTAAGTAACTCCTCAGCATTAGTTGAACCTAAGTGGTACTGGTTTGTTTCAGGAGAATACCATGGTCCGAACTCACCACGGAAAACCACTCCATCTCCTGTATCCAAAAACATTTGAGCAGCACTACATGCAGTTTTGGCTAACTTATCGTTTTCTGTCATTTTGAACACCAAACCTATATAGCAAACACCTTCTCTTGCCGTTGATAGACGCCAAGGTTTTCCACCTGCTTTGTAATACATTGTTGTGGATAAATTCCATGCACGATCAGACACACAAGTTGTCTGTCTATCTCCAATTTTAGCTTTATCAAAAGACAAGGTAGACTCTCTAATAATTTGAATAGGTAATCCAAATTCCATTGATCTTGCTTTCAATTGTCGCCGAAAATCATTCGAAAATTGATACTCCTCTCTGATATAATCTTCTTCAAGCAACCAACCTTGATTTTCCGAGTAATATTTTCTTGATATTGTAGAACTATGACCATCTAAAGATTTTGATTTTGGTCTACAGTGCTTCCAGATCGTATCTGGTATGATACAGAAGGCTACGCCGAAAGATTCATCTCTTTCAAAAATTCGTTTCAGAGCATCGTAATAAAGATTAGCTAGCTCGAAGGCTCTTCTATGTGTATCTTGAATTTTTAATAAATCATGAATTTCAATGAAATCTATTAAATTAAAAAATCCTGCTTTCTCTGGCAAATCACACTGAAATACTGTTTTAAAACCGGGAAAAGGAGGCCATAACCTTACATTCTTTGAATCGGTGCCTGGATCCCCATATTCACAAGACACAACTCTACCACTTATCTTGTTAACGAATCTTTGGAATTTCAAATAACCCTGATCAGTACCAATAACTGCATACGTAATACATGTGGGATGAGTGGGGTGAGATTGATCATAAGGACCAAATAAACTTAATCCCGATCTTGGATCTGTCAATCTTTGACCGTGCGCAAATTCTAGTTCTGGTTCCGGTAGAATCTTCACTCTATTCACTTATTCCTCCCCCTGTTCGTTATCGTCCAATGTTGTTGCCGTACTTCTACTGGGCAATTTATTATTCAGTTCTAAATAATCCAGTAACTTCTCATTTATTGACTTAGGGGATTCAAATGAAATAGGCTTTGCAGAAAAGATTACCTCTTCATCCGTTTTACTCCCCCATGTGAATTGATCCTCCTTATTAGATATGTGTGACATAATTGCTTCTTGGCGAGACAACCATTCATGGTTGAAGTAACTACGAGTAATTGCTTTCCTTATGCCCTGAATTCGATTCCTATCAATCGGATTGTTCTTAATGTCTGTTAGATGTAGTTCTGTCTTAATCTGAAACGTAAAATGATCAGTAATGTCATCTCGTAAGCGCATAGAGAATGCGAGGAAATATTTATAATTTTTATTTCTTATTTGCCGATTCCCAATAGCTTTAATAAATGTTCTCTTCCCCTTATGATTAGTGTATTTTATTTTACTCTCTGCATCAACAGCATTCTTTGGAAAATACCAATAGTACTTTTTCTGATACCATTCCAAGTTCGTATTCTTCATAGAACATGAAAATGAGCTTCTTATTAAAAACTTTATAATGTTTTTTGTCGGCACTCCATTAATACTCCAGTGAATTTTCCAATAGCATGATTGGCTTTCGCTGAATCCAAACTCTTTCTTCAGTTTATCTGGTGGTGGCTCAAAAGCCAATACCTGTAATTCGTCAATCCAATAATTAGGCCACTCTTTAAATGAGATCCATCCTGTGCTTTTTCTTCTAAACGGCTTTTTAGGTACGAATGTATAGATTTTACTTGGAACTTTTATAACTTGGTAACAATTAGTTATTAATTGCTCTGGCTCGTCTAAAAGTATTTGATTGGGAGTGTAAGTTCTAATCGCGAGGGATTTGCCATTTTCTTGCCAAGGCTTAGGACAACCACCTTCTTCAAGAGATTTCAACAATTCATAGAAACCATCTGCCCATTTTTCAAAACGAATGTATTGAATGTCTGTTAATTGCCAGTCAAGTTCGGAATTATCAATTTTCAGAGGAATTAAGAACTTTTCATTCCTTTCGGCGCAGATTTTAAGAGCAATTTGTCTTTCTTTTTTGGGATTGGGTTTGCTAAGAGAGTGCTTTGAAAGAAGATGTACCATACGAAATGAGCGGTTCTTAATTGCGTCATCAATATCATCTGGCCAAATATCCCCACCCAACAATTTGAAACGATCAATCCAAACCGCATAGCCTTCAATCATTAACTTTCGGGAGAGCCATTCGGCAAGTGCTGCGTCTTCCCATGCATAACTAATGAATATGTGCTCACGTTTAGCTGTCATTATCCCTCTCTATTCATCATTATAGCATTAGCTGATAACTGATACAACTATATTATCCATCCTGATGCTTCCAAACTGTGCATCCGCTGGATGCAGTTAGACTTTTCTGTTGGGGGATGTTTTGTTAGGTGGCTCTCTATTATACTATACAAGCTATTGTATGACTATGCAATAGTCGGTCAGATTAAAAGGGGTAAGTTTAGATATTTAGAGAATTTATGGTATGTTTGATAAATGTGCAGTTCGTTGCGGTGTCATGGACGGGTGGCATGGGCTACTTGTTGCCCATGTTTCTTTATTTGAATTATCACTTAATCCGTTCAATCCGCTTCATCTGCTGAGAATAACTCCCTCAATCACCCAATCACAAAATCTGCTTAATCCGCTAAATCTGCTGAGAATCTCCCCGTTCCGCATATATTCCGCTTCAAATAGGAATAAAATCGCAATTTTGGAATGTCAACACGGACAAAAGGTGGAATAACTCTTCTAAATAGACCGATTCGTGCATATCCTGCACGCTTTTCCTAAGTTATTCCGTATATTGTCCGCCTTTAACGGCATAGTGAATTTTGTAACTTATAGGATTCCGCTTCTTTTCCGCAAATCCAAAAAGTCATCACCCCTTAAACAGCTGTTCAAAAACCTGCCCGATCAATTTAACTTCATCATTAATGACAGTTCGGGCATCAATAATCACCTCATCATCAGCGATTCGAGTGAACAGTGGTGGCGTAGCTAACCTAAGCTGTCTGCCCAATTTATCAGCCGACATCTTATCTGACTTTATTGTCACAACACGACTTGCAATGTTGCGAGCAGGCAGTGCTCCCGATCCCATTTCAGTTGAACCGTCAGCTACTTTAACAGTGACCATATCTCCAATCGCCCCCTTAATTCTTCTCTTAATCCTGTTGGCACGACGATTTACGACATCCAACGGTTCACCGATCATCGCATATAGCGGGTGAGTTTGAGGCAGTTTATCAGGTTCGAGGAACAGTTTCAGAGTGCCGTCAAGTGCTGATATAATAAGCTTATCACACCTGAATGCACGCATCAAAGGGTTGCTCTTCATCTCGTCAATCAGTTCTTTCTTACCGACAATAATCCCACACTGAGGTCCACCGACGAGCTTATCTCCTGAGAAAGTAACGACATCAGCACCGTCAGCCACCGCCTCCTGTACCGTCGGTTCGTACGCAACTCCCCACCTGGTCAAGTCCACCAGCGCACCACTGCCGATATCGTAGATGATTTTCAGTCCGCGTTCCTTTGAAAGAGGTACTAAATCTTTGATCGAAACTTCCTGATGAAAGCCTTCAATCCTGTAGTTAGAGGTGTGTACCTTGAGGAAGATACTTGTTTCTTCAGTAATTGCATTTTCATAATCTTTCAGATGGGTTTTATTCGTTGTACCAATCTCGACCATTTTTGTCTGAGATCTACGCATCACATCAGGCACTCGAAATGCTCCACCAATCTCAACCAATTCACCACGCGAAATGATTGACTCTCTGTTCCTACCGAACGTATGTAGAGCGAGCATAACCGCCGCAGAATTGTTATTTACAATCAACGAATCCTCAGCTCCGGTGATCTCGCGCAGCATCTCAGCAGTGTGCCGATTACGGTCACCTCGTTTACCCGACTCCTGTTCTGTAGCTAAAATCGAGTAGCGTGTAGCTGCTTCAGCCAGTGATGCTTGAGCTGATGGGGCGAGTGGAGCGCGCCCAAGTCCTGTATGCAGGATAACACCGGCACCATTTATCGCTCGTATCAGCTTGTGTCCCAATCCCTTAGCAACCGTTTCCTTAACGTTAAGTGCGATTGCATTGAGGTCAGAGATTAACTGCTCATCACTAATTGACCCATCCGAAATGGATACTCGGATGTTTTCTACTACTTTTCTGACGCAATTGTGAATGTAGTTTTCAGGATTTTTTATGCATAACTCTTTCACGACCTGATGATCGAGAATCCGCGAGACGGCAGGAATTGCTTTGTATAATGTCTGTTTATCTGTCAATTTCAGCTACCTCTTTTTCCGGCAGATTGGTTTCGATGTCCGGGAATTCGATATTTGAGCATGGAGATCCGTCACAAGATAGATTACAGTCTATCACTTTAGAGTCCTCAGGCTTCTTCCGCCAGGGTAGATTCCAATAGAATTCGACATGATCACACTGAGTGCAGTCGAGACACTTTATACAATTTTCGCTGTTTATTTCAGTCTCAACCTGCAGATCCATAGGGCACAGATCGGGACACATCCCGCAGCTCGGACAGCTATTGGTCACCTTCATTGAAACCAGCGACATGCGATTGAACAATGCATAGATAGCGCCGAGCGGGCAGATAGTCCGGCAGAACGGACGTTTGATAAACATAAACAATATCAGGCAGATGCCGAGTATCCATAACTTGATCCAAAACATCGTACCGACGGATTCGGTTGGGATCACTGCCATGTCAAACACCGGATCAATCGGATTCCACAGCGTCCATGGAATCCCTGCAACCAACGCTCCACTCGGGCAAAGCTTGCTGAACCAATGCTCCTGAGTGATGTACGGGATGACAATGGTTACTATAACAAGCATCGGGTACTTCACGTAGTTTATCCAAATCGGAATCCTGACCTTCAACTGCTTAAACCAATGCATTGCATCCTGCAGGAGTCCAAAGGGGCACAACCAGCCACAAGTGAACCTGCCTGAGATAAGCCCGATTATGCCGAGAATGCCGATCAGATAGAACGGAAATCGATGCGTTGCAGCAAAATGCTGTAGCATTCCTATCGGGCATCCCATAGTCGCTGTCGGGCAGGCATGACACAGCAATCCCGGTACGCATCCGTTCTTTAGCGGTCCATCGTAGATTTGCTTGGATGCGAAGACCTTAAAGTAGCTCTGCAGCAAGATTGTGCCGACGCCGATCTGAGTGAAGCGGCGCAGGATGAACAGCTTGTCTATTTTTTTTCGATTTGCCATAGAATCATCCGATTCCAATGCACTCCAGTCAAAGCCCGGACGCTTCTATCAGCATATCCCGCGGGTCACCTGCAACTATCCCGTAAACAAATGCAGCGATAATAATGACCATCCACAGGATAAAGCTGAACAGTTTTTTCTTGTCTTCCAATCTACCTATTCTGTTAAAAGATATACGTACAATTTTTCACGACTATCACTAACTATATAAATGAATTTTTGCTCAGGATCAAGTGTAATACCCTCTGCTTCCTTGATGTCAAGCTGAAATCTGCTTAAAGGCTCTCCGCGCAGATCACACCTTGTGATTGTTCGCGAGGCATCGCTGAGTATCCACAGACAATCTGTCGTCTCATCAAACGCCAATCCGGAGCAATCCTCTGAGAAGTTCAGCTCATAGCGATTCAGCAGACTGAACTGCTCATCAAAAACCATCAGTAGACGGGGATCACGTTCGTTCAGCACATAGATTCTGTCTCCGGTTCCGTTTATGCTGATGCCTTCAATACTGGACGGAATGTTGTTCGTCGGGGGCACTTCGTACCGCCCTATTTCATCACCGGTGGTGTCAATCTGAATGATTTCACCTTCACGCTCATCAATCGCATACAGCGAATGATCAGCAGGATTCTGTGCAACACCTTCAAGGTCTTTACCGTCACAGCGCAGCGAATCTACAATCACACCGTCAAGCGACATCTTGTAGAGCAGATCGCGTTGATCGCTGACAGTCCATAGATATTGGCGGGTCCGGTCGAGTGCGAGCCCGGACGGCTCCATTATGTTAAGCTTATAGACTGCCAGCAACTGCAATCTTTCATCAAGTTTGGTGACTTTATCACCGCCGTTGCAGCCGGTCGTAAGGATCAGCATCAACAGGATCACTACAATATTCTTCACGCTTATTCCCATTTGAGAAGTGATTGATCTAAGTTATACGAACAGGTCACATACAGTTCCATGTCACCCGATTGACCGGAATACTTCACTGTCCTTGCGACTTGGAACCCTAGCCAATCTGTTCTGCTGCTGCGCACCAAAATCAAACCGTTGATGCGCATCCCGCTGCCTGACAGCTTTATGGCTGCAAGCCTGTCCGGCAGTCCATATTCACCTTGATACAGATAGTGTCCTTTTTTACTGCTGAAATAGGAAACACCAAGACTGTATCGAACAGATTTCCAGATATTTCCCATAGATCGAACTCCTGTCACAATACCATAAACAGCCGGATCGTCATTTACTACTCGAGAAGCTGTTTCAACCCAGATTTTACAGTTTTTATCCAATAGAGGAATTGATGAGACAGTCAGCCGAAACTTTTGCTCGTTAATGTCATCCGTCGGCAACCGCTCCCCGTTTCCCTCTTCGCCGATCTTTTGACGGTACAAAACTATAACATCGCTGCCGTTAGAAGTTGACCAGCTACACATCATAGATCCTTTCAGAGAAGTGGTCGGATGTGGAATTGTATAGGTTCTAAATGGAGTTTGTTTCATTTCAATGTGGGCAGACATCCTATTTATCTTCAAAATATCTGGTCGCAGCTTTAGAAGCAATGCTCCACCGTTGCAGTTTTGTGGTTTACTGCTGCCCGGTGGTGGCTTTGCATGTGGATTTTGAAAGTTTTCAGGGAAATCGTAAACAGCACCATAACAACTAAAGGATCTGAACTTCGAGAACTCAGACATCGCTGACCAGGCAATATTACCATACTTATCTCTTGAAAACTCAGCATTGCAATTAATGGTGTGTAATCCACTTAGATGAGAAATATTGAAGTTTATACCTGTCGCACCGACAATATCTCCTCTTAACAGGAATAAATCACGTTCATTAATAATTGGGTATTCGAATTCCTTGTCGAATTTCGCGAGATAACCTGAGGATGATATTTTTACTTTCCAATCTTTATCCCAAACCGGAGAAGTTAGCAGAAATCCGGTTGCATTTTCGGTCACAGAATTCTTCTTCACTGTTTCACCTTCTGTTCGATGCAGCCCGGAAGAGGATAATCTGTTCAAACCTTCACCAAAAATCGTTGCATCGTATTGAGTTTGTGACATAAAAACATCAAATAAACCTCCTCCATCCCACTCATGCTGAATGGCTACTCCCCTCAGCCCACTATTCTGAGTCGTCTCTCTAGCTGGTTGAATTCCCTGTTTCCTAAGTTTATATGCCGAAGAAGAGTGAAATCCATCGAAATATGATGGACGTGTCCACAACACTAAACCTGCTCCATGATTAATGTGGAAATCACCTGCAATGAATTGAAATTTATCACGACTGTACAACAGATAAAAACGACTTAAATCTGTGATTTCAGGTTCATACCTGTCTTTATCAAATGTTGCACCGATCTTTAATGATCTGTTTGACAGCATATATCTTTGAGTTATTGCAATAGGGGATCCATCGTACCGTTCAACATCGTGGTCGTTCTTCGATCCGTATCGCCTGTTTGCCCGAACATGTACACGTCCCTGAAAATCAATAGGATCGCTGAATTTAATAAGTCTATCCAAATGTTCGATTAATGTACTCGGTAATCCCGTGCGTGTTTTTAATTCAGCGAGATCTTTGAACTTCCCGTTTTTTTCTCTATCCGTTATAATAGCTTCTGCAGCATAGCCATTCATTCCGGGCAGGATCGCAATTTCCTTCGCAGATGCAAGGTTCACATTGACACGATTACCATCATACTGCCAAAAGTGCTGTGACCTGTCACTATATTCCGACCAACCGGACTCCAAATCATTAATCAACAAATATTCACCTGAACGTTGAATCAATGAAGAATATGCGCTGCATGTTCCGACCGCCGATAATATGATCACGAGAATATTGAATAAGCTCATTCGTCGCAAAAGTGGTTACATTGTCTTTGAGAAGATGCTGTCAACTCATTGTTGAATTTGTAGTTGGGCTTGTCTCAAGCCCGATGTCGTGGTTGGGGCAACCACGACTACATATCCTATTAGAGGCACTTCTTTCAAAAATAACTCTATTACGGCAATTAAGCAACTGTCCCCATTCCTTCAAATGGTGCCCGCACATCGTTCAACAAAGTATATGTCCCTGCGTATTTCCTTAAGATAGGTTTAGGAGAGACATAAATCATGCGAATGCTGCTATTAATTGGAATCGTAATAACAATATCAATGTCCTGCTCACCGGCAGGATCTGAAAAACCAAAAGAGAGGTCGTCGAAAATGTATGTGCCCGAATTTCCGGATGGGCTGGAATGGCTCAATGTGGACAAGCCGTTGAAACTAACTGACCTGCAGGGCAAGATTGTAATGCTGGATTTTTGGACATACTGCTGCATTAACTGTATGCATGTTATTCCCGACCTGAAGCAACTTGAAGAAGAATTTAAGGATGAACTGGTCGTGATCGGTGTCCATAGTGCCAAGTTCACTCAGGAAAAGGGAACGGAAAATATCCACAAAGCGATCTTGCGCTATGAGATTGAACATCCAGTAGTCAACGACAGTCAATTCATCATCTGGCAGTCGTTCGGAATCCGTGCATGGCCCTCTATTGTTCTGATTGATCCGTATGGACATCTGACAATGTCCAGCTCCGGTGAGGGAGTGTATGATCGGTATGCCGAACTTATCCGGCAGATGGTGAAAGAGTATGGTGACCAAATTGACAGGACTCCCATTCCACTCGCACTTGAGAGAGAGAAAGATCAGGCTCAAACTGACTCTTACCTCTCATTTCCGGGGAAAGTGCTGGTTGATGGAGAAAGTGAACGTCTGTTTGTTTCTGATCAGAACAATAACCGGATTGTGATATGCAGGTTAGAAGATGGTGAGGTGATAAGTAGCATCGGATCGGGAAGATATGGATATGTTGATGGTTATTTTGAATCTGCTCAGTTCAAGCATCCGCAAGGTATGGAGCTGGTTGGTGACAAACTATACATAGCGGATACCGAAAATCATGCAGTCAGAGTGGCTGATTTGAAATCAAGAACTGTCACAACCGTTGCAGGTAACGGCTCACAAGCAGGTTGGAGAAGTGGTGAACCAGGATGGGGACAGGAAGTCCAGCTCGCCTCTCCCTGGGATGTGAAGCACAAGGATGGACAGTTATACATAGCAATGGCGGGTTCGCATCAGATTTGGTCAATCCGGCTCGAAGATGGTTGGACAGCACCATTCGCAGGAACAAGCAGCGAGGGTCTTCTGGACGGTCTGCGTAAACGGGCATCGCTCGCTCAACCGAGCGGTCTTAGCATTATTGGTGACAAGCTCTATTTTACTGACAGCGAAGTGTCTGCAATTCGATTTGTGGAGCTGTATCCGGAGGATGGTCGGGTAGGCACGGTTGTTGGATTAGATCTGTTTGAATTCGGTGATGTTGACGGAATCGGTGACAAAGTTCGGCTGCAGCATCCGCTTGGTGTGACTTCAGACGGTAATCTGCTATACATTGCGGATACATACAACTCAAAGATTAAGACTATTGATCCGAAAACACGGCTGACTACAACACTTTCAGGTGGCAGTGAGCAGGGATATCAGGATGGTAAAGGAGAATCTTCTCGGTTCTATGAACCGGGTGGACTTGATTACCACGATGGGAAATTGTATGTGGCTGACACGGATAATAATGCTATCCGGGTGATTGACATTCTTACTCGAGAAGTAACAACTCTGAATGTTCATGAGAAATCTGCTGCTACATCTCATGGTGATATTGATGTCACTTTGGAGATGCAATCTGTCAAACCCGGAAGAGGCAGTATTCAATTGACGATAGATTTACCTGTTAATACCAAGTTTAATCCCGGTTCGGATGTCATTCTGACGTTGAAAAATGGTGGTTCTATAGCCAAACCGAAAGAAGGAGATGTAGTGTCAATTCCGGCAGAATTCGGTAAGCAATTCACTATTCCAATTGAGTGGACTGTCGGTTCAGATGATGTAATTCTTGAGGTTGACTGGCTGTACTGCAGTATGGACAATATCGGTTTATGCTGGCGTGCTCACAAGAGAGTAAAGATACCGGTGCAAGTCACTGAGAGTAGTGACATAAACACAATCAATTTCAACATTGGCAAATAAAGTTTGAGAATATTTATTTACATCATTTCCTTTCGTCTCTTTTTAACGTAAATATGCTTGTCAGTTTGAATTGCAGTAGTTATATTGCTGTGAATATTTAGGGATATAGATGAAGAAATTCAGCTCGGATAGATTGGACAAGATTTTTAGCGGCATCAGGAACGCCAGGATCGCAGTCATCGGTGACTTGATGTTGGATAAATATATATGGGGGGTAGTAGATCGAATCTCTCCGGAAGCACCGGTTCCGGTACTCTCACTTGAAGGAGAGTCATACAACCTCGGTGGTGCTGCGAATGTTGCGGCAAATGTCGGTTCACTCGGAGCAAATCTTTTCCTTTTCGGAGTAGTGGGAGATGATCCTGAAGGTAAACATCTCCTTGATGCAGTTAATAAATCTGGATTCGACAGTGAAAACATCATCATTGACCCTACACGTCCTACCAGCGTAAAAACACGTGTAATCGCAGGCAATCAGCACATCGTTCGTATAGATCGTGAAAAAACTGACGGTTTAGACAAATCCATAGGCGATAGACTACTGAACCAGTTAGAGTCGGTAATGGGTCAACTTGATGCGGTCATCCTCGAAGACTATAACAAAGGTGTACTGTCTCCTAATTTAATTGAAGAAATAATCGCATTGTGTCAAACTAACTCCGTTTCGGTCGGAGTTGATCCAAAATGGAACAATTTCTGGGCGTATAAGGGCGCAACACTGTTCAAGCCCAATCTGCGTGAAATTGAAACTGCAGTCGGCTACAACGTTGAAGATGAAAAATCACTGATTACAGCCGGGCATGAAGTAAAAGACAAGCTCGAGGTCGAGCATTTGCTCGTCACACGCGGTGAACATGGGATGGCACTGTTCACCCCGGACGATGTGCATTTCCTCCCAACCCAAGCGCGACAGGTTCATGACGTCTCCGGAGCAGGTGATACGGTTATTGCCACCATTATGGCTGCATTGGCGGGAGGATCCGACATTGTTGAAGCTGCCTGTCTCGGCAATTGTGCAGCAAGTGTAGTCATCGCTGAAGTCGGGGCTATACCTGTGGATCCGGACAAACTGAAAAGAATCTGTTTGGAATGAAGTCACATTATAAAGGAACAACATGGCAATTTTAATTATAAAGGTCACCGGAATGAGCTGCGGTGGCTGCGAAAAAGCAGTTGAGAACGGACTCAGGAAATTACCCGGAATTACTGCTGTTAAAGCTGATCATCTCGGAAAAAAGGTTGAGGTCGAATATGAAGGTGAACAACCTTATCAGTCTCTTCTGAAGGAAACGGTTGAGAAATCAGGTTTCAAGATGACATAAAAACAGTGAGAGTGTAAATTGTAGTCGTGGTTGTCTCAACCACGACATTGGGCTCAACCACATGTCTAGCTTTGGACAAGCCTGATTACAGATTATAACTTCACATCAAACAAATACTAATTGACTACAACATGTCTCACACTATTATAGAAAAAATCATATCCCGTCACACGGATGCAAAATCAGTCAGCCCCGGTAGTATTGTCTGGATAGATATTGACTACAGATCCGCACGAGATTTCGGTGGTCCTAATGTTGTCAAACATCTGAACGTCAAATTCCCTGACAATCCTGTGGCTGACCCCGGCAGGACAGCATTCACGTTCGACACCAATGCCCCTGCGAATACCACAGGTTACGCCAACAATCAGCATCTGTGCAGGATATTTGCCAGAGAGCACAATGTGCATCTGTATGACGTGGATGCAGGAATCGGCACACACGTTGCTATGGAAAAGGGGTTGGTTTTGCCCGGTCAGACGGCTGTCGGAACCGATTCACATTTTAACATACTCGGTGCAGTCGGAGCGTTCGGTCAGGGCATGGGTGATGTGGATATTGCATATATCTTCCGCGCCGGAAGGACTTGGTTTGAAGTACCTGAAACTGTCCGTGTTGATCTTGACGGAGATTTACCTGCCAATACTCACGCAAAAGATCTTGCACTGTACCTATTGAATGAACTCGGAACGGATAAAGCATTAGGAAAAGCGGTTGAGATATACGGATCGGCTGTTGAGAAGCTCGATCTTGCAGGACGCATAACTCTGTGCTCGCTGGCAACGGAAGCGGGAGCGATTGCGTTTTTTCTGCCACCGTCCGATTCAGTTGCCCAGTTTTACAGACAAAATCATAAAATTGATGTAGAACAGCCCGAAGCTGATTCGGATGCAAATTATGCTGCTTCATATCGCTATGATGTATCTTCGCTGCCTCCAATGGTTTCCCCCCCGCCGACTCCAAACGGTGGGACTCCTATTAGTGAAATAAAAGATGTTCGGGTTGACAGCGTGTTCGTCGGATCGTGCACCAACGGCAGATGGGAGGATTTTCGTGCTGTTGCGGACATTCTTGGCGGAAAGAAGATTGAACCCGGTGTAATGATGAAGATGGTGCCCGCTACTCGTTCTGTTTACGAGCGTATCCTCGATGACGGCACGTTTCAGGATTTGATAAAGGCAGGTGTGATTATCTCCCAAGCGGGATGCGGCGGCTGCGCTTCAGGGCAGATCGGCATGACCGGAGCAGGAGAAGTACAGGTTTCAACTTCAAATCGAAATTTCAAGGGCAAGCAGGGACTCGGTGAAACCTACCTTGTCAGTCCTCAAACGGCTGCCTGGACAGCGTTAAAAGGAGTGCTGTGTAATCAGGATTAAGCAGCTTTGAATCCTGTAGGAGCGTGATTCATCACGCCCATGAGTCTGTCTGAGAATATGTGAATCCGCTGTCAACCCGCCGCGGTTGACAGCCTAAATTATGAAATATCTGTCAGATGGCTGTCAGGTACGGCGACCTGACAGCAGACAATTTGACATTCCTAATTTGATATGGAATCCAGTGTTAACAATAACTTAGGAGATTCCTGCCTTCGCAGGAATGACAAATAACGTAATTCCTGGACAGATGTCCATGCAACTAAAAAACAGCAAATTTATCCGTCTGTTGTACTACCTCCACACGACGACCCGCAACCTGCAGTGCACCCAAAAGGGCTCTAATCAATCAAATAGAGTCTTCTGCAATATGTCTGTGTTGTTGCATTGATCACTCCTGATTAATTCAGTTAATGAATTCAGGCTATATAATCTGCATATTTTCCTATGCTCTTTTTTTGGTATGAGCTTTACCATTTTTGGAAGTCGTAAATGCGATTTATATATTCGTTGTCTGTGACGTGTGTTTTCATCACAACGCCAGTAGGGGGATTCACCCCAATATCCAAAGGATAATGAAGCATTGCAATTATGACACTTAAGAACACCGTCAAATGGGTATGGCTGATCAATACTTCTCGTGTAACACTTATCATTAACACAACGCCAGTAAAAAGGTTGATCAGCACCTTCGGAAGCGATCATTTCGGAATCACAAATGGGGCACTTTGATTCTGGATTTCCTTGGACTTCAAGTAATTCTTGAAGCCTCAGAGTTTTTATGTAATCCAGATATACATTCCGGTTCTTTCGACGCTCCATTATTTCTTGAGAATCTCTTTGACTTAGAGTATTCAGTGATCCTACCCAAAGAATGTCGTCATCAATAAAGATCAGTTTTTCATGTGACCCCATCTTGTGAATCACCACCACACCTATTTCTGTTAGCTGATTTTCAATTGTCCTGATATTTTGAATTTCCTTGGCTGAACGCTCAGAATGTGATTTTGTGATTAAAAACACCTCCACACTCCGTGATAGTGCTCCGTGTAATGCAGGTAAAAGAAAGGTCATCCTGTTCTTTGTAAGAAAGGCAGAATAAATTATTATCCTCTTACAAGCATTATTAAAATCAGAAATGAGGAAACGGTAATAATTTGTCTGAGTTGTGAGAATCCTTTCGCTATCTAATTCAACTTCTCCTCCTATGGCTGTAATTTGTGCATCCGCTGCACGAGCTGCTAATCCTTCGGGTAATAATTGAGCAGCATCAATTTTTGGGTAAGAACCTAACAAGAAGGGGAGTAGTGTTTTTCCAAGAAATGACTTCTTTCCACGAGCTAAGCAGTAATTAAAATCACCAATAACGATTAATCTAAATTTTGCCCTTGTTAGAGCTACATTCATCATTCTCTTAATTTGTTCATCTACCTTTGGCCAGAACAAATTTGCTCTCCAATGTGGCTCATCAATAACCAGATCAAAAATCACAACATCAGCTTCTGTTCCTTGAAAGCTATGCACAGTTCCTGCGATCACATCATTATTATTAAAATAGGTGATTGCTTAAGTTCTTGCACTAAATTATATTTAGTGTTATGGACTTATA
>CAZVKN010000051.1:0-16346 GCA_964627035.1 uncultured bacterium | reverse complement strand
ATGAAAATCTATACTGAAAAACATTCTCGGACAGACTGCTTGATCCGGAATCCATAATCCGTATATTCTGTTGTGAATCCCTACCTATAAGCCTCAATTCCTGTGATGTCCGCACCCAGTATCAGCGTGTGGATGTCATGCGTCCCTTCGTAGGTGAACACCGACTCGAGATTGTTCATGTGCCTGCCGGATTGAAACTCATATGTGATCCCAGCTGCAGCCAAAAGCTCGCGCGCCTTCCGTGCAATCACCAATGATTCATAACAGTTATTCCGCTTAGCCATCGAAACCATCTGGAACGTCATCTTTCCGCTCTCTTTCAACTGTCCCAAGCGATGAACCAATAACTGTCCCTTGGTGATCTCGGTCGCCATCTCTGCCAGCTTCTCCTGAACGAGTTGAAACGCCCCTATCGGTTTTTTATACTGCATCCGTTCCAGCGAATAGCGTCGAACCTCGTCAAAGCAAGCCATCGCAGCACCCAGCACTCCCCATGCAATCCCGTAGCGAGCCTGTGTCAGACAGCCAAGCGCAGCGGATAAACCTCTCGCTTCTGGAAGCAGCGCATCCGCATTTACGTAGCAGTCGTCAAAGATCAATTCTGAAGTAACTGATGCTCTCAGCGACCACTTGTGCTTCATCTTTGGTGCTGAAAAGCCGGGTCTGTCAGTCTCAACGAGGAAGCCTCTGACCTCTCCTTCCACTTTTGCCCATACAACCGCAACATCCGCAATTGAGCCGTTTGTAATCCACATCTTCGCACCGTTAAGGATGTATCCGTCACCATCTTTAACTGCAGTCGTAATCATTGAGCCGGGATCGGAACCGTGATCCGGTTCTGTCAGTCCAAAACAGCCGATTTTGTCACCTGTCGCCAGCTTTGGCAGCCATTCTTGCTTCTGTTCTTCCGAGCCATACGCTAAAATTGGGTACATCACCAGCGAACTTTGCACTGAGGCAAAACTGCGCAGACCGCTGTCACCCCGCTCAAGCTCCTGCATCATCAAGCCGTAAGCGATATTGGATGCACCGACACCTCCATACTCCTCAGGCATGGTCGGTCCGAGCAAGCCAAGCTCACCCATTGATGGTATAAGCTTCATCGGAAACTCACCGTCCTCAACCCACTGCCCGGCATACGGGATTACTTCTTTCTCTACCCAACTGCGCACCATGTCCCGAACCATCCGCTCCTCATCGGAGAGCATATCGTCTATTCGGTAGTAATCGAGTGCGTCATATCCTTTTGATTTTTTCATTTGTATTAGCGAGTGTTAACAGAGTTGTAATACTGTAGTCGTGGTTGTCTCAACCACGACGTCGGGCTTGAGACAAACCCGACTACAGATAACAATACTTCAAAGTTAACACCTCTATTGTTTAACTTGCTTTTATAGGTGTAAAATGAGACAAAAAGTGTGGCAGCGCATCCGGTCGGTAGCTGAATTTCATGCCGCGCCACGGGCTTTTGGTCCGCTCGGAATACAGATCAACCAACGATGCTGCGACGTATTGCAGATGCGTATCCGTGTAAACGCGCCGCGGTATAGCCAATCTGACATTGTCGTCGGGTGAGGTTATGGCCGGTTTGCCTGTCTCTGCAATGTAATCGCCGAACATGATCGTCCCAATCTCGCATCCACGGATGCCGTAACGACGAAAAAGTTCGTTCGCCAAAGTATGCCCCGGAAGATCTTCAGGTGCAATCAGCGGTCTGCTGTCCTTCTCCCAAAATTTGCGTCCCTGAACAAACACGCCGTGACCGCCGCAAGGCTCTTTAACCGGGATACCCTCATCCTTGAGCCATCTCCACAACCGCTGCACCTGCATAATGCGTTGAGTGACCCGCGCATCTTCGACTCCTTCGCGCATCCCGACCGCTACAGCCTCCATATCGTGACCGGACAGCCCACCGTAGGTGAAGAAGCTCTCGATCTCAACCATGTGCTCCCACACACGCTGCTTCAACTGACCGGAACGGCAGGCGAGGAACCCACCCATGTTAGCCATTCCGTCTTTCTTGGCAGACATTGTTCCCCCGTCAACGAGACTCCACATCTCACCTGCAATGTCCTTGACCGATTTATCGCTGTAACCCGGCTCATGCTGCTGGATGAAATAAGCATTCTCAGCATAGCGACATGCATCCATAAACAGCATCAATGGCGGCAATCCGTCCGCCCACACCGGATCGTTTTTGCTGTAGTGGTCAACCATCTGGCGCACCGCACGGAGATTCGCCATCGAAACGGGAAGACCTCCACCGGTGTTGTTGGTGGTGGTCAGCATGACAAGAAGCACTTCAGCACGGGCGGGATCATCCTTCAGTATTGTTTCCAATCTATCCAGATCAATGTTACCGCCGAACATACCGTGCTCAAAAAGATCGTTTCTCGACTGGTCAACTACCAACTGATTTCGACCGATCAACAGTTCTCGTTTCAGATTGATCTCAATTTTTCGTCTTGCACCGGAGCTGAGCCCGGTAACGTTGACACCGCCTATATCCTCTTCGGTCAGTGCGCCGTGAAGCATCACATTAGCGGCGGTTGTGTCGAAGAATGAGTTGATCAAAACCCGACGACGCAACGGTCGTCCATCACTCGAGGCATCAGCAGCCATTTCATTCAACGCATAAAACAGCAGATTTTCAGCCGCACGTCCCTGATGTGTCGGGATGATATGAAAGTCGGTGGATATAATATCCTGAATAGCTTTTTCAAAACGCGTGAAACTGATCGCCTGAGCGTATGATTCGTCAGCCAACATCATCGCCGACCATTGATCCTGACTCATCGAGCCGGTGCCCGAATCTGTCAGCAGGTCAATGGAAATATCCTGAGCCGGTACATAGAATAGATTATAGTGTGCCTGTTCAAGCACCTCTTCTCTTCTTTTGGTCGCTGATTCAGTCAAAGGATCTGCAACCTGAATCGGCTCGACCATCTTTATCTTAAACGGTTCAAATCGGTAATTTATCGGTTTTTTTATCATTATTCTCACTTAGATTAAAAACTCCACTAAAATACGTTCGACGATAAATCCTCGCAAGTCTTGATCGGTTGCAACAGTTCAATTCCTGTTTTATATTGAATGGATGGAAACAGATAGTGTACCGTTCGAAGGCAAACTCAATCACATCGCAGTAGCGGTTCGAGATCTTGATGCTTCTGTTCAGATATACCGGCTATTGGGCTTGAGAGTTGGCGAAAGAGAGGTTATTGAGGAACAGGGTGTCGAGTTGCAACTGTTGACAGCGGGTGATACGCGAATTGAGCTGGTTCAACCTCTAAGTGACAATTCTCCGGTCGGAAAGTTTATATCAAAACGAGGTGAAGGGCTGCATCATCTGGCATTTGATGTGGATGACATTAAGGACACACTTCAGCAGTGTGAAGCCAAAGGAATAAAAGGACTGTCATCAGAACCGAAGATTGGGGCTGAGGGGAATTTGATACTGTTTCTCGACCCCCGCACAACAGGAGGCGTTCTGATCGAGCTGGTACAGAAATTAAGTAAATAGACATCAGGTTATTGAAATAGAAGTAAATTTGAAGAGAGTGTTATCTTTGAGCGATATTGTTGTTCTGTAGTCGGACTTGTCACAAGTCCGACGTCGTGGGAGAGACAACCGCGACTACAATATCACTTTTTGTGAATACTCCAAAATAGAATTGCACATAAAAGGACAATTAAATGGTAAAAAAAGAGTGGAAGTTTGACACACTCGCAGTTCACGGTTCAGAAGGACACGATCCTTATACCGGGGCTGTTGCACCTCCTATCTATCAAAGCTCAACGTTTGCCTTCCGTGACAGCGATCATGGAGAGGGTCTGTTCAAAGGTACTGAGGAAGGATACATATACTCCCGATTGGGCAACCCGACTGAGACGGCACTTGAACGGGAGATGGCATTTCTTGAGGGAGGTGAAGCGGCGCTGGCATTCTCCTCCGGGATGGCTGCAACGACATCGCTAATTTTAACTATATGCAAATCAGGTGATAATTACGTTTCCGCCAACACAATTTACGGCGGGACACACGCCATGAATATCGGATTCATGCCACGAATGAACATTGAATGTCGCGAGGTTTCAGCTATTGATCTGGAAGCTCTCGAAGCCGCCGTTGATGACCGCACCAAATTGTTATTTATAGAGACCCCAGCCAATCCGAACCTTGACATTGTTGACATTGCCGGATGCGTCCGCATTGCCAAAAAACACAATATTCTGCTGGCGGTTGACAACACTTTTGCCACTCCGGCTCTGCAGCGTCCACTTGAGTTTGGAGTTGACGTGATTGTTCACAGTGCCACTAAGTATATCGGGGGTCACGGCGATACCGTTGCAGGAATTGTTGTCGGCACAAGTGAACTTCTCACACGTATCAGAAAAGAGACGCTGAACCATGTCGGACCCTGTATTAGCCCGTTCAGTGCCTGGCTTCTTCTGAGAGGTTTGAAGACTCTTGCCATCCGCATGAAGAAGCATTGCGAAAATGCGATGCAGGTTGCACAGTACCTTAGTTTTCACCCAAAAGTTGACGTTGTAAACTATCCCGGTTTGCGGATACATCCGGGGTATAAACTGGCATGTGAGCAGATGAGTGACTTTGGCGGTATGATTGCGTTTGAGATCAAAGGCAATCGTCAGAAAGCGAAAGAGGTTACCGACAGAGTCGAACTTTTTACCAATGCAGTCAGCCTCGGTGATTGTGACAGCTTGGTCTGCCATCCGGCAAGCACTGTCAGTTCAAGCTATACTCCTGAACAGTTAAAAGAAGCCGGAATAGCGGAAAATATGCTGCGATTATCGGTTGGGATCGAAGATCCGCGTGACATTTGTAATGATCTTGGGAATGCGCTGAAAGGAGTGTGATATGTCATTCTTGCGAAAGAGTCTGTCCGATAATAGGAAAAGCCGCTGTCAATCCGCCGTGGTTGACAGCATAACTTACGTAATATCAATAGTGTGGCTGTCAGGTACGGCGACCTGACAGCGGGAATTTACTGTTCTCGGACAGGCTGTTTTACCAGAATGACAACTAAAGTTGGGCACACAAGAAAGTAGGCTAAATTTGGAGAACAATATATGAATGATGTAATTAGGTTGCTCCATGAAACAGGTCTAATGAGGGACATTCCCGACGAGGATGTCAGGAGTTTAGCATCAGTGAGCAGTCGGCATAACTATCCCCAAGGCTCTGTCATCCTGAGAGAAGATGACAGCTCCCGCGATCTCTATCTTATCCGTAAAGGTCGCGTATCTATTGCGCTGAACATTACTCCTGCAGATGAAGAACGTAAGGAGATCATATTTACGCTGCGGCAGGGAGAGCTGTTCGGTGAAATGTCACTCGTTGACGGCTCACCACGATCAGCCTCTGTCAATGCTGAAGATAATGTGGTTCTCTATCGTCTGGATTACGAGGATCTGATCCAATACCTCGAAAACAACCCAAGCATAGGTTTCCTGTTCATGCGCAATGTCGCCGGTATTATCGCAGGTCGTACCCGCAGCACAAACATGCTATGGCGTAATCTGATGATCTGGTAGTATTATTTGATAAGTTTCAGGTAGGGCGTGATTTATCACGCCCCACCGCTAAGAGGCAGTATATGGGAAAGCCTAATCTGACACTCAGGCAGATTGACACTTTTCGCTGGCAGCTCCCGCTCGGCAGCGTTGAAGGTATGCGTGTGCCCGGAGAGATCATCGCTTCCGAAAAGATGCTGTCTCATATCGTCTCAGACAATGCTCTCAAACAGGTCGCCAATGTCGCTACACTGCCGGGGATTGTCGGCGCATCAATGGCAATGCCTGATATCCATTGGGGATACGGCTTTCCGATAGGTGGTGTGGCAGCATTTGACCTTGATGAAGGCGTGGTATCGCCCGGAGGAGTCGGCTACGACATTAACTGTGGAGTCAGTCTGCTCCGCAGCGACTTGACCGCAAAGGATGTCCGCAAACAGATTCCAAAGATGGTGGATGCACTGTACAACACTGTTCCATGCGGAGTCGGATCGCATGGCAGTATAAGACTATCGGACAAAGACCTCATCAATGTCCTGACCGAAGGTGCACAATGGCTTGTTGACAACAGTTTGGCGGAAGAAGATGATTTGGTGCACATGGAAGAGAACGGCTGCATGACAGGTGGCGATCCGTCACAGGTTTCACCTCGAGCACGTGAACGTGCACAGCGACAGCTCGGTACACTCGGATCAGGCAACCATTTTCTTGAGATACAGGAAGTCACAGATATTTATGATGAACAGGTGGCAGCAGCTTTCGGGCTGTTCAAAGGTCAGATGGTGGTGATGATACATAGCGGTTCGAGGGGGATGGGACATCAAATCTGTCAGGATCAGCTAAAAATCATGCAGCAGGCTGTGCGTAAATATGAGCTTGACCTGCCGGATCGTCAACTCGCATGTGCTCCGATTCAATCGAAAGAGGGACAGAACTACCTGTCAGCAATGAAGTGCGGGGCAAACTTTGCCTGGGCAAACAGGTTGGCGATGACCAGTTTGGTACGAGAGGCACTGTCATCACACTTTGGGAAGTCATGGGAGAAGCTCGGAATGAAAATGGTTTGGGATGTTGCTCATAACATCGCCAAGATAGAATCCTTTGAGGTTGATGGAAAACAGAAGAAACTGTGTGTGCATCGCAAAGGTGCCACAAGAGCATTCGGTCCGGGGCATCCGTCAATTCCGAATAATTATCGCAAATATGGACAGCCTGTTATAATTCCTGGTGACATGGGGCGGGCGTCGTTTGTGCTTGTTGGAACTGGGAAAGCCGAAACGACTACATTCGGCAGCAGTTGTCACGGAGCCGGGCGTATGATGTCGCGCAAGGCGGCGATCAGAGCTACCAAGGGTGAGGACATCAAACAGCGGATGGCAAAACTCGGCGTTGCCATCCGGTCGAAAGGAAAGTTTACACTGCATGAAGAAGTTCCGGAAGCATATAAGAATATTCATCAAGTGGTTGACGCCGTGCAGGGAGCCGGAATCTCCCGCAAAGTAGCACGGATGAAACCGCTTGGAACAGTGAAGGGGTAATTTATGGATAGTAAAGGCGGTCTGCCTCAATTTGATCGAAGGAAGCGACCCATCCTATCAAAAATGGAAAGGTCACATACGTATTGGTTGCTGACCGGTATTGTGCTGATCCTGACCATATTCCTGTTGTATGCGGTACAGGATGAGCTTAGCCCGCTTTTGTTGGCTTCTGCGATCTTTGTGCTGGTTTATCCATTCCGAAATCTCGTAGAGCTGCGTCCTCTTCTGGTGATTGTCGGACTGGTTATCCTGTTTACTGTCTGGCAGCGGTTTCATTCACTGCTGCTGCCGTTCATCATCGCATTTATAGTTGCCTATGCCCTTAATCCCGGGGTCGAATGGCTCGTAGAAAAGAAGTGGCCCAAACCGCTGGTAATACTGCTGATTATTGCTGTAATCCTCGGTGCAATGGTTGGTATTGGACTGCTGATCGTTCCGAGGCTTGTTCAGGAAGTGGCTGACCTCACTGCTAACGTACCACATTGGCTGAAACAGGTTGTGGGCTGGACAAAACTTAGTTTTCTGCCGTGGTTGTCGCAAAGGGTTGATATTCCGGCAGAAGACCTGATCGAAAGAATGCAGATGGGATTGGCGGACAAGACAGAGGACATGTTCAACTCGTTCGGTCAATGGAGTGGCAAGGCACTGGGGGGAATTGTCACGCTCATTTCCAGTCTGTTTAACATCATATTGATACCTATCCTCACGATTTATTATCTCAACGAGATGGAGAATGGACGAAAGAAACTTTTTGCCGTAGTTCCTGAGAACTTCAAGGGCTTAGCACAAGATTTTTATGTTGGCATTAACAGAGTACTTGGAGGTTACCTTCGCGGGCAAGTGCTGGTTATCCTGTTTCTTTCAACTTGGATCGGTTTTGGTCTATGGTTGATTGCCGGAGTGCCTTATGCCTTGCTGATCGGGATAACCGCGGGTTGCTTGAACCTGCTTCCGTATATCGGAGCATCAACAGCGCTGCTTTTGACCATCATAGTATCATCGTTTCAACCGGATGCTGTCCCAACTACCATTAAGGCACTCATAGTGTTCCTCTCGGCGCAGATATTGGAGTCCAACGTCATCACTCCGAGACTGGTCGGTGATAGGGTCGGTCTGCACCCGATTGCGGTCATCTTTCTGGTATTGTTGTTTGCTACGCTATTCGGGATAATAGGGATGCTTCTCGCTATTCCCGTCGGAGCGGTTGGATTGGTCTGTTTCAGAGCATATATCAAATACCGCAAGATGAGACCTATCAAGGGGCAAATATCTGTTGAGGAAAACGTGGCTACTGCCGAGAAAGAGGTTACTACTTGAAACGGATAGCTTAATCCATTATATTAAGCCCAAATTGCACATTTAACCAATAGGAAAATCAAATGTTGAAGCAAAAAATAGAACAGGCACTGAACGATCAGATCAATTTTGAAATATTCTCGTCCTATCTGTACCTCGCAATGCAGGCATACTTCAAGTCCATCAGTTTGGACGGTGCTGCAAATTGGATGGAGATACAAGTACAGGAAGAGCTGTTTCATGTAAAGAAACTGTCAGACTATGTCAACGACCGCCGCGCACGGGTGAGACTGGAAGCCATTGACAAGCCACAGTTTGAATGGAAGTCTCCGGTTGATGCTTTTGAGGCTGCATTTACACATGAGCAAAAAGTCAGCGAGCGAATTAACAACATTGTGGCACTTGCGCTTGAAGAAAACGACAACGCAACATACAATTTCCTGCAGTGGTTTGTAAATGAGCAGGTTGAGGAGGAGGCATCGGTTGACCAGATTGTGCAGAAGCTAAAACTGGTCGAAGGAAACGGCACCGGGCTGTTTATGATGGATGCAGAATTGATGCAGCGCGTGCTTGTTCTGCCGACAACCGAATAATCGGACAGATCTGATAAAAACTCATCATTGACAGGTGCCGGGATATTCCGGCGCCTGTTTGCTTACCCTTATGTCTCTGCCTTGACAGGCAATCAATTCTGCCTATTATTCTGCAATTTGCAATTTGTTAAATTTTATTCCGCTGTCAGCCGCCGTGGCTGACAGCATATCACACATATTCTCAACATATTACTATCAGATACTGCGGAATGAAAGCTGATAATCAGAACTCTCGGACAAACTGTATCACAAAAATGCTACAATCTCACTGAAATGATTTTTTCCCTGTCTAATTAGTGCGTTTCTCTTGAAATTTATATTCTCAATGGTTATATTCTTACTGATAACTTGATCCATTTATCCGAATAGACTCGCTATGATCCTATCTCGATGCACACCTTGCTCTCAAACAGAACAGACAATAAAAAACAGATATTTCATATAGAAACCTAAGGAGGTCGGTATGACCCTGACACGAAGGGACTTTATTAAAACTACCGCTGCAGCATCTGCAGCAACAGCAATCGGCATGAAAATACCGGCGGATGCGTTTGCTGCCAAAGACAAAGCCGAAGCCGGATGGCGATGGGATAAATCTGTGTGTCGGTTCTGCGGGACAGGCTGTGGAATTATGGTCGCCACCAAAGATGACCGCATAGTCGCCATAAAAGGTGATCCCGCCGCCCCCGTCAATCGCGGTCTGAATTGCATCAAAGGCTATTTCAACGCCAAGATTATGTACGGTGCTGACAGACTGACCGAGCCGTTGCTGCGTGTCGGTGCTGACGGCGAGTTTAGCAAGAAAGGCAAATTCAAGCCTGTCACTTGGAAACACGCCTTTGAAGTAATGGCTCAGCAGTTCAAGAGTGCCTACAACGAGCTAGGACCGACGGGCGTCAGCATTTTCGGATCCGGTCAGTACACTATCCAGGAAGGATACACATCTGCCAAACTGATGAAAGCCGGCTTCCGCAGCAACAACATTGATCCCAATGCTCGTCACTGCATGGCGAGTGCTGTCGCCGGATTTATCCAGACATTTGGAATTGACGAACCTGCCGGATCCTACGACGACATTGAGTATGCGGATACCATTGCGGTGTGGGGTGCGAATATGGCTGAGATGCACCCGATCCTGTGGTCACGGGTTTCTGACCGAAAACTGTCCGATCCGGATAAGGTGAAGGTCGTCAACCTGACCACCTTCACCAACCGCTGTTCCGACCTGGCAGATATGGAAATTATCTTCAAGCCGCAGACCGACCTCGCCATTATGAACTATCTCGCCCGCGAAATCGTGTACAATAACCCGGATGCCATTGACTGGGACTTCGTGAAGAAGTACTGCGTGTTCGCCACCGGATTTGTTGACACCGGCTACGGAATGCGTGGCAAAACCGATCCCGCCAAGTACGACGCAAAAGAGATGGAGAGCATCTCCAAGCAAAACAGCAAGATCATCAGCGAGGATGAAGCGGAAGCACTGTCTTATCTTGGTGTCAAAGCCGGAGATGAGATGAAGATGAAGCACGCTGCTAAAGCCGGTGCTCACTGGATGATCACATTCGAGGAGTTCAAGAAAGGTCTTGAACCTTACACAGCAGACTTTGTAACCCGCATCGCCAAGGGTGATCCACACGAGTCCGACGAAAATTTCAAAAAGAAACTGAAATCATTGGCAGACTTGTACATGGAGAAGGGTCGCAAAGTCACCAGTTTCTGGACGATGGGATTCAACCAACATTCACGCGGAACGTGGGTTAATGAGCAGGCGTATATGATCCACCTGCTGCTCGGCAAGCAGTCCATGCCGGGTAACGGTGCGTTCAGCCTGACAGGTCAGCCGTCAGCATGTGGTACCGCACGTGAAGTCGGTACGTTCGCTCACCGCTTGCCTGCTGACATGGTCGTCAAAAGCGGCAAACATCGTGAGGTGTCCGAGAAGCTTTGGAAACTACCGGCAGGAACTCTCAATCCGAAACCGGGATCACACTATACCAAGCTTCTGCGTGACATGGAAGACGGTACGGTTAAATGGGCTTGGGTGCAGGTGTGTAACCCGTGGCAGAACACCGCAAACGCCAATCACTGGATCAAGGCAGCTCGTGAGATGGACAACTTTATCGTGGTTTCCGACGGCTATCCGACCATTTCAGCCAAAGTCGCCGATCTGATACTGCCGAGTGCCATGATCTATGAAAAGTGGGGGGCTTACGGTAACGCCGAACGTCGGACTCAACATTGGAGACAGCAGGTAACTCCGGTCGGCAAAGCGATGCCGGACATCTGGCAGACGATGGAGTTCGCCAAGCACTTTACGCTGGGCGAAGTGTGGAAGGAGTGGAAGATTAATGATAAGCTCACGCTGCCGGATGTGCTCGCTAAAGCGGTAGCAATGGGTTACAGCGAGAGCGACACTCTGTTCGACGTGCTGTACCAGAAAACCGAACATGCGAAAAAATATGCTTGGCCCGATCCTATCGGTGAAGGGTTCGCAAACACTGAGGCTGCGGGTGACGGTCGCGATGTCGAAGGATTCAAGGGATACGGCTATTTTGTCCACAAAGCGCTGTGGGAAGAGTATCGCCAGTTCGGTGTGGATCATCAGCATGACCTTGCCGATTTTGACACTTACCATAAAAACCGCGGCTTGAAGTGGCCCGTCATTGACGGCGAGGAGACCCTATGGCGATTCAACGCTGAATACGATAAGTATGCTGCAAAGCTCGGCAACGGTAATAAGTTTGCATTCTACGGACCGGCACTGAAGGCAATTCCGAGCGGAGATCTCAAAGGACCAAAACCCGGTGATAAGACCAAGCTGCCAAACAAGGCAAAGATATTCTTCCGTCCATACATGGATCCACCGGAAATGCCTGACAAGGAGTATCCACTGTGGATGTGTACCGGACGCGTGCTGGAGCATTGGCACACCGGAACCATGACGATGAGAGTACCTGAATTGTACCGCGCTGTACCGGAAGCGCTGTGCTTTATGAACGGCAAGGATGCTACTGATCAAGGCATGCAGGACGGGGATATGATCTGGATCGAGAGCCGTCGTGGACGGATAAAAGCACGCATCGAAACTCGCGGTCGTAACCGTATGCCGGAAGGTTCGATCTTCGTGCCGTTCTTTGACGAAAGGGTGTTTATCAACAAGGTGACACTCGATCACACATGCCCGATATCGAAGGAGACTGACTTCAAGAAGTGTGCTGTGAAGGTGTATAAGGCGTAAGAGTATTCACAACGAACTGAACAGATTAAACGGATTGCCAACAGGGGAGGGCTGACATTCCTGTCAGCCTGCATGGACACGAATGTCCATGCTCCCCGCAATTGGGACACGCTGAAGCGTGTACTCTGAACATTATCCACGGCTGTCAGGTCGCCGTACCTGACAGCTATCGTGTTGATGTTAAAAGTATGTAGTGTCAGCCACGGTGGTTTGACGCCTGAAATTGCTAGAGCGGGTTTGACAAAACAAACTCCGTTAACAGACCAATGTCTGAAGAAAAAATAGATGCCCGACGCCGCAGGTTTCTTGTGCAGTTAATGAAATCTGCCGGATTGGCTGCGGTCGGGGGGATAGCCTGGAGCGGAGTTGTCCACGAGGTCGCTTCGTCTCCTTTGGTGTTGCGTCCCCCGGGTGCGTTGGATACGGATGAATTCCTCGCTCACTGCATTAAGTGTGGTCTGTGTGTTCAAGCTTGTCCCTATGACACGCTGAAGCTCGCAGCACCAGGTGACGACAAACCGCTTGGGACACCGTTCTTTATACCTCGTGATGTACCGTGTTATATGTGTCAGGATATCCCGTGTGTTCCAGTCTGTCCTTCGGGTGCGCTGGATGAAGCCAGTGTCAGCGTTGAGCGGGATGGTAAACCTGTTCTTGATATCAACAAAGCGAAAATTGGGATTGCTGTCGTTGACAATAAGTCATGTCTGGCGTACTGGGGAATTCAGTGTGATGCCTGTTATCGGGTCTGTCCGCTGATTGACAGAGCGATAACACTTGACTATGATCGCAATCGTCGCACCGGAATGCATGCAACTCTGATACCGTATATTGATCCTGATCACTGCACCGGATGCGGTCTGTGCGAACATGCCTGCATTACGGACAAGGCGAGCATTACCGTACTGCCGCTTGATGTCGTTCAGGGTTCAGTTGATGCGCGATATATCAAGGGATGGGACAGTGCTGACGAAAGCCGTATTGACCCCAACCGAAGCCAAATCAGGAACGAAACAGAGCGCAGCAATCGGGATCCGGTTGACTACTTGAACGAGGATATCCTGTCCGATGAGTAGTATGTTCTACCGAAACAGGTATCTCATCTCAAGGCGAGTCATTCAGATTGCAACAATGGGGTTGTTCGTTGCTGCTAATGTGCTGAGCTTTGACATACTCAAGGGAAACCTCAGCTATTCTGAACTCCTTGACACTATTCCGCTGAGTGATCCCTATGCGCTGCTTCAGATGGCATTGGCAGGTGCAACGATCACGAGCAGTCTGCTCATTGGTGGTGTTATCGCAGTGCTGTTCTATGCAATCATCGGTGGTAGAGCGTTTTGCGCATGGGTTTGTCCGGTCAACCTTGTCACCGATGCAGCGAACGGTTTGCGGAGAAAGTTGAACTTTGACAAAGATGATCGTCCGGTTCGTATCAGCCGCAAGATACGATATTGGGTAATGGGATTAGGATTGCTGCTGTCATTTATGCTTGGCTATGCGACATTTGAGCTAATCAGTCCTGTATCCATCATTCATCGCGGAATCATCTACGGTATGGGTTATGGTTGGTTGGTTGCAGTGGCGATATTTCTGTTTGACCTGTTTGTACTGAAGAACGGATTTTGCGGTCATCTGTGTCCACTCGGCGGCTTTTATTCGCTAATATCGGTTAAAAGCCTGATCCGCATTGATCACATTAGGGACAAATGTACGCTCTGTATGCTTTGTCGAGATGTTTGTCCTGAACCGCAGGTGATGCCGATGATCGGAAAACGTGACGAAATGGTGCTGGCAGGCGAGTGCAGTAACTGCGGGAAATGCATTGATGTCTGTGCTGATGATGCGATGATGTTTCGGTTGAGGAAGAATTTGTAGTGTGGCGAGGTATTTGCATCGTCGGACTTGAGCAAGCCAGACTACAGGGATTTAACGAATTAGATCGGGGAGCATCGACATTCCTGTCCATGCACACCGACAAGAATGTCGGTGCTTCCCATACTCACAAAAAGAAAATAACAACATTTACACATATTAAATCTATGGAGGATTTGTGAACAACCTTATTAAAATCACGATTGTTCTGCTCGCACTCACAGCGGTTATATTGACCGTTTCGTGTGCATGTAAAGTTCAGACGCCAAAGCCGGAACCGGTCAAGACTCAGCCTGTACCGGAAGTCACAATTTCTGACGATGAGCTGGGACTGCGGAAAGGTACACTGATGAATGAGGAGCTTGTTGTTCCCCAGTCGGAGATGAAACTTGCAGAAGCAGGCAAAAGTCAGGTTATTGATCGCTCGTTTGAAAATGCCCCGCCGATGATCCCGCATAACATTGCGGAATTTGTACCGGTTACCCTCAAGTCAAATATGTGCCTCGATTGTCACGATCCTGAGATTGCTGCTGACATGGAAGCGACGTCCGTGCCCGCTTCCCACATGTACGACATTCGCAATGACAAACAGCTCGACAAGCTAAGCGGTGCAAACTACAACTGCACTTTGTGCCATGCAACTGTGACCGATGCCAAGCCTCTTGTTAGGAACAGCTTCAAAGCTGAATATCGCAACGATGCTAGCAGGAACTCATCCAGTCTGTTGGAAGATCTGAACGAAGGCGTGAGATAAGTTCATATGTCTGTTGACCGACGTGGTTTCCTGAAAAGCCTTGTAGAGCCGTTCAGGCTTGATCTTCACAATGCAGGTGTCAGATCTCCTGTTAATCTTCCTTACAATTCTGACCGGAAACTGTTTGCGGTTTACTGTCCCGATTGCGAAGGAAACTGCGTCGAATCCTGCCCGGAAGAGATCGTTGGCAGGGATGAGCAAGGCATCCCGCATCTCGATTTTAGAGTTGCGGGATGTACATTCTGCCTGAAGTGTGCTGAAGCGTGTCCGCATCCGGTGCTTAACATCACCAACTCACCTGACATAACCGGCAATATTACAATTGATTTGATGGACTGCATCGGTTGGAACGGAGTAGTATGTCACACCTGCGCAATGATCTGCCGTGATCAGGCTGTCAAGCTGCAAAACTTACTTAAACCTCGAATCAGCATGGATGAATGCAGTCGTTGCGGATTGTGTGTGCGCGGCTGTCCGACCGATGCTATTACAATTTTTCAGGATGGAATCACTGAATGAATATTTCTTCAATTGTGATCAAAACGCTGCCGCACAATGTGACTATGCTACTCGCAATAATAGAGGAGTCCGATCTGTGCGAGCTGCACTTCCATGACGACAAGGTACGGATTATTGTGACGATAGAGGGCGAAAACAGCGAGGAGGAAATGAATAAATTCAGGCAGATTCAGGATCTTCCCTATGTGGTGACTGCGGATATGGCATATAATTATGTGGGGGATGAGGGGGAGGGACTCACAGCAGATTGAACGGATTTTCTGTCATTCTGAACGCAGTGAAGAATCTCTCGGTCAGCCCCTTCACTTCGCTTCAGAGTGACAATTTGCAGTGCTCCCCCTTTTTCACCTTCTTAATTTTTCACTTTCTCACTTGATTAGCATTACCTTTTTGGCAAATATATTTTCCGATGCTTCCAATTTTACTATATAGAGCCCCGACGACAAATCTGATGCTGACATAGTTTCCGAATGGAATCCCGCTTGTTGGTGTCCTTCATACAGTGTGGTTATTCGCTGTCCTGATAGATTGTACAGTTGCAGCGATACAATATCAGGTGATGGTAGTCCGTATCTGATTGTGGTTGTAGAGTTGAAGGGGTTGGGGTATGCAGTGAACAGCCTGAATTCCTTCGGAGTAGAAATGGTTGGATCATCAACATCAGCAGGATCGGTGAAACGGTAAATACCCATATTGGTGCGATCTGCAACATAGATCAAACCATAGTCCGACAAAGCAACACCGGAAGCCATTCCCGGTGTATCATAGTATCCAACTTCCACAGGATTTTCTGGATCGCTGATGTTAACTACACGCAAACCGTGATTCCAGTCAGCTACATACGCATAGTCACCGGAAACTGTGACACCGTGGGCAGATCCCGGCGTATCGCAGTATCCTGCTTCCTCAGGATTTTCTGGATCGCTGATGTTAACTACACGCAAACCGTGATTCCAGTCAGCTACATACGCATAGTCACCGGAAACTGTGACACC
>CAZVKN010000050.1:0-18118 GCA_964627035.1 uncultured bacterium | reverse complement strand
GGATGAGATTGCTATCGGGTTGGTTGATGAGTAGGCTACTTCTGCAAATTCCTGACTTATTAAGATAATACGGACGAAAAGGAAATTGCAACAGAGGTTTTAGGTAATGAGGAGTAGTTATTGTGACACTGGGGGATTAAGGGTAGCGTGTTCCTCATTTTTAGTAACTATCTAATTATAACCATCCTCTGAGTGATCATTTGATCTCTGGTTTCCATTCTAATGAAGTAGTTTCCAGATGCTAAACCTTCCGAGTTGATTGTTATGTTGTTATATCCTGTTTTAAAATATTTTGTCGGTGTGCTATAGACTGTTTGACCTTGAACGGTGAGTATGTCTGTAGTAATTACTGAAGGAACTCGAACATTAAACTTTACAGAAATATTGGAATTAAATGGGTTTGGAAATGTTGCGACAATGTTGAAATCATTCACGATAGCATCAATTCCATCATTAATCACGTGATCTGGTGATGCTCCAAATGTTCCATCCTGTCGGATACGCCATAAGTACAACCTTGCACCATCCAATCGGTGTACAATTAATCCGTTTGAACCATCAACCATAAAATCGCAACTGTTAGTGGTAGGTTCACGAGGGAACAGTTCCATTCCATTTTCACCGAATAATCTATTCCCTTCTGCATCGAACTTTAATAGTCTAAATGTCTCAATTTCTTCATTGTCACCTGTTGTGGAAAGTGCTAATACATAGATATGTTCTTCTATTACTATCAATGGGCTTTCGTATCTCGTACTTAAATCGCTATCAATCAGTGTAATTTCTTCCTCACCCCACAATGGATCACCATCTGAATTCAATAATTGCGCAAAGACTTCTCGTTCCTCATCTAAGTCTTCGGCATAAAGCACAAAGTACCTATCTTCCTGATAGCAACTCAGTTCCGCAAACCGAGTTAAACGACGATCCTCGTCTAATAGTATTCCTTCCTCCCATATCTGTTCTCCGTCTGAATTCATCTTTCTGAGTGTTAACACATCGTTGAGTAAAGTGCCATCAAAAAATACTATATTATGTTCTGTATCAACTATTGGTGACTTAACTCTACCTTCAACGAGTATTCCATCTTCTCCCCAAAGTAGATCACCCTCTGCGTCAATTCTTTGTGATCGAGGTCTAATATGATGTGTATTAATTAGGTAAAATCCGTCATCCTGATCATGAAACATATGTGAAGTGCGGTCATTATGCACCTGACGACCATCTTCCTCCCAAATTAGCTCACCATCAGGGCTAATTACTTGAGCATACTTCCGTTCATCATTATCGTTGTATCTGATTCCCCAGGTTGTAAAGATATTACCATCTCCCGTGTATAGTAAATCACCGCCTGATTCATTAACTGTTGAGTCCGCAGATAATGGAATACCAAGCACCCCCCAGACTCTGTTTCCATCCCGATCTATGTGTTGAATGTATGCATCGTATTCCCACCAATAAAATCTGCCTTCCGCTCTATAGTTTGCTATCGAATACCTTATATAGACACCCCCATCATCGTCCGTGAGCAGATCAGAATAAAAACATTGAGTAGGTGGATCAATTAATGATACTCGTACTCCAAGATGACCCTCATTCCAGCAAAGATTTCCTTCGCTATCGATTTTTTGAACTAACAAGTCATACATTGTTGTCCCTGCCACAATGATTAACCCTCCGTCAGAAGAGGGAATGCCTGTAATATTCTTTGCCCCACGTAGTACAAGGAACTCCTCTTCGAGACTCTCTGGCCACTCAGCAAAGGATATGCTTGCGGAAAAGGAAATTAGAAGAGTAACGATGATGAAAGACTTCATTTCAAATCACTTCAAATCTCTAGCAACCACACACAACCCCCAAATACCCCATAACAATATAATAGGAAGGACAATCCATATGTCCAATTCGTGAGATATATTCCATCCGGCAGCATCTCGCACGTCAACCAGAGCCGACAAGCAAACAACCGGCCAGTAGATGGTTATTCCCATAGCTGCAGCGAACACAATCCTCCCCCAGCTCTTGCTGTGATAGTGCCCGATCAAGCCGATTAGTAAAATAGGAATGTATGTTACAAGATCACCGAATGCGAAACCGTAAAAGAATGCTGTACCGACTTCTGTTATGTCTGAGGCAGGTTCCTGCGTGCCCATCGCTACACCGATGTCATAACCGAAAGCTGTGATGCCTTGTGCGTAGATCAAGTAGATCAACAGCAGCCAACCGGGAACTTGCAGTGACCAGAAATTGAAACCTCGCTTCATTTTTCGTCCTCATATAGTTCCGGATACAGATCTTTAGCACAATCTGCACAGATGCCGTGACTGAAAACTGCGTCTGAGTGTTTCATAATGTAGTCTTCGATGTGATTCCAGAACCCTTTGTCGTCGCGGATTTTTTTACAGTTAGCACAAATCGGCACCAGACCGCTGAGAACTTTGATCCGTGACAGCGCTTCCTGCAAGTCAGAAATCAGACTCTCACGCTCCTGTTCCCCCTCCTTTTGCGCAGTAATATCCTGAAGAGTCCCGACTGTCCGGTTGAAGCTGTTGACTTCAGACGTGTCGCTTCCCGATTCCGCCCGCACATTGACAATAGATTCCGATCCATTATTGTTCAGGATCCTGACCGTCATCTCAAACGCTTTGCCGCTCTTCAGAGTCGAATCCATCGAAGCGTCGAGCAGGATGGCATCCTTTGAATGGATATGTCTCAAGAATTCATCGCCGGTGATGCTTTGCGGGATCTTTTTGTACCCGAGTATCGCGAAAAACTCATCAGAACCTTGGATAATGTTCCGTTCTCTGTCCCAATCCCAATTCCCAATGCGAGCGGATCGCTGGGCACGGGCAAGCTCAATATTCTTCAGGCGGTGCAGCTCAGACTCACGTTGTGCTTTTTCCAATTCATAGTCGGCGGTGATATTCCTGATTCGCTCCTCAGATTCTTCGTTAAACAGTTGCTCTTTGATGTCATGGAAAAGTTTGTAATGTCGCAGTGCCAGCAGGTGCAGTCCAAGAACTTCATACGCTTCTGACATCATCTGATGAATTTTGAATATTGAAGGCTTGGCATCAATGGAGTGAGCGATTTCCAACCCTTTCTTCAGTTCAGTAATTAGGCGGTTATGATGATCTTGAACGCCGAGAAGAGCAGCCTTATTCATATAAGTAGTTATCAAGCCACGCTTGTCGCCCAGTTTTGTGTAAAGTGCAATTGCTTCTCTCGTGAACTTTTCAGACAGCTCAAACTCCCGTTTATGCTGGTAAACAAGCGCTATGTTTGTCAACGCCATCGCTTCCAAAACCGGAGTTTTATCTTCGAGAGAGATTTTGTGGATCCTTTGAAACAGATTCAGCGCATCATCAAACTCTCCCATCTCAATCTTAATCAAACCCATTTCATTCAAAGTCTTTGTCCGTCTCGTGGTTTGAACATCCTCTCCCGTTGCAGCAAGATTGCGATTTACGTATTCTAATGCGGTCTCGAAGTCACCTTTGCGCCTGTAAATCATACCGATGTTATGAAGAGACATTACAATTGTAGTTGGCAGTTTAATTTTCTCAGATATCGCCAATGACTTCATATAGTGGCTCATCGCCACATCGTAATCACCGAGTGAATAGTGTATGAGTCCCAACCCGTTGTGCAGCCTTGCGCTGATACCACCTTCAGGATCAGCCAATTCCTTCAGCGTTCTCATCATCAGCTTAACAGCAGTGGATGAATTACCACTCTTGAACAGATACATCCCGTTGGCGTATAGTGCGAAGGAGATCCCATCGCGGTATCGAGTGCTTTTAGCCAACTCCAAAGCCTGCCTATTGTAATCTGCAGCACGATCAAGATCAACTACCATGGACACAATACTGAGCTTATTCAGGACATCTACTCTGTCACGGGGATCGGTAGTGAACTTTAACTTGTCTTCCAGTATTGTCGTTTCAGAAATCATAAGCTAAGCTCCCACCGATATGCCAATACGCATGATCCAATATATTTCAGGAAAATCAGATATCTGTTCAACCTTAGAAAAAATTAACTGACAACTTCACCGACCTTCATTCGGTGCATCAATCGTGCCCATTCATTATTAACATGCTGCTGCATCCGTTCACGCTGTTCAGGTTTCAGATGTTTGAAACGTCCCTGCAATGATAGATAGTCTTCCATCGGACGTTGAGGTGGATCCATTGACAGTTTATAATCCGTCCCGTGAAACACCTCATACATAGGAAATACTCTCGATTCAACTGCATATCTGGCGACCTTCATTGAATCCTTTTCCAACGATTTATGCCCCGGAGGACACGGGCTGAAGATGTGGATGAGCCGGAATCCCTCGATTGACATAGCGGTTTCAAATTTGCTGATCAGGTCATCAGGATGAGCAACCGTTGTGCTGGCGGCATAGGGTACTCGATGAGCAGAGATGATCTCCATCAGATTCTTCTTCTGCTCTTTTTTGTAATCCTTGCCGGGAGTAGTAGTAGTCCAGGCTCCCCAGGGTGTACCTGATGATCGTTGGATTCCGGTGTTCATATACGCTTCATTGTCGTAGCAGACGTAGATGATGTTGTCGTTCCGTTCCGCTGCAGCCGACAACTGACCGAATCCGATGTCCATAGTTCCACCGTCTCCAGCCCATGCCATAACGTGGATGTCCTTCTTGCCGGTGGCGTCCAGTCCTGCTCTGACGGCTCCGGCGGTGATGGCAGCGGTTTCAAATGCGGTTTGCAACACAGGTACTCCTGATGCGGAGTAGGGGAACGGTCCGTCAATAACCGCCCAGCAGCATGCCGGAAAAACGATCATCGTCCTGCGTCCCATTGCTTTTAACGCTAATCGCATCGCGAGCGATGCACCACAACCGGGGCACGCCACATGACCGGAGTGCATGATCTCCTGATCCGCTACTTTTACGAAATTTTTGAATGATGGTAATGCTTTCATATAAATTGTCTTTATTTATAGTTTAGTTATAATTTCTCTTTATGATCTATGTCCCCCAGCTTCTACAATGTCGAGACGGTCTCTATTTTATCAAAATAATCTTACTGACAAACAGACGGTCTTGCGTCTTCAGATAAATGAAGTATATACCGGAAGTGACAGTTCTACCGTTCCATTGGATATTGTGAAATCCGGCACCTACAACACCACTCACCGGTTCAGCCACCTGCCTCCCTTCAATATCATGTATCCGCAATGATAGCAGCGACTCAAACGGAACTTCGTAGCGAATCGTCGTCGTGCTGTTGAACGGATTGGGATAGATCGCTCCCAGTGCAAAGTCGGTCGGAAGATTCTCGTTACTTGTACCAACAGCATTCACGTCTCTTACGGTTATCTCGACCGATATGGTATCCGCAGACTCACGATCCGATGCAATAAACAATGGACGGTACACACCTGAATCTGCAAAAGTTGTGTGCCAATAAAATCTTCCGCTGTTATCACCGTTGTCGGTAAAGAGCGAATCAGGCAGTGCATCCGATTCCATCTCAAGCGTCAATGTGTCACCATTAAAGTCGTCCGCAGTTACCACGAACTCAACCGTATCCTGCTCATCCACCGCAATCGGCTCAGCAGGAAACTCAATCCATTCGGGAGCTGCGTTTATTCCGAGTGCGGTCATGCAGTTGTACACTCGCAGGTGCGAATCTTCTTTGACGTACGCATAGTAGCCGTTCACGCTCACCAATCCGGCAGGTTTCCGGGTTTCATAGTATCCGATCTCTTCGATATCATCCCATTCCGATACATCATAGAGCCGTAGTCCTCCGTCACCTGCGGCTATGAAGGCGATGTTGTCAATAATCTCAACGTCTCTCCCGTCACCGGGGATCTCATACTCACCGACCTCTTCGGGATCCTCGGGATTTGACACATCAATTATTCGGAAACCAAACCCGGCAAGATAAACAAAAGCAATATCATCCGATAGACAGAGAGATTGAGCGTAATGACCCACTTCACCAAATTGATAGCTGCTAACCAATTCCATTGATTCTGGATTACGGGTATTAATGATGAATAGATACGGGTATCTACGGGAATATTGATTGATCACATAAGCATAGTCTTCATCTATTTCTAAGTCTTTAATGCGGGAGTAATCCAATTCTATCTCTAAAAAACCGGTTAGCTCCGGATTCCCAGGTTCGGATACATCAAACACTCCCAGTCCTTCCGTCCTTTCAATTCGGTGGAGACAAGATGCATAGAGATAATCACCGTCCAATTCTAGTAGATAGCTAACCAAGTCATTGTTAAGTTGATTTAACAATTCAGGTGCCTCAGGATCGCTCCAGTCAACAGTAAGCAGCCCAAACCCGGATATGAACGCAAGATCTTCGTTCACTACAATGTCGTAGGCTTCATGCTCATTATTGAGGTTAATTGAACTTGCTTCTACCGGATTCTCGGGATCTGAAAGATCGAAGATAAAAAGATCATTCACGTCATCGCCGATTGTGAGGACATAATCCTCATAAATATCCATGTTATTGATACTGATAGAACGTGGATTCGCAATGTCATAGACCGCAAAATAGCTACCGGCAATAAATGCAAGGTTGTCAATTAGTTTTACTGTTCCGCTACGCACACCTCCTTCAATTTCAGAGGTATTCCCAATGATAATTATGTTGTCCAAATCACTAATATCAGCAATCATAAAGCCTTCTCTATAGCTGATATAAGCCAGATCATCACGTATCTCGATATCCTTGATTTGATTTATTTCATCTTCGTCATAAAAATGGGCAACTTCTTCCGGATTTTCGGGTTCGGAGATGTCCATCGCGTACATTCCTCTGTTCCGTGTTCCCAAATACACCAGATCCTCGTCAATCTCAATACAATTGACCTGAATTTCATCCCCATTCTCAGTGACAAACTCTACGTGACTGATCTCTTCCGGTTCTGTCGGATCAGAAATATCCATGGTATATAGGAAATTTGCTATTGCCATATAAGCAAGATCACCCTCGATTACAATATCATTCCCGTGTGCATGTCTAAAGCCAACACGATAGTGGTTAAGCATTTCCGGATGTACGGGATCTTCTATGTCATAGATCATAAATCCCAATTCCTCACCTACAAACAGTAGATCATCCTCAAGAGTGATACAGTATGCCCAATAAGGTGGATTGTCAAGATGCACTACTTCTTCAGGTTCTTCAGGATTGGAGATATCTACTATTCTCAGTCCATTGGTAAAATTAGCGATGTAAGCGTAGTCGCCTGATACACCGACATCATAGGGATAGCTGTCGAAGTCGAAAACGGAGATGGTTTCTGAATTTGAAGGATCAGATATGTCCATGATATTCAGAAAACCGCTACCCCCTGTCACATAAGCGAGATCATCTTGAATAGCTAAAGCAGTACAGCCTCCATCAAACCGGTACTGTCCCATCTCCTCCAGATACCCGATCTCCCCGACCAGCCTGATCCTCAGGCTGTCCTGTGCAAAGAGCGGAGTGGTAGCTGCTAACAATAGCACTGCAATTGTAGTACAAACTAACGTTTTCATAACAGCCTCCGCGTACTAATTCACATTATTTAATCACATCTTCTCGTGCCGGCAATCTATGCTTCTTAATGTTTTCCGTTATATCGCCATTCCCGCGCAGGTGGGAATCCAGAGAGATTCTTCACTGCGTTCAGAATGACGGGCTAAAATACATTTGCCTCTTAGGCAAAGTCATGGACAGGAATGTCCATGCTCCCTTTTTATCGTCTTCGTGTCCTTCGCGATCTTCGTGGTGGTAATAAACGCTTATGAAATCAGGTCCATTCATCCCGCAGGTCGTTTCCGTACATCACAACAGATTTCAGATTAAACACAAACTCCGTCCAGCCTTGAGTAACCGAATTGTACATGCCCACTACTTCCATTTTCTCAGGGAAGCCGTTCTCTTCAAGGTGAAGGATAGTTCCACCTTCAACAGATTCCAGCCATATATCTACCCGTGTGCTGAAACCGAGATTGTCATACGACCATTCGTAAGCGAATCGCTTGTTTTGAATCACCTCGACAACCTTTCCTTCGGCAGACTCACCGCCATACCACTCCATATAGAATCTGCCCCCCGGTTTGCATTCAAGTTCACACTTCCGCAGAAACCACTTGGTGAAGCCATCTGCTGTCGAAATCAGAGGGAATATCTTATTCGGTTCAGCTTTAATTAGTGTTTTACTGTGAAATCTCCAACTCATTGTTCACTCCAAATATGCTGTTATAATGCCCATTAGTGGATGCAGCCGCTCTGCTTGAACTTCAGCTCCTCCCTCCTTCAGACAATCAATTAAAAACTCCGGTGTGGACGGATGATCTGTCAGTTCCCCGTCGTAATGTACTTCATCCCATTTATCCCGATGCTGATCCGGTGACTCAAAGAACATCATATCCCCAATCACTATTCTACCCAGACGTGACATCAACCTCATCAAACCTTGCAGACTGGATCGTTTCATCTCATCTGGCAGATGATGCAATGTCCGCAGGATCAGAATCTTATTAACATCGTACCGAGTCAGGTTAATGTGAGAGCACGGTTCCTCCAGCGAACCGAAATCGAACACTGCATTCTCAATAGCGAGCTTCTCTTTGCAATGCAGTGCTCGTGCTACCGCTACCCGGCTTATATCTATCCCGATGACCTGACGGCAGGTTTGAGCAGCATGCAATGCGATCTTTCCACTGCCACACCCGACATCCAACAGCACATCATCGCTGTTCAAATCCAACTGCCGCAAAGCCTGCTTAATCAGTTGCCCGTGAACACCCGGCTCATCAAGACTTGGAGAGCAGTCCACCGGGCTGTTCTCTCTCATACCGTCGAATAGCTTGCTCAAGCGGTTGCGGTCGTAGGGGATTGATGGATTGTTATTGTTCATCAGAGTTTAACATCCCATTGGATAATACCAAATCAATGGGTGTCCTTTATCATTGATAACCTTTAACCAGCCCATCCAACGTTTGATTTCTTTCCGTTCATGTTTAAGTTCACTATCATATTTGATTACTATTGCTTTACAGTATCCATCTTCAATTTCTCCTGTGAGGCGAATGGCAAAGGTACGATCCTCAATTTTCGTCAGGAGACTCCTTTCTTTTTTATGTGAACCCCACAGCATGAGTTTGTTGTTTTCTATGGCAAAGTATTCTGTTTTGTAAGTAGTAAGGTGATCCTGCCAAGATTGTGGATAAAAACCCGCTGCTCTAAGATCTGAAACTTTAACCCAAACGTTAGATTGGCATGTATTGTCCAGGATTTTTACAAATTCATCATCAATCTGACTATAAATAACACGAGATCCGTCGTAGCTGATAGTACGATAATCGTAACCATTGATGTGAAACTGTTCCTGCGTTTTCCAAACCGAAAGAATAACATCCCAATTTGCTTTCTTCATAATCGCTCCGAAAGCGTCCCTGTTAGGTGAACTATACACTGCGATTGAGTCTTTTGGAAATTCTAAACCTTCACTCCAAAAGCTGTCACTAAAGACACTGATGATACCAATTCCCCAAGGAGCAATGTTCTCAGTCGGTCCGGTAGGTTTAGATGATTCTTTTACGTCTCTATGATATAGCCAAGCATCATTATCTTCATTTTGTTCACTATGTAATGGTTGAAACAAAATAAACAGTTGAAAAATAATGATCATCATTGTAGTTTTCATTATATCATCTCAATGGCTATAAAGTAGAACCGACATTCCTATCGGTTCAGCATGGACAGGAATGAGATCTTTGAAATATTCACTATTTCGATCTATATTCGTCATTCCCGTGCAGACGGGAATCCAGAAAGTCAATACAGGACTGGATTTCCACCTTCGTGGGAATGACGGAATGGAGGAATTTCTTAATAAATCAAAGAACTCAGGAATGTCCATGCTCCCCTTGTAATGTTATTACTCCTTCAACCCGATCCAGATCTCCTCACCGTCCGCTACAGTACGAGTCTGAGCATCTCTGATGATTTCCTCGATCACCGGAGGTGTGACATCGCGACCACCTAATCCGACAATATAATCCAGTATCTCCGGACGACGATCTTCAGGTTCATTGTATAGTGCTGCCTTGACTTCCTGACCGAAAATGCCACCCATACCGACGCAGATGTTGCGGTCAACGACGGCTACACGCTTGCAGTTTGCAAGTGCGTCCTGAACAGCTTTAGCTGGGAACGGGCGGAACAGGCGAATCTTCAGCAGACCGACCGATTCACCATTGTCTCGCATCTCATCAATGACTATCCGCGTGGTCGCTGTAATCGTTCCTGACGTAACCAGAATTAATTCAGCATCGTCAGCTTTATACGATTCAATCACACCGTATCCACGACCAAACATATCTTTGAAATCGTTGTCTGCCTGAACGGTAACCTCCAATGCTTCACGCATCGCTACTTGCATTTTGTATCGGAATTCCATATAGAAATCTTGCGATACCATTCCACCAAAAGCACGTGGATTATTTACATCCAGAAATGTGTCCGGTTTGTACGGAGGCAGATACTTGCGAGTAGCTTCCTGACCGGGGATATCTACTGCTTCGTTGGTATGAGACAGGAAGAATGCGTCCAATACCAACATCACCGGTAAGTTGACGGTCTCAGCAACCTTATACGATTGGATGACCGTATCCAACACTTCCTGATTAGATTCACAGTAGTATTGCAGCCATCCGGTATCACGTTGCGATAGTGAATCGTTTTGATCCGTCCAGATAGTCCAACCGGGAGCCATAGCGCGATTGACATCAGCCATCACAATCGGTAATCGTGCGAGTGCTGCCCAGTGAAGTAGTTCGTGCATCAGTGCCAATCCTTGAGACGAAGTAGCTGTGAATGTCCGCGCACCTGCGGTTTGCGCACCGATACATCCCGCCATTGCTGAGTGCTCGGATTCTACTTTGATGAAGTTTGCTTCGAGCTTGCCTTTGGCGACAAGATCGGCGAGTTCTTCGATTATTGTTGTCTGCGGCGTAATCGGATAAGCGGATACCACTTGCGCTTCCGCACACATAACACCCCATGATGCCGATTGATTACCTGTTAGTACTTTTTGCATTTGATTTATTTAGTTTTTTATATTGTCAGTTTATCGTTGGTACCACGATAGTATTTCTTCTAATTGTTGTTTAAGTTCGGGTAGTTCATTTTGAGTGATATTCCATATAATATTCAAATTCACGTGCATATAATCATGGATCAGTACATCTCGCAATCCGGCAATACGTCGCCACTGAATATCCGGGAAACGATCACGGATATCCGATGATACATTTTTAGTGGCTTCACCGATTATTTCTAATCTTCTGACTACAGCATCTTGCCAGTGAACATTAGACATGAACTCATCACGTCCAATAGCGACGTACATTTCAATCTGTTTAACAGCATCCAACATATGGCGCAGACGCACTTCATCCTTCTTCAAAACGCAACAGCCTCCTCAAGAATACTATCCCGCAGATATGGGCTAAGTCCTTTTTCAGTTAGCACATCCACTTTACATCCAAGCAAATCTTCCAAGTCTTGTTTTATAGCAATCAAGTCTAACAGACTTCTGTTTTCCTCAAGGTCAATAAGGATGTCAAGATCGCTGGATTCAGTTGTCTCGCCTCGTGCAGTCGAACCGAATATGCGTAAATTGCTGCCACCGTAACGTGTGAGGATGTTGTTTATTTCACGACGGTATTTAGTGAATTTTAACATTGTTTAGTTTTCATTTGCTTAGTACCAATACTCTTTCTTCACCTCACAGACTTCATCACAATGCATGCCCTGGGACACTCCGCAGCACACAATCCGCATCCTTTGCAGTAGTCATAATCCACGATGTACAGCTTCTTATCGTCGTTCTTGACCGGAGTGATCGCTGCATCCGGGCAGAAAATGTAGCAGTTATCACATGCCGGGCATGTCCCGCATGAGAAACATCGCTTGGCTTCAGCGATTACATCTGCTTCACTGAATCCGGCACGTACCTCATCAAATGTGTTAGTTCGAGTAGTTGGATTTAACGCTTCAGGTTCATTGCGAGCGATGTCCTCAAGATAGGCTGTGTTCAATTCATCAAATCGTACTACATGCTCGGTTCTGTCTTGAAGTGACGGTGATGACGCTGGATCTTTCGGCAGTTCATTACCTGTCAGCATCTGATCAATGGCGATAGCAGCACGCCGACCGTAACCGATGGCTGCTGTGACTGTCCCGGCACCGTCAGCGATGTCACCACCTGCATATAGTTTCGGCTCAAACGTCCGTCCCAGCTCATCCGCAGGGATATTCCATGACATCTTCTCTCTCAATTCATCAGGAAGGAATGACAAGTCAGTAACTTCACCGATAGCGGTGATGATTGTATCGGCTTCAATGCGGTACTCACTCCCTTCAATCGGTTCGGGACGACGGCGACCTGAATCGTCAGGCTTGCCGAGCTTCATGCGGATACAGTTCGCACCGACAACGTTGCCATTCTCCCGCAAGACTTCAACAGGAGTTGCGAGGAAACTGATGTCAATGCCTTCCTCGATCAGTTCATCTATCTCCTCAGCGATAGCGGGCATCTCTGCGCGGGTACGGCGGTAGATAACCGATACCTCTTTACCGAGTCGTAATGCTGCACGAGCAACATCCATCGCAGTGTTACCACCACCAACGACAAGCAGTTTCTCACCAACGCCATCAGGTTCACCGAGGTTAATCCTACGAAGCAGTTCGATTCCGGGCATGATACCGTTTCCATCATCACCCTTTGCACCGAGTGGTCGCGATTTGGTGAATCCTCCCGCTGCGAAGACAGCATCATACTGCTCCATCAGTTCGTCGAATTTGTTTCGGTCAACGTGACTGTTCGTTACGATTTCTACACCCAAGTTCTCTATCCGCTCGATCTCACCGTCGAGTACATCAGGTGGAAGACGGTAATCGGGGATACCGACCCGCAGCATACCTCCTGCTTTGGAGTGAGACTCAAATACGGTGACGGAGTGTCCTGTTAAAGCTAATTGATACGCCGTAGAAAGCCCGGCCGGACCAGATCCTATTACTGCTACTTTCTTACCGCTATCCTCTGCTTTCGGCAATTCCGGTGGATTGTCACGGAACTTATCACCGATGTATCTTTCTATCGTATGAATATTAATTGACTTGCCCAGTTCACTGCGGTTGCACTCGAATTCGCATGGGTGAGGGCAGACTCTACCGCATGTCCCGGGGAATGGGGTTGTTTGAGCCAGCAGTCGCCATGCATCTTCGAGTCTTCCTTCCGCAACATAAGTCACGAATCCGACGACATCGTTGCCTGCCGGACATCGGAGTGTACACGGTGCAATCTGATCAACGTGATGAGGCTCGACGTTCCGCCATGATCCGGTTTTCATCACACTGGTGTTACCCAGCGATGCGGTCATTAATGGTAGTTCACGCCAGCTTTTAAATTTAATCGGTTCTTGTGCCATGAAGTTGTTCTATTTTATTAGTTGTATTGATTTCGTTGTGTTTTGAGATTCGTTCTCGAGATTAATTAAGTAATTTCCACTCGGTATTCCTTGTGCTTCCCACATCTGATAATAAGTTCCTGCCGTGTTCCATTCATCTGCTAATCTTGTGATCTCGGTACCGTTCACATCATACACTACCAATGCATATCGTCCGGCTCTCGGTAAAGTGTACTCGATCATAGCCTGACTATTGAACGGATTAGGATAGGCTGCCGAAATCGAGTAGCTTTCGGGGATGTATGGTTGTGAATGAGCAGGGACTGATAGGGGACCGATGTCGAAGAACCTTACATGATGTACGTTTTGTCTGCCTAACCGCTGTCCAACCATGATGAATTCCAACTCATCATCTTCATCGAAATCACCCAGCTTAGCTAAGTATCCTACACCACCATAGTAAAAGTTAGGAAGATCGTGTTCCATTTCCGTGAGCATTGATAAATCTTCAGCATTTAATACAAAAACACGACCCTCATTCAAGCAGAGCAATCCATCAACCAGTTGTTCTTCTTCTCTAATGCTTCCATGTCCTATCACATACACACTCATTGGTAATCTTATTGTGTGTACTGATTCAAGATCGTTTGCTGACAGCCTGCTCACGAACACATCTTCACTTGAATCCACATAAGCAACATATAAATGAAGACTATCTCTTAACGTCTTCCCATAGAAGTCTAATATCTTAGCTCGTTCACGGGGATTAATATCTGCACCTACGAAGGCATACTCGGCTAAAATTTGGTCACTTATTAAATTCAAGCCATCATCTATCAGTTGAACACCACAATTGCCTCTAATTCGTGTAGGTATTTCGAGACCAGAATTGCTTGAATTAGTCCAATAGGTCAAGTATAAAAACTCATGATCATCTTGAGTAACTTTAAAAGAATTGGTAACAACTCCACCTCTAATTCCATTAATATTATCTACATTTGGGAATAATATTGTTTCACCTCGGTTGGAACCTCCATCATTACTTCGATATGTAATCCGCTTCCCTAAAACTGTAGTTCTATTACTGTCCGGCAGAAGACTATTAAGTACTTCTGTATTAGTTACACTATAAACCGGAAAAGGTATCCTCCTTTCATCAGGATAATAATTACTGAATAATCTTCTGTTTATTTCTTGGGAGTAGTTTTCTCCAAAAAAATGGTAAATCCGAATATAATGCATTGACGGATTTTCAATACTGTCAGTTACAACAACTATTTCTGGTCCATGTTCTAATCCATAATCAAGTCTGTTGACGTGTAAAACTTTTTCTGGTAACCTATCACTTTCCCAGATCATTTCACCTTCACTTACAATTAGTACTCTATTGTTCAATCCAACAAGAAAGCAAAATCGACCATCCTCTTCCCATGACGGACCCAGACATCTTGGTAGAGTATCAACTTGAATACTCCACAACTCTTCAGCCGGAAATTCTGCCAATGAAACGGTTGACATAGCCAATGCTATGATAATTGCTATTACTCCCGTTTTCAGCATAATATCCTCCTAAGTTATTTCCCTAACAATCCCCACCGGAGTCTGCTCATCCGACTGCCCGAGTGGATTATCCCGCATAATATCTTCGAGTAGTTTTCTGTTAACCTTGTCCGTCGCACCAATCACCCAACTGCCTCCGATATCGTTCACGTCAACTATGGCAGCGTCGCAGTCCATTGCTTTACCGACCGTTACAGCCACCTTGTCTGGATCTTTAGGTCCCAGGACCACACACTCGTCAAATGGTGGAATCGGGCTGGTATGCGCAGCATCAATCAGTGCAGCCTGCATCCCGGCGAGACGGTAAAAATCACCCCTCCGTCCAAAAGCTCGTGTAACCCCGCCCAATATTGCTGCCGTCAGAATCCTGAATCCACCGACTTCATCAATCGCACACTGCATAGTCTCAGGTGAACGGAGCCCAACTCCAAAAGGCACTTTACGCACAAACCGCCACATAATTCGCGCGAGAATACCTATCTTTATGTCCCTGACATTAATAGCCCGATCCTGAGTAATAGCCACCACGCTCTCAGCCATCACGATAATATCATTCGGTTGAATCTGATCCTTAGCATATCGCTTGATTAGTTCAGCCATATCATCATCAGCCGTCACAATATGCGTCCTGATCGGAATCCGCAGATACTTCCGACCGGAAATCTCAACAGTAGGAGACTTTTGCATGTTAGTCATTGCAAAATTCTTACCTCACGCAAAGGCGCAGAGCCGCAAAGAAAACATGAACAGATTTCTTCTTGGCGACTTTGCGTCTTTGCGTGAGACATTCTTACGCTTCTTCGTATGCTTCCCGTGCAGCCTTGACATTCGCCTCGGTTTTAGCAGGTACGTCCATCTCAATTGCTGCCACTACCGATTCTATGCTCACGATTTTTAGTATTTTCGCAATAGACCCAAGTATCGCTGTATTGACAATCGGCTGAGTTACCGAACCTAAGCCGTTGCGAACCGCAATTGTGGATGCATCAACCGTTACTACATTGAAACCGTTACCGAAATCAAAGTCATCAGGGGACAGCTCACTATTTATCAGGATTGTTCCACCCGGTTTAAGCCCTTGCGTAACATCCAGCATATGGATCAGGCTCTGGTCGAGGATGATTATGTGATCGGGATTGTATATCTGAGTGCGGAGTCTGATCGGTTTATCGTCAATGCGGACAAACGCCATAACCGGCGCCGCACGACGTTCAACGCCAAACGTGGGAAACGCCTGGACGTATCGGTCTTCCTTAAATGCAGCAACTGCCATCAGTTTACCCGCTACCACACCGCCTTGACCGCCACGACTGTGTACACGTAATTCTAACATTTATATACCTCACTTTAGCAGTCAATATAGTAATTTTTTCACATTTGAACAAGCGTGTAGGTTGGTGTTTTCGGTTCGGAAGCGAGTAGTTTACTGCCTGATATTTTGAAAGAATGTCGGTTTGGTTCTGTAGTGGGGCTCATAGTCTGCTCTGAAACTAATCAGAATCTTTATGAGCGGACTGAAAGTCCGTCCTCCAGGGATTATAATATTGCTGTCACTGGATTTAGTATCAAATCCCGAATGATAGAATAGTTATAGTTGTTTATGCGTGTCTGCTTATTCACGACAGATTTATATTATGTGTAGGGATAAGATGAAAATAAATGGTAGTAGTGATTGGGTTGAAGTGTACTGATTACTTTGACTTATAAATCTGACAATTATCCATCCCGATAAATATTGCGCCTTTCCACCAAGCAATTGATGTCTGTTTAGTATCTGAACTATAAGTCATAATTGTCTTTATCTGATTAGGTTTATTCAGTGGCGCAACAAGAATCTTCGCTGTATAATTCGCAGTTTCCTCGTTACCTGTCTCATCGCGCAGTAAGTACAGAAGCTCATCAGTTTCAACGCTCATGAACAGATCAACGATATTTTCACCATTGAAGGCTTCCAATTGAGTCGGTTTGCCATCTTGGTTCACATGCCAAAGTGCTTTCCGCTTTGCCTTCTTGAGATTGTCCCATTTCATGCCAGATTCATCATCCTCACATAAGATTCCCCACATCAATCCTGTTCCGTCAGGAAGCGGTAGTGTTCCTTGACAGATGACATCTATTTTATTACCATTGTCCTCATCAAATAGAACAACGTCAGTTCCATCATAGAACGCATGTGCGGGAAAAATCTTCTCCTGTTCAAAAATTGTGTAGTATCCAAATATGTACAGAACATTTCCCAACGGTAATAGCCACGTCCACCGAGTATCACCGACACCTCCGAGTACCGGATGCACGACCCGTTGAACTGTATTGAACATTTTGCCTTTGGTGGTTGATCCCCACAAATAACGATAGATATTGCCAGTTTCCCACTCCTGCAGATCGTATGTCCCTGAACCGACAACGTAAATAACATCATGCCAAACAGCAATATCATGAACATGAACACCGCCGTTTAGTTCACGGAATTTCAACCATTGATCGCCATCCAAACTATAAACATTACCTCTGATTCCGGGACGCGCAGATAAGTCGTCCGACCCATTACCGTCAACCCCAGGCAACCACAGTTCTCCATTGAGTATTCTGAAATGATCTATCTGTTCCTCTCCGGATTCAAATGCCGTATATGGCAGCGGATTGTCGGGTGAGGCGAAATAGCGTAATTCGATGCCGCGATATCCATAGTTCATCATCATTGAAGCAAGATTATGGGTTGCATCTCCATATCCGAACCACATCTTGTCCTTAAAAACTACCAAATCATGGATAGATTTGAAATACAGATCGCGTACGGTACGTTCACCCTCCGACCAGGTTTCTGCAAACGTCCGATAGTCTTCAATGGGATGCGACCACTTTTCAAACGAGGAGAAGATTTGTGAAGTGATTTTGACCTGTTCGTTGCCGTAGGAGCTTGTTGATAGGATTAGTACAATAATAGCACTAAATATTAGAGACTTTGTAAAAAACACAGAATCCTCCTTCCCATTGAATCTACTCGTTTAAGCGCATACTCTTAAGAGCGGACAGAGAGTCCGCCCTTGTATCTTACCCGTGATACAGGTTAACTTCACTTTGATGTCTCAC
>CAZVKN010000049.1:0-18526 GCA_964627035.1 uncultured bacterium | reverse complement strand
TATCCCTTAGATTATTGCACAATCTGTCCCAAATGTTCTGAAGACGTACAGTCATTATCGAAAACCAGTCCGTTGATACGGGTGATTGTAGAAATAAAACGTTCGGTAAATTTCTTCGGTGTGTCTGCTCGTTGGTTGTCACTACCGCGAGAGGCTGAACCAAAATGACCATAACTACCGGCTGCAGAGATACAGGTTTTGCCCAATGCAAACAAGGCGATGTCTTTTTTGTAACCGTTGACATCGTAAATGTTGGCTCGTATATTATCGATAATACCATGAACACCGGATTGGAAGAATTTACCCCGGAAGGTATTCTGAACGAAGTCACCTGCTTTGGAATTACTTTTAAGCAGAGCATCGATTTCCTTTTCAGAAACCGTGATAGAATTGTTCTCGATGATAGCTCTTGCGATGTGATAGCAATAACGCAAACGGTCGTTGGTAACTACGCGCAGCCCCTTAGCCTTGTACATGTATCCAACCACCGCGCTGCCAGAAAAGGCATCGAGCACGTTGTTAACACCTTCTGGAGTGTGAGCCCAGATCCAATCCACCAGCTTCTGTTTGGAGCCAATGTAGTTGGTGACGTATGGCGGGAGATCCTGCGCTGCTTCGATATTGTCCTTCGTTTCCCTCGCCAGACATATTTCTGCCTCGGCTTCCACGAGATAGCGAATGCGTTGGAGTTCTGTATTCATGGTAGCGATTTTAACATAGTTTTACTGTTCATGAGACTATGTTAAGAAGTTGAGATAGGATAGTCCAGAACTGACGGGATTGTAGGGATTAATGGAATCCGTACAGAAAATTAAGCATTTGAAATTTTGGAGGTTAAAATGAAATCATCAAGTGTTTTCTTGATATTATCTATAGTAACCTTGCTAACTTCGTCTTTGACTTGGACAGCTGAACCAGATCGAATGGGTGAGGATGGAACAGGTCAGAAAGTAATTCACCCGAAACATGCATTACCAGTGTGTGGTACTCCGATTGTGCGGGACCTAGAAAAGGCAAGACGAAGAGGTGAAATGACACATGAACAATTGAGAATGGCTAATATTATCCTTGAAAGAGATGAACTCGAAGAAACATACAACACAGATAATTTCACCATTGATTACACAAATAACCCGGATGATGAGGATGGAGATTGTGTCTTTGATCCTGATAACAGAGATGAAAATGCCCGTAATGAAGATGGAGAACGAGTTCCGATGTATGTTGTCAGATTGGGTCAATATCTCGAATCTGCTCTGGAACAATATAGTAATTACGGTTTTGAAGAACTGGGGCGTATTGGTAGATACATTGATGTGAATATTAAGAATTGCTTAATTGGTGACGATGAAGTTTATGGGTACACTTCTCCTGTGAGACAGATAAACATTGATAACGATATGGTCGGAACTCCCGATGAATGGATTTATCCCGTATTAAGCGCAGTTTCAGCACATGAGCTGTTTCACAAAGTCCAATATGAATATTTGACGATGCTGCATCGAATTCATGATGATGATTGGATTATGGAGGGAACTGCCAGATGGGCTGAGGATGCTGTTTTTGATGATGCGAATTTTTATATTAATTCTGCAACAGCAATGTTACTAATTCCTGACCTGAGCCTTCCTTCAGCCGAGTACTTTGCGGTTTTATTTTGGAAATACGTTACTGAGCAATATGGCGAGATTGAAGATGAACCTCAAGTTGGTGCCGATCTGATGGTAGAGATGTGGGATCGGATTGCAGGTTGGCGTGGAGATGGATTGCCACTTGTCGACGATCTTTTGCAAGATATAACCGGGCTTCCATTCGAATGGACATTCAGGCAATGGTTAATCGCAAATTACGCCAAAGACCTTGCCGATCCTTATGAGGAAATGTATGACTATCTTGAAGATGAAGGAACAGAATATTATCGAGTTGCACATGAACAAACAGAAGAGGGATATGGCGAAGTTCGCATTGAAAGACGATTTGAATTGAATGAAGACAATAATGAAGTTAGTCTTGAAAATGAAGTCGATGCATGGTCAGCACGTTACTATTTTGTTTCAATTGGTGAGGACGTTGCTTCGATCTCAATAAACATCCAAGGAGAAGAAGAAGGAGAATTTGCATGGCAGATTCTAACTCAACGAGATGACGAGATAGTAATGATTTGCGAAAGCAATAATGATGAATTCAATCGAGTTATTATTAACGAAGGTTTAGACAGGTTAGTTTTGATTTGTGCTGCACGAGATAACGGTGGCGAGTTTACGGTTGAGGTTAGAGGTCGATCAGGGGGAGAAATAATTCACGTACCTGAAGACTATGAGACTATTCAAGCGGCAATTGATGAATCTGAAGACGGGAATATAGTTCTGGTGCAACCGGGAAGATATGTCGAGAATTTAGATTTTGAGGGTAAGGAAATTACCGTGGGAAGTTTGTTTTTAGTCTCAGGCAATGATGATTTTATCGAAAGAACAATTATAGATGGTGACAGTAGCGGCAACGTTGTAATATTTGAGAATGAAGAATCGGAAGATGCTGAAATAATAGGTTTCACAATTACTAATGGTTATAACGAACATGGAGGAGGAATCTATTGTGAGACTTCGAATCCTTCCATTACAAGTTGTAATATTACATTCAACTCTGCATACTTTCTTGGAGGTGGGATACACTGTTTATCTTCAAGTCCAACAATCACAAATTGCACAATTAATAATAATTCAGCATATCAAGGAGGAGGTATTGAATGTCAAGGCAACTCAAATCCCACAATATACCTATGCACTATTTCAGGTAATGAAACAGAAGAAAGAGGAGATAATTCTTATTCAAATGGAGGTGGAATCGCATGCTATGATGGTGCAAGTCCAAGAATAAGTAATTGTTTAATTTCTGGTAATATCGCCAAAATAGGAGGTGGAATATATGCAGGTCAATTAGGATCCAGCCCAATAATCGGATACTGCACGATCAGCAATAATACAGCTATTAGCGGTGGTGGAATTTATTTGTTTACATCGAATTCAAATGTTCACCACAGTATCATTACTGGAAATCGCGCAGAAAACCGTGGTGGTGGAGGAATATTTATTGATCATACTATATTTCGGAATCAGATATATGAACCTTCTATAGAGTGGTGCATTATTAGTGATAATTCTGCAGCAACTGTAGGAGGAGGAATACATTTAGTAAAGGCTACTATGCCAATTTACAATTGCGGTATTTTTAGTAATTCGTCTGAATTTGGTGCTGCGATATCAATAAAAGGAGACCGAACGAATCAACCAGATGTACAAATAGAAGAATGTACAATTAGTGGAAACATTGCAGATTCACTGGGAGGAACTATATTCTTAGAATATGATTCTTATTTAAGTATAAACAGCACTATACTTTGGAACGATGATACACCCGAAATCGTTTTTTCAGAAGATAGACCGGCAAACAGGGTCTCAGTCAGGTACTCCGATCTCGATGGGGGTGAGGATGATATTGAAACGAATAATAATGGTGAAGTTGATTGGCAAGAAGGAAATATCGAGGGATATCCTAATTTTGTGAACCCAGATAATGAAGATTATCATTTGACTGAAGAAAGCCCATGCATTAATGCAGGAGATCCTGACTTACCAGAAGATCCTGATAATACGAGAGCAGATATGGGTGTTTTTTACTTTGATCATCGACCACCCAATATATCTGTTGATTCTGATCAAATTGAATTTGTTAATCCTTGGCTTGACACTACAGATAGTGTAGCGATAAGAATTTGTAATTTAGGAATCGAAGAACTTCGTGTTTTCAGTCAGTATATCTCTCCCGATGACACACCATTTGTAGTTGGTCAAGGGCAAGGAGCTTTCAATCTTGGTGCCGATTCATCCCATACAACATGGATTTTATTTAGACCTGAGATTGAGTCAGTATATCATGCTGTCCTTAGTATTGAATCTAACGACCCAACTGAAGCAATGATTGAAATTCGTTTAATTGGAAACGCATTATATGCCGAAGAAGAAGTAAGTATTCTTCCCATAAGTATTGAAATATCAGGGATTTATCCCAACCCATTTAACTCTCAGACATCTATTCAATACTCAATAGTAAAAAATGATTATGTCAATCTGCAAGTCTTTAACATCTCTGGACAAAGAGTCGCTACAATAGAAAACGGTTTTAAAGAAGCCGGTTTCCATTCTGTAATATGGGATAGCCAAAACTTACCCTCTGCCATCTATGTTATCAAGCTTGAATCTGCTGAACGAACTGACTATCAAAAAGCAATTTTAGTGAAATAATCAAGTCTGCTGAAACACACCATATAAGTATTTGGTTAACGATCTTCTATAATCCTTTTTAACCGTCTTTGAAGGAAAGTAATAAAATCGACATGGGAATATAGAAGATATCGTCCATTTTGGCCAATTGGATATGGAAAATCAGGTTCATTAGCCCATCTATGAATCGTTGATTTTGAAACGAATATCTTGTAATCCTGAGCAATTGTAAGCATTTGGGTTCGATTTATTAAGATTTCACCCATTGTTACTTATCTTTTGTTTTAGAAGTTCAATTAGTTCTACCTTAGAGCTAAATGAACTGATCTTGTGCTTTTGGGCTAACTCTTTCAGCTGTGCGCCTTCCAACGATTCCAAACCAATATCCGGTTCTAAGGGCTTAAGCAATCTAAAAAGATCCTTTTTGGTTCGAGCTATTGAAATATGGTTGGCTTGAGCCCGTTTCTGTAGCTGCTTCAAAGTCAAATTGTCAAAGTTAACCCGTAATGCAGTTTTGTTGACCTTGACTGCTTTTTTGCGTTTGTTAGCTACCATTTACCAATCGAGACACATCTCGATCTCGAGCTGTACGACATCTCCGGTCGGCAGGTAATGAGGCTGGTTTCGGGAGTCCGTCCGGCAGGAGAGTGGAGTGCAACATTGGATGGCAGTGATTTGACGAGTGGGCTGTATTTGATCAGGATGAAGTCAGAGGAACAGAGCCTGTCGCAGAAAGTGTTGCTTGTGAAGTGAGAAGGCGAGAAAGGTTTCACAACGGATTAAACTGATTGAACAGATTATTAAGGGAGAAAGAGGGAGCGTACCCCCCCTTAGTCCCCCCCTACTTCGCAGTGGGGGAAACAATCTGCTTAATCCGTTTCATCTGTTGTGAATTTTTCTTCCCGATTTCTGAATAAGCCGCGCTACACTCTGTCTTGCCAACTCGTTTCGATTACCGCCATCTATCCGCTGTCACTTGTTTCCATTCACAATTCATATTACTATATTATAGGTTGTATTGAAAAGGTCAATTCCACTAATCTGCACTTAATCCGGAGAGGATAAAATGAGCCACCCGCTGACTCGGCTTATATTGATTTTATTCGCTTTATGCTTACCCATTGCGTCTTTTGCCATTGAAAAAAGCGGTTCTATTGCTGAAAATGAAACTTGGACAAAAGAGGATAGTCCTGTTACTGTATCAGGCGTGTTCAAAATCATGCCCGACAGTCGTCTTACCATTGATTCTGGAGTCACTGTTCAGTTTGAACCTGAATCAGGCATCCTCGTTCGCGGTGAGATAGTCGCCCGCGGAACAGTTGAAGACTCAATACGATTTACTTCCACCGAGGGCAACCAACCCAACGCGTGGGGAGGAATCTACTTTTTGGGAGGAAACCGTGCTGTTAAGGCTTATGACGATTCCGGGAATTACGGGGAATCCGGCTCGATCCTGGAGTATTGTGTCATTGAGTACGGCGGTGATCCGTATGTCGAACTCGGCTCAACTTTGCAGATGTCTTCAGCACACCCACTGATCGCCCACTCAACCATACACAACTCCGGCGGTGAATCGGGTACTATTCAAGTCAGCGACGGCGCCCGTCCGATGATCCGTAACTGCCTGATCACACACAACAAGGCAGACCGGGGCGGAGCTGTGAACGCCGGCATAGGTGCGTATCCGATCTTGTGGAACAATATCATTTCATACAACACATCAAGGGAAAACGGTGGGGCACTGTATCTCTCACTCGCAGATTTGGAATTGGTCGGCAATGCGATCTATGGAAATGAATCAGGCGCTCACGGCGGTGCGATGTACGGTGCGGTGATCTCTGATCTGATGATCCGCAACAATGCCTTCATCGGCAACCGCTCGATGGCAAAATCAAAGATGCTGTTCTTCACCGGTTCCATCGTGGGTAAGATCGAAAACAACCTGTTTGATTCGACAGGAATCGCTATCTACCTGCAGCAGGCAACCAATGACATTGATGCCTCCAATAACTGGTGGGCTTATCCGATAGGATTTGACTTCCGCTCAGTAATCCGTGACAAAATGCGGGATCGCTATGAGCCGTTCGTGACATTCGATCCACCTCTTTATGCACCACCCATGGAATTAATCACCAATCCTATTGAGATTGATTCGATCATCCTCTGTCGCAACGACAACTTTGACGATGAAATCCCATACGGGGTTGCGCAGGGAGCTCCTTTACGCATTCGCCTTGCAGCCAAGGATGTGAACCCAGGTTTTCGTGACATAATTCCGGTTAAAATCACATCTGCACAAGATCCTGACGGCATAGTCGCTCCTTTGTATGAAACTGAGAAGAACAGCGGCATCTTTATCGGTCGCAGTCGGGTTGCAGCATTGTCTGATCAGAGTGATTACCTGATCGGTGATGATGAAGGTGGTGAAGTGCAGATATTCGCCCCGTTCGCACCGGATACAATGGTTTCGTATGCAACCATGTCACCCAAACCTTCTGCAGAACCGTTTCTCATCACCGGTGAGCGCGACACGTTGCATGTCGTTTCACATCAGCTAAAGCTGACATGGGGGCACTTCGATGTGTTGGAACGACCTCAGGAAACTTATCGTCTGAAGTTGTATCAAATGCCGCTTCCTGCTGAACTGCCTCCGAAAAACTTTGATCCGGTATTGCAATCTGTTTGGAACAGTGAGATAGATAAGGACACTCAGCAAAGAATTTATGATGGAATTGCACTTGAGGACGGTGAGAGCTATCTGATACAGCTATCGGTTTGGAGTGGTGAATTCTGGAGCGATGTCCTGCAACTGCCGTTCAGGATGAACAGTCTGCCGACAGCACCGGTAACAAACTATCCGACCGACGATCAAATAATTGACACACGATCTCCGATGCTGCAATCTGCGATTTCAGCAGACAGAGAGAATGATACGTTAAGATATTACTATGAACTGTATTTAGAAGGATCAGACAGTGAAGAACCTGTGTTCAAATCTGATACGTTCCTGACAGAAACAGATGATGTGACATGGACGCCTCCTGAGGAATTGATAGAGAACAGCAGCTACAGGTATCGCGTTCGGGCGTTTGATCCATTTGAGGAAGGTCCGTGGTGCAGCAATCAACTGTTCCATGTCAACTCGCTTGAAGAGGGTCCCGCTCCGTATGAATTGCTTGAACCGACGAACAGTGACACAATATACGAGTTGCATCCACTTGTAAAGTGGCAGCTATCCAGCGATCCCGATCCGAAATCGTCTATCACATATCTGCTTGAGCTGTCACATTCAGATCAATTCACGGACGTGATCAGCTATGAGATGGGCGCAGATGTGGAGTTGGTTCTGCCTGACTCACTTGAGAATGAATCGCAATACTTTTGGCGTGTAGCCGCTACAGACAATACAGGCTTGCAGCAGCTTGCCACCGAGACCTTCAGTTTCTATGTCAACACCACGCCGATAGTTCCGGTTGCTACATATCCTTTAGCAGGTGAAGAGCTTAAGATTGATGAAGAACTTCAGTGGGAAGAATCTCCTGATCCGAACCCGGACGACTTTGTACGCTATCAGATTGAACTGTTTGAAATCATGGATGACGGCAGTTTCGATACAAATCAGGTTGTCGCTACAAAGCCGGACTGGGTGGCAAACACAATCAAACTTCAGGGATTGAACAATTCAGATAATCTCAAAGACAACACTGAATATATCTGGCGAGTTCGGGCTTGGGACAATCACAATGCATATAGTGCGTACAGTCAGAACGGTAAATTCTTCTGCAACTTGAAGAACGATCCTCCGGATCAGGTCGTTAGTATCTCTGTACCTCCCGATACGGTAATGGGAACTAATGATATTGTCTTCAATTGGACTGCTGTAGAAGACCCCGATCTGTCCGACCCATCATCAACACTGATTTACGAAATTGAGTGCGTCGTCGGTGACTTTGACAGTGGTGAAGTCGGCAAGTATGAAACCTCCGCTGGAGATACGGCAAAAACTATAACCCTGACCGATAACAGATTGTGGCATTACCGCATCCGTGCACGTGATGATGAAAAATCGGTCGGTGCGTGGAGCGAGGTCAAGTCTGTGCTAGTTAACGTGGAAGAGGACGCTCCGGCAGCGTTTACACTGCAGGAACCGGCAACCTCAGCCTCAATTCCGGAACTCGATTCGTTGATGTTCGTATGGGATCTTAGCAGTGACCCCGACTGGGAGTCATCAATTGAGTACAAGCTTGAAATCATCCCAACTGATGGTAAAGGACAGTCGTTTACAACAACAGTCACTGAAGACCGTTATCATTACAAAGGTGGACTGGTCAACGAGGCGTCCTATAGCTGGCAGGTCACCGCGATTGACAACATCGGACTTGAGACCGTCTGCAATGACGGATTTGAATTCAGCACCAACACCACTCCCACAATACCTCAAGTTGCTGAATTGCCGGAAGAGATTTTAGTTGGAGAGGAATTGTTGTTTATTGGTGCATCTGATCCAAATCCAACAGATCAAATAACTTACACACTCGAACTTGCAGCTACTGAAGGATTTGAAGAGGTTCTTGTTACTAAGGATGACTACCTGCACAGCGGTGACAATATGTCGCAGATCATCGCAGAGCTGCCGAATCAAGAGAAACTGGAAGACGACAAGGATTACTGGTTCCGAGTTCATGCCACTGACAATCACGGTTACAAAGGTGGAATCGCTGACCCGGTGAAGTTCAGATTTAACCGCATTAACGACAATCCGACTGTACCGGTGGCACCTTATGCGCCGACCGACAGCATTGTAATAACTACTGTAACACCTGAATTTAGCTGGCAGCAGTCGGATGACGGTGACCTGTCTGACCCTGTTGGTTCATTAGTCTATGATCTGCGGTTCGACACAGACGGAGAGTTTGACAACAGTGTCGCTCATCAATTTGCTACCACAGCCGGGCAGGTGAGCTTAACCGCTCCCGAATCACTTGCTGACAACGATGTATGGTCGTGGCAAGTCAGGTCTCGCGATGATGAGGGTGCAGTCTCCCCCTGGTCAGCCACTCAGGCAATACTGATCAATGTTAAAGAGGACGCTCCGTCAATTCCGACACCACAATATCCTGAGGATGCTTCAACTCTCAATATCCTCGGACCGATAACATTCAAATGGGAAGTCTCAACCGACATTGATTGGGCGTCGTCTGTCACTTATAAATTTGAGTATGGGACTTCCGCTGATCTCTCAGGTGCGGTTGCGTTTGAAGGTCTCGCAGATGCGTTCTACACAGTTGAAGGACCGTTGAAGAACACCACCTACTACTGGCGTGTTGTTACCACGGACAATACCGGACTCAAGACAGCATCGGACATTGTATCAGTGACTCTCGATACACGCCCCTCCGTGCCTCAGTTGACGACTCCGGTGGGAGGGATAGAACTGCTTCCAATCGGAAACCTTGCGTGGGCAGCATCCACAGATCCGAATCCACAGGATCAGGTTGTGTACGACATTCAGGTCTCGACCGATCCACTATTCGGAAAGCTGAATCTTAGTAGTGATAACCTAAACCGGACTCAGGCTGCAATTGCATCATTCACCGGAGCCAGTAAATTGCAGGATAACACGGTCTATCATTGGCGTGTAAAAGCGAGAGACAACCATACGATTGAATCGGTGTGGAGCGAATCAACTTCATTCTTCTATAATTCGATCAATAACGCACCTTCAGCGGTCGGTGACAACTATGAACCCTTCGAGGGTGATCAGGTTTCAGCGGTCACTTTAGTTTGGGGAGCATCGTCTGACTCTGACATCAGTGACCCACCGGAAAAGTTGACCTATAAGGTTGAGCTTTCTATGGACAAACAGTTTACTGATATAATGACTCTGAATTCAACGCCCGGAGCGACCTCGATTCAGCCTCAGGGGTTGACGGATGACAACTACTGGTACTGGCGGGTCAGGGCGGTTGATGATGACAATCTCGAAGGTGCTGTATCTGACATTCATTCACTCGTCTATAATATCAGAAACGATCCACCAACGGCTGTTACAGATCCATTGACACCTGAGAATGGTGTTGAGGTAACCGCTCCGCATGTATCCTGGGGTATGGCGGACGATCAGGACATCTTTGATGATCAGAAAAGCCTGTTCTACTTCGTTGAGTTTTCAACTGATGAACAGTTTGGTTCAGGAGTGCTGGAAACTTCGACCAATCCGAACATCAACAAAACCACTCATGTAGGTTTGACCGACAACACAATATGGTTCTGGCGGGTACGAGCGGTTGATGATGACGGAACGGAAGGTGCAGCCTCAACTGTCATGAGTTTCCATTACAACTCAAAGAACGATCCACCGGATAGGATTGATGGCGGATTCAGCCCGGTGAGCGACAAGGAAGTTGCTTCTGTGACGCTGTCGTGGAATGCAGGAACCGATCCTGATTTGAATGACAACGCGGATAATTTGTCATACAGCGTCGAGCTGTCGCAAAACAGCAACTTCACCGGAACAACCGTTTCGCAGACGGCAGCAGCGGGTACGAATTCTATTCAGGTTGCCGATCTAACAGACAACAGCAGTTGGTACTGGCGCGTCAAGGCAGTGGATGACGAAGGACTCGAAAGTGGCTGGTCGAACATCAACAGCTTCGTTTATAATTCGCAGAACGATCCACCGACAGAGTTTGAGCTGACATCACCGGCAAGCGGTGGCAGTGATCTGGATGTGACGGTGATCTTCAGTTGGAATCCGTCATCGGATATTGATCCGGGTGGAAAGGTCAGCTACAAGCTCACAATCGCTCAGGACGCAGGATTCAGTGTCGGCAGTCAGGAGTTTACAACAGATTCGAGGACATCTTTCACACCACCCGGAGGCACGATCCGGCCGGGAGCGACATACTACTGGAAGGTTGTTGCTGAGGATGGTAAAGGAGGAGCGACTTACGGATCAGGAAGCGATTCCAATCCTTGGAGCTTCACCACAAAAGCACCTCCACCACCACCTGAACCGACTCCTCAACCGGAAACTCCGGATGCTGGAACGGGTGGATAGATTTAAATCTGTTTTTTTATAGTTCAGAGTTCACGCTTTAGCGTGTTCTTCTTACACCGGCACAGGCTGAAGCCTGAACTCTGAACTTATTTCTGATCTATCGTAGATATTCAATTACTTTCTGATAATACCTACAACTATCATCCAACCCACCCGGACGGGATCTAAGCAGCCATAATCGCCTGTGCTCTTCGATTATATCTCTCATTCTATCACCCAATCTGTCCACATTGCTTTGATTTAGATTATCTGACTGACGACGTAAGATTGCTCTGTCAACTGCAAATTTGGCAACATCAAGAGTGTGTTTTAATTCATCCGACAATTGTTTGTTATTTGCTGATGGAAGACTATCAGACAATTCAGTCAATATGTCTGCAACATCTTCCCAATCATTCAGATCACCCCGCTTTGGACTATTCTGAAATGGTTCATGTAGATCGGTGAATATAACTGATGCATTGCACAGATGCGGTGATAAATTCCGCAGCGATAAATCTGCATCGCCGAGTTTATCAAGCCATCTGCCAACTTTACCTGTGTAGTCATTGAAAGCGTGTAACGAAGAGACTGATGAATCATAATCCGGTGCAGATTCGACATTCCATGCTGCATTGGCAGCTTCGGCGAGTCCGTGTAAGCTTATCGGAAACTGCTGTCTATGCCCGAGATCGCCCCAGTCTGTCACCATGAATCCGATTGCACCGCTGTCCAAGCCTTGTCTCGCAGCGTTTACGATGTTATGATGCCGTTCGTATGTTCTGCCGGTAATGCTTCGCCATGAACTTGTACCGGGGCACACCCATACTTCCCGACTGATAGATCCCAGTCTGCTACACCATTCCGAAAACGGAGAGTCCGGCTCATACCCCCAAGCCAGAGCGATCATATCTTCCGGTATCCGTTCGAGTGATTCCGGACGACTGAGTGCAATATCCGCCCAGAGCATCGGTTTGAATCCATTTCCACGAGCTATCTCAACAACCTGATCCACAAAATCGAAATAGACCTCTGCCCTGCCATGTTTTTCGACCGCTTGCTTTGATCTTCCCTGACCGACATCGAAAGTCTCATCACAGCCGATATTAACCAAGCCGCTTGTGAAGTTGGGAAGCAGTTGGTTCAGTAAATCTCTGACAAGTCTGATTGAACCGGGATCTGTCGGACAGAGGCTGAACGTCTCAGGTCTGAACATGTCCCCCCAGTACCAGCCATCAACAGTCTCGGCAAGATGCGCATACTCCTTATGCTTTAACCACCGCGTCATGTGACCGAAACAGTTTTGATTGGCTGCCAAAGTAATTCCATTATTGGTGCAGTGCTCATCTATCTGTTGGATTTCGTCAGTAGTGATGGGGGATGCATCCTTCCAGACAACATCGTGCCCTTTGTAGGCAAATGTATGCTCCGTGTAAAGCTGCAAATGATTAATCTTCCACGATGCAAGCAGCTCAATGGTCTCAAACAGATGCTCCAAAGTAGGCATACGATCACGTGAGATGTCGAGCATTACACCACGAACCAGAAATGACGGGTAGTCTTCGATGATTAATCTGGGAAGGGTTCGTCCATACTGCCGTATCAATTGGTTGAGCGTTCTGTGACCGTGCCGAATACCGATTGAGCTTCGTGCAGTGATCTGAACTTTATCAGAAATTGTGAGTGTGTAACCTTCCTCGGCTGCAACCTCGTCCGGTTTGATCCGATCATGGACAATAGTTTTCTCGTTTTCTGATGTGTAGAAACCACCCATCAATTCTATTGATTGGGGAGTCGGCAGCAGGATCGGTTCAGGAATTGACATGGTTGGTCACAGGTTTTCCGATTAAACAGACTATGAACGCCAGCGATGTAGCAATAAACATCTGCCACGGGAATGCAATTACGGATGCGAAATTGCTTTGCATGAAAATGACAGATAAAAAACCGGTAACGAGTGCAGCGATGACACTGTAACTGTTCCCACGCTTTGTGAAAAGAGCAGTAAGAAACACCGCTACCAGACCTGAGTATGCAAACACCATCACCAGCAGTGCGAAATCAATCAATGTGGTCTCGGGACGTGCTTCTTGCCAATATATACTGAAAAGAGCGAACAGTCCCAGAACGACTCCACCGATCGCAACGCCAAATCTCCCTTTGAGGAGATACTCCTTCTCTTCTCTATCAGGTCGTATCCGTTTGTAAAAGTCATTGATAAAGGATGAGGACATTGCATTTAACGCTGAGTTCAGGCTGGACAATCCCGCGGCAAACAGTCCCGTCATCATAAGCCCGGTCATCCCCGCAGGCATCTCATGTAAAATGAAACTGAGAAAGATTTTACGGCTCCCTTCTACTTGATATGCTGGTGCCGAAATTCCCATAAGATCGGGGCGGGAATAAAAGATGTAGAGCAGCAGACCGATACTCATAAACAGAGCAGTAACGGGCAATCCAAGTAACACGCCTGTGATGGCAGAGCGACTTCCCTTAACAGCAGATTTGCATGTCAGCAATCGTTGAGTCATGTCCTGGTCGGTTCCGTATGCACCAAGATTCAGCAAAGTGAAACCGAAGATTGCTGTTAGGATCGTATAGCTGTTCTTTGGACCGAAACCGTCCAAACCAAATTTGAACATGGTCAATTTGGATGCACTTCCTTCACCCGGTGCCCCGAGTGCTTCAAAAATCTCTGGCAGTGACAGTGGGATCTTGTTCAGCAGCAGTATCAGACCGATTCCGGCTGCCGAGACGAATACTAAAGTCTGAATTACGTCCGTCCAGATAACGCTTCTTATTCCCCCTGCTAATGTGTAGGTAATGCCAACCACAACCAGCACCGATATTGCGATAAGCTGATGACGTGGGGATATGTCTCCGAATACGATCAACGATGCAGGCAGAGCTGCTATGTACAGCCTTGCTCCGCTGGCAAACACACGACCAACCATGAATGCCCCGGCAGTTGCATATCGCGCGGGAGTTCCGAATCGGTTACCAATTAAGCCGTAAACCGTCGCAACTTTATTTCGATAGAAAGCTGGAATGAAAAAGAAAGCCACGATCAGGATGGCGATGATCCCACCGATATTCGCTGACAGATAGGTCAGATCGCCTCGAAATGCTTGTTGAGGTCCACCGATGAATGTTGCTGCAGAGAGTGATGTCGCAAGCAGTGAGATCGCTGCAGCAAGCATGGGGATGTTACCACCTGCACGGAAGTAGTCATCTGTTGAATGCTGACGACGTGAGAATATCACTCCTGTAACTGCAAGCAGTGCGAAGTAACCGAACAGGATAAGCCAGTCAGTTAGATGGAATACGGATTGGGGCATTTGGGTATGAGCCTTTAAGATTTATTGATAATGTGCTTTCTTGCAGCCTTTTCTATTTCAACCGAAGTACGACGATCTCTCGTGATTTCAATGATATTGAGTCGGTATAATCCGTTTATTTTCGTTTGACAAACCGATTCCATCTTGGCAGACCAAACCGACCTGATCGTTTTCGAGGAGCCGGAAAGATCCCTTCATTAACATAACGAATGTCTTCAATCGAGTAAAAGGCACGTGGATTGTGCTTCTTTATTAAAGCGATTACATTGGGAAGATCGTTTCGGTGCAGAACCATAAACATCAAATGCACCGGACCGTATTTACCCTCTGCATCCACATGAGTAACTCCAAACTGTGTCTCTTTTAGTGAGAGCAGTAACTCATCGGCTTCGCTTTTGGTGATGACCCGCAGAATCACTTTGCCGAGTGCAAGTCTGTCCTCTATCACCATGCCGATATAATTTCCGAGTGCAAATCCGGTTGCATAGGCGGCGTAGTTCACCCAGTTGGTTAGGTTCTGTAGGATCTGCCCCATTGCCAACAACCAGATGAGCACCTCAAAAAAACCGAGTAGCGGTGCCAGAAATTTCATCCCGCGCGCTACAAATATCAACCGAATTGTACCGATGCTGACATCAAGTATTCGCGCAACAACAATCAGCAGCGGTATGACTATGTATGCTGTAATAGCTGGATTAAACGGCAATATCATTTCCATGTTATTACCCCGATAATTAATTGTGCCGGAAGATCACTCAACACAAGTCCCCTTAAATCCCCACAAAAACCCTTCATCTGCCCTAACATTAACGAACTGTCCGATCATGTCATCCGATCCCTCAAATACTCCGATCTTGTTTGTGCGTGTACGTCCACTCAGTTTATCCGGATTCTTGGGGCTCACTCCTTCTACAAGCAACTCGAATTCTCTCCCTTCCAACCCCTTATTCTTCCGCTGTGCAACAGTGTTCGCCAGATCAATCAGTCGTGCCAATCTGTCCTGTGCAATATCTTTCGGGATCTCATCATCTTTCATTTCAAACGCTTCCGTGTGACGTCGCGGAGAATATGCAAACATGAACGCCTGATCGAATTCAATCTCTCTATATGCAGCCAATGTTCTTTCAAACTGCTCTTCGGTCTCACCGGGGAACGCAACTATGATGTCTGTGGTAATGGAGATATCCGGTATTCTTTCTCTCATCTGCTCAACAATCTGCATATACTTCTCGATTGTGTAGGATCGTTTCATCCTGCGTAAAACATCATTGTCAGCCGACTGAAGCGGCAGATGAATGTGCTCGCATAACGTGCCAATCACAGCAAATCGGTCGAGAAACCGCCGGTTGAACAGCTGTGGATGAGGTGATGTAAAACGAACCCGCAGATTTGGTGATCGCTCATCAATCTGCTCAAGCAGCCACAGAAAATCTACTTTATCCTTGCACGACTCATCATCGGGATGAATATAGTGGAAGTCACGTCCGTAACCGTTGACACTCTGTCCGAGCAACGTTATTTCTTTATATCCAAGTGAACAAAGCTCATCAATCTCTGCTATGATCTCTCCCGGATTACGAGATATTTCCGCACCTCGCGCACTCGGTACAGCGCAATATGTGCATTGATAATCACAGCCGAATTGGATGTCCACCCAACCGCTGATATTGCTGGCACGACGAATCGAAGTGACCGGAGTAGGATCGTCGAACAGGTCAATCGCTTCTATAGGTTTGCGTTGAAGCTCTACTTTGCGAACCAGATCCGGTAATTTGCTGATGGAACGGGGTCCTACTATCAGATCAACATACGGTGCGCGTGCCCGGATCACATCCGCATCGCGGGGAGCCATACACCCGGTCACACCGATAATCATGTCCGGTTTAGTTTGCTTGATCTTTTTCAATCTGCCTAACTCAGCAAACAACTTGCGTTCAGGTTTTTCGCGCACCGCACAGGTATTTATCAGCACTACATCTGCATCCTTATACTCATCAACATAGGTGTAACCGCTCTCCCCCATGATTCCTGTCATCCGTTCGCTGTCGTGCACATTCATCTGGCAGCCGTATGTTTTCATGCAGAAGTTTTTTTGTTTTGAACTCATCTATTGATTTGAAATTATAATCTGTTAAATGTCAATTAGATCCTCAGATCTGTTAATATTGCGGAGAACATCGGCATCCACTTTGATCATCCGCCATTTTAAGAGACGAATTCCATCACGCAGACTTAACCGATCTTCACTCAATTGCCGCTTCCAGAAGTCAACGGTAGATTTACGATACATTGCTGCGAGCGGTTCCGGTCTGCCATCCGAGCTGAGTGTTATCACTTCGAGGTCGTCTGAGTAGTTACAGACCGAATCATAAAGCAGTTGCAGATTGCCAGATTTCAGATTCGGCATATCAACAGCTGTTACCAATGCCCACTCGGAAACGCCGTCTTTTAGAGCCGAAATTAAACCACCGATCGGTCCCTTGTTAAATTGGTAGTCGCTTATCACCCGACATTTTTTCGGCGTCAATCCTGAAAGATTATCTCCGACAACAGTAGGAAACTCATTCGTACAGCGTTTAATAACATTGCACATCCGTTCGATCAAGGTCTCCCCTTCCATCAGGATCGTTCGCTTGTCAAAGCCCATTCGACAACTGCGACCGCCTGCAATTATGTAACTGCTAATCTTTTGCATTCAACAATATAGCACACTAAAAATTGAGTTAAAAGTGGCGTGAGTGTGTAACTCTGGTTAAATTATCATTTCAGCCATAAACGGAGATTCCGGATCAAGCAGTCTGTCCGTACATACACAATATCCGCTGTCAGGTCGCTGTACCTGACAGCCACCTGATGTATATTCAATAAGTTAGGCTGTCAACCGCGGCGGGTTGACAGCAGATATACCTGTTCTCGGACAGACTTCAAGTTCGGAATGACAATAACTTGACCAAACTGATCTTCCTTGGCACAGCACAAGACGGCGGAGTTCCACAAGCAGGATGCAACTGCCGTAATTGTAAATCTGTCAATAGATACGCAGCTTCAGTCGCATTGATTGACGGTGACAAAGCTATTATTGTTGATGTATCACCCGATTTCAGGCTCCAATACCGATTACTCATCAAACAATTTCCGAACGTTAGGCTAAATGCTATCTACCTGACGCACGCACACTGGGGACATTACGGCGGTTTAATGCTGATGGGGAAGGAAGGGATGAATGTGAAAGGGCTGCCTGTTTACCTTTCCGAAAGTTTCGATCAATTTCTGACATCGAATGAGCCGTTTGCAAAGCTCTTCTCAAATGGTCATCTCATTGCACATCTACTTGAAGATCGGATTGCTACTCTGCATGGGATCACACCTGTTAGCGTACCTCATCGCGATGAGTACAGCGATACATTCGCATTTCTCATTGATCTGAACGGTAAGAAGGTATTGTACATGCCAGATGTGGACAAAATTTCAATTGAGGTTGGGGAGCTGATAAGATCGGTAGATCTGGCAATAATTGATGCTACCTTTTACAACAATCAAGAGCTGAAGAACCGTGACATGACAAAGATTCCTCATCCACGAATAGCTGATACTGTTAAAAGATTTGCAGACATTTCTGAAAGAATCATCTTCACACATTTTAATCATACAAATAAAATTCTTAATCCTGACAGCGATGAATATAATTACTGTGTGAGTAAAGGATTTCGAATTGCCAATGACGGAGACATATTGGAATGACAGGAATGAGATCTTTGAAATATGCACTATTTCGTCATTCCCGCAGGCGGGAATCCAGAAGAACCAATGCAGAACTGGATTCTGGATCAAGCAGTCTGTCCGAGAATGTTTTTCAGTATAGATTTTCA
>CAZVKN010000048.1:0-19182 GCA_964627035.1 uncultured bacterium | reverse complement strand
ATCTTGGTCAATTATCTAACTAACTTTGTGCAAAACCTTAACTAATTACCTAAATCATTTATCAATACTTTATGATTATTTGAAAATTCTGATCCTGTTAGGAACTTATCTATTTTACGGGGACTATCCAATGAAATAATACTGTTTCTTAATTTTGCGGATGTTAATTTAAGGACGGGAATAGATTGGTATTTCTTTTTACCAATAATGACTTCTCTAAGATTTGTATAGAGTATCATTTTCAATAAACCATCTTTAATATCTCCTTTACTTGGTAAAAGTGCATTTCTGGAATGTTTACATTCAATAAGGAAAACTTCGCTTACTTCAAGTTTTATCTCGTCAGTAGTGAAGTAGTATCTTCCACCTAAATAATTTTCTATTGTAATAGTTGCTTTTGTAGAAGTTGATAATGCCTCTTTCGGCTGAATAGTTTGCATTTCACGATTTTGAGCTTCTTTTGCCTTTTGTCGCGAAGTATTCATAAAGTTTTTCACTCCATCAATAAATTGATCTGCAAATCTATCAATCCCTTGTTCAGAATGAAATTCAACCTTTAATTGTTCCTCAATTTCTTTGTAACTTGATTTTGCTTTCTGGATTAATTCAGGAAAATTTTCTTTAATTTCTTTTAGGTTCCAATGTAATGATGAACTATGATAATTTCTAATCTCATTGATTTTGTCTATCACCAATTCATTGTCAAATTTCTGATTAGTAATTTTGTTTTTTCTTGTAGAATGTTTTTCAGCTTCGTTGTAATAAGCAAAAATCACAAAAACATCTAACAGGCTCATCAATGAAACGGTGTCCCATTGAATAAAATCTCTATCACCCGCTTTTCCTTCGTCCTTGATTATTGGAATAACTGTAATTCGTCTTGAACTTGAAAGCGTATTATAGACTCTTTCATAAGGATAAGAACGAGTTCTTTTTGGTGAAACCCATTTTGACAAACAAAATGAAATATTACCAACTTTTACAATACAACTTGCAGGTAATTCATTAATGTCAAAGTCTTTGAACTCGTAAACTTCCAATTTGCTTGCGAGTTTTATTTTATATGCAATTCCCGTTATTTTTGCCGTTATCTGCATGATTTGTTTCCCTACCTAATCACCGCAAACTTCCCGGTCTGCATATCTCCTTTATTTTCGGCGGTCATATCCTCAACGGTAAAAATATACAGTCCCGATACAATCTGCTGCTTGTTGCGTGAGTTCAGATCCCAACTCTCGGCAAAATCTGCGTTCCAGCCCTGATTGTTGTCTCCAGCGATGTTGTGAGGTACGGAATCTACCAAGTCACCCGACACAGTGTAGATGCGGATGAGACACTCTCTCGGAAGATTGTAGAAGTACATCCTGCGGTCGGTCTGCGGGAAGAAATCGGGTGTCCCGTCATCGCGGTTCTCCCATGACAGCGACCCGCCATGGGGTTCTGTGTAGTCAGCATTAGCGCGATATGGATTCGGCACTACACCGACCTTGTTTCTGTCACTGCCGGACGGAGCAGCATAGATCATATTCGCCCGTCGAGCAGATTCCAGCGGTGGAGTTCCCGTCTTGTAATCTCCATGGTCATAAGCAGTAACCGCATAATAGCGCGGGATCATCGGCATGGCGTCGCGGATCACGTAGTAGTAGTCGCCCGTCTCCTCGACGTGGTACAGATCACCTGAGCCCTCCAGTCCGACGTTGCGTCCTACCATTTTCTTGTACAGTCGAACGCCGTTAATGGTTGTATCCGGTGAGCCAAACTCATTCTCGGGTTTGGTTGCCAGCGAATCGTTCGCACTATAAAAGGCAAAATCAATGCGGTCGTACTCATCCATAAAGGAAAATTCCTGTTCCAAACCTGTGTTGGAGATATAAACGCGATAGCCCTCAAAATCCCACTCCCGCGAGAATGGATCGGGAAAATCAACCGATTCGGACGGATACTTGTTCCATGTCAATATCACCCAACGGTCAAGCTCTTCCTGACCTATGATTAGAGGATCCTCGTCCCCACGCTCAAGTGTTACAGGATCGGTCAGCAGCATCAATATAGGTGGCGGTGGCGGTGGCGGTCCGCGGAAATCAGGATGCCCGTCACCGAAGTCGAGGATTTCGTTGTAACGTGTGTAGTCGAACTCCTCCGGTCGCTCCTGTGCATCCTCAAAGGGAGACAGATGCCCGTCATTTTCACCCTCATCAGGTCCGGGATAGATGTCCTCAACCCGTGCGCCTCCTTCCCACCTGTAGGCAACGTCACCTATCGTCAATCCGAACAGACCGTCCTCACCGGTATCTTCACCAAACCAGCCGTCACCTGTGTCAAGCATACCGTCACCTTCAGAACCGTTGGGATCGTCTGTCCCGGGACTGTTGTCGTTACCCCAGTCGTAGATCGGTGTGTCAATCATCGGGTTGTCATAGACGCGTGCAGCCCAGTCTGCATTGTATCTCAGGCTGTTGAAATTAAAACGGTTCACGTCAATGACCGCATTGTCCGGCTGCGGGTTGTTGCGGTCGTGGAAGTTGTCTCCGGCGACATAGGCGATGGTCATGCTGAATTTCTCACCCGGATTCAGCCTGTATATGCGGTTGCCCGACTCGTCAATATGGTCAAATATGCCGAGTGGTCCCCATGACAGCAGATAGCGGGTGTCGAAACCGTTTGCCAGATTTGCTGCATTGTCGGCGTTGGGAATTTTCCAAGCATGATTTTCAAGGATAATGGATGGATCGTACCTGTCGCGAATTATGTGCGGATGGTCTTCAATGTAAGTCTCATCAGCAACGAATACCTGATCGTAGTCGAATTCACGATTGGACAAAACGAAATATTTTCGTGCATCCCCCATCGGTGTGCCGAAGTTTTCAGTCCAACTACCAGCTGAGCCGTCATCATCCCATGAAGGACCGAAGTCAAACTCCTGCTGACCGTTCGAAATCCACCAGTTGAACGACGTGCGCAACTTAGGATTTGGAGCGCGTACAACCCGCACACCCGTCACACCGGGTGATGTGAAGTCATTACCGGAACTTGACTGCGTCGGGCGACCGTCATTATCGGCGATCCAGGCGGTGTTAATCACGGATGAATCAAGCATACCGTCGCCGGCTCGCTCATAGTAAAACCACTGTTGGAAACCACACACATCATCAGTGTACCAGTCACTTGGCTCGCCTTCCCAGCCTACATCAGCGTCAATATACAACCCGACGTACAAATTCTTCAGGTAGTTACCCGCGACATTCTCAATTTCCCAATCCATGATGATGAAATTCTGTGCGTAGTTGTAGCTCCATGCATAAGACTTCTGTGAGATTTTGATACCAAGAGGAAAGTGAGGTCCGTCAATCGGATCGTCTTCGACATAGAATTTATCCGTCAGCGTGTCGCTGTAGGTAATCACAAAATCCTGCTCTGAAATCGCATTAGGGTCGGTAATATATTCACCGAGTCTGTTGAATGCATTTGGTCGGTTGGTTCTTTCGATAATCCTTCCGGGCTCGCCCTCTGGCGGGTAGAATTCATTGATGCGCGGTCGCACCCAGCCGTCAGTTCCGGTCGAAACTCGAGGGAACTCATATCCCTCCTGCTGCACCAAAGCACCTACCCACAAGGCTCCCTGAAATAGATACTGGATATCCGAACCAGCGGGATATTCGCACTGCGGAGCCCATGTACCGGGGAATTCAGGGTCGTCCATGCCTGAACCGCCCCACACCGAGTAGTTGCCGAAAAAGCCCCAGTTGGTGATGTTCATCCACATGTTACCGACGCGATGAACGCGGTTTTGGTTGTTTGGATTAGCCAGATCTGTCCTGACCGGACCGACCTGTTTTATGGGAGTATCAGGGAGAGCCTCGAGTGCGGTGTAGCCTGCTGTGGTAAGCAGAGTTAATATCAACAGAGTGAAACATAGGCAGTAGGTGAAAGTACGCATAGATCGGCATCCGGTTAGATAATGGATAAGATATAAATGTAGCGACGGGAGGTGGCTTTTGTCAAGGGAGCAGGTTCAGAGTTCACACTTCAGCGTGTTCATATAGCAACCTGAAGGTTGAACTCTAAACATTAATCCGTTCAATCCGCTGTGAATCACGCAATCACTCAATCTGCTTCATCCGCTTCATCTTCTGTGAATTTATTTCGACCCTACTTATTATCTGAATGAGATTTAGTTATAAAAGTGATAGTGAATATATTCTAATCTATATTGTCTTAAGGAGCTTCCCATATTAATTCTTCTTCTTTATTAAAGATGTCAATTTTTGCAGGATTGATTGTTAGTTCTCCTGTCTTAGAATTCATTAAACTAGAGTGCCCGATACTTAATCTTGTCTTTTTATTTTTATCTGCAATTTGCATTTTAAAACCTTTATTTTCCATCAAAGTAAATTGACAATTGGAGGAGTTTCCATCTGTGAATACGAGTCCCACTCCGACTGATGATTCTGAATAATCACTTGAAATTTGAATCATTTCACTCAAGCTTATTTTGAGGTCCTCCCTTCCAGTATAGGTAAGCCCGCAATCAAGCCCCCCACGAAGAGTAATACTTCCCTTCCCTTGATGATTACTAAGTGATAATTTAGCAAAATTGTAATCATAAGAATCTAGAAAATCTGCTTTATTAATTTCAAAACTTCCAAGACTTTTTATAGAATCTAAAAGCGAAATCCGCGTTTCTTCAGAATTTGACAATAGTAGAATTTTCCGATCACCTGATGGTTCCTGTAACCCTATAAAGGACGAACCAGTAGATTTAGAAATGCCTAAAAATACTCGTTTTACATTTACTGAGTCAAGAAAAAATAAGCGTGCATTGTCACCTATGGCTTCAAACGCTCCCTTTGGTCTCCCAGTACTGTCAATCAACACATAGTTAATGGCTTTTACAGTATCTACACAAATATTGGTACTGAAATGGTTTTTACCTACGGTATTAAACTGTTGGTATAGGTACAAGCTAAACATCAGGTTGGCTGTTAATAAAACTAAAACAACTATAAGTAATAATTTCATTTGAAGGTTCCTTTTAAGTTTATATCACTGTGGTCAAAATACTTTGCAAGGACTCTATCTCGCACATTCCGATACTACTTTTGAGATCTCCTTGGAAGTAATAATCTTAAGGTACCCGCAGGATTCACGGTAGAATGTCTTGCAGTGGAAAGTAATGTAAATAGATTCCGGGTTAGGTAATTTTGAATTTGTTTCGCCATTCACCGAAGTCATACTGCTAATTATAACGATAGCAAAATTAAGCCAAAGACTATTTTTACATTTGTACTCTTTAGCTGGGAGGGGCAAATTTAGAAAACAGAAAAATCCCGATTGTCTCTCACATCTATATCTCGAATATATAAATTAAAGAAAGCAAATCAAAGTAGTAAATTTGAAAGTGAACATGATCTCATTTAAGTTGATAAGAATCCAAAGCTATCAGTTCTCTCATAGAGTTTCACTAATTCATTTGAAACATTGTGATTTGGTCTTTTATTTAGGCTGTATGATTGGATCATTAATGCTAGAGGACGTAGATATGTATATCTGAAGCGGATAGAATTAATAACCTCGGGCTGTATGACATCTCCGGTCGGCAGGTTATGACGCTGTTCAGTGGAGTTCGTTCGGCGGGTGTGTGGAGTACTACAATTGATGGGAATGGATTGGTGAGTGGAGTCTATTTCATCAGACTGAATTCAGAGGAGCAGAGTCTCTCGCAAAAGGTGGTTCTGATTAGATGAGAAAGATTAACCACCAAGGCACGAAGACACCAAGAAAACCATTAATAGTCTTCTTTGTGACTTGGTGTCTTGGTGGTAAAATGTAAATCCGATCAATCCGTTGTGCAATCATCCCCCCGGCTTCGGAGAAGCCGGGCTACATTTCTTACAAAGAATTCTCCTCATAATATACTAATATTGAGCTAAAACACTTGCGCTTGAGGTTTAAAAATCTATCTTTAATACGGGTAAATTTGGATAGGTGTCAGTCCGCCGAAGCTGGCACCATAAGTTGTGGAATATCAATGCGATGACTGTCAGGTGCGGCGGACTGACAGCGTAAGATATATTTAAGACTGGATTCCCGCCTTCGCGGGAATGACAAGGAAGGATTTGAACATGAATAAACAGATACGAAAACTGCTCCTCAGAGGGTGGATGATAGGTCAGACGTAAGATTGAATTGCTCTATTGACAGATATTTACATTCAATCTAAACAAATTAAAACTAATACTGAACTATCATTAAGGAAATAATAATGATCACTGTAGAACCGAAAAACGTAATTTCAGCCGTCCGTAACCATCTTATCGGCGACGGTTTCGAGTTTGTCCTCGATATGGACAAGAGTCATCACAACATGATGCACGATGCGCTGACAGGTCGCGAGCTGCTCGACTTCTATTCATGCTTTGCATCAAACCCGCTCGGATTCAACCATCCGAAATTGACGGACAGTAAGACGCTCAAACGACTGACGCAGACCGCAGTCCACAACGTCACGAATTCAGATCTGTTCACGACCTACAAGGCTGAATTTGTCGAGACTTTCTTCAAACTGGCTGCACCACCTGAGATGAAGTATATGTTCCTCATCGCAGGAGGAGGCTTGGCAGTCGAAAACGCATTGAAAGCAGCTTTTGACTGGAAAATCCAGCGCAACCGTATGACCGGTGACACTTTCGGACGCGGTACAAAAGCCATGCACTTCAAAGGTGCTTTCCACGGTCGCACCGGATATACTATGTCATTGACCAACACTGACCCGACCAAGACCGATGGCTTCCCCAAGTTCGATTGGCCCCGCATTGAAAATCCATATATTGTCTTCCCTGACAAAGGCAAGAACCGCGATGATCTAAAAGAACGTGAGAAACTTGCTCTTAAACAAGCGAAAAATGCCATCTATCGCGAAGGGAGTGACATCGCTGCAATGATAATCGAGCCGATTCAGGGCGAGGGTGGCGACAACCACTTCCGCAGTGAATTCCTCAAAGATCTACAGGATCTGTGCAACGAAAACGAAATCATGTTCATCGTTGACGAGATCCAGACAGGCATGGGACTGACCGGAAAGATGTGGGCATACGAGCACTTCGGACTGAAACCGGACATGATCTGCTTCGGCAAGAAAACTCAGGTGTGCGGAATCCTCAGCAGTGACAGGATTGACAGCGTTGACAACCACGTTTTCAACACCTCCAGCCGGATTAACTCAACCTGGGGCGGCAATCTGGTGGACATGGTTCGCTGTCAGCGTTACCTCGAGATCATTGAAGAAGATAAGCTGGTTCAAAACGCTGCCGACATGGGCAAGCTGATGCTCGACGAGCTGAACAAGCTGGAGAAGAAGCATTCTGTCATCACCAATGTACGTGGTCGCGGACTAATGTGTGCGTTTGACCTACCGACAACTGCAGAACGTGATAATCTGCGGGTAACTCTGTATGAAGCAGGCATCTTGGTGCTGTCAGCAGGCACACGGTCAATCCGCTTCCGCCCGACTCTGATCGTTACGAAGAAGGACATTGAGAAGGGTATGGCAGGAATTGACAAAGTTCTGTCGAAGTAAATAGATCGTTTGGGTGGCATGGGCTATTCATTGCCCATGTTTCATTAATTGGTGAACGTGTATCTTGAGTAGTATGTTTTTACGAATAAAGATACACGGGTAACAAGTAACCCGTGCCACCCGCCGTATCACTTCGTGTCCTTGTATTAACCTGCAGTTGTGGTTGTCTGCCCACGTCGCGGTTGAGACAACCGCGACTACAGGAATAATTACACAATCACATAATCAGGAATCACTCATCCACCAAGTATTATTCAAAATAGGATCGTTTCAACTGCACAGCTACGGCTTGATGATGTTTTTTGCGTTCGCATTCGGCGTGTGGCTGGCAGTACAGCGAGCTAAGCGAGTCGGCATCGAATCGCAGTTTGTGATGGACATTACCGTGTGGTTGATGGTCGGAGGATTGGGTGGAGCGCGTATTACCTACGTACTGTTTCACCTCGACGAGTTCCGCGGTCGCTGGCTTGACATTATCAGCCCGATCCAGAGTGACGGCACGATTGGAATAGCGGGGTTGGTTGTTTTGGGTGGTGTGATAGGTGGTGCGTGGGTGACGTGGTACTACTCAAAACGAAAGGGTCAGCCTTTTCTGAGGGTGCTGGATTTACTGATCCCGTCTCTGGCGTTTGGGATGGCAATCGGCAGGATCGGCTGTTATCTGAACGGCTGCTGCTTTGGTCATCCTACAGAACTGCCCTGGGGAGTAACATTTCCGACATCATGCTACGCCGGATCGGTTTACGGAATAGTCGAAATCCATCCGACGCAATTGTACGCTGCACTGTACAACGCACTGATCGGTCTGTTTCTGCTGTGGCGAACCAAATCCAAGCGGTTTGAAGGTGAGCTGTTTTTCTGGTTCCTGACGATTTATGGTGTCGCCCGATTCGCAAACGAAACAGTACGATATTACCGTCCGGGGATGGTTCTGTTTGACATCGGTAACTTTGGACTCACATTGAGTATGATTCTCAGTATTGCTATGACCGCAACCGGGCTGTATCTGCTTACCAGAGGGATGAAGTCAGTCAGATGAACCGTGGTAAGCTAATATCGTTCGAGGGGATAGATGGAGTCGGTAAGAGTACTCAGATCAAGCTGCTGCAGAGGCATCTTGAGGATCTCGGCAAGGATGTGACACTCCTCCGCGAACCCGGTTCGACCAAATTTGGTGAGATGGTGCGCAAGATTTTGCTTGAAACCGACCAGCCGGGTGAAATGATAAGCGATCAAACCAAGTTTCTGCTTTTCTCCGCAGCACGTGCTGAGCTTGTACACAAGACCATCAATCCTATGGTAGAAGACGGTTCTATTGTGCTGCTGGATCGTTATACTGACTCATCACTTGCCTATCAGGGGTACGGAAGCGGTGTTGATATAGATTTTATTACCAAGATTAATGATGAAGTGACAGGTGGTCTTTATCCCGATCTGACAATTCTGCTGGATATGGATACTAAACAGGCTTTAAATCGGGTCAGCGATGCAGACAGCTTTGAACGAAAGGGTTTGGAATATTTCCACCGTGTACATGACGGCTACCTATCGCTGGCTGAGGAAAACAGCGACAGGATTAAGGTCGTTGACGCTTCAAAGGATATTAAAACCGTCAACGAGCAGGTGATTGGTTTGGTTATAGCGATATTGTAGCCCAGCTTTCCTCCATCATTCGGACTCACTTAAATGCCACCTTTGACATCAACCGCCTTTTGTTGTACATTACATTATAATCCTTTCCAATAGTTTTACTTTTGTTCCCAAACAACCCGGGGAGTATTCTATGGTTGCGGACAGTATTAAAGCATTATTATTTACAACATTTTCATTTCTGTTTGTCAACTGCTCTGAAGTGCCCATTGCACCGACAGTTCCACCAGATTATTTTACCGAGGACTTGGTCGGCTGCTGGGAACTGATCGAATCCGATGAATTCTTTGAAGGGAATCTATTTATCACCCTTGACGGTAAAGGAGTTGAATACCGTGCCTACGGCACAACTTTCCAGACCTCCCGATTTAGTTTCCACATCCTGAATCATACGCTTGCGGATGATGAGCTGACATTCCGGGACAGAACCTACCGACGCTATAATTATAAACCTGAAAAATCACCCTGCCTGTATTATCCGGATGATGGGATGATAAAGCTTTATCATATTGATGACGGTTATGCTTTGTCAATTCGTGTAAAGTATGATCGGGAGAGGAAACTGTTTCTTGAAAAACGCAAAATCTGGAGTCTGGATTTCGATTTGGAATGCGATTCTACCTGGTTCATTGTTAGAGAACATCATATTCAGAAATCGGATGGAATACGAAATGAGTACAATGAATTTTGGGGTGATTACTGGGCTACCTCCATGCGGGACAAGCAGCTCGTAAGCAGCATGGCACTTCCCTATGGCGTAATCAATGATGTCGAAATGGTTGAGCGATCACCCATAGGAAAGCAATGGCGAGCTTGGATATATTATAGTGATACACCATATTATATGAGTATTGTGAACTGGTTATTCCGCCTCGGTAGCGACATGATGACCGGACAGTACTTCGCCCCATCATTAGGAGTTGTAGCTACTACTTACGCCTGGGATGAGGTTGATCCTCTCGCATCAGATCACAGGGCAGAGATCGTCAACTACTTCAACCCACTAACTACCTCCGCAGCTAAACAAGCGAGAGCGGACTGGAATCTCTTACTATCAGACAGGTGACTATTATGAAACAGTTCACAATAATGGTTCTCATCATCGTCGGAGTGATTCTTATCGGTTGTTCGGAATCCGTGAACATTATCACCCAGCCAGACACATCCGGGAAAATCTCACGGGAACTTGTCGGCTGCTGGGAGCTTGCGGAAGCCGATCACTACCTTGAAGGGAACTTGTTCATTACGTTTGATGGGAACGGCGTTGAGTATATCGCGGGTGGGGCTTTGATTCTGACCAATCAATATGACTTCCACACGAAAGAGTATGAGCTAACCGATGACCTCCTCAGGTTTGACGGTCGTGTCTATCGTCGCAATAATATCCGCTATCAACCGTCACCCTGTGACTACTTTCCCGATGAGGGAATGATTAAGCTGTTTTTGATTGATGGGATCTATCATCATAGCATTCGGGTAGGTTATGACCGGGACCGGGAAAAGTTCTTTGAGAGACGATCTGTTTGGACTGAAGAAAAAGGATTTGAACAGGATACTGTATATTATTTAGTCGAAAGCCCAGCTTATTATTGTACTCGGTGGCCTGATAGATCATCAATGAGTTGGATGACGAGAGTCAGAGGTGTAATGTGGACGTTATATCCGATTCATTCTTTTGAAGCAGATTATTATTCGAGAACTATAAATGATACTACTCTTAAGATTGGTACACTGAGATCAGTTGATGAGATAATGTATTCACGGTATGGTGAAATGCATCTAAATCATTATTATAGAGATTCTGATCATTGGTTGGGGAAAATGTTTTTTGGTAACTCTACAAAAGGCTACTTCACTCGGGATATTGGTATGATAGCAATGGAATATGAAGAAGAAACTCATACCGACATTGAGATCTATCACAAGACTGAATTGATAGATTATTTCAATCCGATGACCACTCAGATTGCCAGACAGGCTTTCCTCGAATGGGACCCACCAGCCAAGTCTGATCCGTAATCGCCTCTTCCAGCAGCATCGTCTGTCATTTGAGTTGCATTCTGACCGATTCAAGGTTAAATTTTGAGTCAGCATACATTATTATGGAGAGTTGTTTTTGAGACTTTCGGATGCGCTTCTTCATTGTGCTTAGAATGAAAAACTACATCAGGTATATATAAAATGCCCATTTACGAGTTTATCTGCAGCGATTGCCGGGCAAAGTTTGATAAATTAACCTCATTTGATTGGAAATCTGCCGGAATCGCCTGTCCTGAATGCGAATCGGACAAGGTCATTCAGGCGGTTTCATGTATAGGTGCGTTCAAAAGTGACGGTCAAGCTGTTATGATGGGCGGCGACTCCGCATGTAACAGTTGTCACACCGGTTCATGCAGCACGTGTCATTAGAAATTGAATAACAATTTTAAACCGTTTATAACCGATATACAGATACGGTATCGGATCGCTCAGATTGCCGGACAGATCGCTGAGGACTATGCCGGGCGGGATCTTATCGTCATAGCGATTCTGAAAGGCGCATTCATGTTCACCGCAGATCTGCTGCGAAGATTGTACGATCAGGGAGTCAGACCTGAGTCTGACTTCATCCGCGCTTACAGTTACGGTGTGCATACCGAGTCGAGCGGTGAGGTCAAAATCGAGCTTGAGCCGATGGTGTCAATTGAGGGTCGTAATATACTGCTGATTGATGATATTGCGGATTCCGGTAGAACTCTGACATTTCTAATTAATCACCTGAAAAATAACAGAGGAGCAGCCGAAGTGCGAAGCTGTGTGCTGCTCGACAAGCCGTCGAGGCGGGTGGTCAATTTCAGCCCTGATTACGTTGGTTTTGAGATTCCGAACCTGTTTGTGATCGGCTATGGTATTGATTACGCGGAGCGCTATCGCCATCTGCCGTTTATTTCCGTTCTTGAATCTGATTACAAAACAGATGCGGGATAATTTGCTTGAAGCGGTAGGACTGACCAAGTTCTATCAGATTGATGAGCGGCAGATTGAAGTAATTAAAGGCGTCAATCTCACGCTAACAAGCGGCGAAACGGTAGCTGTGATCGGACCGTCCGGTGCAGGTAAGTCAACGTTGCTGCACATTATCGGTCTGCTTGAGGCTCCATCAGACGGCAAACTCTCGTTTGATGGGGAAGATATCGGGAGCAGTGACCGATTAGAACGGGCTCAGATGCGGCTGCAGCGAATAGGCTTCGTTTTTCAGTTTCATCATCTGCTTCCCGAGTTCACGGCTCAGGAAAATGTGATGCTCCCCGGGTTAATGGCAGGTAGCAAGAAGCACGTTTGTATGGACCGTGCAGCGGAACTGTTGACTGAAGTCGGCTTGAGTGAGCGCTTTGATCACAAACCGGGTGAACTTTCAGGCGGTGAACAGCAGCGGGTGGCGTTGGCACGTGCTTTGATGAACCGACCGAGTTTAATTTTGGCGGACGAGCCGACCGGAAACCTGGATCGTGACTCGTCTGAACGGCTTCGCAAGCTGCTGTGGGACATTTGCCGGAATCAGGAGACCACGCTGCTGCTGGTCACGCACGACGAAACGCTCTCACGTCACGCCGACCGGACTTTTGAGATGGTTGACGGAACGCTCAATGATTATCGGAACGGTGATTGAATTAATCGGCTCTTCGCAATGTGTTCAGAGTTCAGGCTTCAGCCTGTGTCGGTGTAAAGAAACCACGCGAAGCGTGAATTCTGAACTTATAGCTGCTGTCAGATCGCCGCATCTGACGGTTATCATATTGAAATAATGTAAGTTATGCTGTCAGCCACGGCGGGCTGACAGCGGTATAAACAATTATCAGACAGACATGCTGAAGCGTGTACTCTGAACTTGATTAAACTGCAGTCGTGGTTGAGACAACCACGACTACAATGTCACACTCTACTCGTATCAATTGTATCTTTGTAATGTGAGCCGGTTTCATTGAAATCGGAAGACATGAAAAAAACAGAAAACTCACTCCTTCAAAATCGGACAATCTGAATAGGCAGACATGAATTCAAAATTTTCTTTTCGCGCACAACAGGTATTGCATTTAGCACATAAGGAAGCTGTCAGGCTTGGGCATGATGCAGTCGCATCGGAGCATATTTTGCTTGGTATAATAAGCCTCGGTGAGGGTGATGCTCTTCGGCTTCTGAACGGTTTGGGGGTAAACGACAATGACCTTCGTGAGACGATTGAGGAGTCCACGCAGGTAGCACCTTCAAATGTGCAGGTTACAAACATAACCTTCACCAAACGCGTTGAGCGGGTTATCCGACAATCACACAACGAGGGGAGGAATTATAAAAGCGACATTATAGCGACCGTGCATATCCTCCTCGCATTAGCGAAAGATGAGAACGGACTCGCATCACAAGTATTAGCGGGATTTAACGTTACCTATCAGCGGATTCGGGATGAGCTGGACAGAAAACTAAAAGGGAAACGCAGTCCGGCAACTCGCGGAGCTGCCTCGGCAAAAGAGAAGAGTAAAACACCCGTACTTGACCACTATACTCGTGACCTGACCAGAATGGCAAAGGATGATGAACTGGATCCGATAATCGGTCGTGAGCGGGAGATCGAACGTGTTGCCCAGATACTTTCACGCCGCAAGAAAAATAATCCTGTATTGATCGGTGATCCGGGTGTCGGAAAAACCGCAATTGTAGAAGGGTTGGCGCTCAGAATTAAGGAACAGAAAGTATCACCGATGCTTTACAACAAGCGCGTTGTGGTGCTCGATATCGGTTCAATGGTCGCAGGCACCAAATACCGCGGTCAATTTGAGGAGCGCGTTAAAGCCATCATTAAGGAACTGGAGAGAAATCGTGATGTAATCATCTTTATTGATGAGCTTCACACCATCGTCGGCGCAGGCTCGGCTTCCGGTTCACTTGACGCATCCAACATGTTCAAACCGGCACTTGCCCGCGGTGAGCTACAGTGCATAGGTGCCACTACCATCACGGAATACAGACAGCATATCGAAAAAGACGGCGCTTTGGAAAGACGCTTCCAAAAAGTGATGGTTGACCCTCCGACCGTCGAGGAGACAATTGCGATCCTCGAAGGTTTGAAGGAGAAATACGAAGAACACCACAGCGTTAAATATACCCACGCAGCGATTCGTTCAGCAGTTCAGCTTGCCGACCACTATATCACCGATAGATTTCAACCGGATAAAGCACTTGATGTTCTCGATGAGACCGGTTCGAGGATCAGATTGACGCATGTCACTGTTCCCTCTAAAATCCTTGAGCTTGAAGAGGAATCGGAGCTGCTTCAGGTGCAGAAAGAGGAGTTTGTCAGAAATCAGGAATATGAAAGAGCAGCAAGGCTGCGTGACCAAAAACGGAAGCTCGATGAACTGTTGAAGGAAGAGCGTGCGAGTTGGGAAAAATCGACTCGAGCGAAACCGGTTCTGGTTGACGAAGACGAAATCGCAGAAGTGGTTTCGATGATGACCGGTATTCCCGTTCAGCGTGTAGCCATGTCAGAATCCAAGCGGCTGCTCGACATCGAAAAGGAAATCAGCAAAAAGATCATCGGTCAGGAGAAAGCGATTGAGGTTGTCGCTAAATCAATTCGACGTAACCGAACCGGGTTAAACAAGCGTAACCGTCCGATCGGGTCGTTTATATTCCTTGGACCGTCGGGAGTAGGCAAAACCGAGACAGCAAAGGTGCTGGCTGAGTTTTTGTTTGAAGATCCAAAGTCACTGATCCGAGTTGATATGTCCGAATATGGTGAGAGGTTTAATGTGTCCAGACTGATCGGAGCACCTCCCGGTTATGTCGGCTATGACGAGGGTGGTCAACTTTCTGAAAAGGTTAGAAGAAAACCGTATTCTGTCGTTTTGCTTGACGAAATTGAGAAGGCTCATCCCGATACGTTTAACACTCTGCTGCAGGTGCTCGATGCCGGGCAGATCACTGACGGATCGGGACATTTGGTTGACTTCAGCAACACGATCCTCATTATGACATCGAATCTCGGAACGCGTGAAGCGGCAAAGAACCGAGGTGGATTCGGTTTTCAGGACGAGAGCGGTGAACAGAACGATGCTGATTACAAGCAGATGTCTGAGAAGATGACCCGGAAGATGAAGGATATGCTAAGACCGGAATTCCTAAACCGGGTGGATGAGGTTATCGTTTACCGCCAGCTTTCCGAGCAGAATGCTCACACCATTCTTGACATTTATCTCGATGAGGTTCAGTCCCAGCTGCAAGAGCAGCACATTGAACTTGAGATTGATCAGGATGTAAAAGATAAGATGGTACGGCAGGGGTTTGACAAGCTGACCGGAGCACGTTCGCTACGCCGCTCTATGGAGCGTCTTTTGGAAGATCCGCTTGCAGAGGAGATTTTGCGTGGCAATGTTGAAAATAAGATCCGTGCAGTTGTTAAAGATGACGAAGTCTCATTTCAGTCGAGTGATTTGAAGAGTGTGGAAGAAGTGGTCTGACCCAGAGTAGATTGTAGCGTCAGCCGCGGCGGGCTGACGCCGGATATCAATATTTTTTAAGCGTAACTATTTGCGATATTTTCTATATTTTTACCCCGACATTAGAAACGGTTGATGGAGCGACACCATACTGCTAACCCAACCGACCGACCACTCTGGAAAGACGCTAATCTTCGCCTGATATTTTCCGTCACCCTGTGTGCAGTGATGGGAATTTCGCTGATCTCGCCGGTTTTCCCCAAGCTAGTTGAAGTATTTCACATCAAACCGGGACAAGCCACCCTTTTAATTACATTTCTGACACTGCCCGGTATCTTTCTATCTCCTGTTTATGGCATATTAGCGGACCGGTGGGGAAGGAAAAAAGTGCTTGTTCCGCTGATTCTGCTGTTTGGGATTGCAGGATTTGCGTGCGGTCTGGCGCGGGATTTCAACCTGCTGTTGCTGCTTCGTTTTCTGCAGGGGATCGGTAGCGGTGGACTGTTCACGCTCAACAACACCATCATCGGTGACCTGTTCGACCGTGAGAATCGGTTTAAGGCTATCGGATACAATGCAGCTCTGATCAGTGTAGCAACCGCTGTCTATCCTGCAATAGGGGGCTTCATCGCACGTTGGCACTGGAGTCTGCCGTTTTATCTGCCCGGTGTGGCAATTATCGTGGCGTTTCTGATACTGTTTTACCTCAACAATCCTGAGCCGAAACCGCAGCAGGATCTGTTCAGGTATCTGATCACAGCAACCACAAAAATGTTTGTGCCGCCGACTATCTATCTGCTTTCACTCAGTTTTATCACCTTTGTGATAGCAATGGGATCAATGTTTAGCTTTATTCCGTTCTGGATGGCACAGCAGTATGGCTCAGGATCAGCCACTATCGGAGTGGTGCTGTCACTATCGGCAATCAGCTCAGGAATTACCTCGACTCAATTGAACCGATTCAGGAGCAGACTGTCAATAGGAAAGCTGCTTGCGCTCGCATTCCTGGTGCTGACAGTTGCACTGTGGCTCATTCCAAACTGCAAATCTGTATGGTGGATTCTGATTCCCTGTATCATGTATGGTGCTGCGCAGGGGGTGAACATTCCTTCTGTTCAGGCGTTGATCGTGAGCACCGCACCGATGGAGTATCGCGGTGCGTTCATGGCGATAAACTCGTCGGTAATCCTGTCGGCAATCAGTGCAGGACCGGCAATCGGAGGTTTGGTCTATCAATGGATCGGAATTGCAGGGCTGTTTCGGATCTCAGCCGGATTTGCCTTAGTCACAGGAATAATACTACTTATGTGGGGCAACAGACTGGAACAAAACAGTGACTGAGCGGTTAAAACAGTAATAACGGTCAATATTGACATTCGAGAGGAGTGAGACTATATTTCAGATTGTTACGAGTTATTGTATTGAAGTTTGACTTTGGAGAATTTTACGATGTATGGAATATTACTGCTACTGATAGCGTGTCTGTCGTTGACAGGTTGTTTCACAATGGTTGATCCGCCTCCCGAAGCGTACTACGACGCTGTTGAAGACACGGTTTTTGTCGAGGGAGATTCCGGCGATGGAATCAGCGTCACTGTTATCAACAACAATGAGATCATTCTCGACCAGTATTATCACGATCTCAGGTATTTGCGGCACTATCGCTGGTATGACGACTACTATTGGGATCCCTATTATTACGACTATCGCCACCATTATTACCGACCACACTGGCATTCAGGCGGCTACCATCGAGGCGGTGCGGTCGCTCGACCGAAGAAGCCACGTCGCAGGACATCGCTGAGGCGACCGATACCCTCAGATGACCCCTCACCATCCGGAGGAAGTGCGCCTACATCTGACAAGAAAAATGTCAGACGGACGGATGATTCAGGTGACAAGCCGAGTTCCACCCCATCTGAGAAGAAGAAAAGTGACAGCGGCGACAAGATTAAAGCCAACCAATCCGAAGAACGCAAAGCGGACATACGAGAGAAGAAACAGGAAAAGTCACCCCGCAAAGCTCGCAGGATAAGCTCTGATCCGAGGCATGAAAAGGTTGAACAGAGTAAGGAAGAGAAAAAGTCGCCTCAGGATTCAGATCGTAAACCGGCAGACAAAGAATGATAAAGTATTCAATTCTAACACTGCTTCTCCTGCTGGTAATCACCGGCTCGTCACCGGCTCAGGAGATTGATGACATAGTACGTCCTTTCTTTGGATACAGTAATTCACAGTCGCTGATTACGGCAATCGGCAACGCAACGGTAGCATCCGGTCAGGTCATACCCGGATTGACGAGCAACCCGGCAAATCTTGGGCTCAGCAGATTCAACTCTGTGCAGTCAACATTCATGGCAGGCAATTACGAACGAGGTTCCGCAAACTCGTCACAGACCGAGTTCGGCGGATTTTATTCAATCTCACCTGTTCCGGTTTATCGAGGCAGCCTTGTTTTCGGTTTCGGGATACAAAAAACGGTTGACTTTTCAAAGGCGTGGGAGCTTCAAAACAGCAGTTTTTCCGAAGAGGGTTCATTATACACCACCGATCTGAGCATGGCGGTTGAGTTCAGTCAGGATTTCTTTGTCGGTGCCGCATTGAGCTATCTGCAGGGTGAAGACGAAGCGCTCAGGACAGATGGAATTAATAGCAGCATCCTTACTCCAAAGTACAAAGGACTCGGTCTGTCGGTTGGATTCGTCAATCGGATTTCATCAATTGCACAGGTGGGTGCATCGGTCAACTTCCCGACTCTCATGTGGGTTTCTGAGAAATACACGGTCTGGGAAGACTCTGCTCCTGAGCAGGAGATCAGCGAGACTCGTGAATATCTGTTAAAACGACCGCTACAATTTCATGTTGGCGGAGCGATTCTGTTGAGGTGGATCAATCTGTTCTATGAATTGGAATGGTCAAACTGGCAGGATTTAACTTTCGATTCGGATGAATACTTTCAAGGTGACATATCCGACATAAACGGTGAAATTAACGAGCAGTTGACTTCAACGACGACACATCATCTCGGAGCTGCGATTCACCCTGACTGGATGCCGGTACATCTGTATCTCGGCTACCAGTACATGCCGACAGTGTTCAATGAAGGGTACAAGGACGATCTGCGTCAATCGGTCAGCATCGGATCGGCTTACATGTTAAATCAGCAGTTCAGCGTACACGGCTCGTTTACTAATTATTTCGCCGAATATTACGGTGAGGATGAATCTTTCAAGCAATTGATCTTTGGAGCGACGATTCATTTTTGATTCTGCATGATTTTGTAATTTTGTGACTGCCAATTTCGTCATACCCGTATCGGGTGGCGTTGCTACTTGTTGCCAATGTTTCTTTGTTAATGAAACACGGGCAATGAATGTACAGTCCGGAGACATAGGTAACAATACGTTCATTGACATAGTTCCTGGATGCCGGATCAAGCAGTCTGTCCGAGAATAGTTCTTTAAGAAACAATATCTTGTATAA
>CAZVKN010000047.1:0-19587 GCA_964627035.1 uncultured bacterium | reverse complement strand
TATGTTGTATAGAGATAAAAGTTCCTTGTTTCTATAGGTGTGAATAAGAAAGGATAAGATGGAAAAACAAAGCAAAAAGGAACTGTCACAGAGCACCTTCTATCTTGTAAAAGTGGATTGTCGTGGGTCTATGGTACAGACGCGAGCTTCCAAAGCTGTACCCCCGACAGGATTCGAACCTGTGGCCTACGGATTAGGAATCCGTCGCTCTATCCTACTGAGCTACGAGGGCAAATTATCCGGTGACGGTCAGTGTTTCGGTCTTAATCCAGTCTCAAAGTAGTTGCGATTCAATAGAGACCTCAGCGATGATAAATAGCCTCTTCTCCTCCCTTTCGTGCCGAATAAAACCGCAAACAGATACCTGATAAACAGGCTAATCAGCCACACAAATCGCGACAATTCGGCTGAAACTGTCGAGTTATGCTTCCGTTGGTAAAGATACCTACTGTGATTCGCAGATGCAATAGCGAGAGGGTTGTCGTGTCCTGTAGTGCCTGCTCCGGAATGCGCCACTGTTGCATCAGGATGATAAACGACATCCCATCCAGATTCATTTATCCGCTTGCACAGATCTTCCTCCTCCGAGTACAGGAAGAAGTGCTCATCAAATCCGCCGACCTGCTCGATTACTTCACGCCGGATCATCATCGCTGCGCCTATCAAACGATCCACTTTCACCGATCTGGCAGGGGGCGTTCGTCGGATCTCAAATTTTTCTTTAGTCCTATTGAAAGGAATGAATCGCTGCAATCCGACCGCTGTCCAGACGGACAAAAATAAATCGGTGAATCTATAATGTGAGACAACCTTGACACCATTCTCATTCTCAATTGACGGGCCGACGCATCCTACTCCGCTGTTATTGTTCAAATAGTCAGCGAGTTTAGCAACGCACCCTTTCTTCACAGTGCAGTCGGGATTCAGGATGAGACAAAACTTACCCTCCATCTCAGCAATTCCAAGATTGTTCCCCGCACCGAATCCGCCGTTTACTTCACTCTGAATCAGGTTTACCCAAGGGTAATCATCCCTGACTCTGTCCCGTGTCCCGTCAGTCGAGAGATTGTCAACTACGATAACCTTCAGCCAATCTTTATCATCAATTAACGAATTTAGACAGGCAGAAATGATGTCAACAGAATTGTAGGTGACTATGACGACCGAACCTTTACCGGACACCTTCGCTCCCAATCAGTTGACGATACAGACGGACATGCTGCTTCACTGTGTGAGAAAGATCCAGCTTCATCCGCGCATATCTTACACAACGATCCGAATACTCACTGCGATATTCTATTAGATCAGCAACCGCCACGTAAGTTGTAGGATCGTCCTCACAAATTGTTATTCCCAGACGATTCCGTCGAACAGAGTCTGAAATATGGCTGCCAATCAATCTGTCAACCACTATCGGAACACCTGCGGCGAGGTACTCCATGTATTTGACGGGCCAGTTACCTGTGGTTTGGATTGATAGAGAGATTTTATCAGACTTGATAAGTCGGTTCAGCTTGACGGGCCAGTTGTTGCTGTTTCTGAGGGCTAACACCAGACCTATGGTCGCTCCGGCAATCTTGTGCGGTATTCTCTGAGGAGTAGATGATTCGATTGTATATTCGTCCCGGTCTATTCCGGCAAGTCCAAAACAACGATGTATAGCTGTTGGATCAGCTCTCGTAATGATTCGGAGTTTCAGATCGGGAATTTGTGCCCGTAATAACATAAAATTCTTAATGATGCGATCAGGATGATACCAAACAGAGTCCATCTCACCAATGAACATGAGAGTAGGGTTCGATTTCACTGCATCATGGTTTGCAAATGGTGTAAACCGGTTCACTTCACCTCGATTCGGAACAAACAGAGCCTTCCGCGCACCGCATTCATTATATCTATGCTTAAATGCAGGCGTAACCCCGATAATTGCGTCACTCCTGCGAATTAGATAGCGTTCAATAGCTTTCCACAAGCGAAATGTCATTCCATCCACCTGCCACACATCATTTATTGCCATCTCTTCAGGATATTCTCCTCGAGGATCAAACACAAACTTGATCCTCTTGGATCTTGCCGACAGAAATCCCAACAGCCCTGCCATATAACCGCGTGAATGAATCACTTCGCATCCGGATGTAAATACTTGAAGCAGCAAAATTGGCAATGAAGTTAATAATGCAATCGGTATGGCGTACCAGTGCCAAGTTTGTGCTGCAAACATCCAATAGAATCTGAAATCAATTCCATTTTTGGCGAGTTGACGCTTGAGTTGCTGATAACCGTTTCTTCGCTTAAGCCATAGACGCGGGCTGATAAAACTGATCAACCGTATCTTTTCGACATTCATGTCTTGACGAGTCAATTCCAACATTCGACGGACTTGAGTGTAGAGAATGCCGCTATCGAGGACATTTTCATTATATGTAATATATAACAGCCTGATCCCCATCATTCTCACCGGCTTATCAGCAGTGACTTATAGTTGTCGTGTCTGAAATCAAAGAGTTCATTCAGTTCGGTTCCGGTTTGGTTGAGGTAGAGGATCAGAAAAAGGAAACTGCTCAAGACATGAGTAATGCTTACGGACAGTGCAGCTCCCGCAATCCCGAATCTGGGGATAAACAGAAGACATCCACCGATATTAATGAGAAACAACAACGGATATAAAATTGATTTATAGTAGTTTGGATAGCTTGCCATTACTGACTTTTCCACCACTTTCCCGAATCCATGGAATATCGCACCGAACAACAGAATTGCGAAAGGGGAAAATGTTGGCATAAACTGTTGACCCAGTCCATATTCAACGATTATCCAGCCGATCACAGAATAGATCATTCCCGCACCAAACGCCATGAAAAATCCAAATCTTGCAACAGTTAAAACAGGAGGTCTGTAAAATGTGTGGTTTTCATTATCGGGATCAGTCAGGAAATTTGAAACGAGTGAATTTGGGATGACGTGAAGAAGTGAAACCATCACCAAGGCAACTGCATATTGTCCGACAGCCTCCAGCGGAAGAATATACGCTATTATAAACAGATCACTCCTCAATCTGAAGAAGGAAGACATATTCGCCGTATGACCCTTCAATCCCGACAACAGAGTGGATGAAGCGAGTCGAATATCTAACTTTATGCTGGTGCCTGTCCGGTACCAAAGCGACAGAAGCTGAAGCAGTGCGGTGATGATAACAGCACCCACCCACATTGACACGGCTGCTTCAACTGTCAGAATGTTCTTATGATAGAAGAGTGTAAGGCTCCCTGTCAGCAATAGAGTAGCTATTAAGTTATATAGATTGAATCCCTTACTGTTTTTTAATCCGGTGAGTAGTTCCTCACCGATGTTAAACAGAAGCAGAGGAAGAACCGCAACCGCTGACAATGCGAGAATGGGAGCGGTTAATTTCGGTAGCGCATACATCAGAATCAGATCAGATTTCCACACAAGCAGAGTTGTAACTATCATTCCCCAAACTATAGAGATGAACAAACCGTTGCCGAGAAGCATCCGTTTTTCAGCGTCAGGATTGGAACTCATGGCTTTTGACGCTTTGCCAAAGCTGAACATAAACAGAGCAGCAACGGTCAAGCCGGTCAGAACAGCCAATGAGTACAGCCCAGCACCTTCAGGTCCGGTAGATCTCGCAACCAGGATCACAGCCACCAAGTTAAGCGCATAGGCTATAAATCTGACAACGGTATCAGAGATAAAATTTGTGTTCAGACGGGACAATTTCTGATATGTACTCTTGTTTTATGACTTTGGCTTCGTTACAAGCTCATAATAGAGATCGTTCATTTTATTGCCATGAATCTTAAAATTGTACTCTTCAGCAACCATCCTTTTCCCCTCTTGTCCTAATCTCTCACGCAATGCGCTGTCTGTTGCCAAATTTATCATTGCGGTTGTGAGTGCTTCCAAATTGTCAGCAGGAACAATTTTCCCGGTGACATCATGCCTGACAATTTCAGGAACTCCACCAACATTTGTAGAAATCACCGGCAAACCGACCGACATCCCTTCAAGCATCACCACTCCGAATGATTCCCACCTCGAAGGCTGAACCATTATGTCGCTGTTCACCATCTCATCAAAAAGTTCCGCACGGCTCAGTTTGCTTCTGAAGATAACCTTCGATTCAATTCCGTTCGATTTGATTTTCATCTTTAGATTGTCGACGAATTCTTTGTCCCCATCCCCCACTACGGTTAAGGACACATCCGGTAATTGCTCTGATACAACTATGAAGGCTTTAATTAACAAGTCAATCCCATAGAGAGGAATCAGGTTTGGTTTGGCAAAGATGAATCTGATGGAATCATGCTCGTTAACTGTGCTCGTTAATTCATGCGGAAAAACTCCGAATGAAACCACTTCGATTCGCTCGATATCCGGTACAAGTTTATGGACACAGAGTTTGAGAAATTCATTGGTCGCAGTGACCAATTTTGCTTTTCTTAGGGTTGCCTTTTTGAGCCACAATCTTCGACCGTCTCCGCCATCGCCAACCGGACGAGCATCGCTCCCCCATACCGTGATGACCGAATCTGGGTGAAATGTGGCGACCAAACCGATAGCATCAGCTCTAAGGAAATGCACATGAACAATGTCAAAACCACCATTCATGATCAGTCTCCACTCCTTCCACAAGAACTTAGCATGTGCCACGATTCTCCGGATTCTTGATCCTACGTCACCCGGATCACAATAAATAACCTCTGCATTTGATAAATCCCCGGGTCGGACGGAAAGCAGTGTAACAGTGTGCTCCAGTTCGCTCAGAAAATCTACCCAATTTAGGACATGAGCACTGTTCACATCACTGATAATGAGGATTCTAAGTTTTGTGTCTGCCACTGTTCATCTTTCTGGAGATAGTCATTTGAAATGCGAGGTAAGTCCACACTAATGTTGCAGTCGTCGGTACAGCAATATATGTGTCAACCATGCCCCCGAGCAACAGACTGATTATCCCGGCATTTAGTCCGGTTAAAATTGTTGACTCCTCATCAAACATTCCTGTAGATTTGTCCTTCATAACCAGTCGGTGCCCCTTCCATGTAGTGCGAATCAGGATTACACCGTATGCGATTGCTCCAAACAGTCCATACTCAAACAGCCAGCGAACATATATATTGTGGGCATGTTCAGGCGTGAGGAACGAATTCGGGAATGTGACGGGGTAGATAAATCTGAAGCTCTCCACTCCCATCCCAAACAGATAGTAATCTGGTATCATCTTCAATGAATTAAACCATATCTCCAGCCTGCCGATTGACGACCAATCAGGAACTTCTCCTATTCCAACAGTCATTGCCAAGCGTGAAAGGAACAGCTCGCGCGCAAAAATGGTCGCAATGATCACTAAAGCTACCATCACTTGCCACGCTCGCTTGTCCTTTATCCCAAGATAAAACATCACGATAAAACTGCTGAGCATTATTGCTCTGGTTTGGGTTATCAATAAACCGCTGCAAAGTCCAAGAAATATCCAGATCCACACCAACCGCCACTTTATATCCCTTATCTTGAGCAGCATAAGCATTGAATACGGGATTACAAGGGACAAGAAACCTGCCATTCGATTCATCGTTGACCACCCAAACACCCTGCGAGCATCACCTCCTAACAGATATTGGGCAAGAGTTCCCCAACCGAGGAGAGCCGTGAAGATGCATGTAATTAGCATAAAGCTTTTTATCTCCCGGATCGTAGGATTCACATTGTAATATACAATGAAGAGGGTAATAGGTAAAAATAGCGAATACCCCAAAGCATAGCGACCGAGTGTGCTGTCAACAGCGAGCACCAAACCTCCGTAAATGCCGGCAATAATCAGCACGGATATTAACAGCGGGTGTGGTACGCTGATAGTCAGTCTGCCTGCTTTAATACGATTGACAAGGAAAGAGAGGAGAGCCAGGATGACCAGGATGCTGACACTTTTATCTTTAATAATCAGATAAGCAAACGGCACAATCCAGATTAAAAACAGCCTGATATTGGCAAAATAGACTGATCCGATCACTATGCCGAATAGGGTTAGAGCTATAAGCAGCGGTTTGGGATCGTAGAAAAGGAGACCGACAGTAAGTGGAAAAACGGTGGTGATGATCAGCAGCAACCAACCTGCTCTGTTGTGAAGCGGAATGTTTCTGTCCAACCCCCAAAGCTGTAGATAACCTTTAATCACTTCCGGAATCGCACCATGTTCCACATCTCGGTCAGCTTTCGATAATCCTCAGCGTTCCGCTGAGGCAACTGCTTCAGATAGTCAATCAGCAGCACGAGAAGAAGTGTAACCGCCAAGGTCGCAAGGCATGACAGGATCACGATCATTTTCCTGACCGGTCTGGTTTTACGCTCAGGAAGCCGGGCTCGATCAATAACCTGAACATTGCCGGACTCTTTCTGCTCCTGAATCCGTGCAGACTCATATTGAGGATAGAGGAACTCAATCAAAGTCGCCTGAATCTTTATCTTGCGGTAGATGTCGGCAAATTGCTGACTCAATGCCGGGACATCCTGCAGATTGACAAACAGCTCACTCTCCTTTCCTGAAATCATATTATCATATTTAGACTGCATCTGACGACTTGTAGCTGAAAGTTGAGCGATCATCGGGTGGTTTTTGCTGAGGCTGCCTCTCATTACTTCCAATTGAATATCGTTGGCAATCTGCTCTGCTTTTAGCTCGGCAGCGGATTTGATCATAGCTTGCAACTGTTCCGGAAGCGAAATTGCACCGGATGCCTTTTGAAAATATCTCAGTTCATCCTGAATAGCCGCCAGTGAATCATTTGCTTCATTCAATCGTTGTTCGATGAACACTCTGTTTTTATGCGCCATCTCGCTGGTCAGCTCGCGGTAGATCTCATCAAGCTCTGCAGTGCAAGCATTGGCTAAAGCTTTCGCTCTTTCCGGTTCCTGATCATCAAAACTTATAACAATTGCATCGTCTTCACGCGCCGACACAGACATAATTGCATCGAAGGCATCGAGAAGATCTTCAACATAATGCTCATCAGTCATCTCATAGACATTACGAAGATCAAACTTCTCTATCAACCTTTCTTTTATGGTCCGGCTGGCAAGGATCGAGTAATATATCCCTTCACTCTGGGTGTCGAGCCCAAAGCTGCTTGCCATTCCGGCGAGGTTCTTTGACAGAAATGACGGCAATGCCATCCCTGAGCCTGCGGGAAGAAGCACGACTGTTGTAGCTGTGTACAAAACAGGTAAAGTCAGTGCTACAATTGATGAGATAATAGCTGCAAGCACGAAATTCATGATAAACAGCTTGCGCCATCTCACCAGAATATGGAGCAGGTCATAGACGTTCAGCTTAACGATTGGTTCTTGTTTCATGTCCGTTAATGTTAAAGAGACTTTTCAACATGGATGAACAGGATTGTCAGGATAAGAATCATATCTGTCTTTGAGCGTGTAGTCGTGGTTGTCTCAACCGCGACACTGAGCTTGAAACAAGCCCGACCACAGGACAACTAATCCTGTTTATCCTGCCTATCCTTGTTCTAATTTACTACTGATCCAGCCCAAAGTATCTATATCCAATGGAAGCGAAAATCCTGTCCGGTCTGATGGAATACAGATCATTATCAATCATTCCAACTTCAAGCTTCAGTCCCGGTTTTAATTCCGTGCGAATCCGCACATCAATTGTCGTCCAGTCACTCCGATCTCCACCGAGAAATTCCGCAATGTTTAATTGCCCTCTCGGGACGGTTTGGTTCGGGTCGCCTCCAACTGTACCGTGCCGATTTTGGTCAATCCTAACCATCAGCTCAACCTGTCGGATCGGTCTGTACCTGACCGTCCAGCGGATGCGGTCGGAGTTCGGTGGAATGTCACTGCCGAGACTCGTTGTCCAGGTGGTGTACCGATTGATCGGATAAAAGTGTGAATAGACATACGGTTCCAATCGCGTGTATTCAGTTCCCAATTCCAGTCCGTCAAATCCGGTTCGGTACAGCCGTCCGCCGACAGTCATTCCGATCTTATTGCCCGCATCACCCTCACCAATCGTTGAGGTCTTTATATCATCAATCAGAAGTTCACCATACAGCAGAGCATGATGTGCAACTCGTATCCGAATATCACCCGCCATCAGGACATTGTCCTGATCGCCGCCGTCATGTTCGGCGGAATAGAGGAAATAGAGCGGATTCAGATACGCCATGTCAAGACCCCGCTCACCCCATATTATCGCTTCCGATATGCCTATAGATAGAGGTTTCCATGGTGAATACTCCAATCTGTGTGCCGCCAGCCACTTGGGAGTCAGATTCTTTCGCGTCCATCCCATGTCGGTGATATAAAGCGTATCGCTCGGAACATCTCCCGAAGGATGCAACTGACCGACAAGATAAGTGAATCGGAGCTGTTTTGTCAACCTCGCAGACACTCTAAGTTGGTTAAACGAAGGAGCGACCCCTGAAAGCAGCAATCCTCCATCACCTGAGCAGCCCCAGGCGACCCGATCTTTACCGAACATCAGATCAATTCCTTTCCACGAGCTGTTCAGATAGACTTCTGTCAGATCGCAGTAAGTTTCCTTCTGAGCGGAGTTCAGCGGACCGACGTACCCGTATCGGTCGTTTATCAGTCTGTCGCGGTTGTCGTAGGGATCGTTTCCGCGCTCGACATGGTCAATGAAACGAAAGTAGTAACCGAGCCATCCTTCAAAGTTCCCGCGAAACTGAATACCTGTAGCTCGTCTCATAACATCACTTTCGTGGTCGCTGAAGTTATATTCAGTCCATATCAGTGGATCGAAGATGAATTGAAAGTTATCACCACAATAAGCGGTCATGTGCCAATGAAGATTAGATTTGTCCTCTTCAACATCGAGCAGGGCTTCTTTCAGCACTCTTTTCACCGTATCAAACAGCGATTCTGTCTCTTTGATCCGATCAATATCCCATGAAAACTCCCGGATGTAATAATCGAGATCGCTGCGGACAGTTCTGTCATCAATCTCATCCGACTGCATTGATGCCAGAACCAGCATCCGACCGACTTCAATGCGTGACAGTGGCTGTATTGTCGTCAGGTTAACCGGGACGATCCCACGCGCTGCAAGATTGTCCAGCAGACGATAGATTGGATCATTGACTGGAACGGTTGCTGATCCGACGCTACCTGCGTGTGGCGGGAAAGCCAAAATTAGAATGAGTACGGGTATTACTGTTATAATTTTTCTAATGTAAATATTTATTCCAAATTAGTTTAATTGTCATTCTGAACGAAGTGAAGAATCTCTCTTTTTATTTCACCAGCACAATCTTCCGCGAGTCGCACTGAATCCGATTGACTCCATCCGTATGAAATAGATGCCTGCCGACATATTTTCAGCATTCCACAATAGCGAATGATTCCCCGCAGACTGAACGCCGTCAAAAGTGTGGTAACCAACTGCCCTGATGAATTGTACACATCCAACGACAGTGAAGACACAACCGGAATGGAATAGTTCAGCCGTGTCTGGGCGTTAAACGGATTGGGATGGATCGCATTAATACTGAAGTTGGTAGGTAGAGCATCATCCAACGGCTCTGCACTTAGCCACCAACGACCTTCACCAATTAGTGCAACAACCGCATCACCGTTGACCGCATTGGAACTAACCGTAACCGTACCTTCAAAATGACCGGAGTCTTCTGGTGCAAACGTTACTGTTATCATTTGATCTTCTTCAGCATCTAGTTCAAAACCATCTCCATTGTCAACACTAAAGTAATCGCCTTCAGCAATAACCGATTCAACATTCAATACCTGCTGACCGAGATTGCGAACTGTGAACGTCAAATCTTGAGTCTCTTGCGTTGCATACAATAAATCAAAGTCAAGCTCTAACGGATCAGCTTCAATCTCTCGTTGATGGAAATAATACGCCCCCATATCCGCGCGAGTACCGTCCGGGTCTTCCGGTGAATCAGGATCACCTGTGTCAATGCAGGGAGAGTCTTCGGTGAGGGCGTAGTCGCCTTCGTCAGCGTCAACGAACAGAGGATCTTCATCAATGTTGCCATCACCCCAATTAAGTTCAGCTCCCATTCCAATACTGATACTTTCTTCGCCATTTTCAATGTCGGAAAAAGATATTGATAGACTAATACTACCATCATCAACACCAACCCTTGTTGTGGGTGGAGTATTATCCTGAATTATAGTATTAACGAAATGGACTTCTCCCCGATCCCCTAACATATATAAGTGGATATTCCCATAGTCATCATTTTCGGAAGTGTTACCACTTATGGTTACTCTATTTAATGTCAGTTCATCACAATCTTCTACCACCAATGCAGCGGATGCAAGAGCAGTATTATTAATTATCAGGACATTATCTAATACGGAACGATTATGGTCAAAAGCTAAACCACCACCGCTACCAGCGGATGAATTGTCTCTTATCACTACATGAGACATGCTTATGTTGCCGTGGCAGGAGATCCCCCCTGCTAAACCATCTCCTTCGTCTCCTGCAATATTATTATGAATTATTGAATGAGTCAATATAGTACTGCCACTATTTATCAGCAGTATTCCTCCCCCAGCGTATTCTGCATGATTGCCAGTAACGATGAGATTTGTTAAAATTGGACTGGCTCCAAAACAGTAAATGCCCCCGTTTCCATTGGTGATCGTAAATCCCGAAAGTATAGATTCATTCGTTTCACGGTGATTGAAGGTTATAACACGTCTCTCCTCATCTCCATCAATAATCACTTCACTCGGATCGTCAGGATTGCCAACAACGACAATCGCTTTACCGTCAAAGTTGATATTCTCTACATACTCACCAGCCTCAACCAGAACTGTATCGCCATCCTCAGAAGCGTCAATACCACCTTGGATGGTCTCGTGGTCGTCTGGGACGTTTATGACCTCTGCATAAGTCGCAAACGCAAAGATCAGGGTTAATAGAATCGTTAATGCTTTCATAATAGTCTCGCAATAATTATTCACAACAGATTAAGCGGATTAAGCAGATTGTTCAAGCCTGTAATTCCGGCACCTCCTGTCATTCCGGACTTGACCCGGAATCCAATCCTGCATTGGCTCTTCTGGATTCCCGCCTGCGCGGGAATGACGAAATCAGCAACAATTCAAAGGTCTCATTCATGTCCGTCCAGCAGAGACAAGAATGTCTCTGCTCCCCCATTAATTCCCCTTACTTCACCAACACAACCTTCCGCGTGTCGCTAAACCTATTTGATTCCATCCTCACAAAATATATTCCTGCCGACACATCTTCCGCATTCCACAATAGCGAATGATTCCCCGCAGTCTGCACCCCGTCAAACAGAGTAGTCACCAACTGTCCTGACGAACTGTAAACATTTAGCGATAATTGAGATGATACCGGAAGAGAATATGTCAGCCGGGTCTGTGCATTGAAGGGATTCGGGTAGTTCTGAAGCAACCGGTATTCAACCGAAGCTGCAGGCTGCTCGGATATGCTCACTTCAGCATCATCGTAAGACAAGGTTGCATTTATGTCCAGCTCAATGTAATTGGAAAGACAGTTGTCGTTGCTGAATATGGCATACCATACGCCATCCGTAGGTAGTGGTAGACCGAGTTCACCCGATTGATGAAGCGTCTCATTGATGTATGCTTCAAAATCTTCACCCTCAATATACAATCTATAATTCCTCGCATCACAGATCATGAAATCGATCTCACCTGTTCCTACTCCTGAGATAAATTCCGCACGGTTAGTCCGCCAATTGATTGACCCGACTGCACTCTCTTTGACCAACTCATAATCCACATTTAGACGAAAGTGATCAGTCGGATTATCCACAGCATCAGCTTCACCCGGTGAAATCGAAGGCACTGCACCCCACATTAGCGCTGTCCACTCAAACTCCTGACCCCCTTCATTGTCTTCCCGACCCACAATCTCCATCACACCACCGTCAGGATATCTACCGCAGCGAGATTCCGCTCGACCGTATATGTTGCGGTTATTGCCTACCTTAAATGAAACCTGACCGTCGCAATTGGTATAACCCCAGGCACACCAACTGTTACCGCCGTAAAGGTATTCACTCGCCAACCGCACCTCAGCGCCGTCAACCGGCTGGTCGTCACGATCCAGCACGGTTACGGTCAGATCGGAGATGTCTTCGCTGTACTTTTCGGTTGCACCCCACAGGTACGAATCGCTTCGCCAGTTGACTACTACCGGGAACACCTTACCCCAACCGTTTTCATACATCAAGGGATTGTCAATCGCACCGTCCCAATGAACCCAGCGGTCGCCTCCCCAGAACTCGTTCCAGGTGTGGTCGTCGCAGAATGCCGTAGTGCACAGCGTCGGGATTAATGCAGCACGCCCGGCAGCCGCTCTCATATCGGAATGTTCGCCACACCGACCCATGTGGAGAGCGTATATACGGACAGGTTGAATCGGGCGTTCATTACCGGAATCAAATTCCATAATGCTGCCGACCCAACTGGAGACCAAACCGAGTGCTCCGTTTTCAGCGGTCTGGTTGTTACGCAGATTACTCCACATGACACCGACACCTTCCAACCGATCCCTCAACGATTCATATTCGTCATCAGGATGATTCAACAGAAAATCACGCCAGAAAACTCCGTTCGGAGGGTCATCCTGACGACCGTTAGCGGGATTGATGTATAGAGGCATCTCGTCCGACAAACGAGGCATGACCACGTACCAGTAGTAGATCTCCCGATCAATCTCAACGTCTGTGGTATCGTCGCCGTCCTTGATTTTGTATTCCAGAGTCGTCCAGTAATCGCCTTCCTCAAAGTCACCATGCTCGACAATCCGGACGTAATCGAGATACTCGTCAGATTCATAGATCGTTTCAGAATTGTCAATAAACAGGTTCAGATCCATCACCCCATCCTCGAGCAGGTTTGATGCGGTATGCGCGATGGTAAATGCTACCTCGTCAACGATATGATCATCGGCGTCGAGGATCACATCAGCAGCAAACTCCTGAAAGAATTCAGCCCACTCGCCGCCTATCCGGTTCAGGTTGTTTATCAGGTCTGCTCTGAGCCAATCAGGTGCTCGCTCGACAGCACCCATGCAGTGGTCATTCAGGCTGTTTTCGGGCAGCTCCTCGTACATCCTCCTGCCCGGCAGATTCAACTGAAGCGCATAGTGATCCCCGTTTGGGATGCTCGTCCGGCGGGAAGCCTCTGCGAACTGCACCCATTCGTCCGCTCCGAAAGTTTGCGGGTCGTCATGTTTCAGTTCCTCAGATGCAGCGGGACTCAACAGGTCGGCAGTGTCATCCTTGATGGTAGCTAACTGTTTACTGACCGGGACGGCTTCAAACAGTTGTGGTGCGGATGTCATTCCGCGGACTCCATCCGCTGTTTGGCATTGATCTGCGCTGTACGAGAATGTAACTAATGACGATGTCAATAGAAGTGTAATAACTTTTTTCACGGTAATTCCTCTATAATTGTATGTAGTTTTGTCTTATTTTATCGCCACCAATTTGGCAACTTCAGTTTCTTTATCTGTCTGAACCCGCACCAAATATATCCCTGATCCAAACTCCCGGCTGTCCCACACTACCGAGTGATGACCTCTGGCTTGGAAATCATCGTATAGCGTCTCAATTAACCGTCCTGACATATCATACAGGTTCACGGTTAGCTGTTGGGATTGAGGTAGGGAGTAGCTGACTGTAGTGCTTGAGTTGAACGGGTTGGGGTGGATGGAAACTATTCTAAATCTCGTTGGTAAGGTTTCATCAATGTATTCAACTCTTTCCATTTCCTGATGGAAATAATATGCTCCCATGTCTGCTCTCGTGCCATCCGGATCTTCAGGTGAGTCAGGATCACCTGTGTCAATGCAGGGGGAATCTTCGGTAAGATGATAATCACCCTCATCGGGATCAGCGAAGGCAGGATCTTCGTCAATATTACCCTCACCCCAGATGATCTCTCCATCCCTATTATCAATTCTGTCCTGTCCTCCTTCAATGTTACAGTATGTAACAGAGAGACTGCAACCTCTCATATGTAGATTTATCTCGCCGTTGCCATACATGATTGAATTTATCAGATGAATTCCCTCATTGCCATTACCACCATGAAAATAGATTCCGGCTGTTAATCGCTCCTCCCCAACTTCGTTATTTGCAATAGTTACATTTTGCATTGTTATTACAGATCCTAAGGAACTGAAGTATATGGCCCCTCCAACACCACCTTCACTACTGTTACTTTTAATGATAACACGCTCATAATGACTTGGACCAGGATCATCTCCATATATTCCCCCGCCACCTTGAATTACTGTGCTATTATCATTTATTGTTACATCGATCAAGGTTAACGCCGTTCCCCGACCTGTATAAATTCCACCACCCCCACTCACTGTATGATTATTACTGATTGTAACATTGCGCAATATTGGATTTCTATCTGCACTTCCAAGGAGACACAAACCACCACCATGCCCATCAGAAATGTTATCTGATAGTACCACATTTGAGATCGATGATGAATTTATGTGCAAGAACATTCCCCCACCTGCGTTTTCAGCATGATTGTTTATAATTATCAAGTCGGTTAAAGTAGGGTTATCCGAGTCTCTACAATATATTCCCGCACCATAACGAGCAGCACCGTTCGTTATGGTAAGACCTTGAAGAACTGATCTTTCGTCTTCATCTGACACGAACGATACAACTGATCCAGCTTCATTTCCATCAATAACCACATCACTCGGATCATCAGGATTACCGATAACAACAATCGCTTTGCCATTAAAGTTGATGTTCTCGACATACTCTCCCGGTGCAACCATAACTGTATCGCCATCTTCAGCAGCGTCAATCGCTCCCTGGATGGTCTCGTGGTCGTCGGGGACGTTGATGATCTCTGCGTAATTCGCAAGTGCAAGGATCAGGGTTAAAAGAATCGCTAATGTTTTCATGGTGATTTCTCCACATTGTATATTACAATTCGTAGGGGAGAACCTCGTGTTAGCCCCTATTATTGCCACATTACCCTAAACACTGGGCGAATACAAGATTCGCCCCTACTCTGCTAATAATTGTTCCACCAAACTCGCCACGTCCTCAAGACTGATAGAGCCTTGAGTGAAGCTCCGATGTCTGATGATGCCTTGCTTATCAATCACAATGTACAGCGGTGGTAGCATCCGAAACTCACGACCAAGATGATAACGTTCAAACGGATGCTCGGCATTCTTCATAATCGGTAAATGCAGCGGGAACTGCGGAACATCAGGGTAATAATCACCGTTACGATACGGCAACAACCAATCCAATCCGGTATCCTCATTGAGCGTCCATACTTCAACTTGATCCTGTGGGAAATGATCATAAATTAACTCCTGCGCGGAAGGAATCTCCTCCCCAACACAGGTTTCTCAAGTATGCTCAAAGAAGTATAAGTAAATTACTTCACCCCAATGATCCGACAGAATATGACGTTCACCGTCAAGATCAGTAACCACCAAATCCGGCGCGTGATAACCTTCAAACGGTGATACCTCGACCATTATCGGCTCAACAGACGCCGTATCATCTGCACTAACAGCAATGTCCAGCGCATAACCTTCCCAATCACGGTCATCAATGTGAACCATCACCGTAAGTTTATGCAGACCCTCCGTTATATCCTCTATCATGCGAGGATTGTCAGCCCAGCCGAGATCAGTACCGTCAAGTATAATCGCAACCGAGTCAACTATCTGTTGGTCAACGGTTGCGATAATGCTTATCAATCCGCGCAGATCCGCCCGCGTCAATCTCACACTCATCGCTGAAATTTGATTGTATGACACCTGAACATCCTGTTGGGGTGAAGTGTAGGTAATCAGTTCATCTGAACGGTAGTACGTTGCGACGGTGTGATTGCCTTCAATTACTTCCTCAATAGTGCATGGATTAGGATATGTTCCGAGCGTATCACTGTCCAAGACGACATTGATACTGTCCGGTTGAATCGTGTTGCCATCAACGTCAATCTCAGCATCTATGGAGATGCTGCCTGTCCACTCAATCGGAGGTGGTAACGTCGGTGCATTGCCGGGAGGATCACCGCAACCGATTAGGAATAACAGTAGCAGCAACAATATTGTAGTCGTGGTTGTCTTAACCACGACGTCGGGCTTGAGACAAGCCCGACTACACTGTCGGTAAAACCCGCTGTCAATCCGCCGTGGTTGACAGCCCCCATGAGTAGTATCTACTGTGGAACTGTCAGGTGCGGCGACCTGTTCAGCGAACAGGCTCTGACAGCGGTAGAACAGTTTATTCATAATATCACCTCAAAACCGAGCAGATAAGTATTCATCCCAATATGCTGGTTATTGATATAGCGTCTCAGTTTCAAATGAAACTTCACATCCGCAATAGCTTCCCACTCCATAACCACACGATAACTGTGAGAACGGATTGAGTTTTCCTCAACAGTTGCGGCTATTTCAGGATCATTAATCTCATTCTCGTAGTAACGATATGACGCGCGGAATGTCAAGTTCCATAATACATACTGAGCAATCTCAAACGCCGGAGCAAATGACTGCACTCCGATGTCATTGTCATAGTAACGAATACCGAGATGAAGTGCTGTTTGAGTCGGGAAGAATCTACTGACATAGAGTGTGTACAGGAACGACCGGGTATCATCGTTATCACCGCCTGTCCAATATCCCTCCAATCGTGCCAGTATTGCGGTGTACCTGTCCAACGAATAGCGCAACTGAACCATCGGAGCATACGTCGTTATAACATTTCCGTCATCATAGACGTTATGCAGATAACTGAAGGACGTTTCTCCCACAATCCAACCGGAACGATCATGACGGATACCGACTTGATACATGTGTCCGGTGTAAACGTCAGGCTGTTTGAGGTATTGATACGCTCCGTACAGTGCATTCATATCGGTTACATCACGCGCTAACCGAGCATATATCAGGTCTTGCTCTTTATCCTGAGTAAGATCAGAATACTGATAGCGGAGTTGTAACGCTGTGTATGGGTCAACGGTTTGAGTGATCTTGAGTAAGGCGCGGTTTTCCGGAAAGTCTGCGATATGCGGATCTTGAGTTTGGTAGAGGGTATCTGGATAGATCGGTACCAACGGCTCAGGATAGCGGTATGAAGTGTAATCAGAGTATTGATACTCCATTTTGAGCCGAGTAGGATACATTCCGCCACCGAAAATTGCGAGAGCGTCGGATACCGTTAGTAATATCAGTAGCGATATTATCATGAACATCCGTATAAGTATTCCGGTGTCAGCCCGCCGTGGCTGACACTCCTCATGCGCAGTATCTGTGTTGCTGTCAGGGGCGGTGACCTGACAGCGAGTAAACTGCCTTTCATTGCTTCGACCGAAGCGTAAATATAGCCCTATCATGTAGGGCACTCGCCGCCGGCACCGCTATTGCCGCCGTCTTCAACTTTGCATAGATCACTGTCCTGTTGATCGTCGGTGCTCATGATCGGATCGTTGACTGGTTCGTCGAGCATGTACTTGTTAGATGCACAGCCCGACGCTATGCCAAATCCGATGATGATGACGAACAGTAACAGGAGAAGAGTGTGTTGTTTTCTGTTTGTCATAATGGTTTGTTTTTGTTTGTGGATGGGGATTTGTTCTCAGCAGATGGAGCAGATAATGATCCTGTCATTCCTGCGAAAGCAGGAATCTCCTGCTATTTTAGGAGCTTCCGGATCAAGTCCGGAATGACAGGATGCTTCATCTGCTGAGAATCATACTATTACTTAATCAAAGTTACATTTCGAATCATAGACTTATTGTGGTTTCGCAAAATAACGACATACCTCCCCGCCGGAAAACCTGACAGATCAAGATTATGCCGGTGCTCTCCTGCGACAACCTGTCCCAATTCAATCGTTTTCAATGACCTACCGTTCACATCACGCAAACCGATACTAATCATCTGAGGCATTTGATTCTGATACAGTATAGTCGTATGATGGTTAAACGGTTCGGGATAGTTAGACAGAATTGAGAATTGAACCGGAGATTGATCCGATTCGCTTGGTGCACTTTGATCAGAGGGGTTGAGGAACAGCAAGACTTCCGGATTCACGACACCGGTTACGATGTCCAAATCACCATCACCATCCCAATCAACGATTTCTGGACGGGTATATCCTTCCAGTACAATTCCACCATCTGCATCCTCAATCTGTGAACCCTCACCGAATTCGGGAGCGTCATTCTCGCCTATGTTAGGATAGAACCATAATTCACCCCAAATACAGCCTATAATCAAATCACGAATATTATCACCATCGAGATCAACAAAGTATGGAGATGTCTCTTCACCGAGCCAGATTTCCTGACCGTCAGACTCTATCGTACCACTATTGGTGAAGTCATACTCTTCAGCCGATCCTTCATTGGTCATCAGCGTAACCGTACCTACCGCCGATCCGACTAACAAGTCAAGATCACCGTCTAAATCCCAGTCGGTTGTCTGGCACGATGCACGAAAACCTACATCCAACTCCTCATCGTCAATATCCAGATGACCGGAACTGCTCAGATCACCGTTCTCATCGCGAATATATACAGTTATGAAACCGTCCGAATCACCCACCAACAAATCCATATCACCGTCATCGTCTAAATCCGCCATCTGCGGATAAGCGCCTTGACATCAGTCGTAGGGGGCGGCGATGACTTCTCCGTCAGCTTCAAGCGCACCTTCAAGATAGAAGTATGGTCCGTCATCCTCCGGATCATTTTCAAAGAAATATACCGGACCATCCGTGTACGTTCCGATCAGCAGGTCAAAATCGCCGTCGCCGTCCCAATCACCGATACATGGAGCGGTGTATCCACTCTCATCGCCGGGGAGTTCGTTGTCATCGTTTTGAATGACACCCTCAGCGTCAAAAACGGGAGGGTCGGCAAACGTTGTGGAGCCGATAGCAAGGGAAAGGAGTAAAGCGACTATGATCAATCTGTTCCGTTGCAGCCAACGGAAGTTGTATGGAGTCATTTATCAACCTCATGAATTTATTATAGAACAGGTAGGCACAATTCACCCTTTACTAAATTTAGTAATATTTCCGCAATATTGCAAGTTTTATCACAAGGTTGGTTGACGGAGGATGGAGTTACAGCCTGTCCGAGAATAGAGAATCTCGGTGTCAGCCCGCCGTGGCTGACACATAATCAGTGTAATATTTATAGCTGTCAGGTACGGCGACCTGACAGCTGGAAATTTGCATTCCCGGACAGACAGGAATGTGGGAATCCTGTTTTCAATCTGTTTAATCCGCTTAATCTGTTGAGCATTTCCCCCCCTGCGAAGTAGGGGGTGTATACAGTCATTCCTGCGCAAGCAGGAATCTCCAACTATGCAGGGAGATTCCGGACTTGACAGTCTGTCTGAGAATAGTTCTTTAAGAAACAATATCTTGTATAAGTTATTAAAAACCAATGTGGAGCCTTTTCGCTACTCGTGCGTTTAACTGAAAAAGACTAGTGTCATGTCAATCTTGTAAAGTCGCATAATATTTATTATATTATCTTCAT
>CAZVKN010000046.1:0-19884 GCA_964627035.1 uncultured bacterium | reverse complement strand
TATTCAGAGCTTTCTTAATGCACATTTGCATATTAACACAGTATTATCTCCCTGAAATAGGTGCTCCACAAGCGCGTCTTTCCGAATTGGCAAACTATTTTATTAAGAATGGCCATAAAGTAACAGTTCTTACAGCGATGCCGAATTATCCTACTGGTAAAGTTTTTCCAGATTATGGTGGATTATACAAGACTGAGAACATTGATGGGGTAGAGGTCATTAGAGGATATATATTTCCATCAAAAAGCATAAAAATGATCCCTCGATTGTGGAATTATTTCTCTTTTGTAATATCTTCTATCATCATCGGTCTTTTCAAGCTTCCAAAGTGCGATGCCCTGATCACAGAAAGTCCGCCACTATTTTTAGGGATATCGGGATATATTCTAAGCAGAATAAAAAACACAAAATGGATATTCAATGTATCCGATCTTTGGCCTGAAAGTGCGGTTCAGTTAGGTATAGTAGGAAAGGGATTGAGCTTAAATTTGGCCCTGGCACTTGAGAAATTTTGTTATAAAAAGGCAAGACTAATTACGGGACAGAGTAGAGAGATAATAGGTGATATAGATCAAAGATTTCCAAATGTAAAAACTTATCGCTTATCAAATGGAGTCAATGTTGATCTGTTTTCCCCTGACAACAGATCAACCTCAATACGTCAGAAAATAGAACCTAATGGTAAATGTATTGCAATATATGCCGGTTTGCACGGTGTGGCGCAAGGATTGGATCAGATTATCGATGCCGCAGATCAACTGCAGGATATTGATGGTTTAACCTTTGTACTTGTTGGCGATGGACCTGAGAAGGAACAATTAGTGCAGAAAAGTAATGAATTGAAGTTAGGTAACATCAGTTTTCTGGATCCTTATACTCGCAAGGATATGCCGACTCTATTGGCATCTGCTGATATTGCATTAGTACCGTTGAAAAAAAGTCTTTTGGGTGCAGTACCATCAAAATTGTATGAGGCTATGAGTACTGGATTACCAATTATATTGATTGCAGAAGGGGAAGCAGCAAACATTGTCACGAAAACGCAGGCAGGCATAGTCGTAAAACCTGGTAATGGCAAAGCTTTGATTAATGCATTGCAACAATTATCTAATGATCCTTCGTTGAGGAAACAATTAGGTGAAAATGCTAGAAAGGCGGTAAAAGAACACTACAATAGGGACACTATTAATACTAATTTTGTCCAATACTTGGAGAAAGAATTTTAATGTTAGTCTGTTCAGTAGTTGGGGCGCGACCCAACTTTATGAAAATGGCTCCTGTTATTAAGGAGATGCATAGTCGAGGAATAGATCATATACTGGTTCACACCGGTCAACACTACGACACAAACATGTCTCAAGTATTCTTTGACGATTTAGATATTCCCAAACCGGATATCTTTCTTAATATTGAAGCAGCTACTCATACTCAGCAAACCGCACGTATCATGATGGCTTTCGAAGAGGTTTGTATGGAAAACCAATTTGATCTTATCGTTATGGGTGGTGATGTCAATTCTACTTTAGCAGTTGCACTGGTTGCCGCTAAGATGCATATTCCTTTGGCACATATAGAATCTGGTTTGCGCTCGTTTGACAGAGATATGCCGGAAGAAATAAATAGAGTCGTCACCGATCATTTATCTACTCTTTTATTCACAACGGAAGAAAGTGCTAACGTAAATTTAAAACGAGAAGGAATTGATGCTGACAAATGTCATTTTGTGGGTAACTGTATGGTGGATTCGCTTTTGAAAAATGTTGATCTGGCGGTAAGCCGTTCACCTTGGGATGTATTTGATCTCGCTCCGGGCAGCTATTCCTTGTTGACTATCCATCGTCCAAGTAATGTGGATGATCCTGAAAAGCTCAAGCATTTGGTAGATATTGTTAATGAAGTATCAAACAGCATTCGTGTACTGTTTCCGGTTCATCCTCGAACACGGAAGCATCTTGTAGAGTGGAAAATTGATACATCACAATCGGTAATAGTTTGTGATCCATTACCTTATTTGTCATTTTTGGGATTGATGAGCAAAGCTGGATTTGTGTTGACTGATTCAGGAGGAATTCAAGAAGAAACTACTGTTCTTGGAGTTCCTTGCTTGACGTTGCGTGAGAATACGGAACGCCCTATTACTGTAACTGAAGGCACTAACCGTATCGTAGGTGCTGATCGTAGGCTAATTTTGAATGCGGTCAATGAAATTGTAAATGGAAATTGGCATTCGGGTAATTGTCCAGATCTTTGGGATGGGAATGCGGGTGTACGAATTGGAGATGTGATAGAATCGTGGGGATCATCACGATGATTAGTCTCGCTAAAAGATCAATAAACATAACACTTGCGGTAATTGCACTCACGCTTTTACTTCCACTATTCCTGATATTGGCAGTGTTGATTAAACTGTCATCACCGGGTCCGGTGTTCTTCAGACAAGTGCGTGTAGGCATGAACCGCAATGAGTTCACAATGATTAAGTTTCGCACAATGATGACCAGCGCTGAACAAAAAGGACCACAAGTAACATCTTTGGGGGATAGCAGAGTAACCTTTATCGGAAATATCCTTCGGCGCACCAAATTGGACGAACTTCCTGTGCTTTTGAATGTGATGAAAGGAAACATGAATTTAGTCGGACCGAGACCTGAAGTTCCACGATATGTAAAACACTATCGACCGGAATGGGAATCCGCATTTTCGGTAAAACCCGGGATAACTGACTTGGCCACTCTCCAATTCCGTGATGAAGAGAGTTGCCTAATTAATGCATCAGACCGCGAACAAGCATATATTGACGTTGTGATACCGATTAAAATGAAGTTAGCTTTAGAATATGTAGCTATACAATCTTTATGGTTCGATTTTAAGTTACTATTCCTTACTGTTTGGGCGATTACTTTGGGGCGGATATTCGCAAAACCGGATAACCATCTCGCCAAAATTGCCGCTGAAAAAATCATTGCTTATAACAGTCAACATCAATCCTGAATTAAACGCATATGACGAGTCAAAAATCAATACCATATTTCAAGCCTTCAATATCAGAGGATGAAATAGCGGAAGTATCCGATACTCTTAGATCAGGTTGGTTGACCACCGGACCCAAAACTGTCCAATTTGAGAAGCAATTCGCTTCCTTTGTAGGTGTAAAATATGCTGTTGCAGTTAATTCCTGCACTGCCGCATTACACTTGGCACTTGAAGCAATTGGCATTCAGCAAGGAGATCTTGTGATAGTGCCTGCAATGACCTTTGCAGCAACAGCTGAGATTGTCCGGTATTTTGACGCAATACCTCTGTTTGTAGACTGTGATAACACACTCTGCATTGATCCTAATTCACTAAGAAAAACTGTAGAAGCGATAAAATCAAAGAGACCGATTTCGGGATTGAGACCACCTTACGGTTTTTTACGTGCGATTATACCAGTTCATTATGGTGGATATGCGTGTGATATGGATGCTATTATTAGAATTGCCAATGAGCATTCTCTTGACGTGATCGAAGACTGCGCTCATACTCTACCCTCATATTATCGTGCTGACGAAACTGAGGATTTTACTCATGTTGGCCAATTTGGCAAGGTTGGTTGCTTCTCGTTTTACGCCAATAAGTGTATCACTACCGGTGAGGGCGGTATGGCAGTTACTAATGACGAAGCACTTGCTGAACGGATGCGGCTTATGAGCCTCCATGGGATGGACAATGATGCCTGGAATAGATTTACAACTCAAGGTTCTTGGTATTACGAGATTGTTGCACCGGGATACAAATACAATATGACTGACATTGCTGCCGCTATTGGTATCCATCAAATAAAACGAGCTGAAGAGTTTAGAATCAAGCGCCAAGATATCGCAAAAAAATATACCGAGAAGTTCAGCCAACTTGCTCCTTTGCAGCCTCCGGTAATTGGCTCACAAACAAGAATTAATTCGTGGCACCTCTATCCGCTCCGCCTTAATCTTGACAAACTAACTATCAATCGTACACTGTTCATAGAAAAGCTGAAAGAGCATGGTGTTTCATGTTCTGTTCATTGGATGCCGTTGCATTTGCATCCATACTACCGGCAAACCTACCAGCTTGGAAAACAGATGTTCCCGGTTTCAGAACGTGAATGGCAACGTCTGATTTCACTCCCGATTTATCCATCTATGACTGATGAAGAAGTTGATTTTGTCATCCAAGCTGTTTTTGATGTTGTAAGGATGTCAAGTTCTGAAGCTAACCCTCCGACCACCTCTGAATGATAAGACCTCTTAAGCTGTTGAGTTGACAACCGCCGTCGTTAAGACTATATTTAACAATTAACAAAACTCCTTAAAATTATTGAAGGTGATCACGATGAAATTCCCGATAGACTGCAGAACGTATGCTATCATCGCAGCAATACTCTTTTTAGTGCTTCCTGCTTCAGCACAGGTGGTTATTGAACCCGATGACATTCCCATGGAACCGGGCAGTGTGTTCACATACCAGATTGCAACTGACCCTGAAGGGATCGGTGTAGATGTTGGTCAGAGCGGTGAAGATCGTCATTACGATTTTACACAGTTTGACATAGAATTTGATGACATTGTTTCCGACACCCTGCTGGAACCGGAAGAAGCTCCTGACATTGAGGACTTTGAGGAATCTAACCGTGTCCTGTTTACAAATTCACCCGCTATCAATATGGCTGCGAACGCGGTGTATCAATATGAGCTGGTGAATGAGGAAGGCTGGATGCTGTTGGGAGTTGTTCCACAGCCGAATGAAGAGGGTCCGGATTTCGCATTTCCGATGGATTTCACAGAGAATCCCATAACATTGATGCCGATGCCTGCCGAATATGAAGATGAGTGGGACATTGCGATGGAATTGAGGTTGCCGCTGGCGGTTCAAGAGGAATGGGGGGAGGAGTTCGCTCTGTTGGATTCCGTAATAATCAATTTTGCTGTTGGTGGTTTTGCAGAGATTGACGGTTGGGGGACTGCGACTTATAGTGGGGGAGAGGTTGATGTGATCCGCCAGCACGGTGTGCTTGGTGGAGAGCTTACGATAATCGGAGTGCGGTATCTGTTCGGTCAACGCATTGAGATTGAGCTTCCATTCGGATATGAGCTTGAGACATCACATAGTTACAGATGGTTTGCGCCTGATGTCGGAGAGATCGCTCAGATTACCAGCCTGCCGTTGGAAGAGGATCCGGATTTTGAACTGGCTTCTGAAGTAAAACTCCGCTATCTACCTCCGGCATTAGCGATTGATGAGCCTCGGCTCGATTTCGGTGAAGTGCATCAGGGCAATGCGGGTGTTGCATCATTGACGATTCAGAATGAAGGTATAGGAGCCGGCATAATTAGTGAGATAGATTTCAGCAACGGTCTTGAACAGGAAATCGAATCACTTGAGGAATTGCCGATCATCATTGATCCAGAGGGTGAAGCGACCATCCGTTTCCTGTGGATGCCGCAGGAAGACCGTGATCTGGAGGGCGAGACTATGGGATTGCATCACAACGATCCAACAATGGATAATCCTATAGTGATAAACCTGACAGGTGGTACTCCAAACAGCATTAAAGGGTCAGAAGGATTGCCTGCTCAGATCAACTTACACCAGAATTATCCCAATCCCTTCAATTCACAGACTGCCATTAATTTCTCAATTCCAAAATCTGATTGGGTGACGCTTGATATATTTGATATTACCGGGAAACAGATTGAGAGACTAATAGATGGTGTCTTATCAGCGGGTGGGCATGACTATCTGTACAGTGCTGACAAACTCGTGCCCGGAGTTTACTTCTACAGGCTGTCTGCAGGAAGTAAAACACAAATCAGAAAGATGGTCTATGTGAAGTAGATTATGACAACCGTTTGGTCAGGTCTTCAGCGAAGCGGTGACCTGACCATTAACACGACCAATCGGCTGGTCTCCACTTCATTCAAGACCTGCCGAAGCGAACAAAGGTGAAGGAAGTGAAGATAATAAGGATACTATTAAAAGTAAATATATAATATATAAAAAGATTTAATGTTTTGACTTGATATTAGAATTAACATGCAGCACATAGACACCAAATATACGTTCACTTCCTTCACTTACTTCACCACAACCATGAGAACCACCTTATTCACATTTCTAATTATTGCCTCATGCACCAGTCTTGCCTCCGCTCAGGACTTCGACCTGCCTGAAGTCATCTTCTTCCACATCGGTCAGCCGAGAAACGCTTCTTTTGCGAGCGAATTCTGCTGGGTTGGTGATCAGAACGGTGATGGATACGATGATTTGCTCGTCAGTCACAGAGCCCTTAATCGTGTGGAACTGTTCCACGGTGGCGAGAACATGGACAACGATCCTGATTTCTTTTTTACCATTGAAGGAGATTATATGTTCGTTGGAAATCAGTTAGATTTCCCTGGAGAACTGTTGCCAGATCGTGCACCATTCATCTATGTCAACAGTTACTATGATAATCGCAATCGACCACCAGCCATAAATTATCATCGTCTGTTTGAATCCGAAGAAGAATTAGACAATGAACCGGAGCACTTTTTTACAGGTGGTTATGAGTCTGTTCCTTTCAGCGCACACAGGCGGCAGCCATTTGATTTCAATGGGGATGACCATAGTGATCTTGTCATGCGAAATCGTATTGATGGTATTGAAACATTGTTCGTTTACTACGGTGGCGCTGATTTTGATACTATACCTGATTGGGAAGCAGAGACAGCAGGAATTTATCCCGGTGCACATGCATCAACAGGTTTCGATATTAATAGTGATGGATATAATGATCTGTTTGTTAAAGTTGCCTCAGGATTTGATAGTTACACTTTTCAACTGTTCCTCGGTGGTGAGGAGCCATCTGCCGAACCTATCTTCAGTATTCCTTGGCATCACTTCGAGGGCTTAATACTTAAGTACGGCTTTGCGCTGCTGCCGGACATCAACGGTGACGGTTACGATGATTGGGGTCTGCATTTCAACAACGATATTCGCACATGGGACGGGTACTACATTTTCTACGGTGGTGAAGAGCCGGATATGGAACCAGACATCTTGCTGGACGGAAATGCTCCGGGAACGGGTGACCGTCGCGGTGAAATCTGCGGCGGGGACTTTAATAATGACGGTTATGGGGATATTGTTACCGCTGATCCAAGCGCGGGTTATGGGGATGCACAATTAAATTATTTCTTTGGTCGCCCTGAACTTCCGGAAGAGATGGAAGCCGATATTCTTATTAACATGAGAGAAGATTACGAAGAACACCGTGCTACAATCGGCTTGATTGGTGCTGTAGGTGATTACAACGGTGATGAAATCGATGATTTTGCCGCATCAGCAGGTCCAACCTACAGAATGATAATTCTGGCAGGAAGTAATCAGTGGCAAGTGAATGAGGTAGATGAAGAATTGCCCACGAATTACAACCTTGCATTGACTGCTTATCCCAATCCCTTTAACTCAACTACACATTTATCTTTCAATCTTCAAACTGATAGTGAGATAACAATTACTGTTCTTGACATTCAGGGCAGGACAATACTGCGGATTACAGATCTGAATCTTAAAGCAGGCAGGCAGACCATTCCTTTAAACTTCAGTTCTGTATCAGGCGGGATCTATTTTGCGCAAATCACGCTCAGTGGAATCAACCGATCCCGAAGTGAGACAGTGAAACTGGTGAATTTGAAATAATCTTACCACACCGATAATTTCAGCAACAGCATTTAGTGAAGATGGTGAAGCAAATGAAGCATACCGGACATTGGGGATTTCCCTGCTTCGGAGAGCATCATAGATCTTGCTTTCGGAAGGATCTGATGCTGAGCAATAGAGGGATTGATATCCATACTACGATCCCAGCCATTCCGTAGAGGAAACTGGACATGACAGAGTCTGTCATCTTGATCAGTGTAGCCCCTGCAGGTCCGAAGAAGTACGGTCCGCCAATCGTGAGCAGTGAGAGCACACGAGTCAGGTCTATCGGGTTACCGTAGAGCGTGATCAGCAGCAGCGTCTTCAACGTACCGTACAGTCCAACCAAAGCTCGGATAATGGTTGATTTTCCGCCTCCATTCGGTCAGAGAAGGGCTAAAGTCTCACCTTTTGGGTATGGTCAGATCAAGCGGTGCGACCGCACACAGTTTACCATACCACTTCTCAAATCGGTTAAATTATATGAATGGAGTTTCCATGCCTGCAATTAACCGTTAGCCTAACATAGCGGTCAATTCCGAAACCAACAGCCTTTTCTCCTCCATTTCATTCGGGTTGTTTTTCTCACCAAACCGCTTAAATTCGCTGAGGAGGTCAGCAGCTTCATCTTCAGTGAAGATCTTTTCAACCATCGGATAGAAAACCACATCTTCGACGTGGATGTGTGGTCTAAGCATTTTGATATAATCATCGAGATTACGGTGGAGCAGTCGTGTCGGTTCATTCAAGCCTGAAAAATAACCGTCGAGGGAATCGGAAATCTTCTGCAGATGGTTGCGTCCCTGTTCATGCTGATTCCGCAGCAACTCCACCTCAGCGTCAATCGCTCCGTCATTCTTTTGTGCGAGCCGTGCAAACATGACGTATTCTTCCTTGTAATGGTGATAGCTGTCCGCAAATTCGCGCGCAAATGTCAGAGCCTTCTCGAAAAACTCACGGGGAATTGGCTGATTTTGAACAATCTTGTCACATGCTATTTGAAGCTGATCCAGAAATTCCTTAATCAGCAAATGCTCTTCAACGAGGATTTTAATTGCTTCCATGTAATTCTTTCCTGTATTTGGATGAGGGTGTTAATCTAATAATTTATTCTTTCTATGGTGTTAGGCAGTAGTTGATTTGCCGTAGTCGGGGTTGTCCTCATCCCGATAAATCGGGACGGGTTTGAGACAAACCGACTACAACTTAGCAACTTAATCAGCTATTGCCCGACACCACCTTTTTTTCTGGTTTTGTAAAATAAGAGTGTTACCGGTGCAAACGATCCAAATAAATATACAAATGCAGTGAGTAAATTCCTATCACCCTCAAGCAGGTTCACCTGTTTCCAGGGAACATTCTTATTCTGCAGCGCGCAAAGATATTAGGATAGAACATAATTTCAAGGAAGTATTTCCGGTAGAGGTGAGACAACACCCGTTAATCGAAACAATGGAGGGTGGACTTTTTAGTCCGCTCTGCAAGTTCAAATAAAACGCTGTCAGCCCGCCGTGGCTGACAGCATAACCTACTTGTTAACAATGTGCTATATATAAGACGCAGCCACCTGACAGCGGATAATCTGCATTCCCGAACACTCGGTTTGAAGAAGTTCTAAGATATCAATCCTGATGTGTCAGACTGATGCTGTTGAGGAACTGCTTCATAGTGCCGATGTGACCTTTCAAGGTCTTCTCCGGACCGAGGCTCTTGAAGAACCACGGACCTTGAGGCGTGACAACGATTGCTGAGAGGTTCATCCAGTTATTCTTCGCTCCTGTATTCGGCATCCCGGGCATGGTTGCCGTCTTCATCGTGCCGGTGAAGTGCACCATGATCGCTTTCATACCGTTCACTTCAAACTCTTCACGTACTACAACATCTTCGATTTTCTTTCCTTCCGGCAGTTCAAACTGATTGTACCACCTTGTCAGATTTGATTCGATGCCACCTGCTGACGGTCCAAAATAGAAGACAGCCATCTCAGCCGGATCGGATCCTTCGGCAGCCTTCATGGAGAACTGAGCTTTGCGCATATTGTTGGTCGGTGCGGTCGGTGTCCATGATTCGGGCAGAGTCAGATGGAGGTTGTCAACGTGAATGTGACGATTTTCCCCGACTGATACAGGTTGAGGAGCTGCCATCTGATTTTGCATTGCAGGCTGTGATGCCTGTTTAACCGGACGAATTTCCTGCCGCTCGCATCCGATCAGATACATAGCGAATAGCAGCAGTATTGAAATTATTATTAGAACTGTTTTCGATGAATTCATTGTTTGCTCTTTATGGTATTTGTGAATTTTGTATAATACTACTTTTCCGGATGCCCGACCTTCTCAGGAAGTGCTCCATTACCGTCGCGAAAAACGCCGTATTCCGTCCATGCACGTTCTGTGTCGTTATGGAATTTTTGATTGGAATAGACGTCCTGTTGGCTACCAATATCAAGGAACAGGCTGAAACTTGATCCGCCGTGATATTTGTTACCACCTGCACGGGCAACACCGGGTTTGTATTCATACGTATCTGTTCCGGCTTTGTCAGCGAACAGGCAGATAGAATTGTGAGCCGATGCGCCGAGGGAAAAGCCTGAGCCGCCGTAGTAGTAATCATCACCACCTGCGTCAACGAATACAGTCACACACTGATCCCATGCGAGTCCTGAGATGACACTCTGGCGAGTGGTATAGTAGTCATCACCTCCATCCTCGATGAAAAGCCCTGCAGCCTGATGAGCGCAGAATCCCTGTCCATATCGGGATGCAATATAGGTGTCGTCTTCATTACCTATTGAGCGGAAGATACCGAGTCCATAATAATATCCACCACCCTGTGAGAAATTCCCAGCTTCCCATTCGTCACTACCGGCTACATCAACTACAACTCCAATACCACCACTGGAGTTGCCACGGAAGCCCATACCACACCCTTGAGACCATGCATCGAATATACCCGGGTCACCGTAATTCGTCGGCTGTAGTCCGGTAGAATAACCGTGGTCATCGCCTGAGTAATCAACCAACATTCCCAGACCGTGAGTGAATCCGACTCCCTGAGCATGTTTCTCACCATTATAGCGGTCGTTGCCGGACAGATCTGCCAACACTCCCATGCCGAACAAGCCTGCGCCCTGAATTAGCTGCTTTCCGTGATAGCTGTCGTTTCCCTGACTGTCCATCAGGATGCCGACACCGAGGTAACCGACTCCTTGTGCCCATCTAAGCCCTATGTATGTGTCATCTCCTGCTTGATCGAGTAAGATGCCGACTCCAGGCAGACCGCATCCTTGAGCAGTTTCAGATGTGGATTGATATGCGTCATCACCTGACTTATCAACAACCCACGAGATCGGTTGGTCAAACGATTCGGTTGTTGCTGTGCCGTTGGCATAGAAGTCACTGCCGCCCGGGTCATAGATAAATTTGAAATCCGGCTTATCCCATCTATCACGATCGGAACTACCGAATCCGATCTTCCCCCAGGGACTGTCCAGCGACCGAACGTCAGGATGCTGTTCCATCCAATAAAATATCTGTTTTTCACTGTTCAGGACGAACTGACCGATCTGATAAGCGGATAAAAATAAGGAATCCAGATTAACCTTTGCTCCAATCTGAAGAAGCTTTTTGTTCCTTTCCAGCCTTTTCTTATCGGGGTCACTGTAGAGGTATATTCCCAATGACAAGGCATCTGTCAGATCAAAGCGATTATCTATGAAGAACTGCTTTTCATCATCAGAAAGAGGTGCATAAACTTCTGTCAGTTGATCCATGAGAGGAGTGAGATGCTTCGTAAACCATTGTAAAAATTCAGCCTCATCCGCACCTGTTGTGAGTGGTTTGAGCGTGAAATCACCTGTGGTCAATCTGTTCCCGGTCAGGTGAACAGTTAGATCAGAATGAAGGAACAGACTGCTGACGCTTTTCTTCTGATCCGAAAGTTCATCTGTAAACGACCGACCGTAAGGCTCTAAGAAGAACGGATCTCGATGAATAGCCGCAATGGGAGGTAAACGTGTTCCATCATCACCGTTTTCAATTGCGATCAACCTCTCACGCAGGTCACTGTAGTCATCCTGCAGCTCCCATGTTTTAACCACCTCATCCACAACAGATTTCCATGTACCGCCAAGATTGGAAGCTATGAGCCTCCCGAGATCGGTTGTGGAGATGTCTGGCAGAGAAGGTAATTGAAATTCATTGCGGACACCGAGAATGACAGTGACGTCTTTAGTAACCCATCTCTTTGAAGTCTGCATAGTGATGGATGAGTTGTCGGGCAGATTATCAATGAACTGTTCAGGATCGGACATGAATGAATCCGGAAGAGCCGTTTCACCATCTACGAACAGATCTGAAGTGATCTCTTCTCTCAGCACTGTTAACGGAAAGTCATCACCCGGTGAATGGCTGTAAAGCAGTTCGATAAATTTGCTGTTGACCGAATCAGGCGGGATTGTCAGATCGAATCCATCAATTGTGACAACTATATCACCTGCCAACAAACCCGCGCGAAATGCGGGAGTCTCATCCTGAACATTGGTGATTAATATCCCGCAGGTTGCTGTTGTCATCAGGTCTTGTTTCGGGAGTTCAGCGACAACCTGATGATTGATTCCAATGAACGGTTTTACCGATTCGGCAGCATGGACAGTGATGGAAAACAGTAAAAGATGGCAGATGGTTGTTACTTTCATAGAGAATCTCCTACAGCGATGTCCATTGGCAGTGATGGTGGCACAACGATCATTTCTTCAAACAGCGGTGATTCAACTCCCTTAATGGTTGCTGTTAACCTATAACTGCCTGAATTCAGGTTTACGAATTTGTAGAATCCTTGAGCGTCGGAAAATGTGCTGTAACTGTCTGCTTTGCCTGATAGGGTGAGTGAAATATCCGGCAAGATTTGAGCTGTCATAGAATGAATGATCCTGCCATACAGAGACGGATATTCGACAGCACTCGCTGCATTGACCAAGCCGTAACCGTAAGTGTGATCCGGTTTGAAGGATTGATTGGCGGTTTGCCGGATTGCATCAATCACTCGTCGCGAAGACCAGTCGGGATGCGCTTCAATCACGAGAGCAACAACACCGGCTACAATCGGACAAGCTAACGATGTTCCGTTCCACTGTCCATATCTATCCCAAGTGCCTGGTTGAACACAAGTCACCTTGCGACCGAGTGCAGCCACATCCGGTTTGATTCTGCCGTCCGATGACGGTCCTCGTGACGAGAAACCGGTGATTTCACCGATAGCATCAACCGCAGCGATAGCTAGCACATCCACTGCATCGGCAGGTGCTCCAAGTGTTATGTCTTCAGGTCCTGCATTTCCGGCAGAGTTGCAGATTACAACACCGAGTTCGCTTGCTCGCTGTGCTGCCCTGCTGGCTGGTGAAGTGCGTCCATCATAATTGTTCTTCCAATACCATTGGCTGTAGGAGAGTGAGCTGCTGACAACATCAGCTCCGAGCCATTCCATCCACTCGATCCCGGCGACCCAGTAGTCTTCCTCTTGCGGGATCTCCGTGCCTGTCAGTTCTGTTTTTGCCAATGCGACTGTGGAACGTGGAGCAATCCCGACAATATAGCCCGGATCGTAACCTGCAATTACAGACAGACAAGCCGTACCGTGATTCGGTTGGGTCACACGATCTGTTGTGTAATCATAAGAAGGATCTGTATCATCGAATATAAAATCGTATTGATACAATAGATCGAGTCCGGCAAATGCGCGATGGTTAAGCTCGAAGCCGGTATCCAGCATTCCGATCAGTACTCCCGCTCCGGTGAGTCCTTTCTTGTGGGCATCAATCGCACCGGACTGCTCAGCCTGCCACCATGATTCACCGTATGCACCTCGCGGTATCAAGCTGTGGTCATCATTAATGCTTGTGTCTATTGATGTGGTGCTTTCGACGAGACATATATCATCCCGGTTGGATTGAGCAACAGGCTGAATATTGTTGACGAATCCAAGTTCTAACAGATTATTAATGATTGCGGAATCCGCTTCAACACTGGCTGCATTGAGCCATCGTGATATGTGAATAACTCTTGCACCGCAGTCTGCAATGCCGTTCAGGTAAGAAATCTCAACAGGTGCATCCTTGATATCAAGTCCGACTCCGGATTTCAAACGTCTGTTTAGTGAGCGTTCAGTCCACTCTGATCTAAGCTGAGATAGGGATTCATCAGTGATAGTTTCTTTGTCGGTGAAGAAAATCCAATACCGACCTGCAAGGGATAGGTCACTGAAGAGGAGTGTTAGAATTGTAAAATAGAACCAAATTGATCTGCGGTGTGGGATAGTGGTTAACAAAAGGGATTACCTCATTCTTTGCAGCACTTTTATTCCACCTGCCAAACCGTTAACAGCAATCTTATCCTCACTCGGGTGAAAGTCGGGATTCATGACGTAATCGGCAATGCGAACATCCGATCCGTTTTGATATATCCACAACCCGATCCAGCGTGAGTTGGATTCTCTCATAAATGCAATCTGATCTCCGCTGTAGTCAACCGTTGGATATGCACATGCTTCCGCAAGTGTATCCACCCCCCAGCCATCTTCGGTACTGCTGAACTTAAGCAGCCATCCGGTCAGTAAATATGGTGGGTTCAGGTAGCTGTTTGAGATACAGATCAGATCACTGCCGGACCAGTCCCACTGAACTGCGCCTGTACCGGATACAGCCGTCAGGGTGTCATCGCCTTCAAACGGCTTCACCCACAGTTTACCGTTTCGTTGGTTGTTAGAATACTCCTTGTCGCTGAATGCGATTAAATCCTGTTCAGGCGAACAGACCGGCTTGTACCCCAGTGCCAAGTAAGTGGATTCCAGATTGGAGACATTTATCATTGCGATCAGATTCTCACCATTTTGTGGATGAGCTATGTTGGCTGCAATGTATTCATCACTATAGTACCAACTAACATTCTCGCCCCGGTCAGACAGCTTTTCCGCAGATCGAGCCGCAACATCCATCACCCAGATTCCGGTTGAACCTTCACCATCTTCACCCGGAACGCTGAACGCAATCCTGTCGCCACTGTTTGACCAGCAATAGTCCCAGTTATGTGGTGGAAGATCATCCGCCAAGAGTGTGGGATCATCTGACAAATTCCACAGCCACAATCCTGCTCTGCCGGGTCTGTCATCACCGAACAGAATTAACTCACCTTCAGGTGACCACTTCGGTTGACGACCAAATTGAATCTGTTCCATGATCTCCCACGACTCGACTTCCGGATCACCGGAACATCCTGTGAGAAAAATTGTTCCGATAAACAGTGTCGCTATAATTGTGACAGTTGTATTACTCACTCAGTCGTACCTCACGTAGTAATCTCGCTGCTTCTTCCGGTGCTGTTGAATTGATGTGAAAGTCGGTTCCCAATTCGAATCCGGCGATGCGTGTTATCCGTGGAAAAAGCTCTATATGCCAATGATAACTATGTTCAATATTTGTCCAATTTGTTGGATGTGGCGAGAAGCTGTTCAGGTTTGGTGAACTATGAATCATGAGATTGTACGCCGGGTCATCAAGTAATGCTTTCATTCTCTTCTGAACATTCCGCATGCAGTACGCCAAGTTATCTAAATCCTGATCGGGAATTTCCGCAAAATTGTGGCTATGATTGCAGGGTGCAATAAAGAGTTCAAACGGAAATCGAGAAGCATACGGTGTAAATGCGATGAATGCTCCGTCGTCATAGATGATCCGGTCACCACAAGCACTCTCCTGTTTGATAATGTCACAGATCAGACATCTTTCCTTTCGTTGAAAGTGATCGAGGCAGGCATTCAGCTCGGTTTTGACAGCTCGGGGGGTGATTGGTGTGGCGATGATCTGACTGTGGGGATGGGAAAGTGTCGCTCCGGCGGTTCCACCCTGATTTTTGAAGATCAACACGTAGCGCATTCTTCTGTCTTTCATCAAATCGGACATTCTCATTCTGTAGGTTGTGAGTACTTCTCTTAAGTGATCCTTGGAACAATCTGTTAGATCAATGTCGTGATCTGGTGATTCAATGATAACTTCATGAGCACCGATTCCGTGCATCCGGTCATACATGCCTTCCGCTGTTCTTCCGAGTTCATCGGGTTGTACCGTTAGTGCCGGATAGAGGTTGGGAACGACCCTGATTTCCCATCCGGTAGAGTCCGAATTGCTGCCATCCGACCTGACGGCATATATCTCGTGTGGCGTCTCGTGCTCATTGCCGAGACAGAATGGGCAATCTTGCTCCGTCTGTACTTCTTCAGGTAAAATGAACTCATCAGGACGTGCAGAGCGTCCGGTTGCTATTATTACCCATGTTTGCTTGAGCGAGTCAAACCTGAATTGGGACTGATCCTCAGACATGAAAATCCTATAACCCTTCAGCCCGTTCTATCTGTAACACTTTTAAACTTAGCGTACCGACAGGTACTTCAACTTCGACGAGATCATCAACACTTTTGCCCAATAATCCCTTTCCGACCGGTGATTCCACTGAGATCAGTTTCTTTACAGGGTCTGCTTGCAGCGGATCAACCAGAGTATAAACTACTTCTTTTTCACGCTTAACATCCAGCAGCTTGACCTGTGACAATATCCTTATTTTGCTGTTATCACCAAGCTCACTTTCATCAATTATCTGTACCTGAGCCAGCTTTGCCTGAACGTCAAGTATCTCTTTATCAATTTTTGCCATATTATCTCGAGCAGCATCGAACTCAGCGTTCTCTGAAAGATCACCATGTTCCCTCGCTTTTGCCAGTTGGTCGGTGGCTTCCGGTCGAATGACCTTCAGCAGATGTTCAAGCTGCTGTTTAAGTTTTTCGGCTCCCGTTTTAGTCAAATATATATAGCTCATCGGCATTCCGGTAATTGTTATGATTGTTCTCGTGTTGGCGGTTGTTTCTGAACTGCTTTATTCCCTTATAGATTGCTTTACTGATCCTGCGAGGATAATCCTCATCCTTTAGTAACTGCTCTTGTTCCGGCAACATCATGTACGCTATTTCGATCAGTACTGACGGCATCTCGGTCGGGCGAGTGAGGGAAAAATCACGGTAGAATATCCCTTCATTCGGCAGTTCCAGCTCTTCGATTATTTCATGCTGAATTGCTGCTGCCAGATCACGACTCTGAGGATTGTAGTAATAGGTGCCTGATCCGAGTTTTCCACTGAATGGATTAATCCCATCCGCCAACGCATTATGATGGATGCTAATCAGCAGATCTGAACTGTTCTCAACCGCCATTTGAGTACGGCTGCCAAGCTCGACCTCATAATCATCCGTGCGGGTCAGTTTAACTTCAGCACCTTTTTTCTCTAAATATGCAGCAAGTTCCAGGGAGACTGCAAGATTGATGTCCTTTTCAGTCAGTCGGGTCGGACCTATCGAACCGAAACTCTTTTTCCCGCCGTGCCCCGGGTCAATTGTTATACGCAGTCCTTTTACGTTCCGTTTAACCGTAGGAGGTTTTTTCATGCTGAGGATAAATTTGCCGTCCTCCCACCTCGTTCCGTAACCCCAGCTTTCATCTGTCAGCAGGATTGTCAATTTCATGGTCTGATCAGTCGGCTCGTCCCAGCGGATCTCGTCAACAAGCTCCGTGCCCGGTGGATAAGAAATCTGATCGAGATGTGAAATGACACCGAAGAAGTCAATCTCAATACGGTTCGGAATTCTCTCGTCCCTGATCTTATACAGCAGCCTGCGTCCGAATGGAATGCTTAATTCCACCCAGCCTTCCACAGATTGCAGCTTGGCTCCCCATACTGCTGACACTGTCTGTCCCTGATAAACATCATCCAGCCAGACATACCTTTCATCTACCCAAATTGAGCTGTTCGGTTCAAGAGGTATCTGATAGTAACCGTTCTCCCAGCCTGTGGCATAAACCGTAGTGCCGGAATCGGGAAACAAGTAAAATGTCCCGCGGGGGTCGTTTCGGGCAATGCTCTGCATCAATGTGACATAACGCGGAAAGGTTACGTTTGGTTCCGGTCTTGGCATTCGTCGTCGTTTGGGAGTGTCAAAATGGACGACCGATTCTGTGGTTTCTTCATTGAGCATTGCTTGCAACTTATAGGTTTTTCTATCCCAATCAATCGGAATGTACGCCAGAAAGGCACCATCAGGATGCAGTTCTACCGGAGTGCCGTTGATCGTTAATTCCGACTCAGGCGGAGTAACCGATCCGAAGATGAAATTGCTGTCAACTTTCGCAATGTGCGCGAGAGTGTCGCTCCCTGTCGGACGCGGGTAAACCACGTCTATTGTAGGAGCTGTTGCAAACAGTGTGGAAAGGTAGAGTGTTAGTAATAAATTTGTCACATCAATCCTGAGATTTACTTTTTGCAGATGGTGTTGACTGTAGTCGGGGTTGTCTCAACTCCGACTACAGAGTGCCTGATACTGCTCAAATATGATTCGGATGCCATCAAGCACGAGATCCTGATGTAGCTTACCGAAGCTTGAGCTGTGTGCCGAATATCGTCTGGCATACCCTCCGGTGGATACAACGGTCGGTTTCTCTGCAAGCTGCCTGGTAATCCTGCCTATCAGCCCTTCGATCATATCAACTATTCCCCAGGTGATGCCGGATCGGATCCCGTGATCTGTTGTTTTGCCGATGACGGTGTCCGGAAATTCAAGCGAAACCTGCGGAAGTTGCGAAGTACGACGGTGTAGTGAAGCAGTAGCGGCTTGCGGACCCGGAAGAATTACACCGCCCATGTATGCTCCATCTTTTGAAATGACATCCAGAGTAATCGCTGTACCAAAATCTACAACTACTAATGGTCCACCGTAATAGTGGAATCCACCAACTGCATTGCACAAACGGTCGGCACCAATTTGGTACGGGTCGCTGTATTCTGTCTTTATGAAGGGGCAACTGTCAACAGATATGATTAACGGTTCAAGCTTCAGAAACCTACCGGACATCTGCGTGAATGTTCGCGTGTGATCCGGTACTACTGATGCAATAGCAATGGAACCGATGCTTTTAGAGTCAATTCTGGCTTCACTGCAGAAGAAGGTGATTAACTGCCAGACCTCGTCTGAGGTTCGGGGTAGATTGCTGGAGAGTCGCCATGACGATTTCAGTTTATCACTCTTAAACAGACCGCACTCTATGTTAGTATTCCCGATATCAACCGCTAATAGTAGCCCACTCACATCACATCCCCGCTGTAAATGGTTTTAACGTCACCACTGTTGTCCTCGATTTGTAAAGCACCGTCAGGAGCTATACCGACAGCAGTTCCTGATATCTTCTCATCGTGCTGTGAAACCGTTACACTTTCCCCGATTATACCCGCTCTTTTTATCCATGTTGAAGCGATCCAACCACTACCCTGATTTTGCAGCTTGAGATAATATTTTTCAAGCGAAATCAGAATTTGACGCAGAAGTTCAATTCTCGAATGTTTCTGACCTGTCATCAGATATAGTGACCCTGCACTATCACGAAGTTCCGCTGGAAAGTCGCTGCGGTCTTGATTAACATTAAGACCTATGCCGACCACCACAAATCCTCGCTTGTCAACGTAGCCTCCCTCCGACAGGATACCACATATCTTCTTCCCATGAACAAGCAGGTCATTGGGCCACTTGAGTGAGATTGCAGTATCGCTTCCTATCACTTCACGGATGCCGTCAAGAACCGCCATTGAAGCCATCAAGCCGATCAGAGTCAACATCTTCTCGCTTATCTTTGGATAGAGCAACGTCGAAAAAAGTAATCCTTTCCCAGGTGGTGACTCCCAGCTCCGGTTTAGGCGCCCGTGACCGTCAGTTTGATGTTCAGCCATTATCACCGCACCTTCCGCAGCCTTACCCGTCTGTGCCTCTGCTTTCAATAGCGAGTTGGTGGAATCAATCACCGGGAGCATACGAACTGTCCGTCCCAGTATGGTGGTATTTAATGGCTTCTTCTCAAATGGCATGAATAGATGGTGAAACCTTCTAAGCTGTCAGAACGCCTTTTCTGACGTTATATATTTGTTCATTTGTAGTCGGGTTTGTCTCAAACCCGACGGCGTCGCGGTTGAGGACAACCACGACTACAGTGTATCAACTATTGCCTGACACTACCGAAAATGTCCGGTACAATTTTATATTATAACAAGGTAATTAGTTAAGGTTTTGCACAAAGTTAGTTAGATAATTGACCAAGATTTC
>CAZVKN010000045.1:0-20372 GCA_964627035.1 uncultured bacterium | reverse complement strand
ATGAAGATAATATAATAAATATTATGCGACTTTACAAGATTGACATGACACTAGATATGTGCAATAATCTCACCGATGAAGAACTGGAAGAAGTCGCATCTTCCTTCTCAGCGGAAGATCTTGGTTATGGTGAAACTGTTTTCAATCAAGGTGATGCAGGTGACAAGTTCTACCTGATCATCAGCGGTAAAGTCGAAGTCTTCACCGTAGGGGCAAATAATCGTAAGCTTCGATTAGCTATTCTGACAAGTGGTGATCATTTCGGAGAGGCTGCGTTAATTCACGGTATTCCACGGAACGCTACGATCGTAACCCTTAGCGAGTGTCTGTTTATTACTCTTGATAGAGCTGCATTTGATAAACTGATGAGTAATCTTCCAGATTTGAAAGGACATATCCTGGCAGTCGAAGAGCAAAGAATGATCGAACGGGAACAGGTCAACAAAAGCGGTGAGAGTAAGATTAAACTGTCAGCCGGTCATGTTGGTGAGGTTGATCTACCCGAAACCTTTGCAGATTATGATCCCAACCCCACAGTATATCCGCTGAATATCGTTCAGACAGTCGTCAAGGTTCATACACGCGTTACAGATCTGTACAATAAAGAAGTCAACCAACTGCGCGAGCAATTAAGGCTGTCAATTGAGGAAGTTAAGGAAGCTCAGGAATGGGAAATGATCAATAATCCTGACTTCGGGCTGCTGAATGTGGTGCATCCGTCTCAGAAACTGCAGACGGTTAGCGGTCCTCCGACACCTGACGATCTGGATGATCTTTTGACCCACGTATGGAAATGGCCTGCATTCTTCCTGGCACATCCAAAAGCGATTGCGGCATTTGAGCGTGAATGTACATTCCGCGGTGTACCACCTGTGACAGTACAGATGTTCGGCTCACCATTTATCTCATGGCGAGGTGTTCCACTTATTCCTTGCGACAAGCTTATGGTTAACAATCAGATGGATTGGGAGCTGTCATTCGGAAAGACCAACATCATCCTTGTACGTGTCGGAGAAAAAGAGCAGGGAGTCATCGGTTTACAACAGCAGGGAATCGAGAACGAACAGCTACCGAGTCTGGCTATTAAGAATATGGGAATAGATAACCAGGGAATTACCTCCTATCTGGTCTCAAATTATTTCAATGTTGCCGCTTTGGTTCACGATGCTCTCGCAGTTCTTGAAAACGTTGAAATCGGTAACTACTACGAGTACAATCCTTTAAACAAGGCTTAACTGTCATGATTACCGGGATTAGTTAGTGATCCCGGTAACTACAATAACAGGTAGAATCTATGAATTCACCCGACAAAGGGGCACCAAATCTTGAATCACTCGGTAAGGATCCTTCTGAAGAGTTAAGCGACGCTACTTTAACGAGGATCATTCAAGATTTATATTCTCAGGTTCCTAAAGACATTCCCGATATTGGTTTACCCGAAGTGGATATGCCGGTCGATGTTACTGATTCTGTAACTGAACCGTTGCAGCCGTTAACACATGGAATGGGGCAACCAACCATGCCTGGGATGAATCAGATAGGGGAATATAGCGATCCGAGTTTTCCTGGAATAGCGGATGTTTCTTTACCTGAATCAGGTTTGACTCCAACTGGAGATTTACCTGAAAATGATGCAGGAGAGGTTGGAACGATGGTGTCGCCACATGCACCCGAAAAAATGATACCTTATGACGACATGGATGAAACGGCGGTCGAGCCTGTTACATCAATAGGCGGTGAGGTCATTGACACCGATATGGACATGACGACCACTCCGGAGCCGAAACAGTTTGAATCTTTTAATCCATATTTTGTCGCGCCATCTGTCATCAATGAATCGTCCCTCAGTTTAGAAGGAATGGAATCACTTCAGTCCTCACCTGCTTCCGAGAGCATGCTGCAGGGAACGCGAGGAATTGAAGATACGGTCGGTTTGAAGCAGATACCGGACACAAAAACCGATCCTTCCTCAATAGCGTCCGATGGAGTTGATCCCGGCGGTATTCCTTTGGGACTATCGGAACAGGGATCGTTTACTCCTGATGTCGAGTTAGATGTGAGCAAACTGATGAAACCATCAGGTATTTCGGGATCTGACCCGGTTCTGACCGAATTCGGCAGTGATGAGACCTTGTCAAACCCTCAGGGATTCACACCATCAATGACTAATGCAGCTCCATCGGAAGTGTTGACTCCGACCATATCGCCTCAGATGCCTTCAGCAGGACAGCCGTTAGATGTTCAGGGAAGCGAGTCAATGCCGTCTGATCAGGGTCATGTGGGAGCATTGCAGTCACCACATGCATCGGAAGGAGCTTTAAAGGGTGTCAGAAGCAGTGACGACCTTCCGGCAGGCAAACAGATACCAACCGGAATTGAGTCCGCTGCTGCACCTGTCAAAGAAACAGAAGAGGTCGGAACAACTCACGATCAATTTAACCTGCACGAGATGGTGCAGGGCGAATCGGAATCTTCTCATTTCATGCTTCCCACCAGTAACGAAACGGTGTCAAATCCTTCATCAAATAACGATGTTGGAGAATATCTCAATGTAGAAAACCTTAAGAAAATTACAGAACGATTCAGCTTTGATGTCCCGACACTGTTTCCTGATGACGATCCCGTCAGCACCACAGTAAGGGATCGTATGGATCCGAAAAAGGAACATCCGATAGTTGAGGGCATCGCCCGAACTCTTATCAAGCCGTTTGCGCCAACACTTGACACGAGCATTTCAAGTCATTATGGCAATAAGGGTGATGCAGCAATCGAGGAACAAGAGAGTTCGAGTGAGGGTGATTATCCAATCAAGAAAGACTTTCCTGCACTAAATCAAAATGTGCATGGTAAACCGTTGATTTGGCTTGATAGTGCTGCTACGTCACAAAAACCTCATGACGTGATTGAGAAGATCAAGGAGTACTATCACCGCGACAACTCAAATGTTCACCGTGGTGCTCACACGCTTGCAGCCAGATCCACAAATGCTTACGAGGAGGCGAGAGAGAAGGTACAAGCTTTCATTAAAGCTGAGTCTAAAAAGGAAATTGTATTCGTACGTGGAGCTACTGAGGCGATCAATCTCGTTGCGCAGTCTTACGGTAGGAAAAACATCGGTAAAGGTGATGAGATCCTGCTGACCGAGATGGAGCACCATTCAAACATCGTTCCATGGCAATTTCTTGCACAGGAGAAGGGCGCCATCATTAAAGTAGTCCCATTTACCGATGTCGGCGAAATTGATCTTGAAGTGTATGAAAAACTATTGAATGAAAGGACTAAGATTGCAGCATTCACTCACGTTTCTAATGCATTGGGCACTATTAATCCGGTCAAGCAGATGACAGATTTGGCTCATCGCCACGGAGCGAAGGTTCTGATTGATGCTTGTCAATCTTTACCGCATATGCCTGTGAGAGTTCATGACATCAACTGTGATTTTCTGGTCTTTTCCGGGCATAAAATGTACGCTCCAACCGGTATCGGTGTGCTGTACGGGAAGCGAGAGTTGCTTGAGACCATGCCACCCTGGCAAGGCGGGGGAAGCATGATAGAAGACGTAACTTTTGAAAAGACCGTGTTCTCCGACATACCTGCAAAGTTTGAAGCCGGAACAGGCAATATCGCAGATGCTGTTGGATTAGGAGCTGCGATTGACTACCTGAACAAGATCGGGATGGAAAATGTCGAGAGGTTTGAGCACGAGCTGATGCAGTATAGCATGAATGCACTTGGTTCGGTTCCCGGTTTGCGTCTAATCGGAACTGCTCCCAATAAAGCAGGAGCCATCTCCTTCTTGATTGAAGGACTTGATCCGACTGAGATCGGAACTTTTCTGGATCATGAAGGGATAGCAGTCAGGGCAGGTCACCACTGTGCTCAGCCTGCGATTCGGCATTATGGAGTAGAGGGCACAGTGCGACCATCACTTGGGATTTATAATACAAAAAGTGATATTGACGAACTGGTTAAGGCTATCTACAAAGCAAAGAAAGCGTTGAATGGAGGTAAGTAATGAGTATAGTCACATGGTTCATGGATAAGATGATGAACCGAATGATAGCGTTAAAGCATGAAGAGAAGGTCGAGATCATGAATATGATGGCAGATAAGTTTTTGAACAATATTTCTGACGAGGAGAAGATGTTGTTGGCGAAAGATCTGTCAGTCAAGCTGTTTGACCTGATGATCAACTACACATCTGAATCAGACAGAATGGGGTTCATGTCAAATTTCTTCACTGCAGAAATGGCTCAGCAATTTGCGTCAGAAATGCTTCCGAAGATGTTCGAGGGATTCATTAAGAATATGAGTGAAGATGAAAAGCAGAACATGATGCGTGATATGATGCCATCTCCTGAGGATATTGAGAAACAGGTGATGGTTGTTCTTCCGAAATTGATGAAGGAGCAGATGGGTAGCATAGGAGCCACAGGTATGCCTATGTCTCCAAAACCGCGAATGATGAACCGATCAGCACCTTCCGCGCGAAAACCATCACTCGGCAGACCACCGACAATTACGAAGCGAGTGGTGCAAAAACCTCCTCCATCTTCTCAATCCCCAAAAGGTGTGGGAGGGATGTTTAAATTCTGAAATACACCGTCGTAATTTCGCACGCTTATATCTGTGGAGGGAATGTGAGTAGTCCCCAATCCTACTCCGATTTATCTGCAATCATTTATATTGCCCCCTCTTAATCTTCTTATCATTATCCGCCCAGCGAGGATCGCTGAGGTAAATCTCACGGTGTTTGCCGGACAGATCATAGCCGTTGTCGTGATGAATTAATGCAGCCGGCTTCTCTAAATTCTGACTACTTATGACTGTCGGGTGGGTATTGGACGCTGTTACGGCAGTTCATCTCGGCATCCGCTCCGATCTCCACTTCCGACCACCACAAGGCTGTCGCTTCAATATCCCGCTCGTCAATATATTGTGCCAGCTCGCTGACTGCCGTGTATCGCATAAACCAAGGCGCTATCACAAACATAAACAGCCACAATAGTACTATACTGCCCGTTAATGCCCCCCATTTTCTGATCCTATTCATACCATTCGACTGCATGCCCAAATCTATATTTTCCTCATCGGTTGTCGAATCACTGTCTTCAGTTTCTCTGGAGCCGTCCTGCGAGGATCGTTGAGATAAACTTCATGGTGTTTACCTGACAGCTCATAGCCGTTATCGTGGATGAATTGATGCAGCCTGGCAATGGTCGGAGCCTCATCGGCATACGGACCGAAATACAGGATCTGAGCTGAGAGTCCTTCTTCAAAGTTCTCAAATCTGATCTTGTCGAGTGCTGCGGGATTCTTTTTCTTTCTGACTTCTTCCGTTGCCTGCCGGACATGGTGTTCATTAACAAATTCAGGCTGCATAATCATCGCTGTCCACTGCCATTCATCCTTTCTCGCTATGCTGAACTCAGCCATATCTTCCGTCCACCACAACCCTTCCAACGGCATAACAACGTAGTCAATCGCTTCCACAGACTTTTTCAACATGAACTTGAGCGTATATGACATCGCATAAAGAGTTTCCAATGCCTGCTGATATTCGAGTGATGTGTTTGGGTCGCCTTTCCCGTTTATCATAAGGAAGCTCATGGCGGGAACCTCGACAATCGTTTGCTTTTTGGCTGACGGATTGTATAGATGCTTGAATTCTTTCTTCAGGTCAATTTTTGGCATTTGTTACTCATTTTATTAAGGATTAATAACCACGAAGGACACGAAGAACACGAAGTTTTTTGTTGTATTCTTCGTGAACTTCGTGGTGAATGCAGTTTAACGCAACAACACACCTCGTTTCACAAAAACATTCCCGTCAACATCCAGCCTGAACAGATAGACGCCGGACGGGTTGGACATACCGTTCCATACGGCTTTGTGCTCTCCGGCGGTGAGTGCTTCATTGATTAGTGTTGCTACGGTTCTGCCTGTTACATCCAATACAGTCAGTGATACATGTGCTTCGGATGGAATGCTGTACTCAATAGTCGCTACTGCATTAAACGGATTTGGGTGAATCGGTGACAGATGAAAATCATGTGGTATTATATTTCCATCACTAACAGACATTCCGGTTGCGATCTCAATGACAAGGAAATCATCCTGAAATCGAAGTCCGTTTCCTTCAATAAACCGTTCGACTTCCACCTCAAACACCAGTTGTTCGCTGTCATCCCAATACAACAACTCAAACGCTTCTCCGTCTTCCAGACCAAACTCTTCACCTTCGTCAGCTCCCCATACTGTCATTGCACAGGCACCGATCTGAATGGCTCCAACTCCCACAACCACACCATCCAAATCAATAGCTGCAATCTGATCACCTGAATCCGGTACGACTTCACCAATTTCGGTAATCATCATCCCCATCCATTCTTCCGTCGGTTGAGGAATTTCCCAATGGTCACCGACCCAGGGATAGAACAGCTCACCATTACCTTCTTCAGGGTAGTTCAGTACAACATCTTCCGAGACTTTGATATAATATCCCTCTCCGGGTCTCCCTGGATGCATATTCGAGAATCCGTACTCCGGGATCATGTACTCGCCTGCCGAATTGACAGCTTTTTCCAAAACATCAATTATCAGCGAGAAGATATGAAAATCATCTGCACCGGCACTTAAGAGATAGCTCGGTAAGTAAGCAATTCTATTTCCACCGCTACTCAGATTGATATCCATTTGTGGGTTGACCAACTCGCCTTCCCACAATACATCAACGTCCTCGGATACATAGACATCATAGGCTTCTGTAAGATCCCAAAAAGGTATATTGTTAAAGCCAAATGCCGGTGCAAACCACCGCCCACTACCATTTTTTATCAGGAGCACTAAATGGTTGTCCTCATCAATTCGTAATCGTTCCCACATCATTGGGACATTAAAGCCAATAATACCTTCACCGGCATCAACCCGGAACGAATCAGGGAGGATCATGTTTATCGAGGTAAAATTATTGCCTTCGTGTAAAGGAATTTGAATCTCGTCAGCGTGAGTCAATCGTGATGAGATGAGAATCAGACTGACTGTAATGAGAGTAAACGGTTGTAATAATAGTTTGTTCATGGTTTATGCTCCTTATTAACATCTTAAGCAGATACCCGTAATCCACCACGAAGGACACAATGAGCACGAAGTTTTTATTGCATTGTGTTCTCTGTGCTCTTCGTGGTGATTCTATATATGTGTGTCATCCCGAATCGTCGGGATAACACCGTTAGCAATTAATTTCGATTGGTTAGTGTTTCGGTCTGTTCTAAATGTTGGCAGTGATCTCAGGAAAGACCAGATAAAACATAATATAAGCCATCGTCAGCGTGAGCACAAGGTTGAACGACTGCCCACATACATACAAAATCAGCGGTTTACCACCCTTGAAATACTTCTTTAGCTCTCGGAAATTGGTCGCAAGCCCGATGCTGGCAAACGCCAGACAGAAAAACCAACCTCGCAGTATCTTGGACAGACCACGAATCACACCGTGATCCACAACAGCGTAACCGACATCAGCACCCATTGAAGCGTAAATCGTGGAGAATATGATCGAAGCAAGGATAAAACCGATGACAAACTTCGGGAAGCGGTACCAGATCTCCCACAGGCTGACTTTTTGCCCCTGTGTCCGCTCAACTTTCATCGTCCAGTACAGCGCAACGCAAAACGCAACGATACCGATCAGCACGTTCTGGATCATCTTGATTGTTGCAGCTACATACAGAGCCTTATCGCTCAGAAACGCTCCCGCAGCAGCGACTGCCCCCGTTGCATCAATCGTCCCTCCCATCCATGCGCCGCCGAGGATGAACGGCATTCCGGTAGCTTTGATTATGGCAGGCATCACGATCATCATAATTGAGGTGAATATCAAAGACATCCCGACAGCGAGAGTGAGTTCTTCTTTCTTCGCTTTACACGCTGCAGCGGTGGCAATTGCAGCCGACACACCGCAGACCGACATATCCGCAGAGATGGTGATATTCAGGGTTTTGGAACTTAGCTTGACAACCTTCTGACCGAAGATGTAGGTCGTGACCAGCACAATCGGTGTGACCACCCAAGCGACAAAGATACCGGGGATTCCGATTGAGACGATCTTGCTGAACAGGATTTCCGCACCGAGCAAAACCAGTCCGGTCTTGATGTAGTATTCAACCTGCACCGCAGGCATCGCCCATTTGGGAGTGCCAACGGTGTTGCTGATGATAAGTCCGAACAGAATCGCCCACGCTGCGTAACCGATACCGTATGCCTTCATAGTAGCCTGTTGAGAAGCAAGATAAGCCAGTACCGCAATGATAAATATGAATATGAATCCAAGAAAGAATTTACCAGCCGAGTGTCCCATAAATTTCATCCCAATACTGAAAAACAGACCGAGTATGATCATCAACAGGAACAGATAGAGGAATTGATTGTATGGCTTGATCTTGGTCCTTTTCTTAACTGCGGAAGCCTTCGAGCGAGCACTGCGCCATTTGTTGATGTCCTCAATTGCTTGCTTGTTAAATACGTCGTTCTCAAACCCGGCATCCTCAGCTTTTTTCTGAGAAGATTTAGCCCGTTTGAGAGAGGTAGTTTCACCTGCAAATGCTTTGGCAAATTTTTCGTTAGCCTTAGCTTTCCTAATTTTAGCATCTCGCTTTGATAAGGTGAATCCATCAATAGGGTTGGTTTTCCATCCGTGTGGCTTGTTGAGGAAGTTTTTGATTGATTTCGCAAAGCGCTGACTGTTCGCTTTCAAACCAAGCTTGGCATCACTCGCCTTGTACCATTCGATTGTCTTGAATGGTGCTTTTTGTGATTCAATTTGAAGGATTGAGTTCGATTGATCAATTTTGTCATGCAGACCGTCCGGGATGCGAGGAAAGAAGATGATCATTCCAATAATGAGGATGATAAAACCGAGCCATATCGCCCAGTAATCCTCTATCCTCCATAGATCAGACCAAGTGGATGACGCCTTGTTGACGACTGTTTCAGACATCTGTGCCTCCCTGTTATCACAGGTGTTCTATAATTTTTTAGATTTGCTGAAAATCTTTAATATATCATTCCTCCACTCCCCGTTGATTGATGGACTTTATCCGGAATCCCATCACTCCCCCCTACAGAGTAGAGGAGAATATAAGGGGGGGTACATTCCGTGTGGTCCGGTGGCTGCCGGATACCACCCGCAGAAGAAGATTATATTGGTTCAGAGTTCAACCTTCAGGTTGTGATCGGAACACGCTAAAGCGTGAACTCTAAACTAAATCTGTTCAATCCGTTATAAATCGGTTCCGTCACACTTCGTCACAATTTCGTCACCACTACAAACACCCCACTACAAAGGGATTCAGGCAATTATGTGACGAAGTGACGTAAAAACATAGCCTGTCCATGCCGAGCGAACTGAAGGTCAGCCCTCCATGTGATGCAGACTTATGTATAGGAATGACGTTACAATTTCTGTCAAAAATGATAAGGACACACATTTGTGTGCCCTTGATCTGTAATGTTACCGCATTGTACCTTCGTAGGCGGTAGTTAGCTGTTTTTCTTTCACATGCTCCAGCGTGTAGTCAGGCAGCAGCATCGGTGCGATCCGGTTGGAATCAGCTTCGCTCTCTTCAAGCTCCTGATTATATTTGCGAACATGATCCAGCGACAGATCACCACCTTTATAGTCATTCAATGCATACCGGGCAGCACTCTTCCCGGCAATTCTACCGTAAACCATGATGTCCAATAGCGAGTTACCCATCAATCGGTTCTCACCGTGAGTTCCACCACCGACTTCACCGGCTGCAAACAGACCCGGAATCTGCGTCGAAGCATCTGACTTGAATTCGATACCGCCGTTTTGATAATGTAGTGTGGGATAGATTAGCATCGGCTCGAGACCAATGTCAATGCCAAAACGACTAAACAGGATATGTTTACCTGGGAACTCCTTCTTGACGTATCCCTTTCCAAACATCATATCCAGCATCGGGCTGTCAAGCCAGATTCCGAACTTGCCGGTCGGAGTAGGAACACCCTTGTTGACGCTGACACACTCTTTAATAATGGAAGCAGCTTCAATATCCCGTGGTTCACGCTCGAAGACGAACTGGTTGCCTTCAACATTCACCAGATTTGCACCTGCTCCGCGGAACTTTTCAGTGATCAGGATACCTTCAGCCTGCTCCGGGAAGATCACTCCTGTCGGATGGTACTGTATCGTGTGCAGGAAACAGATCGGCACACCGGCACGATACGCCATGATGATGCCGTCACCTGTAGCACCGTAATGATTTGTTGTCATGAAGTTCTGCACATGCAGCCTTCCACTTCCACCCGTTGCCATTACTACTGCTTTGGCTTTGACGATCAAATACTCCGCTGTCTCCATATTGTACAGTACCGCACCGGCACAATTTCCCTTGTCGTCGAGGAGCAGTTCAACAGCAGGAGAGAACTCAATCACCGTAATGTCATCAGGACGGTTGCGGGATTCATCACGCACTGTACGCATCATCTCAGCACCGGTGATGTCAGCAGCGTAGTGCATGCGCTTGCGGGACGTGCCTCCACCGTGGAGCGTTTTAAGCGTCCCATCTTCATGCTTGCTGAAGTTGCAGCCGAGTTCCAGTAGCCACTTGATAACATCGGGAGCTTCGTTGGAGAGTGTTTTGACGAGCTCAGGTTTGTTAGTGAAGTGTCCACCACCCATAATGTCAAGATAGTGGTAATAAGGTGAATCCTTCCAGCCCTTGGTAGCAGCCTGGATTCCGCCTTCCGCCATCATAGTGTTTGCATCGCCGTGACGCAGTTTGGTGGCGATGATGACTTTTGCCCCTTGTTCCTGTGCCAACAGCGCAGCGGATGTCCCCGCTCCACCACCACCGATTACAAGTACATCAGTCTCATAATCCGTTTTCGACAGATCAAGGTCATCAGGATTGACGCGGCTTTTAGCTTCAATAAGATCTACCATCTCATGGCAGATTCGGTACCCTTTATTGGGACCGACCTTAATCTCACGACGACCTTCCTCTTTGACATCAGGATGGAATGCATGTAGTACTTCATGGCGAGCTTCAAGACTCAGTGCAGGAAATTCATTGCCGTCTTCTTTAAATTTTATTCGATCCGAGCGTGTCTTCTCGACTGTTTTAATAAGTTCTGATAAGCTATCTGGATATGGCATAATAACCTCTATAATTTGGTATCACGCAAAGACGCTAAGCCGCAAAGAAGAGAAAACAAAACGAAGTCAAGCAAACTGGTATAAATAAAATATTTTTCGTCATTCCCGTGAAGACGGGAATCCAGTGTTTGATACTGCTATGACTGGATTCCCACCTACGTGGGAATGACGATTTTGTGATACTATTTGAGTGTGTTTGCTTAATATTCTTTCTCTTCTTAGCGTCTTTGCGACTTTGCGTGAGATTATCTTCATTTCAATAATGCGTAATTGCTTTGAGGAGTCCAACTATCTTCAGATGTTCCCGGTTCTCCTTCGCGTTCACTGTACAATTTTTTAAGCTGTTCGATTTCCGGTGTAACATCATCCTGCTTGAAAGGATCAAGTGTTCCCAATTTCATCACTTCTTCAAGATTATCGGAGTAATAACCGGATTGGATTGCTTCAACCTGTTTGTCACAATGTTCACTCGGAACAGCGAGGAATCCACCTCGGAGACGACGCACCATCTGGGCGATGTGATACTGTGCCATCTCACCCATGCAACGGGTAGCGCATAAACCACACTGGATGCAATCAAATGAGATCTCAGCGGCTTTCTCCAGATCTCCACGTTTGATTGCAGCGATGTAATCCATCACCGGGATGTCCATCGGGCAAACCTTAGAACAGGCATTACAAGCGAGACAACGGAAAACCTCGGGGTAGGCGGCGAAAACTTCCTCTGCCTCACCTTTCACATCATCCCAGTTAAATACGGAACGATTTGCAGGAAAGAATGGAATCTGAGTCAGATACATATCGGGCTCCACAACGGTCTGACATGCCAATCCTACGCGGATGTGATAATCGCCCGGTTTCCGGTAAACGGTCGCACAAGCACCGCATATTCCACCACGGCATCCTGCGCCACGGATGTATTTATACCCAGCATATTCCATTGCCTTCATAATTGTAAGCGATTCCGGTACATCGTATCGTTTACCCATTATATAAATGGGTATCAATTCTGCTTTAATAGTGGTTTTTGTATCAGTTTCAGTGGCTACGCACATAAAAACCTCGTTATGATTTAATAATTCTCGTTTTTTCTATTTCGTTATTATAAGATTATTTAACTTTCAACCAGAACGATCCGCCATGCCTCTGGTTCAACGGCATCTTCAGGCTGTCCATTAAGGGAGTAGTTATCTCTATTAACTCATCATCTTCAGTAATAAACGCGTTCGGTAACATCACCTCGAATCTGTCACCAAGCAGCAGCGCAGTCGCCAGCATATACTGCTCGGAATAGTACCTCTCCTTCCACACCGGGTGGTAGTCGTACGGTAGAAATATGTCGTGGAGCTGTACAATTACACCTGACTTCAATTTTGGAAGAATCTCCGTGAATATGACCGTCACATCCGAATTCTGTAGGCAGTAGTGTGAACCATCCACATATAGAACATCGTCGGCTTCCAGTTCCTCAAATAGTTTAAGATCGGTGTCTTCAATTGGCTGACGAATTATAGTATTACATAGAGCATTTATCTCAGCACGTGGATAGGGGTCTATTGACGTGATTCTCGTTTCCAATCCATGATCCCGGATTGCTCTCTTGGCAAATTTAGTCGAATTCCCTGACCCTATCTCAACATATCGGTTCGGCTTCAGATTGCTGGTGAATCCATATATTGCCAATCCATCCAGAGCCGGAACCCACCCGTTTAACCAGTACGGCTCTTCTGCTGAATCCGGTTCATCCATCGAGATCTGACTAAGCCGGTCTTCGTATTTCTGAAAAGAGTGCAAAGTTTCCCGGTAGTGTTCTCTACCGGAATTTAACAGCTCATACAGTTCCTTATGCGGCGGATTACCGTGTCCCCATCTTGATTTCGGTACGTGCTTGTATCCCAGTAGAATCGGATAGTATCCTCTCACCACCACTCTTAAAATGGCAAGAACTATGTTTAGCATTCTGAGATACAGTTTTCGCATTTTGGTTTAGATCTTTATTTAATCACGTTGTCATTCTGGACTTGATCCAGAATCCATTCCTGTATTGGGATCTCTGGATTCCCGTCTGCACGGGAATGACGAAATTTGCAATAATTCAAAGGACTCAAGAATGTCCCTGCTCCCTATATCGGCTATCTATGCCGGAACTGCCACTAACCTCTTTTCCTCAAGCCATTGGTTTGACGCTTCCGGATTCAATTCAAACTTGCACGATTCGGGCAGTAAACCAAGAGCCAGTGCAAACAGTTGCGTGAAATAGAATACAGGCAGTTGATCCTCACCATCTCCGCCGACCAAATCTCCCTGACGCTTTCCGAGGTTATAGTCACACAGTGGACAGCTCAAAATCATCGCATCCGCACCGCTCCCCTGAGCTGAACCGATAATGTTTGTTACGGTTTCTTTGGCAGCTTCCGGATTTGACAACACCTGATACGAACCACAACAAGATTCAACTTCATCCCATTCGATATACATTGCCCCAAGTGCTTCTACGAACTCACGAAAGATCTGCGGATTGACATTACCGTCAACAGAGACATCGCGTGGACGAGTCAGAGTACAGCCGTAATACGGTGCGAGTTTGATATCATCCAACGGTTGTTTGACTGCTTCACGAACCTTATCCCAACCGATTTCATCACGCAGAAAACTCAGCAGATGAACGACCTCAACCTCCCCCACATAATCACTTTCTTCTTCCATAAAATCGTTGAGGGTCTTACGTTTGACTTTATCATCACGCATGAGGTTATTGGCACGAGCTAAGGTATTGTAACACATAGAGCAGAGCACAACAAGCTTGTCATATCCGGCATCTTTAGCACGAATCAAATCACGCACTGGAGCAAGCAGATGAACCAGATCATCATCAGCAAGTGAGTACACCGCACCGCAGCAGTTCCAGCGTTCCAGTTCTTCGAGTTCATATCCTAACAGCGACATAGCTTCAATTGCTGACTGCTCGAGATTTCGGGCTTTCGTCTTAAGCGTACAGCCGGGATAATATCCTATTTTCATCTGTTTTTCCATTATTTTTACTCAAACCGGGAGCACGGACATTCTTGTCCGTGCTGTGCCGACAGGAATGTCGGCACTCCCATATAGTATAGGTTAAGCTGTATGCTTACGGAAACTACTGACCATGGCGATCTGAGGAGCATCCTTTAGTGTCTCTGAACTAATAGCAGCAACGTCAATGCTGTCACTATTGGTTCGGAGCTGCACCTGCCTGACCGCTTCGATAATACGGGGGACTTCAAGCCCGCGCGGACATCTTACTTCACAGGCATGACACGACACGCACATCCAGGACATGTTGACGCTCATAGCCGCTTCCCTTAGTCCGAGTGTTGCAAGATGAATCAGTTTCCGTGGAGTAATTTCTACGACGGCTTCCACCGGGCAGACGCCGGAACATGTGCCGCACTGCATACATTTACGGAAAGGCTCGCCGCTTATCTCTTCTATTTTACGTGAAAACTCGTAGTCGTTTGAGTCTGTTGAAATTGTAATTGACATTGCGATCCTTTTATTAGAAAAAACACCCGGCACGGCAGAGCACGGGTGTCGTTGTATTCAATAATTAAAGTTAATATAATATTTCACAAACTGACTGTCAAGAAAAATCCTGACACGGACACAACCACTCAATATCTGACCGGATAAAACAGAGATAATCAGGCACACAATGTGAAAAGGAACTCAATGTGTAACTATTATGTTGACCATTTTATCATGAGAGGTTATATTCAACTATCCATATTACGAGGTTATCATGTCCCAGCAAGATCCCAACCGCAACTTCATCTTAATTTTCGCTGTGATCGCTATCGGATTCCTGATTTACGGCATCATTAATTTTAACAAAGCTTTCCACCAGGTCGGTATAAATTTCCAAGTTACACGCTCGGATGCGTTGGAAATAGCTACTGAATTTCTCGAAAGTCGTAATTTTGACATTGACGGTTTCAAGAAAACCGTGATATTTAACTATAACGGTGGTGATAAGCTCTATCTGGAGAAAGAGTTAAGCGTTGAACGGATGACCGCATTGGCGAAGGATTCGCTGGACATTTGGTATTGGTACATTCGGTTCTTCAAACCACTCCAGAAACTGGAATACCGTCTCCATGTGAATCCCAAAGGTGAGATCACACGCCTCAGCAGGTTACTTGAGGAAGACGCTGCCGCTCCGAAATTGGAGAAAGATGCCGCTAAGATTCTCGCTGAGCAGTTTATCATTAACAAGATGAAAGTTGACCTTGACCTGTGGGAGTTCGTTGAAGGTAGTTCTGAAGATCGCCCCAATCGTCGTGACCATACGTTCACTTATGAACTGAAGGGATTTAAGGCGGGAGAAGCCGAATATAGGATGAAAGTCTCTGTTCAAGGTGCTGAGGTCAGCTTTTTCAGGCGTTATTTGGACACTCCCGAGGAGTGGTGGCGTGAATGGAGCAAGCAGCGGTCGCAAAACAACCTGTTCCAGAACATAGCTCAGTTCTTTGCATTCCTGATGTTTGTGGGAGTGTTTATCTATTTCTTCAAACACGTCAGGAAAAAACAGATACCGTGGAAGATAACACTCGGATTCGGTATTGCTCTCGCTGCGGTGAATTTTATCATGGGATTGAATTCGTTCCCGCTCGCTCAAGCCTACTATGACACAACCGAGTCGTACAGTTCGTTTGTCGGTATGCAGATCTTCAGCAGTCTTACTTCAGGCATCGGATTGGGAATGATGCTGGTGCTGCTGTTTGGAGCAGGTGAGTTTCTCTATCGTCAGGATTATCCGAGCAGGCAATACTTCCCAACATTCTTCACCCGAAGCGGATCCAGAACCCGTAACTTTTTCCATGCTACAATAATGGGATACCTGCTTGCAGGATTCCACATCGGATTCGTGGTGATGTTCTATATTATGGGTGAGAAGTTGGGTGCCTGGTCACCGACGCAGGTAAAGTACACCAATGCAGTATCAACTCCGTTCCCGTGGATCTATCCGTTAGCAATTTCAATGGCTGCTTCGATGGGGGAAGAGTTCTGGTTTAGACTGTTCGGTATATCGCTGTTTAAGCGGCTGACGAGATCTACCTGGCTCGCGATCATCATTCCGGCGTTCATCTGGGGATTCCTGCATTCAAGCTACCCGCAGCAACCCGGATTTGTCAGAGGCATCGAGGTCGGTCTAATCGGAATCCTTGCCGGCGTGATCATGATCCGGTTCGGACTGTGGGCGACTCTGACGTGGCATTTCGTGATTGATGCGGTACTAATCGGACTGTTCCTGTTCCAGTCAGATAACGCTTACTTCTGGACATCCGGCTTGATCGTCTGTGGAGGGCTTGCCATACCGGGAATTATTGCCTTAGTGCATTACCTGAGGCATCGAGGGTTTGTGTCGGATGAGGAGATGCTCAATAAAACCATTGAACCACCGAGTCCATGTAAACCGGAGAAGATACCAGATGGATCTGTTCAGGAGGGTACAGCCGACAGCACTGAACCGGAAGTCGAGGAGTTGGTCTATACACCTCTCTCTGCGAAGATCAAACGTATTGCTTTGATTGTGGGGGTTGTGGGAATACTCATTGCTTTGTTGCCGGGACCTCGCAAATTCGGTGAAGATTTCTCGTTTGACATTCCCCGCGATCAGGCTATTCAAATGGCTAAAGATGCGGTGAGGGATAAATATGGTGTGGATCCGGATACGTTTATGGTTAGTACGATTCTTCCATCTGACGAAGTATCAGAATACAAGGAGAGAAAAGCGTATTTAAGAAAATATAGTGATCTTGAAGAAGCAGAGGAAAATTTGTTCAGCTCTGAAGGTGCACCGATAGCGATTTGGTTTGTCAACTTCGAAAGGGAACTGAGCGACGATTGGTACACAACAAGCATACTCATAGACGGCTCTATCTATCCACAGCATGTCGTTCCCGATTCACTAACGGGTGCACAGCTTGAACTTGATTCAGCGAAAGCTATGGCGATAGCAGCATTCGAAAAAAAGGAGCCGAATCATGAGCAATATCATCTTATCATTGAGAAAAGCTATCAGCAGGACAATCGCCGTGATTTCAATTTCCGATGGGAAACTATTGATCCAGTGGTCGAGAAAGCTCACTATCGTCGTTCGGTATCAATAAAAGGGGATGATTTACAAGTCCATTCCCGCTGGTTACATATTCCTGAGGAGTTCAAACGTCAGGAAGATGAAAAGACTTTCCTCAATGTCATCGGTATGATAATATTGTTTGGTTCTATCCTCGGTGGTGGTATAATTGCGGTAGTTATGTTCGGCAAAAGGATAATCAAGCACACGGTCAGATGGAGATCGGGATTGATCGCCGGAGGGATTGTGCTTGTATTGGGGATCATAAAGATATTTAACGATTGGGTGAATGTGTGGGAGGAATATCGGACTTCGGTTCCGGTGGCAAACCATATTTCAGACCTGCTGATCACAGGAGTAATAGAGATCTTGACGATGGCAGGCTTGACCATTGTGGTAATCAGCCTCGTTGAGACACTTGTTAGGGAGTATTACGGTGGTGCCTGTTGGAAGGGGCTCGGCAAGGGTAATCGTACCGCTACCTATGACGGATTGATTGCTATACTTGGTATAGCAGGAGCATCGTTGGGGCTGGGTTGGCTGCTTAAATCAATGACAGGTTGGTTTAATTTGCCTGTGCATTCGTTTGAATTTATGATTCCGATGGGTCTGAATACTCATCTGCCGTGGCTGGCTCAGGTAATAGAGAACTCAGTTGCTATTGTCGGCGGGGCGTTGATGCTGTTGGCTTATATGATAATCAAACATGGTCTTAGAAGAGCTATCGTAAGACGGATTTCTCTTTTAATAGCTTGTATGTTGATCTCATTCAGTATAAGCAGTGTCAAGGGTAATCTGACCACAGGTGAAATATTGTGGCAATCTGCACAGATATTTACGCATCTCGCCATGTTGTATGCAGTTATCAAATACTTCATAGTAGGGCGTTTGTGGGTGTTGATACTTGGCACGTTCATCGTTGATTTAATCAGCAATGCAGCCCAATTCATCGGTTGGGAAGGCTCGCAGTATCAGATTCAGGGATGGATTTTAACAGTGATTGCAATTATAACTGTTTTGATTATATTGAGGCAGGGCTTTGCACGCAAAACAGTAACGGAACAGACTTAAACAATAAGAGAGTATTTACTTTATACTGATTTTGTTAATTGTAGTCGGGCTTGTCTCAAGCCCGACGTCGTGGTTGAGACAACCACGACTACAAAATCATTAGTTAGTTAACACTCTCAAAAAATAAAACTCAATTAGACAGAATTAAAACCAAATAGCTTACATGAGTAAATACTTCTCAATCACATTAACAATATTATTATGTCTTGCCGGAAGTTCGTTAGCTGACATGATAAACGGCGAGCTGGCAATTGCTGAACCGGAAGGAGACTATTACGAAACAGGCGACACTGTTATTGCAACACTGATCCTGACTGATCAAAACGGGAATCAGCTTCGAGTGCATGGCGGGGATGACAACACATTGCGCGGAGTTCTTTGCTGGGTATCGGGACCGCGGCAGCATTTCCTAACTACCGAACCGTATGAAAGACATCGGATTAGAACTCATGTGGATGGATTCTTTGAAGATGCAGGATTTAATCCTGAAACCAACGAAATGATGATCATCCTCCCCGATGAGATTGATGATGATGGAACATTCACTGTACTATTTGAGTGCAACCGTCTTGTCAATAACCGCTGGTACAGCCTGTATATCTATGAAGACTTTCTGGTTGAAGACGATGAACCAACTGAGACATGGTCTTACCGCTATCTGACCTGCAACGTTGACGACTGCCACAATAATATCGGTCAACACGGAACAACAGACCTGTTCACTTGCGTAATCTGCCATACTCACGATTACGAAACTCCGTGGCACAGCATCGAGCATAATCGTCAGGCTCATCGCGACGAAGAAGTGGAGACATGCCATGAATGTCATCGAGCTAATGCTGATATTGACAATTTCAGCGAAATAGCCTGTTACACCTGCCATCATCCCAATGAGCCGGAAGACCATCGGAACTATGACGATGACGACTGCTTCCCGTGCCATGAAGAGGGCGAGGAAAGTGATGTTTACGATGTCCACGATGAATTTGCTCCAAGGCAGCCGGATGACTTTGATCTTGTCTTTCCTGAAGATGATGTGATCATTGAGCAGGACACCGTACTCTTTTTCTGGGATGAGGCGGATGACAATGACCGCGATGACATCATCATATATGAATTTCAGATTGCAGATAATAGGAGAATGAGAGACAGAACCGTGATCGGTTGGATGGACAGTACTTCAATCTGGTATGAGGGACTGGAAAATTTTACCGACTACTGGTGGAGGGTAAAAGTCACCGACCTGAACACCGGATACAAATACTCTGAGAGCAAATTCAAATTTACAACCGATTTCCCGGCAGCACCATCACCGTTTTGGTTGATAAGTCCGTCCGGTGGTGACACATTGACAGAGAACGGAGAATTTTATTTTGAAACCGACCTGATATGGTCTGCATCAATTGATTTGAACCTGGATGACGAACCGCAGTACTTCTTAACCATGCGTGCAGAAATGTTGATCGGTGAGTACCTTGAGTATCACTCTGACCGGATTGCGGATACCACCCTCCATGTAAACCTATCCGAACTGTTCGGTTTGGTTGTGTATGGGCGGTGGCAGGGATACATCCCGATAGAATGGAACGTTTTTTGTGTATCCGGTGAAGACACTGTATGGTGCGATTCGCCTCGAATTTTCTATTTACGACCGAATCATTACAGTGTAGATGAATCGTGTGGTACAACGGTAAAAGACTTTTCCATTTCACCTGCTTTCCCAAATCCGTTTAACTCATCCCTTAAGATAAAAATCGGTCTGCCTTTTAAGAGCGAGGTCAACTTACAAGTTCATGACCTCTCGGGCAGGCTTGTCGGAACAATTGTTCAGGGCGAGATAAGCAGTGGCTGTCATTTGCTTGAGTTCAATGCATCTGAGCTGCCGAGCGGGATGTATCTGATTCGGTATGATCTGGCGGGTTATGAAGCTGGGTTTAGGAAGGTTGTCCTTTCTTATTCACACCCTCTCAGTGAATATCTTTAAGATAGCAATATTTTATC
>CAZVKN010000044.1:0-21064 GCA_964627035.1 uncultured bacterium | reverse complement strand
GAAGATAATATAATAAATATTATGCGACTTTACAAGATTGACATGACACTAGTGGGAAAAAACAATTAAAATTTGACTTAGCAGAAAGAACAGATCACGACTTTACTACAAATATGGGGATATTGCATCTTCCGCAAACCTATAAAAGTGCATTTTTAATTGACGGTCAACATCGTATTTATGGTTATACAGCTGCCAAGTCTGATTCAAATCACACAATTCCTGTGGTTGCTTTTCATAATTTACCCGTCGAAGAACAAGCAAAGATATTTGTAGATATAAACCACACACAAAAATCTGTGCCTGCCAATTTACTTCATTCTATAATGGCAGAATTCCATTGGGATTCAAGCAATGATAAAGAGGCTTTAAATGCTCTTAAAACAAGATTATTTGATGAACTTAATTCTGATGAAAGAAGCCCTTTTTACAAAAGACTCATCTTATCCGAGGAGAAAAAAACAGATACCAGGTGTTTGACGCTTCAGACTCTTAAGAGTTGGGGTTTGAATAGAGTAGATTTATTTGGGAAATTAAAAGGGAATAAATTAATCAAAACTGGTTTTCTTTCGGACATTACACATGAAAAAACTTTAACAAAAGCAAGTGATTTCTTCAGGATAACATTCAGCAAAATTGAAGAAGAGTTACCAGATCAGTGGGAGCTTGGTAGTGCACCGGGTGGTTTCATCGCAATGAATATCGGGATAAGTGCTCTTATACGAATATTTGATAGCATAATCGAATACAAGCATAAATATGCAGATTTACATCCTGAAGAATTAACGGGTGGACAGCTTGCTGATGAAGTAATTCCTTATTTGAAACCAATAATTAATTTTGTGAAAAAATTGGATGGAGAAAATATTAAGAAATTTCGTGGACTTTTTGGAAGTGGTGCAACTGAAAAAGTCGTTCGTGAGTTTCAGCGAGAGATTAATAGTAAATTTCCGAACTATTCCCCTTTAGGGCTGGAACAATGGATAATAGAAAGTTCTGGAAAGTTTAATGATTCTGCCCGTGATCTTGGATATAATCATATAGAACCTATGATTGATTCTTTTATTAAGGGTAAACTACAGGAGGAGTTTGAGGAAGATGAATCCCAATGGTGGATTAGGGGAGTACCCAAGAAAATCCAGATTAAATGTTCTGAAGCAAAAATTGAAAATGGTTCGGTTGAACCTGATTGGAATTTTCTTAATACAATTCATTATTATGATATAATTGGGAAGCATTGGAAGTTGTTAGGTGACTCCTTAACAAAGCCAGGGGATGAAAATTTGAAGAAAGCTGATAGAATTGCTTGGCTGCAGAAGTTTAATTCAATTCGTCAAAAATATTCTCATCCACAACGAGAGCATATCACTGAAGAGGAGCATGCATTTCTCTCAGAAACAAAAGTGTGGCTGGGAAAAATATTTAAATCCAAGTAAAACTTCCATAAATACCAACTACCAACCAAAACTCACCACGATTTCGGGTTGCATGACATCTCCGGTCGGCGTGTGATGACACTGTTTGAAGGGATGCGCCCAGCGGGAGTGTGGAGCGCGACCCTCGATGGGAGTGAGCTGGCGAGTGGGCTGTATTTTATCAAGCTGAATTCAACAGAACAGCAAATTTCGCAGAAGGTGATGTTGGCCAAGTGATAAAGTAAGAAAGTATTCGTCATTGCGAACCACGCGGTGGGTGAAGCAATCTCCTACTGAACCAAGCAATCTCCTACTGAACCATGGGACTGCTTACCTTAAAACGAATGATGACTTTCCACAATTACTGGTTCGTAATTGCTATCAACTACGCTTCCTCAGCCCAACAATCCCCAAACGACAGCTATTGCAACAATTAAATAAATCAGGTAGTGTCATCATATCGTTGATAGGATTCATTAACCTTGAAATTACACCGAGTTACACTAGATCGACAAATTGTTGATAATTTTGCATTTAAGAAGATTAGACAACTATACAGGGACACCACCATAAATCACAAATAGAAAGTTAATTTAATTTGTATATCTCATTTTGTAACTCTTAGTCATGGCACTTTGCACAGGTTGGATCTGCATTGCCGAAATCGTGGCAGGAAAGGCACGCTTCAATAAATGCCTCTGCTTCCATTTTATGTGCGCCGCCATCAATTTGGTTGGCATATCCCGGTCCCAGTTCGTGAGGTCGTTGTACTGTCATCCTATGACATGCAGTACATGATTCACGGGATTCATGACACGACATGCAATCCGATCCGAATGCACTTTCTGCGAAGTGATTAAATTTCCAGGTCGGAGCATGCGGACTACCAAAGAGATTAATTCCTTGATGACAATCGTCGCAAGATGACTGCTCATGACACGACGCACAGTCTGAAGTACCTCCACTTGCCTCAAAACCGTGATCTTGACTCCATGAAATTAGATGGTGATCCGTCGGTGTCGGTCGTTGCCCCTGATGACACTCTTCGCAAGATGTAGGAGCTGAACTGGTCTGATGGCAAGCCTGACAGTCAGCCATTTTTGGGATTACAGGATTGATATCTAAAATGGATAGTTCTGAGTGACACTCGATACAATTTAGACTGCTGTGGGCAGCGTGAGCAAATGAAGCATAGTGCATTCCTGCAGGGGGCATTCCGGTCGGCTTCTCAGGATTCAAATGACAGCTCTTGCAATTGTTTTCATCTTCCAGATCATGACACCCTTCACACGTTGAGTGATCAGGTATGAATCGTTGTGAAACTACTCCGGAACCAACACCTTCATGGCAGTCTTCGCAGGACATCTCATTTTCGGTGATATGCTTGTAGTGGTCGAAGATGATCGGTTTGGCATTGTCATTCCCATCGCTAATGACTACACCTGAAGACACCAATAGCATTGAACCGATGATGATAAGTTCAACGAGAAAATTTGGTCTCATCGTATCCTCCTTGCGCTGTCAAATCGCCACTCAATGCCTCCTAAAACTCTACGATCACTGGTAAACTGTGGAGTTTGATACAGTTGATATTCCACAGAGGTTGTAAAGTCTTTTCGGAATGTCGGAACATATTTGATACCGGTGCGGAATGAAATTAATTCATCACTTTCAATATTTAATGCTTCCCATTCATAGGTAGTTATTGATCCGTAGGCGAATGCTTCCATTCCTGCAATCGGTGAATATCTCAAACTTACCCAAGGTCCTTCCGATAGTGGTTGTTCACCGAAACTGAAGCGATAGCCTGCCTGACCATATGGAGTAGTTAGGACCGGACCTAATTTAGTGCCTGACTCATTGGTCATTACCATGGTTCCTTCAAGTCCGACTCCCCACTTGACTGGAACAAGATAACGATCAACAGCAAATCTAACTCTTGCATAAGACATCTCATCGAAATTGTTGAACCAGGAATAGTCTGCTACATCTGCCATCATTAATCCTCCCTCTATCATTCCATTCCAAAGTGATGAGCTATATCGCACGCGCCCAATTGCCCGATCTAGAAGATTACCTGTAGGTCGGAGGCGAACAATTCCGTAAAGCGAGGTTTGCTTATTCAGTTTACCGTATGCAGTGATTCCTATCTTATTGCGGATAGCATTTCCATTGCGGGTTAGGCGGGCATACGATAGTGAGAAACTGGTTTTTTGAAACTTCCAGATTGATCCGGGCGTGTACTTGAGTTCACCACCTGCACTGAACGCATCTGAGGCATCTTCAAATTCAAATTCCCGTGAAAGAGGAGACATTAATCCGGCAAACATGCTAACTGAGTATTTTGCACTGTGACGATGTTTTATCTCAATGCCATCAATTATGCCGATTCCAACACCTCGATGAAGAAAGAAACGTCCTAACCGCAGTTGATTTGCATTACCGTAACGACCGTAATTGATGAAACCCTTTAGGAAACGACCTCGACCGGATGCGCTAAAATCATCCTGATTGTCCCCTGTATAACCACCGGTAAAGTGGAATGAAAGTGGACCGCCCATTTGACGTATGGTCAGTCGGGTAGTCTGAATCAACCACAGATGATTTTCGCTTAAATTATCCTCATAACCGTACGATTGTATGCCGATGGATCCGCTCGCACGAATTTCAGCATAAACTGCAGTTGATGAGGTGACGAAAAGCAGAACCGTCAACATTATCATACTACTGATATAAATCTGACGAGGCTTGGTCATACTCTACCTCACAAGTTATATATTTTATTTAGCGCTTGTATTATTGGGCGACAATACTTTCTTCGCTATTATGGGTTGTGAACTGCCCTACCTCCATCCAATCTGATCTGTTGTGCTGCACCAGATCTCAATTTCCCGCTTCCGGAGGTAAATCAGTTGTCCTAAATATACGTTACTTGGTGAAGCATGGCAAGGTATACACCTATTACTATACAATCCACATCTCTAACAAGTGGAGTTTTCCCGCGCTTCAATACATGTACGAATTAATCAAGTGACACTTGAACAAATTTGGGGTTGCGAGGTGGCTTCAGACAGTAGTGGTGGCAAATAGAAAGAGAGAAATGGCAGCTATGAATCTCAGTGCCAATTATCGCCATCCAATACGTCTGCTCCGACGGTAAAAAATCCTGAATAGTTTATAGGGTGTCTTAATTACCACACCAATGGCGTGTATGAAATCTTTTATGAGTTTAAGCATTGCATCATAGATATATGTTACTACAAAAATCCACGATTCATCCCCTATTTGCTTGATAGAAAATGAACCGGATTGGACTTACCACCAGTAAAATCTTTATTACAAGTGACGCACATATTGTGGTCCTGTTAGAGAAGATTAGTGACATGCGGAGTTACTGCACGATCCTGCAAATTCAACCTCCAATTCAATTCCAGGTCGTGTATGGCAAGGATAACATCCTGACCGGTCATAATTATTATTTCTTAGAAACTGTGGGTGTTCAGAAGCGGCATCCACCATCCCGAAACCATGATCTTGCACATTATGACATTGAAAACAAGACCGATCATTTTCACCATACGAGGTTATGATCCCATTATCCACTCCTCTGAGATCAGATCCATGACACTGGGCGCATTCGTCATAGTTACTAAAATTATCCTTTAAATAGGTACCATGATCCATGACTGTTTCGAAAGGATGCAAGGGATCGGCACTAAAAGGTGAAAAATCTTTGTTGATTTCACTTACACAGCCCGAAAAAACAAATGCAGTTGAAATAGCTGCTATTAGTACAGTCAAAATCCTGCTAGTAGGATTATACTTAATTTTCATATTAAACCTCCGCTTTATTCAGGTAATGTGTGCATGACAAAATAAGAAGTTATTAGATTAGTTCCAAATTACCCTTGCTCGGTTTAGTGTTTTTGAAAACAACTCTAAAGCATACCTATTGAAGCAACATAGGCTCATAAGGAACGTCATGCTGTTTTAGTAGCCAAATGGAAAGCAAAAACGGGCAGCCTCAAAAAGGCCGCCCGTTATATTTACCTCGTATTGGTTTTATTGGAACACAAGTATAGAGGCATCCAACAGGGCTTCGAGATATGGAGGATTGTGAACTCCGCCACTCTGATCTTCCATAACCGTCATATAGTTCCAGAAAGCCGAGTAGACATTCCGGTCATACTGACCTACGACTGGATGATATTCTTCATCCTCGAAATGCAGGGGACCGTGTACCATCGAATCAGGAATAACAACCCATGTACCGGTTGAATCCCGTTCGATTGCGTGCCCTTCCTGAGCAACTAAATATCCCACGAGAGTTTCCATCTTTGTGGCAATTTCAGCTCGTTTACCGTTGTAATCGAGATCATCTGTCACATCATGACACTCTGTACAGGCTGCAGCAACCGGTTTAAACGTGTGATTTCCTTCAACCATATGGCAGGAAACACAGGTTGATTCAGTTCCATGTTGTGTCGGTCCCATACCTTCTAACAGGTTGTTAAGACGGTGATCTCCACCCTTACCCATTAATGGGGTGACCTGATTACCATGATGAGGTCCTGCGTGTGAACTGGTAATCATTACCATATCACCGATTCCATCATCATAAGTAGCCCATGTCCTGCGTGGTTGATGACATCTGGCACAAACATTACTGTTGTCACCATAATCGACATCTTCAAGACCGGTCAGCATAACTACCGGGTCATTAAAACGGATTGGAACCTCGTCACTAAATACAGCTGCAGAACCGTTGTTACTGTGAGAGTGACAGGTCCCACAAGTCATGGTGGATCCGTGCACAAAAGGATCTTCTAACGGCACTTGACCATTATTGCCGTATACAACAAATCCTTCATGTGAATGACACGGAGCACAACTTGTGCTTGTGACACGCGTGTATGCTTCACTGTGTCCAGCTTGGGCGAATTGAGTTTCTATTTGGTCCATTGCTGTAGCATCGTGACAACTCAGGCAGAACAAGGCACCATCTTCACCTGTAGCACCTGCGGGTCCTGCTGGACCTTCACATGCTATAAACCCTACTGATGAAAACAGCATGGCAAGCATGAGAATTAGTAATTTTTTCCCCATAAGGGTCTCCAATAGTAAATTTGTTAATCTTGTCGCTTCAATTTGGGTTTGATTTTTGGGTTTTGCTTTATTTATTAGTATGCAATGATGTATCAAAACACACAAACAGTGTAGAACCTGGAATCTGTCAATTCTATGATATTTACATGAAACAGGAGAACAAAGTAGATGTAACGAGTAATTGAGTAGGACTGCTACGGCAAAACATGCAAGCATACTTTACAACTTTACAATGTGTAAAGCAATCTAAATCAATACAAAGCAAAGTCATCGTCCCTGTACAGGCAATAAATTAACTACTTTATTGTCTGTAAACCCTCGTCAATATGTTACGACTTGTAATTGGTAGGAGTTTAGCCGAATTATATAATTGCTATCGGCGTTTTTGGTCAATTAGTAAGGCTATCTATTAATTTGAATCTAATGCTTTCATATCAGTTTGTCAATAGAATTAAGGGGAATAATGCAGCTAAATAAAAAAAGTGCAAACAGGTCGAGGTCAGCCAAATGACGGTTCAGCGAATTTGGAATGCTCATCATATAAAACCCCATCTTGTGCGATCGTTCCTTCCACAGGTTGGCGCATTGTTGAACCGTCAATAAAAAATTTACTCTCAGACTGAGGATCATATCTTGGTTGTTGATCCATGTTTGGATTGAGATGAATTGGTGAGCGTGGTGAATTTCTGCCCTGACATCCCTCGATCAGCAGAAAACTGCCGGCGATTATCAGGAGCGCAAAATTCTTTTCAATAAGGGAAATCCGGTTCATCTTTGGGAGTGATTCCTCACAGAATTAGGGTAAATCGGGCTGATTCGAGATAAAATACAACTCGGTCAGAATGAAACTTGTAATTGAAATTCAAACATGCTACGTTATACTGTTACCTGCGTTGGAAAGGGAAGAGCACTATTTACTTGATAGATTTATCACTAAAACGTCAAGAGCGGAAACAATGATCTTTCAGTCTGTGTCAGAATAGAGAGTCACGGCTGTCAGCCCGCCGCGGCTGACAGCATAATCATGTAGTATTAAGTATATATCTGTCAGGTACGGCGACCTGACAGTGGAATATTTATATTCTCGGACAGACTCCTGTGAGCGATAATCACTCATGCTAACTCTTTGTCTGTTATCAGTTCCAACTAATCATCCGAAAAAACGTCACATCTGACACCTTATAGCAAGATGCAAACCGTCAGAAATCTGAACTATTTCGGACGTTGAATAGAATTATCTGATCGTATCCGGGATATTGTATGGCAATTCAAAGTTTGGTAATAATTGAGCCTGAACGGCTGAAAGCTGCAAAATATCTAAAGATATTGGCGCTGTTCATTTTTTTCTTGGTGGTATGGGGGTCTATGGTGCGTGTGACGCAATCCGGGCTGTCAATCCCGGATTGGCCCATGATTTTCGACAGGTGGATTCCGATAGTTTCCAAACTCTTCCAAGCGGAATATGCCAACCCGATCAGCAATTTCCTCTTCAATCAGATTTTGATTCAATTTACTCACAGATGGTTTGCGTTCATCTTTTTGGGTGCGTTTGTCGGACTATGGCTCGAGTTGAAGAATATGATCATGCATCCACGCACCAAACGTGCGTTGGAGGTAGCAGCCGGTTTGATTCTGTTACAAATAATACTCGGCATCATAAATATTTTACTCGGAGTTCCGAAAATCATCACACTGCTTCATCCCGCTAACACTATGGCTGTTTTTACTGTGCTGGTGATCGTTCTGCATGATATTTTTGTAGGAGTTGTCAAGCGTGTCAGATAATAAGCTAAATGGATTCATTGCCCTAACCAAACCTACTATTCTTCTGGTGGTCACAATTACGGTGCGGGTGGTTTGGTACTTGAAGGGAGTTTACTTTCAGATCCGATGCAGTTTGTGTTGGTGTTGCTGCTGCTCAGCCTTTCAGGCGGTTCAGCGAGTGCGTTCAATCAATACTCGAGCGGGAAGTGGACAGGAGATGAAGCGCACCAGGAACCGTCGTCCACTCCCTACCAGTGTCATTAGTCCGGAAGAAGCGTTGATCTTCTCAATTCTACTCGGCATACTGTCGGTTGTTCTGTTCTGGATAATCTTCAATCCACTCTCCGCTTTGTTATCGCTGGGGACGATCCTTTTCTATGCTCTTTCCTACACAATTATCCTGAAGCCGCGTACTCCGATGAACATAGTAATTGGAGGCGCAGCAGGATCAATGGGACCCGTTATATCATGGGCTGCTGCAGCGGGATCACTCTCAAGAGCCGATAATTTTGTTTGCCATTGTTTTCTTCTGGACTCCGGCACACTTTTGGTCGCTTGCGATATGTTACAAGCAAGACTACAAAGATGCGGGGCTCCCGATGCTTCCTGTTATTGTCGGGGATTCAAAAACCTGGGTACAGATTGTTCTCTATGCGATTTTGACATTGGTCGCTTCATTGTTGCTGAATCTTACCGGTACCGGAACTCTCTATCTTTTATTATCGTTGCTGCTTGGTGGGATGTTTGTAATTCGCGCGGTTAAAGCAAGGCGGATCGCCACCACAGTAGTCGCAGGCAAGTTGTTTGGCTTTTAAATTATCTACATGATCGGAATCTATTTCTCGATAATGCTTGACAGAGCTGTCGGCTGGCATTTATTGTGAAGCCCGATGATTAATCGGCAAATATTCCAATGCTATTATGGTGTATCGCTTTAATCACAAAATACTGAAAAGAAAAAACTTGATAGAGAGCATATAACTTGTATCCGAATCCGACATTTTTGGAGCGATTGGACTATTGGTTTGCATACGTAGCGGGTACTCAGCTTGACGTTTTCCTGCATGGTGCCCTCGCTACGCTGCTCTGCATGTTTATCGCTCTTGCGCTTGGCAGAAAAAAACCACTGTACATTTCGTGGGTGTTCGCATTTTCCATCGGCATCGCTGAGGAAATCCGTCAGGTCATTTTTAACAACCCGTTCACCTTTGATGATATAGTTGATATGGTGATTAACGGCGGTTTTGCGGGATTTGGAGTTGTGATTATCTATTTTGTCAGGAAGGTTCGCAGCAAAGTAGATAGAGAGTCGGGGCTGGATATTAAGAAGCTGATAGTGCTCTCTGTAATCGGTATTCTATGGCTGACTATGACTGTAGCTGCATACAGATACTCTGAGGTGCGTTACAGCGTTTACATACACACCGATCCTCCGGCACTGATACGAGTGGAAGGCAAAGAACCTAAAAAACATAAACTTTGGCTGCGCGGTTATCCCAATCAACTACTGACCATACTGACTGCATGGAAAGACGGAACGACCACTACAAGCGTGGTGCAGGTTAAATCAGATACAACATTTGTCATTTACGGAAAGTGATAAATTGTAAGGATCTACCCAAGAATGGAGAACTCCCGGTGTCAGCCCGCCGTGGCTGACACAACAACCTATGTAATATCAACAGGTCGGCTGTCAGTGCGACGACCTGACAGCGGCAAATTTGTATTTTCCGACGTATTGCTTTGCAGGGAATGACGATATTTACACAACTTCGGGACGTTCTACCACAGACCTTTTCAATCGTAATGCGTACCTCTTTGTGATACAGATCACTTGACAAGATTAAAAATAACGCTAACTTATATGCTTATCGTAATTTACCGGAACTGCTTGAACTGAGCATGGCAGACCTGTGTCACGACTTTGAGAACCACGCTTTTAGTGTCATCACTCAGTCAAACTAACTCGTAGAGAAATGGAATATTGAAGCTAATCAACCGGACATCAGGCATCAATTGTACTTAAATTATTGGAAATTAAATAGTAAACCTTTTGAGAATACCCCTGACCCGGATTATTATTATTTCGCCCCCGAGCATGAAGAAGCATATGTCAGGTTCAAGCATGCGATTTCAGGAAACAGAGGTGCGCTGCTGCTAACCGGTGAATTCGGGTGTGGAAAGACTACCCTGATACGATTGCTGGTTGATGAGTTGCCGTCAGTTAGCTGCAAATTGTCCATTATCAATCATCCGCGGGGTGATATTCATGAGATGCTATCCCTTCTGCTGATTGACCTGACTGATGAGGATGAAGCGAGTGTTGATACGAGCAGTCTGACGACTGTTTTCCGACAGATTGAAACGGTTCTGATTGAAAACTATAGAGCAGGTTTTCACACACTGCTCATAATTGACGAAGCGCAACTGCTGGATGACAGCGTGATCCTTGATCTGATCAAGATGTCCTCCACTTTGCAGGTAGATAACGTCAGACTATTTAATCTATTTCTCGTAGGGCATCCTGATCTGAAAATGCGCATTAATTCACAGCAAGAGTTGTCTCAGAGGTTCTACAGCAGATTTCATCTGAAGAACCTTGATCGGCTGGAGACCGCAAAATACATGATTCATCGTCTGTTGGTCAGCGGGTCAAAGCAGGCTATCTTTACAGAACAGGCAGTGGACACAATCTGGCATCATAGCACGGGCATTCCAAGAAAGATTAACAATTACTGCGACCTTCTACTATTGATCGGTTGCTATCGAAAAGCTGAAGTGATAAGCTCTGACATTGTACGACTGTTATTAAAGTAACATGTATAAAACGAAAGATCTGTTTAGAACAAGCAGCAGCAAATTAAAAACTCAGCAGCAAGCCTCGCTGAATTCCAGTATATCTGAAGCACAATATGTCATAGTTCATAACGTGAATCTGACAGAAATAGCAAAGATTCGGAATTTGATCACCGGTACGGGCTGCAGGGTTAAGATCACAGATCAATTCGCCGAGATGGGGGAAATATGCAGCGAGCTTATACCGTCAATGGTAGTATCCGACTGTTCAAAAAGTCCGGAAGAGTCGCTGCTCCAGTATCAGGGAATCAGAAAGATACAAGGGATGGAACGAACTCCAATTCTGTTTCTCTATAACAACAGTTCCAAACGGAAACCTCAGCTTCACAAAGATGCAGATAATTATCAATTTATGTTCAAGCCGATCCATCCTAAAAAATTTAGGATGCAATTGGTCTCGTTATTGGAACATAGAAAGGACGATGAGGCAATTGCTGAGACTTCCCAAAGTAAAGTTGCCGATGATCCTACACCAACACCCTTTTTTCCTGAAGTAAAAGAGCTAAGTCCGGAACTCAAACAGGCAGAAGTGACTGAAACTCAAACAGAAACACAACCACAGCCTGAGACACCGACCGAACCACAACCCGATACAGAGAATGAACCGGTCACAGCAGCGGTTCCGGTGGAAGAATCTGCTGAAGAGATCATAGAAGAAGTTGTGGAACCGCCTGTTCGCAAGGTCGAAGAAACTAAGTTGGAGACAGTTACTAAACAGATTGAGAAGAAGAAAGTTGTATCATCCAATCGTTTCTCGCTTTATGATCGGGCAGTCGTCGCTGTCAGCAGGCAGTTGGACAGGTTAAAAGAAGATCAGCTTATAAATATTGGCTGCTTGGCAAAGATCGGTCAGGAATTTGTCGGGAATATCCACGATACAAAGAGTCTTGAAGTTCGTGCTTTGAACCGTCGCAAGACCACCTCAATCGCCAATCGCATCGTGAACATGACTGTCTTTTCGGCACTGATCGGGAACAAAATGCGGCTGTCGGAAGATGATATGATGATTCTGATCCAAACTGCGATACTGCACGATTTCGGAATGTCACTGGTTCCGAAGAAAATCCTTGAAACGAAACATAAGGTTTCAAAGCGGGAGTATGCGGAGATTAAAAAGCACATTGACCACTCTGTCAACGCCATTTTAAGTGCTGAAGACTATGATGTTAAGGATCACAATTCCATTGTAAAAATCACCAAGCAGGTGCATGAGCGTGAGGACGGTTCGGGGTATCCTCTCGGACTTGAATCTGACGATATTGACCGGCTTGCCAAGATTATTGCGGTCTGTGACCGATATGAAGCGATGAGCCATCCACGCTGCTATCGCAAACCGTTTATTGCTCATGTGGCGATGCAAAAAATCGTTAAGCTGAAACAAGATGAACTCAATCCCAAGGCAATCAAGGCTCTGCTGCAGGCACTATCAATCTTCCCGATTGACAGCTTCGTAAAACTGAATAACAATCAAATCGGACGTGTAGTTGGAATCAATAAATCGCATCCGATGAGACCGATAGTGATGATATTGAAAGATGAGAAGAATGTGGGGCTGGCTGAACCGATAGAACTTGACCTTAAAGAGTCACCGTTCCTGTTCATCACCGCGTCTCTGCAGCCGGAGGATGTCGAATAGGGTTGATGAGCGAAGCTGAATTTGCCGGGCTGCGGGTTAAATTGGCAAAATCGTGCTATGATCTAATCAGCGAGCCGGATTTCGATTTCAGCTTTCGCAAGAATCTTTCGGAACATCCATCGCAGGCTGTTATTGATGTGATTCTTGCGGATGGGCTGTTAAGCTATTTTGCATCTTATGGCAGTATTAATGGGATGCTCTTTGAACCTGGGAAAGAGACAGCATACAGAGAGTGGGTTGAGATAAATAAGCGAGAGCTGCTTATTCGCGATAAGCTGTACTCTATCTTGAACAATCAGACGATTAAGAAGATAAACCCGATTTTGCTGCGTGGAGTGTCTTGGCAGCGTTACTATACTGACTCTTTTGTGAGGGATATGGCTGACATTGATCTTTTAATAATGGATGATGATCAGAATAGATTTGAGAGAGCTTTACGGGAGAACGGATGGGAACCGTACAATGTTCAGCGAAATGTGATGTACAAGGATGGTGTAACATTGGACATTCACACTGCTGTTATGGGTGAAGACAACCGCCGCACACGCGAATATGCAGGTGAAATTTCAGCAGCACAACTATTTCAAAACAGCACAAATATTGAGATAAATTCCGAGAATGTCAGAGTTCTCGATGAGGTTGATGATCTGATCTGCAATACGATACATTGGGTTAAACATTCATTTGATAAGATGAGCCGGGGTGTTGATATTGCTATGATTTGTAAATGGATCACTTCTCAGGATCGGTGGGACGAAGTCATTGATAGAGTGAAGGAATTTAGAGTACATAAGCTGTTTTCGTATGGGATTAGCCCTATAAGCAAAATATTTGGCTGTTCTATTCCGAGAGAGCTGCTGCTGGACGCAGCGAGTTCAAAATCATCGTTGATAGCCGGGCGTATCATCTATAGAATTTCGTCAGGGCTTGAAACACGACATGCCGGAATTGTGCTCTATGGTCAGGCGATAGACAGTTTTTGGAAGCGGATGAAGTATTTTTCAGAAGTAGTTTTCCCGTCACGGGATTACAGGTGTGAGTTGATGGATATTCATGGAAGCTCATCTTTAACGGCTGTTATGTTATCGAGGTTTGCCAAAGCAGGTACTGAAATGCTGAAACTGTGTTATAGGTTACTGTTCCGATCTTGAGTGTAGAGAGGACAACAGTTTCGATTGGACCCATTCCGGTCACAATTAGTTCTGATTTGGAATGGATTCATAAATATATCAGAAATCATTTTCCCTGCTATATCAGCAGCGGCAACTGTGGCATGAAGTTAAGCCTGTCATCCTACTCCGACATTGACCATGATGAAGACAGCGCAATTTCCATTGGGAAACATGATGACATGTTAAACGTGAAGCGGGGTGACTTTATATCTGAATTTGAGTTAGGCGGAAAATCCGGAAATGCCAGGATTCAGAATGGATCTCTGAATGGACTGACGACGCTGCTGAAATTTGCGTTTACACTGTCTGCTTTGAATTATGATGGATTCTTCATTCACTCCGCAGCGGCGAGACACAATGATCAGTGCACTATTTTCCCGGGACGATCCGGAGCAGGGAAGACCACATTGATGCGAAAGATTCGGAAACATACGATAATGACAGACGAGTTTACACTTGTAGCTCGAAGCAAGAACGGATGGCATGTCTATTCAACGCCATTCAGAGGAGAACTTGAGTTTTCCATTCAACCGCAATCAGCACTGTTTGATAATTTGATGTACCTTGACAGGAGTGGAACTGCAGGTCTGACCGAAATATCACATGCGGAATCTGTTTATCGTCTGATTCAAAACATTGTCGGGTGGGGTTACGAGGAAAGGAAGGACGATCTGATGAAACTTGCAGATGACATGGTCAGCTCCGGCAGATCATTCACACTGAGTTATTCGTTAGACGAAGACCCGAACAAATTAATCAATCTTCAATGAAAACATACAAGATGAAGGATTCGGTAGCTTATCGAGCGTTAGGTGAAGAGGCGGTTCTGCTTAATCCGGATGATAATCAGATACATCTGCTGAACGAGGTTGCATGTTACACTTGGGAACTTCTTACGGAATTGCGGAGCGAGGAGGATTTGGTTAATCTGATATGCGGTGAGTTTGATGTATCTGCGGATCAGGCATCTTCTGACGCATCCAAACTTCTTAACGAGATGAATGAAAAGGGATTGATTGAAGTGTTGGAAGGTTAACGTATGCCGATAGACCAAACTGAACAGTTACAATTTCCCGCTGTCAGGTCGCCGTACCTGACAGCTATATGCTTGATATTGTACAGATTATGTGTCAGCCACGGCGGGCTGACACCGGATGCTATCCATTCTCGGACAGACCGGTATGCCAGCAAACCAAACTGAACAAATAACAGTTTATGACCACATAATGACCCGTGCGCGGGAGTTGACGATCCCTGTTGATGTCATGTGGGAGCTGACATACCGCTGCAACCTCACCTGCTCACACTGTTACCTGAGTCCGGAGAAATGCAGCGAACTCGATACGGAAGCAAGTCTGGAGCTTCTTGAGCAGCTTGCCGATGCGGGAGTATTGTGGCTGACTTTTACCGGGGGAGAACCTTTCGTCAGGAGAGATCTGTTCAGTTTGCTCAGACGCAGCAGAGAACTGAAATTTGCAACCACACTTTTCACCAACGCTACCATGATCGGTGAAGATGAAGCGAAGCAGCTTGGTGAACTGAAACTGGCAGGAGTGGAGGTGAGCATTTATGGCAGCAATCCTGAGATTCACGATAAAGTTACTGAGTCTATCGGTTCGTTTGAGAAGACGATGCACGGTGTCGAACTGTTATTGGATCATAAGGTGCGAGTTACACTTAAAACCTGCATTATGAACAATAACCTGCATGATATTAATAAAATGGAGGCACTGGCGAGGAAATTTGGTGTTAGATTCCGCTCAACGACTTATCTCTCACCGCGCAATGACGGCGACACAACCATCATCGAAAACAGCCGACTCCCTGATGATGAATTGATTGCTGTTTTCAGAGATGGTGAACGTGGCACTTCTGATGAGCCGGTTGCTGATCAGCTAACTGTTCAAGCGGGAGACCTCTCCGATATGATTCCGTGCAGTGCCGGTCACACTTCCGCAGGGATAACACCGGACGGGCGGGTGCTGCCTTGTCTTCAGTTTGTGAACGACGGCGAGAATGTGGTGAATGATAATTTCACGAATATTTGGTGTAAAGCATCAAATATTGTATCTACAAGGGATATTAGAGTTTCAGATGTCAATGAATGTAACAGTTGTGATGCACTTCCCTACTGCTTTCGATGCCCCGGAATTGCGTTAATTGAGGATGGAGATTTGTGTGGACCGTCGAGAGAAGCGTGTCGCAATGCGAAAATTCTTATGGAGTTGAACAGTGAAAAAGCGTAAATACGCACCACCTGAAATTAAATCTGAGTCCGCTTTTGAACAAGAGATGATGGTTTGTATGAAAATTAATCAAGGTTGTACAGCCGGGCTGCCGAGGCGATGGTCGGACAGAGTGTGTCGTCCACATTTGATTCGTCGTGCAAATTGCTATGACCGTACGAGAAGTTAAATTAAAAGCGAATTATTGTTGGAAAATTGATCTGTGAATCAAATACAAAAGTTGTTGCAGAACTGGTGAAGCAGGTGCTGTCAGAGCGAGGATCTCTCGCGCTGCAAGCGCACGGCGACAGCATGCGACCGACAATAGAAGATGGAAGTCTGATAGAATTGCATCCGGTTTCCACTGATGTTCAACTCGGGTCTGTAGTAATGATTTCGGCAGAAGACAAGCTTCTGCTCCACAGAGCTGTCGGATTCGACTGCAATGACAAGATTATTACCAAAGGTGACAATCTACCGACTGTTGATGCGGCATTTGATCGGGCAGCGGTAATCGGTGAAGTTATAGCCTGCCGCACCGGTACTGCTGAGAAGTCAATTAAGCCGATGACTGTTTTTGAAGGTAGAACAGTTTCTCAACTGTCCTTATTATGTGGCAGATTGAGCCGAACAGTGGAGAAATCCGGTCAATTATTGATGAGATATTGTCCGCAGCGATTAAGAAACAGTAGCGTTAACAGATTCCTTTTTAATTTGTTAAGTAGATTGTTCAACACTGTTTTCTCGGTAGTCGGTAGAGTGACACGAAATGCGGCAGGCGGTTTGCAATGGAGAAGGTCAAATGCATAGCAACACTCAAAAATCATCCAAATCTGTATTAATCATTGATGACGAGCCAAGCATCTGCGAATCATTGTCGGATATTGTCGCAGCACTTGACTATGAAACCGTTTCGGCATACGACTGTAACGAAGCGGTCATCAACATCAGCAATAAACTTCCGGACATTGTGTTTCTCGACATCAAGCTGCCTGTCGTGGATGGTGTTACGATCCTGAAGCTGGTCAAATTGATTAATCCCAAAATACCCGTAGTAATGATGTCCGGTGTTGCATCGGTTGATGTAGCCAAAGAAACATTGACAAACGGTGCGTTCGATTACATAGCCAAACCGTTTACATTCGATAGAGTAACGGAAGTGCTGCGGGCAATTGAGCTTTCGGATAAAGATGAACTGTCTTGATATATCCGAGCCACAGGCTGCCTGTTCAGTATTTAGTTGGATTTAAGTAAATGAGAGTATAAACTAAAGAGTGATTTGTAGTCGAGGTTGTCCTCAACCCCGACATCGGGCTTGAGACAAGCCCGATTACAGATGAAAAGATTGATATCCTCAAATAAATCTATGAATCTAAATTTAGCAAAAACAGCCTTGCTATGGCTTTTAATAACCGTTTTATCGGTTGTATTATCAGCGACCGCCTACGGTGCTAAGCCCACACAATCCTCTTACTCCGGACAATATATACTCGGTCCGGGTGACATATTAAAGATTACGCTCTACTTAAACGCCCTCGACCGCGAACAGGTCACAGTTTTGGAAGCAATTCCGGTCACCGCAGAGGGACGGATCACGATTCCTCTCGCCGGTGACATTAAGGCTTCAGGTTTGACAACCGAGTTGTTGGCAGTCAGAATCACCAAAAAACTAAAATCCACGTACAAAAACCCGTTCGCTATCGTAACAGTCAAGGAATACCACAGCAGCACAGTCACCGTGCTCGGTGATTACTTTAGCGGTAGATTTCCTATTATGAAGGATGAACGGCTGCTTGAGTTCGTGAGCCGGAGTGCAAAAGTAAGAAACATCCCTATCAGCAACTCCCGAGCGAAGGTTATTAAGAAGGATGGAAAAGCCCAGACTGTTAATATCAGTGAAATATACAACCGAGATGATATCCGGCTTAATCCAATGTTGGAAAACAATGACCAGGTTATCATAACAAAAAACATAATCAAGGTGACTGTACTGGGTGATGTAAAACGAGCCGGACATTTTGAGATGCAGGCTCCAGCATTTCTGTTGGACGCAATTGCCATCGCCGGCGGGATGAATCATAGCGCGAAGAGCAAAGAAATAAAAATTCGCAGATTAAACGAAAACGAATTTGAATCTGTTAATCTACAGGCTTATTTAAAGAATAAAGATGGGAAAAGCAATCCTTTGCTTGCAGATGGAGATATTATATTTGTACCCTCAAGGTTAGCTTTCAGATGGAATGAGATAAGGGATCTAATTTTCATTATCTCCTCGATATTGTCAATCGTTGTAATCGGCATGCGGTTTTAAGAGTATGTTGTATGGCAGTTAAAACAATATTATATTGTTAAGTTATGGAATCAGAATTAACGTTACCTGATATATTCAGGATCATCAAACGTAAGAAGTACTTTATTCTCACTATAACTGTACTTTTTGCGGCTGTCACTTACTTCTTTTTGCCAAGATCCAAGGCTGTTTACAAAGCAACCGCACTCGTGGAGGTGTTTCAAAACAGTTCGGCATCCGAGTCAATGCTGAGCGACATGCTGTTCTTTAATGAAAATGACAACATTGCCACCCAGTGTAAAATCCTTTCCAGCCAGCGCATCGTGTTCCTCGCCCTCAAACGAATTGACCAGATTGATTCCGATGTGAAATACTCTGACTTCAATGCACACCCGAAATATTTCGGCATGGTGAATCAATTCCAACAGAGTATAGATGCAAAGCCGGTTGAGTTGAAAAGATCAGGGATGATGACGGATATTATCGAGGTCACAGCCGGAGCTGACAACCCGAGTCTGGCAATTACATTTGTCAATACGCTTATTGATGTGTTTCGTGATGAATCGAAAAAAGAGCAAAATAAAGAAGCTAACGAGACAAAAGAGTTCATTGAAAAGCAACTGGAGATTTACACCACCAAGCTTGCTGAATCTGAAAGCAAACTGCTGAAATTTATTAAAAACACTTTACCCGGTGTCGAGCTGGAGCATGGCGATGTCATTGAACTGCAGGTCGGGTTTGGACAGATAAAGGAAAAGATCAGCCACTACTCGAATCTGAGAGCAAAACTGAAAGAACGTAAGCGAGGTGCGAACAAGTATGATGACTGGAAAGCGTTAGCCACAAAATCGGGTGAGTACAACTCCAACCTTTTTTTCAATCTGAACAAACTTGAGGTGCAGAAATCAAGGCTTCTTGAGTTTCATCTTGAATCCTCACCTAAAGTTCGAGACATAGAGGAAAAAATCCAGAATGCAATTGACGCCGTTCTTGCGAATATCAATCGAGAGCTTTCCAAACTAAGTGCTCAGAAGAATGCCACACTTGACCTGCTTGAGAATAACATAGAATATGATCAGCTTAAACGGGCAGTGGCAATGAATGAGGGATTGGTCGAACATCTGTCAACAAGCTATCAGGATGCATTGATACAGACTTCCAAGGATGTTGAAACGGTCAAAATGCTCGAATTCGCCACTTCCGCAAGGGCGGTTGTCGGCTCGACTCAAACCAGTATGATGATCTTTGTCTCGCTGCTTGGATTCGGAATCGGATGTACTGCTGCTGCATTTTTAGAGATATATAACACTTCCATCGTTGTAGTCGAAGACGTTGAGAAGCACGTCAACCTTCCGGTTCTCGGTGTTATACCCCATATTGACAGCATCAGAGATGACGTCCGCACCGGTTCATCAAGGAAGTCAAACGGAAACGGGAACGGCAGCAAACCTCTCGGTTTGATGGTGCATTTCAGCCCAAAATCAATCACTGCTGAATCATACCGTGCATTCCGGACCAACCTCGATTTTGCACGGGCTGCATCAGGCGGAAAAATAATTCTGTTCACAAGCTCGGTGCTTGGTGAAGGTAAGTCAACCACTATCACAAATGTAGCGGTAACGATTGCTCAGATGGGAAATCAAGTGCTGCTGGTGGACTGTAACCTGCGCAGACCTTCGATTTACCGTGCATTTGGTCTTGATAAAAAACCTGGATTAACCGACATTGTTCATGGAACGGTAAAATGGCGCGATACGGTAAGAGGGATCACCGACCTGTTCCTCGGTGATGCACTCGATATATCTGAAGCGCTGCTCAGTCCCGGACTTGATAATCTGGATATCATCACCAGCGGCGAGCCTCCATCAAATCCGGCGGAGCTGCTGTCATTGAAAAGGTACAAAGATTTCCTCGCGGAAGTGAAAGATAAATATGATGTTGTTTTGGTAGATTCACCTCCACTTCTTCACGTTACTGACTCGGCAATCATTTCACCGAACTGCGATCATGTTGTTCTGGTGTACCAGATCGGGAGGGTTCCCCGGGCATCCCTTGTCAGGACGAAAGCAACACTTGAGCATATCAAAGCGAATATTCTGGGAGTGGTGCTGAACGATACCAAAGCAGAGCTTGACAAGTCTGCATTCGGAGCGGACTACGCACGCCCATATTATGGTGATGGCGGTGAAAGATTGACGGAAGCGAAAGCAGGAATTTTGAATAGAGTGATCGTGAATATTAATCCGAAAAATATTATCCATAAATCGAAATCATTTCTCAGAAAGTAGCTCAACCCCCTTCAAATTATTCACCTTTATTAAGTTCTTGGTAGTGTCAGGCAACTGTTGATATACTGTAGTCGTGGTTGTCCTCAACCGCGACGCGCCGGGCTTGAGACAAACCCGATCACAAATGAAACAATATTCACAATCTTTTGAATTCTATCATTACACCCCATTATCTATTGACTATTGTGCTTGATTGTGCTATTTTACACATAGTAAATGGGGAGGTTTTGTCCTTGGTAATCTTCTAACTATCATATATGTTTGACGTCAGAACGTATTGGACAAAATTGTACAATAAGTTAAGGACTGCTT
>CAZVKN010000043.1:0-22277 GCA_964627035.1 uncultured bacterium | reverse complement strand
AAAGTATCCCTTAGATTATTGCACAATCTGTCCCAAATGTTCTGAAGACGTACAAGGCATGAAATAGATGAACGAGTTAATGATGCTGCCGGAATCCTTGAACTGAGTAACTTACTCGACCGGAAACCGAAAGCACTGTCAGGCGGTCAAAGACAGCGTGTAGCACTTGGTCGAGCTATTGTTCGTAAGCCGAAAGTATTTCTTTTTGATGAACCGCTGTCAAACCTTGACGCAAAACTCCGCAATCAGATGCGTGTTGAAATCGCTAAACTGCATAAACGGCTTCAAACGACTATGGTTTATGTTACCCATGATCAGGTGGAAGCAATGACATTGGGGACAAAAATTATCGTGATGAAAGATGGTGACATCCAGCAGATTGACAGTCCGACCAATATATATAACAAACCTGCAAATCTATTCGTCGCAGGTTTTATCGGCTCACCGATGATCAATTTGGTCGGTGGTGTGATAATACAGGGAAGGTTTACAGCCGGAAATCTGGATACTAACCTTGATAAAATGGACTTGTTTATTGAAGAAGGTTCAATGATAATGGGAATTCGACCGGAGAATATGCATCTGCAGAGGGAAGATGGTAACGACGGTGCTGTGACTGCTGTGGTGGAGTTAACGGAACCGATGGGTGCTGAAACTCATCTCTATCTTAGAGATGGTGAGCAGCAGTTTATCGCTCGTGTCAAACCGGATATTCCTTTTCAGATTGGAGACAAGATTAAACTACATTTTTCATCCTCTCAGATCCACTTTTTTGATCCGGTTAGTGAGGAACGCGCACGGATCGAAACTGGAGAGCGGGCGGTGATGTAGGTTGAATATCGAATGAGGAATGCGTTTGTTATTATCTGAACATATCATCATAGACAATAACGGCGTGGCATCTATTTTGATTCAATTCTAAGAAAATCTAAGCTGAATATGTCCAATATAAGAGGAGCAGCTCCTATCACTAATCGTCCACCACCCCCTAATACTTCTTCAAAAGCCTGCGAATGCGTGCTACCAGTTCCACCGGGGAGAACGGCTTTAGCATATAGTCGTCAGCACCAAGCTCGAAGCCACGTACTATCTGTGAATCCTCCCCCACTGCGGTAAGTACTATTACCGGTGTTTTTTGGAATGACGGCTTCTCTCGCAGTAGTGCGAGAAGCTCAAATCCGTTCATCTTGGGCATCTTGACATCGAGGATAAATAGCGAGATCGGATTTTCATTTGATGCCGAAAGTGCCTCCACCCCATCCTTGCAATGCAGCACCTCAAAACCTTCACCGTTCAGATGACGCTTGACCACCGTAGCCGTATATTTGTCGTCATCTGCCAACAGTATCTTTTTAGTGAGCGAAACCGCCTTATCCGTGGAGGTCAAAATCCGGTTTCTGCCCTGCTCTTTGGCAAGATAAAGGAATCTGTCTGCTTTCGCAATCGCTTCATCTACAGAGAGACCGCTATCAACCTCAACAACACCCGCTGAAAACGAAACATGGAATTTGCGCCCGTCTTCAGCAACAAATTTATACTCATTCATCGCCTTGAGCGATTTATTCAAAGCAAATACGGCACCCTGATCGTCCGTCTGTGGGAATAAGGCAACAAACTCCTCCCCACCCCACCGGGCAAAATAGTCAGACTTTCGCAGCGTGGTGGATATTATGTCTGCTGTGATCTTCAGAACATCGTCACCGGTCTTATGACCGTAATTGTCGTTAACCAACTTGAAATGGTCGAGATCAATGATTCCGACGCTCAACGGCTCCTTACCACGATCTGTCATCAACCTGACACGGAGAAACAGTTCGCTGAAAGCAGCACGGTTTGGCAGTCCGGTCAACGCATCCTTTCGAGCATCATGGGTCATCTCGGCATTGCGGTGCAGTTTAGCTGCGACCGCAGCCGACAGCTCATCCAGCTTGAACGGTTTCTCAAAATATATATCTGCACCAAGTGCAAAGCATTCAGCCTTAGGGCGATTGCCTCCCGGAACCGACAGGATTATCACCGGTACTGTGGATGTCAGAGGATCAACCCGCAGCCGAGCCAGCAAAGTTCGACCATCCACATCGGGAAGTGTGAGATCCAGCAGAATAAGTGATATTTTTTCCTCAAGCAGGATTCTGTCCGCTTCCTTGCCTGTGCTCACCACTATGACCTTCCGGTTTGCAGCTTCTAACCGTGCTTTCAACAGATTGGCAAGGATGACATCGTCATCAACGATAAGAATATTCACCATCTGACCGGGATCTTCACCCGACACAACCGCTTCAAGAGTGTTCGTCAGCTTCATCAGCGATCTCTCAATCATGCTGTAGTCATCGGTCTGAGCTGCCATTGACAGAGCTGCGGAAAATTCGGCAGCGTTACTGGAGATCTCCGGAAAGCCGTAGCTCTCACCGGAACTGCGCAGGCTCTGAGCAACTCGCTGAAATGTGCCGATTGCGTGCCTTCGCTGGTTCTTCTCCTTAAGCTCATCTTTTGCAATTTCGAGCGCATCAACGAAGGCACTCAGTCCTTGGCGGTACCATGTTTGTAGGTCGTCCACTGCTTATAGATCCTCATTTCGGTTTTGCACATTAAACTACGATAATATAACTGAAATCTCGAAGTAATGCAATCAATCGCAATTCATAACCATTTTTGCAGGAAACAGAAAAAACAGCATGAACCCAATTAAGTTGATTTTATTCTATACGCTAAACAGCCATCTGAGGAATGACGGATCACGCCAATCCATTTTTTCCCATCTGATATTGTCGGAATTGAAAACAGGTTCAAACAGTATTGCCCCTTCACTGCCGGTGACGTACAGCTCAACATCCCGACCGATAAAGCTCTGAATAACCTGCGGAGACAGTTTTGCCCCGTAACGGTTCGATCTCCCTCTCGAGATTACAGCTATCTTCGGATTGACAGCTTCTATAAACTCCGATGAACTCGAAGTCCCGGAACCGTGATGGGAGACCTTTAACAGCTCAGCCCGGATGTCATCAGATTCGAGCAGTGCAGCTTCTCCTTTTTCCTCAATATCTCCGGCAGTCAATAACTGCAAGTGATTACTGTTACCCGAACTAACAGTTAACCTCAGTACCACTGATGCATCATTTGATCCCCAGATGTCAGCCCCGTCAGGTGGACCCAGTATCTCTATGTAGTATTCCTCGTCAAATCCCGAGATGTTCATGTCCGTTCTCGCGGAATACCAAAACAGACCTCTCGCTGTGGAAATCGAACAAAGCCTGGTGTATGTGTACGTTGAAGAGATTTTCGGACTGGCAATAGCTGCATGAATATTGTACCGACTGACAGGTTCAAGCAGTCCACCGATATGGTCATACTCCGGATGGCTGGCGACGAGCAGATCAATCTCTCTGTGGTTGTAATGTCTGAGCAGTTGCTCAACCCAACCGACACCGTTCCCTTTTCTGTCAGGACCCCCATCTATCACCGCTACTTTACCGCTTGGAAATCTCCAGACAGATGCGTCACCGTGACCGACATCGAGGAACCAGGCTTGAAAACGAATAGGACTCGGCAGCAGGTCTTGGAGGATAAATCCAACGAGGATAATTAAAATTAAGATAATTTGTTGTCTTCTCTTTATGAACATTGCGCAGAAGATCCCGGATAATAGGATTGCAACCATGAACGGCGAAAATCTTATATTGTAAAGAGGCGCAACAGATCCGAAGAACAGTATAATCTCGCCCCACAAAGCCAAGATAGCATTCATGCCATCTGCCATCAGAGCGGCTACAGAGGAAGATATAACCGAAAACAACAGTACTACCCACGATCCAGCATATATAATCCCGAGAAGAGGGACAGCAATCACATTAAACAGCGGAGCTCCTATAGCCATAGTCCCGAAATGGAAGGATGTTAACGGCAGCACCATCACCGAGACTGAGATGGACAACAGGAACGGATGGAGAGCATATCTCATAAACAAGCGTTTGATTCGATTACTCCGCTTGCGCAGACCTGATAACAACATCTCTATCGCAGGTCGAAACAGCAGGATACCCCCGACAGCGGCAAAAGAAAGCTGGAAACCGACGTCAAACAGTTCACCCGGTCTGAAACAGAGTATAATCATCGCCGCAACTCCGAGGCTGTTAACGGGATGGCTTTGCTGACGGAGAAGAGGTCCGATAAGAAAAGTGGCAGCCATGATTGTCGCTCGGATAGTGCTGCTCCTCGCAGGCACGATTATCACGAACAGACCGAGACAGATCAACACGAAGGCGATACGCATTTTGTATGGGAGTCTGACCAATGTTGCTGCACCGAACAGGATCGCTATCAGAAAGCCTACATGCAAACCTGACAGTGCCAACAGGTGTGACAGTCCTGCGTTCCTCATGCTATCCACTATTTCCGGTTCCAAATCCCGTCTGATGCCCAGTATCAGAGCTGATACAAGAGGGGAATTCCCTCTGAAATACAGATTGATTTTTTCCTGAATTGCCGTTCTGATTCGATGCGGGATGGAAGGTACGCTGATGATGACAGTAACAGAATTACTGGATTGAATGAACATCTCACCGATATATCCGTTGCGCAGCCGCCAACTTTTCAGATCAAAATCTCCTGGATTTCTCCGCGGGGATGTCGGACTAAGCACACCTGTGAATCTGATAGAAACACCCGGCTTAATTCGCTCATCCCGGTGCATCAACCGAATCCATATCTTGCCCGGACCAAAAACCGTAAATCCGCTCTGATTTCTCATCTTTTTAATTCTAACAGGAAATGACTGCCATTCGTCATATCTGTGGGGCGGCTCTGTGATCACACCGTTGATTGTGAATCGTGCAGGATGAAAATCATCAATTAACTTGCTGCTACGATAGGATAAAGACACTCCTGCAATGAGTGCAAATACAATGAAGACTTGACAGTTGGCAGTTTTATCAAATAATATTGACAGTACAAGCAGTAAAAGTGTAGTGGAAAACAGCCATATAAGAGGGACACGGCACCAATAGGAAAAGGAGATACCGATGGCAATGAGGCATGCTGTTTTTAGTGCAGGATGTACCTTCACGACTTAATGTCTTGTATGAAATTGTTTATTCCTCTGACATCCGTTCAGTTTTCGGTTTGACGGTGACACGGACATCAATTCTGTCATCAGCCTTCATCCCACTGTTCGGCTCGGGTGTTTGGGATATGATGGTGTTTGGCGGGACGGAGCTGTCCGGGTATCTCGATATTTTACCGAGTCTGACCCTATGCTTAACTAACAGTCGGTTGATCTCGTTTATCTTCTGACCGATCAGTCGCGGAGCTCGAATCTCCTCCGGCTTATGTCCTACACTGACCACCAACCGAATCGTGTCACCGCTCATCATGCCGGTGTATTTCTGCGGAATCTGCCTCATCACTACACCCTCCGGATAGCGAGCCGAATGTGCATAGCGGTTTTTCGATTCATCAACAAACAGACCAGATGAGTCGGCAATGAGCACGGCTTCGCGAGGAGATCGCCCAACCAATACCGGGCACAAGATCACATCCGAATCAACCGTATAGATCACTTCAATAATCTTTCCGGGTTTGACGACTGTCCCGGCTACCGGAAACTGGTCAACAATAATACCTGCGGGATGGCTGTTATCTATCCTCATCCTCATGCGCACCAGCGACAATCCGAGTTCTTCACACAGCAGTTCCGCATCGTAAAACGGCATTAAGTAAAGATTCGGGATTTTTACTTCCACGCCTTTATTTGCAATTCTGGGCATGATCAGCTTATCCGTCAACAGTAACAGCCAGCCGACTATCGAAATCATCATAACTGCACCCGCAAGAAGCTGGAAGATGCTTATCGGTTCACGAATGTAATTAGCAGGCTTCTTGATCTTGCCCGGCAATGCAATCGGATCATCCATGTCGTTATTTGCGTTCCAGCCTTGCTGCAAACACCCCATCAGCTTTAACCTCACTGCCCAATGCTCTAAGCTGTCCGATCTCATCAGCCAGCTCTTCAGGGATCCACTTCCCGGCATTTATCAGTCGAAATCCGCTCTGCTCCTTCAGGAAGTCATTAACAATCATCTCGTTCTCTTCAGGTTCAATTGAGCAGGTGCTGTAGATTAACCTTCCCCCACGCTTGACTCTTTCTGCTGCATAGCGGAGAAGCTGTCTTTGGATAGCCGCCATCTTCCTCAGATCGGTCAGTTTGCGTCGCCAGCGGATGTCAACACGGCGTGCTAAAACGCCGGTTCCCGTGCAAGGTGCATCAACGAGAACTGCGTCAAACGATTGTTTACCGGTTAACACCTTGTTGTAACAGGTAAGCGTGACATTCTTGTATCCGCATCGCGCTATATTCTTCTTGACAACATCGAGACGTCCGGCATCTTTGTCGGTGGCGATTATCTTGCATTCAGGCTCAAGTTCCGCCAGATGACCGGTTTTACCGCCGGGTGCAGAGCATAGGTCGAGTATCAATTCGTCAGGCTGCGGATCAATCAATTTTGCTACCATCCCCTGCGACACATCCTGCACTGAAACGTATCCATCCCGCACAATGCTAAGATCAGCCGGATTTGTTGAGTGTTCAAGATCAATGAATGTCGGGTCGAGGACGGCAGGCTTGTAATTAATATTGCGTTTCTTAAGCTTTGCCTCAAGCTGCTTGGGTGTACACTTCTGCAAGTTTACTCTGAGAGTAACTTTCGGTCGCCGATTGTTCCAGATCAGAAACTGTTCCAACGCCGAATTGGGATCAGACTTCTCATCCTCGTTCGATTCATCAGTAACTGATCTGAACTGCGCTCCCCATCTTTCCACCATCCAGACCGGAAATGAGTGAAACATCGCCAATCTGACGCGCGGATTGTCACTCTTAGGGACAACTTCTTGCCAATACAGCACATCATCGGTAACCCGACGCAAAATCGCATTTACCCACCGGGACGCAGCTTCTCCCACCCTCTTTCGTGTGATCTCAACCGCAGCATCTACAGATGCATAGTGCGGGATTCTATCCAGATAGAGTATCTGGTAGATGCCAACCGCCGCCGCCGCTTGAGCCAACACATCCCGATTGACACCCTTGGAACTCAGCTCATCAAGCAGCCACTCAATTCGACCGTGGTAACGAACAACACCGTTGACAATCTCATGATACAGCGAGCGGTCTCTGTCATCCCATCGGCTACTATTGAGAGTGGCATGGACGATGTGGTCAATTCGACTTTGACCCTTAATCCATGCCACATAATCTTTGACTGCCGCCTCCCGGACGGTCGGCTCAACCTTCTGCACATTCCGTTTTTTTCTATGTGTAACTTTCGGAATTGCGGCAGGGTTGACCCTTCTCCGTCTCCGTTTGACTATATTCATATTGAACCGGAAAAATGCTCCGATTGACTTATTGTCATCCGGTTAACACTGCAATTGCCGACTGCTGTGAGTCTGTAATCGGAATTACACCCGATAAGCCGGTGGAGACAAATACATCGTTAACGGTTGAATTCAGTCCGTGAAGCACCATCCGTCCCTGCACCTGCGCTAATTTCTTAACAGTGCTGAGCAGCACTCGCAGTCCGATACTGCTGATGAATTCCAGTGCGGTAAAATCACCGACGAACCACTTCTCACCGCCGTTGATCCATCCGTCAAGATGCGCCTCGAGTTCAGCATAACTCTGCACATCAAGCCTGCCGGAAACGTTGAAGAGTATAATGTCACCGTATTTAGTCGCTGAAACTTCCATAATTTACTCCTTATATTATTTCAGAATTTAGAATTGCCAAAGCTTTTTCGCGAGTTGAAGTAACGGTAATAAGTGTTGAAACACCGGTCGAATCAAACACATCCCTAACCTGATCCTGAACATTAAACAGCACCAGCTTGCCGCCGGACTTTTCGAGCTTGTTTGAAGTCGTCATCAGAACTCGCAGACCGATGCTGCTGATGAAATCTAACTTCAACAAATCACCCGCTATCCATTTCTCTCCGGACTCAAGCCACTCGATGAGTTTTTCTTCAGCCTTCTGGTACGATTGTGCGTTCAGCCATCCGGTTATTTCAAATACCAGTACTTCGCCCTTTTTTTCACTGTTGATTGTGAGCGGTCTTCGCATAAGTTCCTCTTTTAGTAATTCGGGTGTAAGGTCGAGCCAGATTGTTACAATATTTCTCCCGTCTTTGCGCTCGTATGCCATGCCATCCATCATCTTTCGGACCAGAACCAATCCTAATCCACCGATTTTTGCATCTTCAATCTTCTCAATCTTGTCGGGCGGTGGACGATCTACCGGATTGAATGGAATACCTTCATCTTCAAGCGTAAAGTAAAGTCGTTTCTCATCCACAGAATAGTTCAACCGGATCTGATGATCTCCCCCCTCGGGGTGAGCATACCAGACTATATTGGTTACCAACTCCTCTACCGCTACCTCCAGACCAAACACCTGTTTCTCAGGAAGTTCTAATGAATGCCCAATATCACGCGACCAGCGCACTACCCTGGCAATCTCTTCCGATCTGTTTCTTATGTTTAAGCTGTTTTCCAATTCACTCGCATTTCTTGTATGTCTTCAGATCACTGATCTTGTGACAGATGCCACTCCAATATCCTGTTACGACCCGATTCCTTAGCTTCATACAGTTTCGTATCAGCATGCTTCAGAAACTGCTCACCGGTTAACTCGCTGCTTTGATCAATAGCTGCAATTCCACCGCTGACTGTAATCTTGAGTTTACCTTCCTTAGTGGAAAATGGGTAGTCTTCACAATTTTGACGGAATCTCTCTGCTACAACTCGTGCTCCTGTCAATCCTGTATTCGGCAAGATAGTAATAAATTCTTCACCGCCATAGCGGCACGGGATATCAATGTCTTTGCGGACCGAATATCTCAGTATCGTCGCCAGCTCTTTCAAGACGATGTCACCCTGTTGGTGTCCGTAACTGTCGTTAACCTGTTTGAAATGATCAATATCGGCGATAAACAGGGATAAATCCCCACCGTGGCGTTGCACCCGAGCCATCTCTTCATTGAGCCGAATGTCAAAGTACCGACGGACATACAGACCTGTCAGTCCGTCAAAGGTTGCTAACTTAAAGTAGCGTGACTGCTCAAGCGAAACACCGATCAAGGTCGAGAGCATGACAAGTATCTGCATCTCCAAAATCGGCAGTGGTTCAGAAGTCGCTCTGTCAATGGCAACAAGACCGACTATCTTCTGCTGAATGTTAAGGATCGGAAAACATAAAGTCGGCGAGCCCTTGCTGGTGTCATAGATCCCCGGTTTTTTGTCCTCAATAACTTTATCAAACGGCGCGCAGTCCATTCTGACGCTGTTGTTTGGGAATGTCACTTCTCCACCGTTCAACAGTCCGATGATCTTCCCGGTTTTGGCAGGTTCCTCTCCGTCAGTCTCGATAATTGCAATCTTGTCACTATGTGCAAAGTTGCAAAGAGTGTCGAGAGCGATGTATAACACCTGCTCGCGGTCAGTCTGTGAAGCCAGCAGCCGGGTTGCGTAACTCAGTATTGCAAATTGGTGTTCCGGATCTGTCTGTAGATCAACTTCTGTCATTTATATCCTTGTGTTCTCTTTTCAATCAATCAGAAGCGATACTCTTTACTGTTGCCAAATGCGTCTTCAAGTATCACTCGCTTCAATTTCAAATGTCCGGTTCCCGATGGTTTGCGTATTATACCGCTGAAACTGCTACCATCCTGCGACAACTCAAGATAATCTTGATGATTGAATTTGCCGGAGCTAACCTCATAGTATGCGACTCTTTTCATGCTCGAATTGTCGGAAACCTTCACTACAAGCCTGTTGAGTTCATCACCATCGGACGGTTCCATCAGGAAGCGGTGCGACAGATATTTTGGTGGTTTATTGTCAAGATAGATTTCCTTTGTAAAAATAGTAACACGCCCAAGGTCATCACTGCCTATCAGCTCAATCCGGTTGATTCCAAGTTCCAATTTAATTGTGGTTTTGTATCGCTGATTTGTCAATGAAACAGCTTTACCGTTGATGGTGAGAGAGCCAATTGATTTGACATGTCCTGCTATTTCAATCGTCTCCTTTCCGGTCAGTGATGGGAGTGCCGTTTGGACGACAATTTCGGGTTCAGTAGCGAGCTGTTCAATCTTCAGTGTACGAGCTGTTGACTTTCCGATTTGATTTTCGGTTGTAATCTTCAGCTCGTGCAGTGTTAGCGCATTCCTGATGTTGAATCGGAACGTACCGTCATCATCGGCTGTAGTGCGGGAGACTACATCATCGGTAATTGCTAAGACGGTAACGATGTTCCCCGGATCCGTTGATCCGGAAAGGACGAATTGTGAGCCTGACACTGCGATTCTTCCAACCTCTCCGTCAGATTGGTCATGGTCAATGGTAAGCTGTTTAAGCTTATCACCGGATCTCACTATTTCTACTGTTTTTTCAGATATGTTGCCCGCTCGGTCATTGACAGCCACCATGACTCTGTTTAATCCCGGATTTAAGGCTACATCGTGCCTGTACCTGCCATCCATATCAACAGTGACAGGCTTCTCGTTTATCACAATAGTTACACCGCGCTCCGTTTCACCGGTAATTGTTATCGTGCTCTCTTCAACAACTTTGGCTACAGGGTCAATCGTCAGGAACGGAGGTATTTTATCATTGATTATTGTGAAAGATCTGTACCGTCCGAACTTGCCCGGAAGCCCTATTGAATCAATTGCGGTGATCCTCCAGAAGTAAACTCCCGTCGCGAGATTTTTGGGAATCGGGTTGCTTTTTCTCTTGGTGTTTCTTTGGTATTCAACCTGATTAAACTTATCGTCTGACGCAATCTCGAGCTGATATGCCATAGTTCCCTTCACCGGTTCCCAAGTCATCTGTTTTTCCTTGGAGAACAGCTTGTCACCATTTGCAGGAGCAATCAGCGCAGGTGCATTCAGTAATTTACGTGGTTTTGAAGGTTTCTGATTCGGGCGGATGATTGATCCTTCATTCTGCTTTAACAGTACCTTTGCCCCTTTCGATTTTATCTCCAGCTTGCCCTCGTAATTGGCAAATTTTGACGTTTTCTTATCGAGATTGACCCAGAAATTAGAAGACTCAATGTTAGTCTCAACACCTGGCACATTCAGTTTGAATTCTTTGCTGCTTTTCCCCCCCGAAAGAAATGCGTGGATATCGCCGCTGACCAATGTAACGTCAGATTCGGTTTTGTTGTTCAGATTATTCACCCGCATCTTTCGTATCAATGCCTGTGAATTCTCTTTCAACCGAAGTTTACTGTCATCCTTGAACTTAATCTCCGCATACGACTGAGCCAATGTCCTGATTTTCTCACCTTCTTCCAATGTCGAGTAAAGCGGTGCATCATACCACTTGTTCTCTCTCTCTGTACGGCTCTGAACGTTGCCTTTACGCGCTTGCACTACCGCTTCGGCTGAAGTTTCTTGATTCGCAAGGCTGATGTTCAACGCCTTTTTCGCTTCGGCAGTCGCTGACCTTGCCAGCTCATAGCAACTCTTCCAATCCCCGGCAGATCTTTTTGTGTGAGCAGCCTGCAATTGAGTCAGAGCTTTCGCAATCACAGTCGGTGCGAACAGCCTCGCACCGGCTTCATTCGCTTTTGCGACAGTCTTCTTTGCCGACTTCAGTTGGTCGTTGGCACCGGTGATTGATTTTACCGGAATAATCAGCTTTGAACCCGGTTTGACATCTGCAGCGGACTCAAGACTGTTTGCCCTGAGGATGTCCTGCCATAAGTCAGGATCTTTCAGATACTGCTCGGCGATCATCCGAATCGTCTGGTTCTTTTTGACCACAACCGTGACCGCTCCACTTTGCTGAGCCGATAGTTGAGTTCCGAAGCTCAGTGAGATGATCAGAACTGCTGTGAGTAGTATTGGTGCTTTTTGGTAATTAATTGTGATCATTAAATTGTAAACTGCCAGACAGAATCTACTGCTTCATTTCCTGTTCTTAATATTAGCCGTAATGTGATCCTTTGCTGATTGAATCTCTTCAATCAATTCCGTCACCAACTTTACACAACCATCAACAACTTGATCCCTGCCGTACTTTTCGAGGATGACTGTAAGATTAAACACTTTCTTAAGCGAGAACACGCCTGATGATCCTTTCAAGAAGTGCGCCTCGTCCTGCAATGTCTCCATATCACTCATCTTAACCGCTTCCAGCATCTTACCGGCTCTTTCAGCCGCCTCCTCAAAAAACTCGGTTATCAGTTCATAGAAAAAGTCGTAATCCCCGCCCATACGGTTAAGCGCTTCATCCCAATTAATTATCGCCTCATCTGAATTCACTTTATCTGATGAACCCGAGATGATATTTTCACCTGAAAAGTTCACAATCGTATATCCGGAGACAAGATCATGCAGAGCATCAATGGAGATAGGTTTGCTTATGTAGTCGTCCATGCCTGCATCAAGACATCGTTCACGATCACCTGTAAGAGCATGTGCCGTCATGGCAACTATTGGAGTGTGCCCACCACTATCCATCTCCAACTTTCGGATCCTTAGCGTCGCATCAAATCCATTCATCTCAGGCATCTGGACATCCATTAATATCAGGTCAACACTATTTGACTGCCATTTTTCAACAGCTTCCACTCCCGTGACGGCATAAATCAGTTGATGCCCTGCATTTTTAAGTATTTTTGAGACTAATTTTTGATTTATCTCACTATCTTCAGCAAGCAGAATCTTGAGGCTTTTTGGGTTTTGATTCAAGTTTGAAATTTTATCGTTAAAGTGACTGTCCTCTCCTGAAGCCAGGCTTAACCATCTCCATCATAGCCTTAAGTAAGGTATTACTCTTTACAGGTTTTGTCAAGTTCCGTCGGTCATGTACGAGGTGAAGCTGAATTTGTGAAAAAACCGTTATCACACTAATATATGCGGTCTTGTTCACAAATTCCAATAACGAGAAGCAGATTCGTGAGGTTGGAGGATGTTATCGGTTCAGATTGATTGGTTACCTTTCGATTTTTTGTAGCAGCGATCTTAACTCCTGATAGCGTTTTGACCACTCCGGACTGACTATATCGAGATGATTGATGGCTTCAGTCTCTTTCCATGCAAGACCGGGTTTATTCTCGGAGAAGTACAATTCAGCGAGAACAATCCGCGCCTCAGGTTGTTCAGGCTCCTTAACAATCGCCTTTTGCAGCACAGACTTCGCTTCTGACAATCTGTTAAGTTTTGATAAAGCTCTGCCTTGGTGAAGAAGAAGCAGGTATGTCTCGATTCCTGCTGATTCAGCCTCTTCCAATAGCCTCAATGCCAAGTCCGTATTTCCGACTTCCAACTGTAAGCGACCAAGCCGAACTTTGTCTTCGGGCATCGTTTCCGGGAAATATTGTCTGCCATAACGACCATAAGCTTCGAGTGCTTCGTTGTACATACCAAGTGCAGCCAGTGAATCCATTTCAATCCGAATCATCGGAAGCAGTCTGTCCTGCAGTTCAGCTTCAGGTGAAATTCTACGCAGGATCTGTATTGCTTTGTCCTGTCGTTCGGTGGCGTTATAGACACGTGCCATAAGCTGAATTGCCGGAGCATTGAGCGAATCAAGCGACAGTACTTGATTCACGTAGAATTCTGTAGAGTCGGGATAGCCAAACTTCCAATGCAGAAGAGCAATATTGTAACCGATTAAAGGTGAGCCTGCACTGTCGGATGCATATACCTGTCTGAACTTATTTAGTGCCGATTCAAATTCTCCATTGGAATACGCAATCTGGGCATCGCGGATCTTACCGACACGAGTAGTCTCTGCAATTGCGCTGGTAGTGTCCCATCCTGCAAAAAGGAACTCCTGAAAAGCAGCGTAGAACTTGCCCTCTTGAAGGAGTGCGTAAGCCTCGTGAATAGACTCACCACGGATTATTTTCAGAATCCCCTCTTCATCAGTGAGACCGACACGTTTACCAATAGCAAGTGCATTGTCAATATCACCTGAACGGTAGTAAGCTTCAGCAAGCTTGTGCAGTGCCTCAGCAAAGTAGGGATCAATTGCAAGTGAGTTTTGAAAGCGTGGAATTGCTTCGGTATAGCGATACTGTTTCACTAATGTGTTCCCGAGATTAAACCAATCCATCCGTGCATTGTCACCACCGGCAATGAACGGAGTGCGAAAGTTTACCAACGGAAAGAACAAGAGACCTAATGCAATTATTTTGAAAGCTTCTTCAGTTTGTTTGCCCTTAAAGTGATTCACAATCTCAACTATTAGATATGCAGCTCCCAGTATCAACGGCAGCACAATCGGCAGCCTGTATTCTGATGACACGAAGAACAGCATGCATCCGGTCATATAAGCCAACACCCAGAAGTGAGCTACTCGCACCTTTCGCCAGCCGAGTCTGATACCCATCAGGATCAAGCCGGAGAACCCTAACGGACCGATCAGCCAAAACCCTATCGGATTAAATTTCAGCAGCGGTGATTCCCAATTCCCAAGATGGATGCTGACATTGTTGGCAAATTCCGCACGATTCCAGAAATAGAATAGTTTTGTAAACAGCAGCTTGATATAGTCAATCGGATTATTGATAATCCAATCGAGTGCCTGAATCATCCAATAGTTGCCTGCTTGCCGTGTAGTCAGATTCTTTTCCATTTTTTGGGAAGCCGTTCGACGATAATCCTCATTCTCGTATTGAGGTTCTACCGATGACAAAAACGGAGCTTCCCAGTAAAGCCCTGTCGCTTCGGCATTGTTACCAACATAGAAGTTCATTCCGGCTGATGAAGTAGTCAGCACAAATTCACCACCCACCACCAGATTTCGTATGCTGACAGGTGTCAACACAATCAGCAGTCCGATGATAACATGCAGCGTATTACGAATAAACGTTTTTCGATTTGCTAGAAAGTAACCGATCAGTAAAAAAGGAATAAAAATCAAGACTAATGGACGGGTCAATGCGGAGAGCCCTAATACCAACCCAAGAAGCAGAAGCGAAACCGGATTCGATTTCTTGAAAGTTGTCAGTGTCAGATTAAGAATTATCGCTGAGAAAAACAGGATCAAAGATGAAGTCAGGAGAGTACTGTCAAAAAATATAAACGGTGCATAAACAGCAGCAATTCCGGCAGATATCAGTCCGACCTTCTTTCCCGAGATACTCGCACTGAAACGGTAGAGCATCCAAACCGTGCCGGTTGACATGATGCTCTGCAAGATCATAATCCAAATCGGTTTGACACCGAATATGGTGTAAAAAATCCCCATAAAATAGGGATAGAGTGGACTCATAAAGAATATGCTTCCGCCCAATGCGTTTCCACTACTAATTGATGCAGCCCAGTTGTGGTAAAATGCTGAGTCAATTATCGGCAGATGCACAAGATCGCTGCCTGAGACGATTGCTAGGTGTATCCACCTGAATAACAGTGCAGCGATCAAAATAATTTTCAATGTCGTCCCACCGGACGGATAAGTCATTTCACTTTTGCGATGCTCTTCACTCATGTTTGCTCCTCATTATCGCATGTTAAACTTCATCATATGGGGAGTACCGACATTCTTGTCGGTACTGCACGGACAGGAATGTCCGTGCTCCCCGATAAATATATTATTAATAGCCCTATTTCACCAGTGTAACCGGTTGAACCTGCATATTATTATCAGACTCCATCTTAAGTAAGTAGTTCCCACTGGAAAGTCTGTTTGCGTCTATGTTAACATGATGCTGACCGGATTGCAACCATCCAGCAGGTGTCAACTGCTTGATTTGACGACCCAGCACATCATACATGGTAAGATTGACGTTACCTGCTTGTTGGAGGGTAAATGTAACGGTTGTTTGACTGTTGAATGGGTTGGGGTATGCAGATAGCAGATTGAATCTTACCGGTTGAATTGCTTCTGAATCACCAACTCCCATCCCCATCGCCAGTGAACAGTCATAGACACCGAGCATTCCTATATCAGCAACATAAGCAATATTGTCTGATATAAACACATCAGCCGCTGAGCCCGGTGTATCATAATAACCGACCAGTTCAGGCTCATATATGTCTGATAGATCAATTACTTTAATGCCTGAACGTCCATCTGCTACAAAAGCAAAATCACCAGAAATATGTACAGATTGGGGATTTTCAATCCCTTCATAGATTGATGCAATTTCGGGTTCGAATGGATCTGAGAGATCAATTACAACCAGTCTGAATTGTTCTTCTCGATTTCCATCAGTATAGCAGAAAAAGTCATCACCGAATACCAAATTGGAATAACTATAATTTTCTTCTGGACGAAAGATTGTCACTTCTTCCAATTCAGCAGGATCTGAAATATCAAGGATACGAATACCAAACCATTTATCCAACCAATTCACTTCCACGTTTTGACAAATCAACAATAAATCATTATTAGATTTGATGTCCTTAACATATTCCCAATGCTCATCAACTTCATCATTAGTAAAAAATCCTACCAATTCCGGATTATCCGGCTGAGATAGATCTACGATTTTCAGCGTATCATTTTTAGCATAATAAAGCAGGTCATCAGACACATCAAAAGGTGGATGATAGCGGGAGTCATCGTAAACTCCTATTTGTTCAGGCTCTTGAGGATCAGAGATGTCAACTATGAATATCGGACTACCTAACAGAGAGGATGTATAGTACAACCGCTCGCCACTGATTATCCGGTAATACTCCCATAAATCTTCGTGCTCAAAGTCCCCTATCAATTCCGGCTGACTCGGATCAGATACATCCAGGATATTCCAATTTGCATAGAGGTAGTCGTCGCCCGTTCCAATAACTTCGGAGAAATTTTGAAACTGTGGATTGAGATAGCTGACCTCTTCCACACGATTAGGTCTGGAAACATCTATTATCTTCAGTCCACCTTGACTGAGGTATAGATAATCACCAGCAATTGATAGTGACTCGATGTAATCTTCTCCTCCAATTTCACAAGTACCAACTTCCCGAGGATTTTCCGGATCGGATATATCTATTATTCTTACTATCCTGCCTCCTGTTAAATAGGCGTAATCTTCATTTGCTTCTACCAAAAAGGGGCTATGATTAAAGAAGCCTAATCGGCCTATACGTTCAGGATGAAGCGGATTTGATATGTCAAGAACTTGAAGAGAGTATCCACTCGTAATGAAAGCTAAATCCTCATCAATACTTATGTCCCTTGCATCAGCATATAAATGCCGGTTATTGCCTTCCGCTAACTCCGGATGATGGATATCTGAAATATCAATTAAATGGGTGTAATACTCATGTTCATCGGTACTGCTCCCGATAAAAGCATAGTCACCAGTTCCAGTTAGTTCTATGTAATAGCACCAACCATCAAAATTACATGAGCTGATTACATCTGGTTCGGTAGGGTCTTCAATATCAATAATTCTTAGTCTACTACAATCTTCCGCACCATAGCTTTCAATGAGAAAAGCATGTCTGTTTCTCAGTGCAACATTCCTACACCACCAATCAGTTTCAACTACACTAACCTCAGCCGGATTTCGAGGATCTGAAATGTCAATTACCTCCAATCCTCTACTACTATTAGCAACGTACGCATAGTTTCCCTCAACTACAACTGCACGCGAATTACCTCCTGCATCAAAGAAGTTCACTTCGTCAGGTTGCTCAGGATTAGATATATCAATGATCCTTAGACCGGAATCGAAAGAAGCCAGATAAGCAAGATCACCTTGAATCTCAATGTTCCAGATTTCACCCCAATTCGCGCCGTAATAGCCAATTCGCTCAATGTTATGACGATCTTGAGCGAATGATGAAAGACTCAAGGTCAGAACAATGCCAATCGTTAAGAGTTGTAGACTTCTTTTCATACTATAACCCCCTTAATGCAAGAAACAGGGTGAACGTAAACCGTCCACCCCGTGAGTAAAGTCGAGATTTGGAGTGCCGACATTCCTGAAACCTTTGAAGTATTCACAATCCTCGTCACTCCCGCGCAGGCGGGAGTCCAGAAAATCAATACAGAACTGGATTCCCGTCTTCACGGGAATGACGGATGAAGAGATTTATTGAATAAATCAAAGAACTCAAGAATGTCCGTGCTCCTCATTACAAGCTCATCTACGGCATGTAAACCGCTTTCTGATGGAATACGCCGTATGAAGTCTCCAACCGCAGCATGTACACACCCGCCGAGAGTGATTCAGGACTCCAGCTTAATGTGTGCTGCCCGGCTGCTCTGCTGCCATCTGCAAGAACTGCAACCTCTCGTCCGGCAAGATCGAATGCTGAAAGTTTGACCTGATCCGAAGCAGGAAGATTGTATCCGAGCGTTATCCTGTTGTTGAACGGGTTTGGATACGGTTTTGACAGCGAGTATTCAGATGCCGCAGGCGCTTTCTCATCAACAGATGCAGGCGGCATAATCTCAACACGACCCGCCGCGACATCAACCACCAGATTCACCGGATCTGAGTCAACTGCAACACCGAGGATGTAGTAGGTCTCTCCGATGTCAATGAATTCGAGCCGGTAATACTCTGGAATATCCCACTGCGCTGATCCTTCACCGGGGCGTGCTTCATACACCGATGCGATCATTGTGAAGTTGAAGATGTTTTCAATATCCTCAGATAAACCCGATGTATCGGTCGTGGCGTACAGGAAAATGGTGAAGTATTCGTCAAAATCGTTGGAATCGCTGATCGTCCACGAAATCTCCGCCATCTCATCAATACCGATCTGAACCAACTCTTCGGGGCTTGTCAGCTCAAACATCGGAGCAGGATTCCAGATTGCGCTGAACTGACGATTGGAACGGTTATTTGCCTCATGGGTCTCCTCAACCACACCACCTTCATCGTACGGGACATCGAGGAACCACTGGAGCAGATGATCATCTTCCGTGACCGTCCAGACTGTGTCAGCAATTGATACAAACACAGTATCAGTATTACCGATACCTACACGATCTTCACTGTAGATCAGTTCTTCGTTCAGATAGCACTCGATGGTAAATTCCGGTGTCTCGCCGATTCCTTCGACGTCCCACTCAAATCCGAACATCACTTCATCTCCAAAGCGAGGGTTTTCATGCGTCCAGCTAACCGAATCTTCGTCAACTTGATACCCGAACTTCTGCCTGACAGGATACAGATCGAACAGACCATCATCCCATTGGAATATTACATCGTCAATGAACGCTCCCATCCCTGGATGAGCGCGATTGTTACTGTGCCATACAAAACCGATGTAAACCTCTTCCTCTCCGATATAGCTGACCGTGTCGCCGTCGAGTCTGAGTGTATCAAGCGAGAATTGGGCAATCCGCCAGTCATCGGTTCTGTGTTTGCGTGAAAATCCCCAGGCAACATTCTCGTGGAAGGCATCATTGTCAGCGGTTATCTGCGCTGGACTCGCACTGTTGCACACAACCGCTGTCAGAGAGTCTCCGGTGAAGTTGTCCATGTCAATAATGTACCAGAATGAAACCGCTGCACCCGCAGCTTCGCTGAGATCTATCGGACCCCAAAAAACCCACGCATTCTGGTTGTTCTCGTAATCGTCATCTTCGGGCCATCTGGGCTCATTAACTCTGTTTCGGTTAGTGTAGGCACACCACAACGATTGATCATCGTCACGTCTGACAAACCTGTTGTAAACATAGTTCTGCAGCCCCCAGCAATAGTCTGTCTGGCGATAAGGTGGTGATGGTACTGTGCGAAAATGCGGAGAGCGTGGGTTCCACATCCAACGTCTGCGGTTACCGCCTCTCTGATCGGTGTACCAGGGCCACTGCAAGACAGGATTTCGTTGATCCTCCTCAAAATGTTCGTCCAGCAGAGCCTGCCAGATGGCGTTAGCCGGTTGCGGTGTCAGCCAGATGATGACAACGGCTGCAAGTGCTACCAGCAAAATACTTATCATTAGATGCTTCATTTTTCCCTCCGATATATCATTAGTCACGAACCGTCAATAAATCTGTTAATTTTCCCCTTTAAGTATGCTTTCCTGCTTCACTTGCTTCACTTTGTGTTCCCTGTAGGGCGGACTGAAAGTTGCTGTTCAGAGTTCAGGCTTTAGCCTGTGCAGGAGGACACGCTAAAGCGTGAACTCTAAGCCCAGAGCGGACTAAAAGTTACGGCAAATACAGAACCTTCTGAATTGTACGCTCCCCTCCTGCGCTCAATTCCATCATGTAGATACCTGCTGATTGACTGATTGGGCTCCAGCTCACAGCATGGTTTCCTGCAGGTTTCACACCGTTGACCAAGGAGGTGATCAATCTTCCGGATAGATCATATACATTCAGATACACCTGTCCTGCAATCGGAGTCGAATAGTCAATGTTTAACCTGCCGTTGAACGGATTGGGATAGGCTGAATTGATCTGCAGATCCGATGGCAAACCTGCATCCTCGTTCCCATTTATTGATACAGGCTCCACCAGTTCTATCATACCGTCGGCAACGGCTATAGTCATGTTTCCCGGGTCACTATCGGTAGCGAATGCCACTACGTGGAAGTTATCACCGATGAACACAAATTCCTGACGATAATACTGGTTGACATCCCAGATAAATTCACCCTCACCGGGCTGAACATCATGCTGCTGACCTATCATCAAATAGTCGAAGATCAGTTCCGGATTCTCCTCCAAACCGTCAAGATTGTCAGACACATAGTAATAGATTGAAAACTCTTCGCCATCGTTTGAGTCTGCAATTGTGTATGACAGCGTCAGATCCAGATTCACAGGAACTAGCGTGTCCTCTGCAGGGGATGTCAACGTGAACATCGGCGGTGGATTCCAGACAGCGGTAAACTCAACGACTAACTCGTTGTTATTTTCCAAAGTCTCTTCAACGACACCGTCTTCATCCAACGGTGTATCCAGCCTCCAGCTTATGACATGATCGCCCGCAGGAACCGCCCAAGCCTCATCGGTAACTGAGAAAAACGTTGTGTCATGTGCGCCACTACCTACACGATCTTCACTGTAGAACAGCTCATCGTCAATATAACATTCAATGGTAAACTCAGGGGTCTCGCCGTCTCCTTCTACATCCCATTCAAACTGCAGAAAGACCTCATCACCATAGCGAGGTTCGTCGGATGTCCACACGACATCGTCTTCGTAGCTGTAACCGTACTTCTGAGCTACCGGGAAAAGATCGAACAGACCGTCATCCCACCTGATAGTAACGTCATCGAGGAATGCTCCCATCCCGGCGATGTCCTGACCGTTGCTGTGCCACACCCAACAGAAATAAACCGAGTCAACATCTTCCTCATCAAAGATGGAATACTCTTCACCGTCGAGGATTAACTCATCAAGGCTGAAATTGTATTCAGTCCAATCCTGGATACCTCTTGAAAGAGTGAAGCCGATGGGGCAGTCCTCACGGAAGGGATCGTCATTCAGAGTAATGTCATTAGCGTCGTTTGTCACGACAACACTCAGCGAATCACCTGCAACATGATCCAGATCAACCAGCGTCCAGAACGAGACTTCAGCGGCAACCGCATCGGTAAGATCTAACGGTCCCCACCATACCCACGCATTCTGATTGTTCATGTAATCATCGTCTGCAGGCCAGCGGGGGCGTTCAACGTCATTACGATTGGTGTATGCACACCACAACGCTTGGTCTTCATCACGCAAAACGGCTCGGTTATAGATGTGATTTTGCAAGCCCCAACAGTAGTCGGTATAGGAGGGACCTGTTCGTGGATGAGGTGGACGTGGGTTCCAATGCCATCTCAGCCGGCGACCCCGTTGTACTCCGGTGCGCCATGGCCATTCAAGTTGCGGGTTTCTTTGATCCTCTTCAAAATGCTCGTCAAGTGCTGTCTGCCAAACGGCTGAAGAGGTTTGAGGGGTGAAATTGATTAACAGCAGTGCTATCACTGCAAGGGGGAGAAATAGGATCGGTGAACGTTTCATGTTTGTGTCTCCTAAAGATCATTTAAGCTAACGAAATAAATAAAAAAGCAGTGCCCCAAACACCATAGTAAAATGAAGATAACTCATATCATTTCAAAATGCAATAGAGTTCGGTTCGTAGGGAAAGATTATTCATCAAAACGGAGAATAGATTGAGTGATTGGGTGATTGCAGTTCAGAGTACACGCTTTAGCGTGTCTTCATGCACAGGCTGAAGCCTGAACTCTGAACAAAAAGGTGAAGCAGGTGAACGTAATGGGCATACTATTAAAAGTAAATATATAATATATAAAATAATTTAGGTGATTGCTTAAGTTCTTGCACTAAATTATATTTAGTGTTATGGACTTAT
>CAZVKN010000042.1:0-22448 GCA_964627035.1 uncultured bacterium | reverse complement strand
AAGTGACGAAAAAACATAGCCCCTCCGTGACCGAATGAGAGACTTGACTTTTGATACAAAATGTCGTATATTGACACCATGAACAGCACACACAAAATAGATGCAGAAAGTCAGGTCTATATACATCTCTATTATTACTAAGTGCGATAAAGAGTGTACACTGTCATTCCGGGCTTGACCCGGAATCCAGTATGGGGAGAAGGGACATTCCTGTCCATTTGGATTGAAGTTCAGAGTTCACGCTTCAGCGTGTCTTATTCCAACCTAAAGGTTGAACTCTAAACTAAACCGTTCAATCCGCGGGAATCACACAATTACTAAATCTGCTACATCCGCTTCATCTGCTGAGAATTCGCTCTCTTGCAATTCTGTTATTTCTGTTTATATTGCTTTTGTATAGGATTTTGTCTGTTCCCAAATTATTAAGGAGGTATTATGTATCGCTTGATTTTAATTACGATTATTGCACTCGTTGTATTGGTCGGAAGCGTAATCGCCCAAGACGCCGAGAACGTCGAGCAGGTTGGAAGGATTTACAATCAATGGGACACTGCCGATGATGTCTTCGTAGTCGGTGATTTGGCGTATATTGCAACTGGAGTTTCTGGTTTGCAGATTGTGGATGTATCTGATCCGGAGAATCCTGAGGTTATTGGCTACTGGGATGATAATCTGTCATCCGCCAGTGATGTTGCAGTTTCTGGTGACTTTGCCTATGTTGCCGATGCGAGTGGTTTATGTGTAATTTCAGTTACCGATCCTGAAAATCCCGAAGAAGTCGGATACTGTGATACGGGTGGGGCTGCCGTCACTGTTTCAGGTGACTATGCTTACGTAGCGACCGGACAAAGCGGATTGCGTGTGGTTAATATTAGTGATCCAGAAAACCCGGAGGAAGTGGGTGGTTGTGAGACGTGGGGGAATGCCTGCGACGTAACCGTTAACGCTGATTTTGCTTACATAGCAGCGGTAGCAGATAACCAGGGTGATGGTGGCATATGTGTCGTGGACATAACTGATCCTGAAAACCCGGATGAAGTGGGATTCTATGAAACGCCAGGGTCTGCTTATGGTGTTACTGTTTCTGGTGACTACGCGTATATAGCTGATGGTGGAAGTGGCTTGCGTGTAGTGAACATTAGCAATTCCGAGAATCCCGAGGAAGTTGGATTTTACGATACACAGGGGGTTGCTAACGGTGTTACGGTTTCAGGTAGCTTCGCTTACGTAGCAGACGGTGAAGGCTGGGGGTTGTGTGTAGTGAACATTTCCGATCCTGAAAATCCAGAGGAAGATGGATCCTGTGAAACGCCTGGTTGGGCTAACAGTGTTACCGTTTCCGGTGACTTTGCGTACGTAGCGGACGGGCGGAGCGGTTTGCGTCTAATAAACATTACCGATCCTGAAAATCCGGAGGAAGTTGGATCCTACGATACGCAAGGGAGAGCAGAAGATATTACGGTTTCCGGTGATTATGCTTACGTTGCGAATTTTGAAAGCTGTTTACGTATTGTTTCAGTTGCAGATCCTGAAAATCCGGAAGAAGTTGGATACTATGATGCACTGGAATGGACTACTGGCGTTACTGTCTCCGGCGACTATGCGTACATAGCAGACTTAAACAACGGTTTGCATATAGTTGATATTACTGATCCTGAAAATCCGGATGAAGTTGGACACTACGATACGCGGTATTCCGGTGAATACCGCGTATCCGTTTCCGGTGACTATGCGTACATAGCGTGCTTTGATCACGGATTACGTATAATCTCGGTTACTGATCCTGAGAATCCAGATGAAGTTGGATACTACGATACACCGGGACGTGCATTCGGCGTATCCGTTTCCGGTGACTATGCATACGTAGCGGACAATCGTAGCGGTTTGCGTATTGTCGACATTTCGGAGCCTGAAAATCCTGAGGAAGTGGGGTACTACGATACACCGGATTGTGCCAGAGACGTCACTGTTTCCGACGACTATGCTTACATAGCGGATGGTAGCAATCTGCAGATTATAGACATCAGTAACCCGGAAAGTCCGAATGGGGTTGGTTCATGCGATATGCCGGGTTCTGCATACGGTGTAACCGTTTCCAATGACTATGCATACGTGGCGGATGGTAGTAGTGGTTTGCGTGTAATAAACATTACCGACCCTGAGAATCTTGAGGAAGTCGGATACTACGATACACCGGGGGAGGCTTTGGGCGTTGCCCTGTCGGAAGATGGCTTGATCTATGTTGCGGATGGCACAAATGTGGGTATTTACCGCTTTACCGATCCAGCAAACGTAAATGACAATTCTATCCAACCTCCTTCATCCTTCACTCTTCTCCCCGCATTTCCGAATCCCTTCAATTCACAGACACGGTTCAGCTACCAATTACCGACTGCGACACAGCTCCATCTTGGGCTGTATGACATCTCCGGTCGGCAGGTTATGACACTGTTCTCCGGAGTCCGAGCTGCGGGAGTGTGGAACATAAACGTTGATGGAAGTGATCTGGTTAGTGGATTGTATTTCATCAGATTGAACTCAGAAGTGTATCAGGAGTCGCAAAAGGTTTTGTTGGTGAAGTGAGTGTTAAAGGGAGCATGAACATTCCTGACCATGCTGTGCTGACAGGAATGTCAGCACTCCCTATTTGACAAAAAAAAACGCCGACCCTCAACTGAAGGTCAGCGTTGCTGTTTCGTGACAGGATGCAATTAGTATGTGTAAACCAGCCTGATACCAAACGACGGGTGTCTTTGATCCGAACCGAAATCTACTCGATTACCGGATCGGCACTGCTTCATGTAGTTCAGGAAGCTGCCTCCCTTGCATACCCGCAGATTTGTGCGCGGATCATCAACCCATGCCGAGCCGTCAACCGGAGCACCGTTGTAGCTGTCGTGGTAGTCGTCCTCAGTGAACTCCCACACATTACCCGACATATCATACAGCCCGAATTGATTCGGCTGAAGCTGCCCGACTTCCTGCAATGCACGATTTGAACTCACGTTATAGTAAGCAAAGTTACCGATGTCGTCTCCGTTGAGGTCATCACCCCAATAGTAGCGTGTGTTCGTACCGGCGCGGCAGGCATACTCCCACTCAGATTCCGATGCAAGGCGGTAGCCGGGTTCAACGGCATTGATCAGACTCCTCACACCGTTCCACGACACATTGACCACAGGTTTGTTCGGACCTTCGTTGACCGTACCCTCAGCCGGATTGTTACCCATCACGACTTCCCATTTCTCCTGCGTCAACTCATACTTCGCCATCCAGAAACCGTTCTCAATGACCACGTGATGCAGCGGACCCTCGTCATCTTCCCTGTCAAGTTCGTCAACCGGTGTGCCCATATCAAACTCACCGGCAGCAACCCAAACCACCGTAATCCATACATCATCAATGAACAATACATCACGCTCAGCTCCCGCTTCCGGATCAATTGTGGTAAACGTCCACACTTCACCTTCCGTCACATTGTTATGATCATCCTTTGCATCAATCCGCCAGAAATAGCGTTGACCTGTTACCAGAACACCCGGATCGAATGTCGTCGCAGCCTGATCCTGACTCCTGAGGAGTACCGAATCACGCACTCCAAAGTAAACATCATAAACCATGGGATCACTATCAGGATCAATACATGACCATTCAAGCTGTACATCCAACGCCTGATCGAATGCTTCATCAAGAGGTGAAACAGCAACAGGAAGCTCAGGTGGCTGGTTGGAGGTGGTAAACGTCCAAATATCACCCTCAGTGACATTGTTGAAATTGTCTTTCGCTACAACCTTCCAGAAATACGTCCTGCTATGCGTCAGAAGACCCGGATCATACAGCTCACCGCTCAAATCGGAAGTCACCAGCGGCGGATCGGCAGCCTCACCAAAATAGATGTCATACAATATCGGATCACCTTCAAAATCACTACAGACCCACGTCAGGTCAACATCCGGTAAAAGATCAATACCACCGTCAACCGGTGAAGGTGTGTGTGGTGCTACAGGTGGAACGTTTGCCAGAGTAGTGAACTCCCAGACGTCACCAACGGTCATATTAGCATGATCATCGTATGAAACAATCTTCCAGTAATAGGTTACGCCGAAGTCGAGTACGGGTAGGACATAGCTCGTGTCCGTCTGCCCGGCATTGACCAATGGAGGATCAGAAACATCACCGAAGTGCACGTCATAAGTCAGTGGATCTCCTTCATTGTCTCCACATGACCAGAAAACGGTTACATTCAAAGGTTGTTCTTCAGCACTGTCTGCAGGCACCGGATTATATGCCAGACCCGGCTGCTGGTTATCTACCGTGGTAAACGACCAGAGCTGTCCCGTTTTCACGCCGTCCCAATCGTCAAATGCAATGATTTTCCAGTAATAAGTCAGGCTATAGTCCAGGTTACCCGGATCAAAACTCTTCGCTGCTTGTCCGGTGGCTACCTGCGGTGGAGTATTGGTCGTTCCAAAATAGACATCATACACTACCGGATCGTTATTAGGATCGTTGCAATCCCAGCCTAAATCCGTATCAAGCGTCAAATCTGTCGCACCTGTTGCAGGAGTCAGATTAATCGGTTCAATTGGCGGATCGTTTATTTCCGGTTCTGTAAGCTCACAACACCCGTCTAATAGAATAAGACCGGGAATCAACAGGAATGACAAAAGTAATATGCTATAGAATCTCACTTCAACTCCATAGATTTTATAGAAAACTTAAAAGTAGATATTTCAAAATTTTGGTTTGAGGAGCAAGGCACAATGCCTTGCTCCTCAAAACTTTATATGCTCTAACGCACCCGGATGAATTCAACCCTGCGGTTGAGCGCGCGTCCATCTTTGGTGCTGTTGGTTGCTGCCGGATCACTCGGCCCGAACGTCTGAGTGTGCATCCGGCTTGCTTTGATGCCTCGCTCAACCAGCCATGCCTTAACTGCTTTGGAGCGGTTGCGAGCCAGCTTCATGTTCTTGTAGTAATCGCCGACGTTATCGGTATGACCGTGAATTTCAATCATAATATTCGGGAACTTGTTCATTATCAACAGCGCTTTATCAAGTGCCTCCTTGGAATCTGGCAGATTTTTATAGCTGCCGCTGCTGTAGTAAACAATCTCAAAGTCAATATCTATCTTCTCTTCTTCAACGACATCATCCTCCGCCATAAGCGGATCACTGTCGCGCTTGATCTCAGCATAGTCGTCAACACTGCCCCCGTCTGTATCGGCTTTGAGCGGATCGGTCTTATACTTTCGTACCTCAGCGTGATCCTTCAGACCGTCACCGTCGCTGTCGGCACTGTTGGGATCTGTGCCATACTTGACGACTTCATCTTTATCATTCAGCTTGTCATCATCGCTGTCTTCATCCAGAGGAGATGTGTAATGTGTGTTGATCTCAGCATAATCATCCAAACCGTCATCATCACTGTCCGGTGAGAGCGGGTTGGTGTTGGTAGTGAACAGTTCTTCCTTGTCACCCAGACCGTCATCATCCGTATCAGGCTTCAGCGGGTTAGTGTAATGCTTTGAATATTCGTCACCATCAGACAGACCGTCACCGTCTGTATCAGGATTGTTCTTGTCTGTCCCTATCTTATCTTCCATGTCGTTAAAGATACCGTCACCGTCCAGATCCTTGTTCACCTTACCGAGCTCGTACTTCACGCCGGCAAGCAGTTCGACATATCCGTCATTGTCATCGTTCAGAACCAACGCGTCAAAGTTGTCGGTAAAAGACTGATTAAAGGCTGCGCTAAAGTCAAGTGCCCACTGTTTCTTCACATCATAAGAAAACCCGAAACCGGCATTCCCAAATCCGGCAATCCCCGTCTTATCCGGAAATACAGCGCGTCTGTAATAGACTTTATCAACAGAGTAATAGTCCCCGCCTCCTCCGGCAAACAGGTATGGGTCAAGTTTCATGTCCGCAAACGGGTAGTATAGCAATTGGAGTTTCACAGGTAACAGCCAGGTAATATAGCTGCCATCGCAGATCTGTCCGAAACCCAAACCGAGGTTGAACCTGAAATGGCTGATTAGAGGAGTTTGCATGTATAGCTGTCCGAAAACCCTGATATGCCCTAACTCTGATTCGGTATAACCACTCACAGCACCGATTTGAGATCCAATCTCAACGCCCTTTTCCAAAGGTGCCGCAGATAGCGAAGCACTCAACGCGAAAAGAACGGCGAGTGAAATTAGAAACAAATCTGATTTAAACATCTAATTTTCCTCCAGGATGATTACAAGTTCCGGATATTCTTTTTGAAGTGTACAGTTAATCAATCACAACGGTAGTGACAACAATGCAAATTGACAGGTATAATTTCTGATTCATCTACTGAATTTTGTCAGATTACTTTTCCGGTGATGTTGGGCGATGTCAGTGTGGGGTGGAAAAATGAATTCTGTCAGAGTATGTAAATTTGCTGTTACTATTGGGAAACGAAACATTTCGACACTATTCATCGTTAATTTAGGACGAAAAGTGGTCACTGTCAAGACCGCATGTGATTAAATGTGGATTTGAGGAAATTGAAGGGTTCAATCGGACAGATTAAGCAGATTCCTTCCCCCCTCCTGCGAAGTAGGGGGGATTAAGGGGGGAAATTCAATATCACCACCAAGACACAAAGTCACCAAGAAGAAAAGACAAAAATGGTTTTCTTGGTGTCTCCGTGCCTTGGTGGTTAGTCTTTCTCATCTCACCAGCATAACCTTCTGCATCAGTTGCTGCTCATCCGAACTCAGCCTGATAAAATACAGCCCACTCGCCAGATCACTCCCATCCAAAGTCGCACTCCACTCACCCGCCGGACGGACTCCACTGAACAGCGTCATAACCAGCGACCGGTGAAGTCGTGATAAGCATATTGACATCGCTGGCAACGCCTATAGCCTGAAGCAAGGTTATAGTATTTTCTATGTCCACATCGTGGACAAAACCTGATGCGTTTTGACCAGCATTTTGCAACAAGGTACTTACGGGCTGAAGTTTCAGTCCTTGTTAAGTGTTCATAAGTATATAAGTCCATAACACTAAATATAATTTAGTGCAAGAACTTAAGCAATCACCAAAATATAAACTGGTACTTCCCAAAAAATAACTTATTTAACCAATATAAATTTATTCTGAAAGACTCCATTTTGAGTAGCCATACGGACAAAGTAAGTTCCTGCAGAAAGACCATATACTTCAAGAGTGTGATTGTAATTACCAGGTGAATGGTAACCGTTACTCTGAACAATAATCTTTCTACCGGTAGAATCAAATACCTCTAAGATCGTATAGTCAATCCGGTGGAGTGTGTATTGAACATTAAGTGCTGAATTAACTGGGTTAGGATACATCTTCAGGTTAATATTGAAAGGGTCGAAAGCTGGATCAAGGAATCCGATTTGATTGTCATGATCATAGCAGTAGGCTCCCATATCTGCTATTGTCCCGTCCGGATCACGGGGGCTGTCCGGATCTCCAGCATCAATGCAGGGACTATCCTCTGCCAGGTTAAGGTTTAGCGTATCTATTGATACAAACAACGGGTTACTATAAATGTTAGTCTCGTCAAGTTCAAATTGATCTTCCCAGAAATCTTCAGGATCATAAATCAATCTATCCATTCCATAAAAACAGTTATAGTTAATGTAGTTTGGAACACGGTTAAACTCTGGAATCTTCATAAGAGAGGTTTCATCGTCACAGTCCGGTAGGTAGATAATATTGTTCTTCAATACTATGTTACGCTGGTTACTGACGTTGTCCATCTTCAATGCAATGTTATGCTCAGCTCCATCAATGTTATGGGAGTAAATAGTATTATTCTCTAAAGCAATTGTACGTCGTGCTCCATGATCAATGTATCCCCCGATCTCGCATCTACTCATCTCTAGACGAGCTATATCTTCTACCGTAATTACATTCTGACCAATCACGCAGCTATCAATAAAAAAGCCACCATGACCAATGCATTCAAGGGTTCCCCCGATTTTACTATTGAATATTCGAATAGTGTCTTGATTTCGATATATACTTCTACCGATGAAGTCACCTTCAACGTTGTTTCGTATAAAAGTACCAGAAAGAAGACCCCAAAAACTTATGTAACCACCAATCTCATTATCTATCACCTGAATATCATGACAATATCCACCACCAAAATGACCTTCTATTGTACAGTTTCTCACCTCCGCACGACCACCAATACTACAGCTAGTCATGTCACAGTCAATGAATCTAACCAAACTACCATCACCATTATCCATATAACCGTATGTTGATGTGCGCTCTAAAGTCAACCTACCACCCATCCCGACGTAGGTCGAACGTACAAATTCATTCTCTTCATTAAGCGCTCCGTAGATTTCACATTCGATCCCCCTGAAAGAGCCATTTGAAACAAGAACTGCCCCCCACAATCCGCTTTCTGTTTTAATGATTGAAGTGCTATATGTGTCACAGTATGCCCCTGTACCAACAGTAATAGCTGCTGCTTGACCGATAATTCGAGAGTAATTAACTTCCGCCGTTGCATCACTGTCCATCTTCAGACCGGTTCCAAGTCCACCATCATGAAAACAATAGCTCATGACAATCTCAGCTTCTTCCCCACTCACCAGAATCCGCCTTCCCCCTACTTCATCTTCTCCTTGAATAAAGCGAATTGAATCATTTTCTGTTCCTTCGGCAACGAGCATTCCAGCCACGTACAGTCCACAACCATCGAATACAACCTCAACTCCCGGTTCGATAGTCAATCGTTCATCTTCCGGCACCCAAGTCGAGTCCACCACGATATACGGACTGTCTTCCGCGGTCCACTCGCCGGACACTTCGCCGGATACTTCGGTTTGGGCGTGTAAAGCAGTAATTGAAAAGAATGACAGGATAGCACTAAGTGCAAAACCGGCCAAAACAGAGCACACCCAACCTCTGGACGTACCACTGACGGGGTGCTGAGTTGTTAACGGGTTAATTTTGTTGCTATTCACGAAGAAGATCCTTACACAAACATTCAAATCTCAAGCATCCTCTTTTCACCATAGTGATTTATTTTGCAGAATGCAAGTCTTGACAATACCACAAAATCAATAGTCTGCCTTAACTCGGAAAAATTTCCGTAAATCCAAAATAGTAATGTAGGAAAGAGTAAATGTGGATCATGTCATTCTGAACGCAGTGAAGAATCTCTCTTTGTTTTAATAAGTCTCACCAACATCTTCACATCCTCCCGTTGAATTATCACAGTTTTCAACAGCGACACTTTAGACTCTTTCCTGAACGCCCACAAAAACAGTAATCCAGCGATAGCTTGAGTAACCGAAGCAGATAGCGCAGCTCCAATCATACCGAACGGCGGTATCAGAGTAAAATTCATAGCAACGTTTAGTATCAACATAACAACCGATATTTTCATAGCATATTGAGGCTTCCCCCGTCCGGCGAGATCGCCCGCAAGCGATGTCGCCAATGTATGCACAACCGCACCGGGTACCATAAACACTAATGGCAGATATGCCGGGAGAAATTCACTCCCGAAAACAATCATAATCATCGGATAGCCCAATGCAATCAACCCCAATCCACAGATGAACGAAATAAAGAAGGTGACTCTACACAAAATCGGAGTGACTCGGTCACCCGCGCTGTCCTGCCGCCACGAGATATGAGGACCTAATACCTGACTGACTGAACGAGGGAGATATGTTAAAAACTGAATGATCGCAAAGGTTATCGAGTAATATCCAATCGTCTTCATATCGAGATATAGTGCCAGGATGAACATGTCCAACCGCATTCTCAGAAAACTGGACAGATTGGCTGAGTGAGCCTGAACTGCATATTTTGCCATTGAAGCAAAGAGCGGATAATCCAACTTTAGTCTGAACTGCATCCCGGAGAAAGCTGACCAAAAAGCGAACAGTGCGACAACAGTGGCTATTGCGACCCATAATGTCAGAGCAGAGGCAACTGAAAGCAGGTCGAAGAGGAGTAAAACTGACAGTCCGGCAACAAACAGAAATTCACGCAATGCGAGTGTAAAACTGAACCGGGCAATCCGATCCTGACCTCTGACAATACCGATGCTGTATTCGAGCAGCAACAGCGCAGTCAGAGACAGCAGTGTCACTTTAACGAGTGATACATCAACTTCAGGATAAGCCCGCGACAGAATCCATCCTGCATTATGTCTGAACAACAGCGTTACAATTGATCCGCTTAGGATAGCGATGAACAGACTGTTGCCGACGATGCCCGGACCGGAGTGGGGGTATCTGCCTGTGAAATGAGAATTAGCACCGCTGAAGCTGCCGTGGACAAATTGATGGATTAGAACTACAATCAAGATTACCAGCGAAAAAGCCCCTTTGCCTTCAGCGCCAAGACTTTGTGCCAGAATTGCTTGAGCCAAAAATCCAAACAGGAATACTCCGATCTGACCGCCGAATGCAGAAGCTAACTTTCCGCTAATCGAGCCTTCTTCAGGCTTTGGTGTGAACTCTCTATGCAAATTTCCGATTCATCCGCGTAATGATGATATTGTGGTGTCAGACAATTGTTGATATTAACCGGTATTTGAATTAATAACAATATGTTATTGTAATGTAGTCGGGTTTGTCTCAAACCCGACGTAGTTGCGGTTGAAGACAACCACAACATATCAGCTAATGTCTGTTTTGTAAACAATCTTTTAGATTAACAGCTTTATCTACTGAATTCAAGGAAGACATCGGAAATTATGTCGCTGGATTAAAAAACCGATATTGGATTTGTCATTCATCTATGATATATTTGGAGTGTCATGGCATTAGCACGCCATGGTTGAACATGAGAGTTTTATTGGTTCTTCGCTATTATGGATATTGTTCAGAGTTCAGGCTTCAGCCTGTGCGTTAAGAAAACACGTTAAAACGTGAACTCTGAACTGTCCCATTTTCGGACAGATAGTATCACGAAAATGATGAATATGAATCTATGATGCGGCTCCCACCCAAACGAAACAGTGAGGAACCGTTTTATTGTAGCCTAGCTTCTCCGAACACCGGGGAGATTAAAAGGGAGCAAACCGGATTATTACTTTGACAGGAATAACACACCAAAGAGTCTGAATGAGCGAGTACCATACTCAAAGCATACCGGTCGGAGAACTGTATCAATTTACGCTCACTGCAAAGGAGGATAAGGAGAGATTCCCGTTTATGCCCATATCCCCAGAACGGGCACTCGCACAGACGAAAAATCCTGCTGCAGATTCTGACGATGTAGGTTTACTGCTGGTGTTTTACGAGGACAGATGCATCGGCTACAGGGGTTTCCTTCCATGCCGGGCAAAATCAGGGAACCAAACATACAAAGTACATGCTCCGACAACCTTCTATATTGACCCTGAATATCGCGGCAGAAAACTTTTCAACGGTCAAACCGCTGCTTCTTACCTCAACAGCACAATTCAACAAAGTGGAGTGGACTCAATTGGAACGGGCATTAGCGGACATTCTATCAGATATTATCGAAAAGACACAAGATTCAGACCGCTGCCACCGCTTAAATATCTGCGGATTCGCATCGGACGGCTAACCCCGTTTACAACACTTGTTAAAAAGCTGTTTCGCACCGTTTCATCCAAACCGTTGAAAGTGCTGCAGTCTCTCCTGAGTAAATTCTTTCAGCATACGGTGGATAAACTTATTCTACTTATACTTAAGAAAAGAATCACACCGGATGGATGCGGCATCATCAAAAATATAGATATTGTTCAGGTTAATGAGATCAAGCCGCTAATCGACATTCAAGCCGAAAGTAATGCGAGCGGTCGGATAGGTCTACACCGCAATGAAGAAATCATCAACTGGATGCTCAACTGTCCATGGATAGCTGAAGACAGCAGGTATATTGAGGAGTACTATTTTGCCAGAGAACGCGAACGATTTGAATACCTCGCTTTTCAATTTGAAACAAAGAGCGACCATAAATCGGTTGGGTATGCAGTATATTCAATCTGCACCGAATCCGGCTATACGACCCTGAAAATCCTTGACTACCGGACGGTTCATGCGAAATATGAATCGGTAATCCTGTGGCAGGCTATCAGGCTTGCCATCGCTGAAAACGCCAATGTCATTGAAGGATCATTTGACTTTATGGAATATATCGCAGCCAAACCGTTGCTAAACAGGCTCACTGATATATGCGAGCGAACCTATATGGTCTGGGGCAAGAAAGGCGGCGTTTGGGACAGACACGGCTATGACATTAAACTCGACTACTGCGACTGCGACAAGCCGTTTACATAGGTATGGTTCAGAATTGCCGGAGATTCAATGGAATAGGGATTCACAACGGATTAACCAGATTGAACAGATATCCTGTGAGGGAATTAAAGAATATCATACACGACTTTATTGACAACTGCGGTTTATGGATGCAGGAGGTGTGTCAAGCCCTAATCTTTCATTTACTACTTGACTATTACCTCTGTGGTTGCTATAGTGTTAAACGAGGGGGAAATTATCCGGTAACATTTTATTCTGCATGTTGTAGTATGCAAGATGGAGTCTCTAAATGGCAATTATAACCATATCGCGTGGTTCGAAAAGCGGTGGCTGTGATCTCGCTGAGCTGGTCGCTAAAAAGCTGAAATGTAAAGTCATCAGCCGTGAGATGCTGATCAAATTCGCTAAAGATTGGGGATTCGATCCCAAATTCTGGAGCGACATCTCCGAAAAGCGGATGCCGCGCCTATGGCGTAAAACGACCGCTCAACACAGGCAGTACATACACCTGATCCGATCAACGCTGCTCGAGTATGCCGATGAAGGATCGCTGGTGTACCACGGTAATGCGGGTCAATTCCTGCTCGCCCAGGTGCCGTGTGTCCTGCGGGTTAAGCTGATCGCTCCGGTCGAATACCGCATCAAGGTGGCAATGGAAGAGCACCATATGAGTCGTCGCGAGAGCGAGGACTGGCTGAAAAGCGTTGACGACAACCGTGCTCGCTGGATAAAGTTCCTCTACGGGGCGGACGGCAGCGACCCGACGCTGTATGACCTCGAAATTAATATCAGCAGAATGAAGCTTGAGACCGCTGCTGAACTCATCTGCAAGACGGTTGAGTACGACCCCTTTAATCCGGATGATCATTGTCACGAGATGATCACAGATCTGGTCATTCAGGCGCGGATATATACTGAATTATCCTCGAATCCACGTACAAAGACACTGCACATCAAGGCAGAAGTCGAGGGTGGTATTGTGCAGTTGTCAGGCAATGTCGAAACCGAGCGTGTCCGCCATGTTGTGCGGGAACTGGTTCGGGGAGTTGACGGCGTCAAGAGTATCCACGGTGACCTGAACGTTAAAAGACTGTCCCCGCTCCCGACACAGGGCGGGCTGTAAACTGGAATCCAACTCCGACAGCGACCTCCTTCCTCAATTCATCACGATCTGCCGAGAACATGAACTCATACGGGAAGACAATAGTGTGGTTATTGCCCTCTCCGGTGGTGCAGATTCAATAACACTCCTCGATCTGTTCATCCGCTTTCAGAAGCAAGATAACAACTTCAAACTAACGGCAGCCCACTTCAATCATCAACTCCGTCCGGAGGCAGATCAGGAGCAGGAACAGGTTGCGAACTACTGCAATAGGAATGGTATCTCAATCAAAATCGGTTCAGGGAATGTGTCAGAATATGCAAGAGACAACAAACTTGCCGTCCACGCTGCAGCACGTGAGCTTAGGTACCGATTTCTCATTGACACGTCACAAGCTGAATTGAGTTCTCTGAAGTATTCATATTTCGGTCATTCCCGCGAAGGCGAGAATCCAGTAAACTGTTGCTATCACTGGATTCCTGACCAAGTCCGGAATGACAAACAGGATATTCTGCATGATAAATCTAAGAACTCTGAACTGTTCAAAAACAGAACAGTGATTGCCACCGGACATCACCTTGACGACCATGTGGAAACCGTCCTGATGAAACTATTTTCAGGCAGCGGTGTTGAAGGTTTATCCGGTATAGGCAGATCGGAAGATTGGGGTGACAATGTAACGGTGATTCATCCTCTGCTGGATTTTCGTAAAGAACAGATTGAGAGATATTGCCAATGGCGAAGACTGCCGGTGATTCACGACAGCAGCAATCTTGATCTGAGTTATCCGCGGAACAGGATACGGCATGAGGTTCTGTCTGTAATTGAGAAGAATATGGGCAGCGAGTCAATCTCCGGTATCGTCCGAAGTGCAAAGCTGATGAGCATGACGACCGATCTTGTCAATGCACAATTGACAGAAATATGGGAGGACAGTGTTAAATTTCGATGCGAACATGAGTTTGTACTTGATTGCCAACGATTTTGTTCGTATCTTACTGTGTTACGCTTACGTATGTTGCAGGAGTGTGCCCGAGCGGTGGGACAGTCCGTTCACCGCAGGTCACTGGAGCGGATGGAGAGTGCTGATAGAGTGATAAATAGCGGTCGCACAGGAACGGTAGAACTCGGGGGAGGTGTGAATCTGTTCAGCAACACAAAAAATATTTACGTCTATCGCATTGAATACGACTTTGAAATCGTTGAGCTGTCGGTTGGAGACGAGGTTACTTTTCCCGAATTCGGAACTTTGGCTATAACTGAGGGGGACGCAGAATCCGAAACAATCCCACCACCGGCAGGAATGCTCATTTGTGACCTGGACAAGCTGGGAACGGACAAATTTGCGATCAGACGAGCGGAAACGGGTGACAAGGTGATTCCTTATCGGATGAAAGGTCATCGCAAAGTCAGCGACATTCTGCGGGAAAGAGGAATACCGCAGCATCGCAGGAACTTCCCACTCGTGTGGATTAAGGATCAGCTTGCAGCAATACCCCCGTTCAGGATTGCAGATCAATTCAAAGTGACCTCAGCGACGAAGCGTATAGTTAAGTTTTTATGGCAAGAGAGTGAGCTGATAAAATTCTATCGAGCTGACTCAGAATAAGACATTAGAGAGCTAAACAGACTGTGTGAGTTCTTTGATTTATTCCAAAATTCTTTTATTCGTCATTCCCACGCAGGTGGGAATCCAGTCCTATATTGATTCTTCTGGATTCCCGTCTTCACGGGAATGACGAGAATTGGCAAAATGGAGAATAAATCAAAGAATTCAGTGTACAATGTCGGGATTGAAACAAGCCCGACTACAAGATAATAGTGTTGCTGCAAAGCTAATGCTCTCGAGATATTTACAACAAGGATCTGATGACAGACAAGAATTCTCCAAAGAAGGAGAACAAAAACGACGACCGAAAGAAACGCAACCGACGAAAACTCCCTTCGGACGACAAGTTCAACTGGAAAAAATCGTCCCGTACATTGACGCTGTGGATACTGATCGTTATCGGTTCATGGATTATTTTTCATCAATTGAACATATCAGAGCAGCCTGAGGTTCAAAAGTCGTACAGTGAATACCGTGACCTGCTCGAAGACAAACAGTTTGACAGTGCAGACATTATAGACAACGAATTCCACGGTCGGTTGAAGGATGGGGGACACATCATCACCGTGCTGCCGTTCGTTGATGCAGACATGCTCGCTGAATGGGACAGCCTCAAGATAGATTACCGCTTCCGCGAAAAGACCACGAGTTGGGTCGGTTATCTGATAACGTCAATACTCCCGTGGGTGATAATAATTGCGATCTGGCTATATTTTATCCGCAGAATGCAGGGCGGTGGTGGACCCGGACGTGGCGTGTTTTCATTCGGTAAGTCGCGCGCAAAGCTGATGACGGAAGACAAGCATCGAATCACATTTGAGGATGTGGCGGGATGTGATGAAGCAAAGGAGGAGCTGACTGAGGTCATTGCTTTCCTGAAGGAGCCTGATAAATTCTCCCGATTGGGAGGCAGAATTCCAACCGGAGCACTGCTGCTCGGACCTCCCGGAACCGGCAAGACGCTGCTTGCTCGGGCGGTTGCCGGTGAAGCGGAAGTACCGTTCTACTCAATGTCAGGTGCGGACTTTGTGGAAATGTTCGTCGGCGTTGGCGCATCGAGAGTGCGTGATCTGTTTGAGCAGGGTAAGAAGAACGCCCCATGCATCATCTTCATTGACGAGATAGATGCGGTCGGCAGGCATCGCGGTGCCGGAATGGGCGGCGGTCACGATGAGCGCGAACAGACGTTGAACCAACTGCTGGTCGAAATGGACGGCTTTGAGTCCAATGACGGGGTAATTCTTCTCGCAGCCACCAACCGACCGGATGTACTCGATCCGGCATTAACCCGCCCTGGCAGATTTGACCGTCAGATTGTAGTTGACCGTCCCGATGTCCGTGGACGTGAGGGGATTATCAAGGTGCATGTTCGCAATATCCCACTTGGAAGGGACGTGAAGATCCCGGTGCTGGCAAGAGGTACCCCAGGGTTGTCCGGTGCAGACATCGCCAATCTGGTGAATGAGGCAGCCTTACTCGCAGCCCGGCGCAACGTCAACCGCGTGTGGATGGAGGACTTCGAGAACGCTAAAGACAAAGTGATGATGGGCACCGAGCGCAAGAGCGTTCTTATCTCTAAAGAGGAGAAACATCAGACCGCTGTCCACGAAGCCGGACATGTGCTCGTCGCTAAACTGACACCCGGTTCAGATCCGGTGCACAAGGTCACGATCATCCCGCGCGGACGAGCACTCGGTGTAACACACTACCTCCCGATGGATGAGAAACACAGCTATTCCCGCACATATCTGAATCGGGTGATGGTTGCTCTCCTTGGCGGTCGTGCTGCGGAAAAGATTGTCTTCAACGAGCTGTCCACAGGAGCCGGCAATGACATAGAACGTGCCAGTGAGATTGCCCGCAAGATGGTGTGTGAGTGGGGCATGTCGAGCAAACTCGGACCGGTCTCGCTCGGCGGTAAGGATAATGAGGTGTTCCTCGGGCGCGACTTTACCCAGCAGCGGAGTTATAGCGAGAGGACTGCACAGGAGGTGGACAACGAGATCCGCCGAATTGTCACAGATGCAGAGCAACAAGCTGAAAAACTTATCCGCAACAGCGTGGACAAGCTAAAGCTTCTGTCTGACGGTTTGCTGGAACGGGAAATCCTCGACGGTCACGAGATAGATGTATTGCTCCGAGATGGGAAACTTCCTCCTCAACGCAAAAAATCGGTAAAAGCTCGCCGACGTCCGACACGTTCACGCAAACCGAAACAGGCTCAACCGCCTCAACCGAAAAAAGAGAAGCCGCCTCAAAAAGTCGCTGCTAAAACAAAGATAACCGGTTCAGAATCAGGTACATCGCAGACAAGAAGACAGCTTGCCAAGGAGTACGGCGTGGTGAGCAGCAGGGATCTGCAACCGAGGCGACGCCCGTACAAATCGAAACAAACGCAGAACAAACAAGAGCCTCCGAAAAAAGAAAGCAAACCTCCTAAACCGAAAGAGGAACCGAAACCTCAGGTTGCGGCAAAGAAGAAACCGACTCCCAAAAGGGTTGACAAGCCGGAGCCGAAACCGAAAATGAAGCCGCCGGTCAAGGGAAAATCTAAGGTGGATACGCCTGTCACAACAGAAGTGACGACACAGAAGAGTGATGTAGTCAAAAAAGAGAAACCGAAGCCGAAACCGAGAAGAACACAGGCTAAAAAGCCTCCCATAAAAGAGGATCCCAGGGCTGTATCAACGGATGAAACAAAGCCAAATGTTGCAGAAAAGACGGCTGCTGAACCTGAAAAAGATAAAAAACCGATAAAGAGAGGCAGAAAACCCAAAGCAGTCAGCAAAGAATCCGATAAGTCTGAGGCTGTTCCCAAGCCTAAGGATGAGAAACCAAAACCGGTGAGAAGAGGCAGAAAGCCTAAAACAGCCGGCGAAAAACCTGACAAGACAGATGCTGCTTCCAAGTCTAAGGATGAGAAACCAAAGCCGGTGAGAAGAGGCAGGAAACCCAAAACAGTCAGCGATAAATCTGCCGAACCAAAGGTCGCTCCAAAGCCCAAGGATTCAACCTTGAGGAAAACCGACCCGAAATTGCCGGCTTCCATGGACCTTTTTGCAAAATCATCACCGCGCCAATCAGGTTCAACGAACCGACCGGAACAGTCCAAGTCGAAGGATGCAACCGGGCTGTTCTCATCACCACCAACTTCTGTTAGTAAAACAGAGAGAAAACCGGAAGAAGCTCCTGCTCCTGTGCGGGATGTGACAACCTCAAATGTGACAGACAAGAAAGATGGCGATTGATCAGGATAAAATACGGCAGGCGGTCAGGCTGTTGCTGGAAGGCATAGGCGAGGATCCGAACCGTGAGGGTCTGCTGCAGACTCCCAACCGTGTTGCGAGGATGTACAGTGACATTTTTTCCGGCTTGGGCACAAAACCCGCCGAACATCTGTCGCTGTACACCAGCGAGAACCATGATGAGATGATCGTTGTGAAGGGGATTCCGTTCTACTCCATGTGCGAGCATCACCTGCTGCCGTTTTGGGGTAAAGTATCTATCGGATACATCCCCGGCAACGACAAGGTGACCGGATTCTCCAGTATCGTTCGACTGGTGGATTCTATCGCCAAACGACCGCAACTTCAGGAGCGGATGACCACTGAACTTGCCGACACGTTTGTGGAACGGTTGAAACCGTTGGGTGTGATCGTTGTGATAAAAGGACATCACCTATGTATTTCGATGCAGGGAGTAAAGAAAGAGGGGAGCGAAACGATCACTTCAGCACAGCGAGGATACTTACGTAAACAGATCACCCGTTTGGAAGCGTTAAATCTGATTAACGGATGATTACTGAAGATCTAATTGATTTTCTATCGTGGACTCTACCCGGTGGGATTTCGCTGGTGCCGGTTGCCATTTTCATTTTCAGTTTCATCTGGTTCGTAACATGGCGCGGGACCGAGTTCTGGTCAAAATCACATTTCTATAAGATGCTGTGGCAGGTCAACCTTGGGATCATTGCGCTGTACATTGTCATGTGGATGATCTTCCGACCGCCGCCCATTCCTGTTCGTGTCATCGTATGGGGTGAAAATTCTGCAACTGCCCACCGATCTCTACCCGACTCACTGCATGACCCGCGGGTCACTGCAATCGTAGATCAAATCGAGCGAAGACTTGCCGCATCACCGAAGACTTTTGTACGAATAAATTCAACTCTCAGCCCGGTATTCGCGCGAAGCAAGCCGGATCGAAATGAGCTATATCGGCTTGCCAGCTTGATGAAGGTCAAATGGATTATAGATGTTCACAAAGACGATTCCGGTGCAAAGTATATCGCTGATCTTAGCAGGTATGACGGCGATGAATCGTTTGAGAAACTGCACAGTGTCTCTCTGCAGGCAGAGGAATTCCTTCAATCGGCTACCGGACTTTCCGATGACGTAATCAAACTTTTGGGTGATGACTCTGAACCCCTGTGGAAGGTTCAACATCCCTCCATTGCGGATGAGGATGTAGGGACTCTGTTCACGGCACGTCATCTGTATCTGACTGACCGAACAGATTCGGCAGCAACACTGTTGAACGATCTGATAGAACGACATCCTAATTGGAAGCAGCCGCATCAGGAGCTTGGGAAAGCCTACCTCTCTATCGGATTAGGACGGCACAGCGTGGAAGCCCTCAACTCTATTATCGCAGCCATCGAGCTTGATCAAACGGATGCATTGAGCTACACTCTGCTCGGGCGTTATTTTCTCAAGCATCGTGACTGGACTGAAGCGGAATCCGCTTTGAAGCTTGGGCTGAACTACGATCAGGATGATCCGCAGAATTACTTCTACCTCTCCAGACTCGGCTACAATCGTCTGCAAAATCTGCCGTGGCGTACCGGTGAGCTGCTGCTGAAACGTGCCCTTCAGATAGCACCGGGTTACGAGGATGCTGAGCTGACGCTGTCCCGCTGGTACTATGACCGACACTATTACCGATTTGCCAAGGATGTGCTTGATAAGGGAATTGAGATAGATCCTCACGCTATTAAACTGCTGCTCGCTTATTCGGTGGCGGATCTGGGGCTGGGAAACACAGAAGCAGCGATTGAACATTGTGAGAAGATTCTGTCGTTCGACCCGGTTCATCCACAAGCGTGGCACAACATCGGGCAGATTCTGTTGCGAACTTATAAGTATGAAGAGGCGATAGTTGCTTTCGACTCGTCTTATACAAACGGGGGGACAACCGACAATTTATACTGCACCGGTCTGGCACTTGAGCGGCTCAAACGCTATGAAGAGGCTCTGTCGTATTACCAGAAAAGGCTTGGTTTTGCGCGTGACAGAGACGACCGGACAGCCAAAGCTTCCCGCGACCAAATCGTGAAAGTCAAGAGCAAAATCAGGCTGCGTGATAAGGCTATTGCGGACAGTATGGCTGCTACAAATGTCGAATAGATGGAACTGCCATTCTAGGCTACACCGCTGTCAACCCGCCGTGGTTGACAGCATAACACACATAATATCAATAGGTATGCTGTCAGGTGCGGCGACCTGACAGCGGATTATTTGTATTATTGGACAGACTCTTTAGCGTGTTTTCCTTACACCGGAACAGGCTTAAGCCTGAACTTTGAACACTATGACTACGATCCCTCTTATTGCTGAACGGACCTTTAACACCACCCCTGAACGGCTGTGGCTGCTGATAACCGATTCGGATCTGTTCACCCGAACTATCGGTTTTCCTCCGGTTAATCCTGAACTGACCCGCGATGAAGATGGTCTGAACCGGACAGGTGCTCCGCTCAAAATGTTCGGGGTAAAAATCGGGCGTATGCACGACCCGTCAATTGAGTGGGTCAAGCCGGTCTGGTTTAGCCGCAGACGGGTAATCTCAGCAGGTCCGATGCGAGAGGTTTTTGTCAGAATCGAATTGACACCCTATGACAACAGCACCAAGGTTCGTATCGAGATGGTTATGTCGGTTCCATTTGGTCGCGGGTGGATGGTGCGGATGATGATGCAGTTGATTCGCAAGAGAGTGAACAAGTTCTTCAATAAGGTGGAGAACAGTCTGACAGCGATCTATTCGGGATTGCGAATCGGTGAGCGGAGGTCCAGGACAAATGAAACCTATCTCGATGCTGCACTGTCACGAATGAAAGTGTACCACATTGATCCTGATCTTCTCAGCAAAGCCCGTCAATGGCTGATTGATGAAGCGGATGTTAACCTCAAACGTATCAAACCTCTCGAATTTGCCGACCGGATGAGGATAGATCAACTGTCAGCCATCCGTTTTTTTCTGATCGGGGCAACTGAGGGACTGTTTGATCTGCATTGGGATCTGATATGCCCTAACTGCCGCGGTGTTACTAACACATACAATGACCTCAAGAGCATACAACCTGAAGATCACTGCGACGTCTGCCGTATTGACCTGAAGACAAACTTTGACGAATCCATCGAGGCAAATTTCGCTCCGACTCATAACCTGCGACCGATCAAACATGTGGACTACTGCTATGGCTATCCTGCGCTGACTTCGCATGTTGAGGTGCAGCTCCGCCTTGAAGCGGATGGGAAACGTGAGATCGATCACCCACTATCTGGCACTCACAATTTGTGGGCAATGCCGTTCCTGCACCGTGATTCGGTCAGTATGGAAGATGACCGTGGACATGAAATATGCGTTTCTGAGACGGAAATAGAAGTGCTCGACAACGACCTTAACAGACAGTTGTCAGTGGCAAATTTATCACCAAAGCCGGTCATGTTTCAGATCCAATCACCGCTGTACAACCCGAACATGCTGACAGCATCCAAGCTGACCGCTCTGCAGGATTTCCGCGACTTCTTTGCCACACAGCTTCTTGATCCGTCGGTATCGCTGGCGGTCAAGCATCTGACATTTCTTTTCAGTGATCTGAAGAGTTCAACCGAGATGTACAGCCATATGGGAGACACTCCGGCTTTTGCACTGGTCAAGGATCATTTTGACATCATGCGCAAGATCATCCGCGAGCATGAAGGTGGAATCGTCAAGACCATCGGTGATGCGGTGATGGCGCTGTTCAGTGATCCGGTGCAAGCAATTGCAACTGCAATTGAGATTCAGAACGCGTTTGCCACCAATCCGCTGACTATCAAGATCGGGCTGCACAACGGTCCTTGTATCAGCATCATGCTGAACGACAACCTCGATTATTTCGGTACAACCGTCAATACGGCTGCGAGGGTTGAATCCATCAGCCAAGGTGGCGATATTGTATTGACATGTAAGCTTTTCGATCTGCCTGGTGTTAAGGATGAGATTAGAAGGCGTAATGTTATCGCCAGTGAGGATAGTGCGGAATTGAAAGGTCTCACTGAGCAGGTGCAGTTGGTCCGGCTGAAGAGTCGGAATTGGACTTGACTGAATAACATGGAGAACGGACATTCATGAGTTCGTTTATTTATTCATTTGTCATTCCGGACTTGACAGTCTGTCCGAGAATGTTTTTCAGTATAGATTTT
>CAZVKN010000041.1:0-24543 GCA_964627035.1 uncultured bacterium | reverse complement strand
ATATAAGTCCATAACACTAAATATAATTTAGTGCAAGAACTTAAGCAATCACCATCATTTATTATTTGCTCCTATTCACTTTGATGTCCGGTAAAAAACTATATGCGCAGTAACCCCAACAGCTATCAGCACCAAAATTATTCTAACCAATAAACCTTGAACTACAAAAATAGCTGAAAATCCAATCGCTATCCACAGAAGCGTAATGACCGAAATTTTCACCTTTAACGGGATTCCATGCCCTTCGCGGATGTTTTTGATGTACTTGCCAAACCATCTGTTCTCTAACAGCCAATTGTACAACCTCGTTGAACTTTTCGCATAGCATGATGCCGCAAGCAGTAGAAATGGGGTCGTAGGCAATAGCGGTAAAAGAATCCCAATAATACCAAGCAGTAAAAAAATGGTTCCTGCAACAATCAACACTACTTTTATCAAATTGCCGGTAATTCCTGTTCTACGTTTCCCCTTCCCTTCTCAAACGCCATCATATTCACAGCCTTAGTCACTTCATTCGGTGACACCGCCAGCAAAGCCTGCTGCCAGATTGATTCAGGGATGTTGCTGAACGGTTCTACCGTTGACAGCAGACCAATGACCACTACATTCGCAGTTCTGCCGCCCTTATCGCCGAGGTCAAAAGCTACCTGATTCGCATCTATATGTAGCACATTGTAATCCTTAACCACATCCTCAATCCGCTCAAGTGATGGGTAATCCTCCTTTGAGGCTGTCACGGGCAGAGCGGTGAAGTCATTAAATATAATCGTACCACCCGGTTTCAGCAATTCGATGAATCCGGGACGCAGCAGCTCACTGATCTCCATAGCAACAAGAGCATCCACTGAATGAGGAGCTAACGCAGGAGAATAGACATCTCCACAGCTAAACGTGGAAATAACCGACCCACCGAGCTGAGCCATTCCATGCGTGTCACCCTTCACTATATGAGCGTCAGCATACGGAGTCCGCAGAGCTACTTCCGACAGCACCTTGCCGAAAAACAGATTGCCTTGCCCCCCAATCCCCCTGACCGCAACGCGAAGCGAATCAGGGAGGAGAGCAGGATCAATTTCCACAGTTTCAACTTCAGTAATCTTTGGCAGTTCAGGCATATCACCGTTACCGTCTATCAGAGTGCCAACCTGAATAATCGCCTCAAATGGACATATCTGCCGACATATCTGATCCGTTGAAGCACAGTTTGTACAGAGGCTTGTAAAAGTAGGATGCTTGTTTTCATCGAGCACCAATCCCGGACAGATGTCGCACACACCGCAGTCAGTACACAGATCGTAATCTATTTTAACTGTCCTTGTCAGCGTAGCCAGATCGCACTCATGAATACAGTCGCCTTCAATCAGCAAGGTTGTGAATACATTATCCTTAGCAAGTTTCAGTGCCTTCTTCAGTTCTTTTTCGACACTCTTGAGATCAAACGCATCAATCACAACCATCCTCCCCCCTTCCGCTTCTATTGCTCGTCTCAGATTGAATTTGTGAGGCTGTCCTTCAAGGTTTAGATTCGAGCTTGGTGCAACCTGCCCTCCAGTCATTGCAGTAGTGCTGTTGTCCAAAATGATCTTCACTCCGGGTACGTTCCTGAACACAGCGTTCCGCGTTGAATCAAGACCGGAGTGGCATTCCGTTGAGTCACCGATGATGCTGATAACTTTGCCAGCCATATCAGGTCTTGAGAGTACAAATCCCTGACGGATCGAATCTGATGCACCCATGCAGGAGCATGTGTCAAGGGAATCCATAAAATGCAGCAGTGTCGAGCAGCCTATATCTCCGAATGCAGCATACAGCTTTCCTCTGCGCTTAAGTTTTGCTACTGCCAATGTGAGAGCTTTGTAGGAACAACCGGGACAGATCGAAGGTGGTCTCGGTAGAGGCTGAATCACCATCTCAATGCTTTCAACATCGTTATCAAGACTCACGTGTTGCGACAAAAACTGCAACACATCTTCAGGCGTCCAGTTCGTGATCACACTCAGCTCATCCTTGCCAATGGCATCTATACCCAATAGACACACCTTCTCCTCAAGATAGCGGTGTCCATCTTCGATCACGAATATCTGACCTTCGATCTTTTTAGCAAACTCCTTCACTCTCGATTCCGGAAGTGGATATGTAATCGCCAATGACAATATTGATGGATCGAGTCCTGCATTCTTCAGAGCTTCCCGAACCACAATCTCAGCCTCACCGTTGACAATCACACCCCAGTCATCATTTCCGGCAGTCTCACCGATCAGATCACACGACTCAGCCCATTTCTTCACGCCCGGTATCCGCTGGAGCGTGACTTTATTGTAATTTGCACGGGCAATGTTCGGCATGTTCATCCAGTTGTGCAGATTTTCAGGTAGCTCTCTCGGGGTAATTGTGCGAGGCTCACGCGTCCTGATCAAAGCTTCACTGTGAGCCAAAATTCCCGATGCTAATATGATGATAGGAGTGTTGAACTCACGACTCAAATCAGCAGCTACCCAGTTTATATCATACATCTCCTGATGGTTTCGTGGTTCAAGTACCGGCAGCCGGGTTGAGGAAAAGAAGTAACGTGCATCAATCACATGCTGAGTACTTGACGGTACATAATCGGTGGCGACGTAAATAACAAGCGCACCCATTTTGCCCGTATAAAATGCCGTCGTAGTGATGGCATCGGCTGCCTGAAACACACCGGGAACTTTCATTGTTACAACCGTGTCATAACCGGCAATCGCATGTCCTAATCCGGTCGAAACGGCAACCGCTTCGTTGACAGACCAGCCGATGGCAAGACGATCTTTTGCGAATGCCAGTGATTTATCAATAACTTCAGTGCTGGGAGTTCCGGGATAGCCTGTGACTGCATGAATTCCGGAGTGGATGACTCCAAGGGCGAATGCAGCATTGCCCTGCAGGATTAGTTTACTGTTAGGAGGAGATTCTATTATATCTGAAAATTTTGCCATTTCGTGATTGTGTGATTAGGTGATTACGTGATTGTGATTCTTCATTTCGGTTATTATAGAGGTTCTTTGATATATTGCCGAGTCCGTCATTCCCGCGCAGGCGGGAATCCAGAGAATCAAATAATCTTTTCAGACTTCAATTTCTCAATCTCATCACGGTTCAACCCAATTTCGTTATATATCTCATCATTATGCTCACCGAGTCTCGGTGCACATTTTAGTACATTCTCATTCTCATCCAGAAATTCAGTGTCCATCGGAGCAGGAAACAGGTTAACACGATTGCCTGATGGTAATTCCGTCCCTATCATGCATTTTTCAATATATTCAAGTTCAGCAACATCTTTGGTCGAATTGACCGGTGACACAGCTAAGTTGTTCTTAATGCAGACCTGAATGAATTCGTCGGTTGTGTAGCCCTTAAGTCCTTGACGGATGTCCTCGTAAATCTGGTCCTTCTCTTTTAAACGTCCCTGATTTGATGCTCTGTCAGATGTGGCAATGTGACCAAAACCCCCAATATGAGTCAGCTTGTCCCACTGTATATCGTTTCCGATTGCCAGATAGACATGTCCGTCCTTGGTCGGATAACAGTTGCACGGAATAAAGCTTCTATGTTCGTTACCACTGCGGGTGAACAGTTCAGACTCGTCAACAAACGGCAACTGTGGCAGTGCTGTGATCAGCCATGAAGCGGCAGCCTGAGCCATCGAGATGTTGATTTCTTTGCCTGACTTATTCGGGGTGGATTCCTGTTCAAGCATAGCAAGCAGAATCTGTGCGAAAGCCTCGTCACCAGCCTTCAGATCAATGATAGGCAGTCCACATAACATCGGATCGCCATCGGGATCACCTGTCAGATGCATGTAACCCAACAATGCCTGCAGTGCCGGATCATATCCGGCTCGGTCGGGATAATCGGGACCAAGAGCAGATATACCGACCCAGATCAAGTTTGGATTTGCTTCCTTCAGAGTCTGGTAATCAATACCGAACTGATTATATCGTTTCGGAAGAGTATTACAGAGAAAAACATCGACATTAAGCTCCTTGATGAGTTTCTTCAGCAGCTTCTGACCTTCCTTTGTCTTGAGATTGAGAGTAATTGCCTCTTTTCCGATATTCGGAGCGAGATAATATGAGTGAAGATCGTCAACTCCGGTATCTTCTCCGATGTATCTGTTAGGATCACCGGGTCTGCTGCCGTGTCCTGACTCGATTCGGATCACACGCCAACCTAACTGGACAAACCGCTGAGTCGTATATGGCAGTGTCAAAGCTTGTTCAAGGGATAGGATTGTTTTTGTCATTGGATGTTACAGATCATAATTCCCATCAATAATCTCTGTCAAAATCCCATGGGTTGCTTTCGGATGAATGAACGCAAAGTTCCTGTCGTGTTCAGCGAAATAGCGTGGTTTTTGGTCTATCAACGCGACTTTGTTCTTTTTCAGTTTTTCCAGCGATTCGTCACAATTGTCCACATTGTAACTGATCAGCATAACGCCTTCACCGGATCGCTTGATGAATTTAGCTACTTCACCCGTACCGTCGAGGTCTTCCATGATCTCAATAGCGGTAGGTCCGACCATATAACCGACTACTCGAATCTTCTCAGGTTCATCATCGTATCGGTAAGCTACATCCCAACCGAAATTCTCGGTGTAATGTTTCTCCGCTTCCTTGACATCCTTAACCGCAATGCAGATATGATCTACAAAGTTTGTATTTATCTTCTCCGGCATAATAGATTCCTTTTTAAGCTATGTGCAAATCGTCATTCCCGCGAAGGCGGGAATCCAGTCGTAATTAACACTAAACAGGATTCGAAACTGCGAGGGAATAACAATGGTATAATCCGTTTAATCTGTTGTAAATCTAATCCTTAATATCTCGAAACAAACGGTACGTTGTCGGTAACAGGCGCTCCCGGTGGCAACCGGAAGTGAATCGCTCCTTCAACCTCACACGCTTCAAAGCACTCTCCACATTGTAGGCAGAGGTCTAGGATTATCACAGCCTTGCTCTTAAACTCACCGATAATGTCGGATGGACAGGCTTGAGCGCATGCCATACATCCGTTGCACCGATATGCGTCAATCCAAGGGTAAAGCCCCATATAGCTGGATGCCGAATGTGGATAAACGCTCATCTTTGTTCCGGGGATCTGGGGTAGAGCACTGGAAATTTTTGGTAGTAACATTGTGTTTACTCTATTATTAAATTTGTTCCCACTAAGACTCCAAACCATAAAGTTTTATCTTCTTTGTATCTTTGTGCCTTGGTGGTTCGTTTTCTCTTAAAACCGCATACCGAGTCGATACCCATCCTGAATAGCATCAATACCTCTCCGTACCCACAGGCAATCACCTATCTTTGCAACATCACCTTTGGATGCGCCGTAATTGATCTCTTCATTGGGGACGAGTGTTGCGAGTATCACTGTATCTGCCTTAACGACCTGATCTTTGAACGATTCTTTCTTTTTGGTCTTACGGTCGAAGATTTTCCAGCTTGCTAGAACGCCTTCATCAGTAATTACTTTGACTTCGGCGTAAGTTAGCTGTTGGACTTTCTCTTCCTTGAGCCGTAATCTGTAACGCCAGATGTATGACGGATTTACATCCAATCCAAAACGAGCTTCCGGTCCGATCATGGCGAGGTTGCTGTCAGTATGTCCTGCTCTCTTCTGTGCTTCAACTACGTATAGTGCAAGTGAGATTGCCGCACCCGATCCACCGAGTATCACCACATTCTTACCAACCTTCGCTTTACCTGTGAACACGTCAAACATACTCACGACGTGAGGTTTATTCGCACCGGGAATATCAGGCACTTCAGGCATCGCTCCCGTCGCAATAACCAAAGAATCCGGATTCTGTTCACGTGCGATCTCTTTGGTCAGTGGTGTGTTGAGTTTGAACTTGACACCGTGCTTATCACATTGAGCCTTCATGTGATCTACGAACCGCATAAACTCTTCGTCATCCCAATAGTGATCCGATTCTTCACCCCACGGATTGCGTGAAGCGTAATACCATTGACCACCGATGTGTCCGGTCTTCTCATAGACTGTTACGTCATGTCCTTTCTCACCGGCAATCGCCGCCGCTTGCAGACCTGCGATTCCAGCACCTACAATGATGACCTTACGAACTACGTCTGTTTTCGGGAATCCGTAATATCCCCATTCACGCTCGCCTTCATGGCTACAGGTAGGTCTGACAGTACATGTAACCGGTGCATCACGGAACAGTCTCGCAAGACATACCTGACACGCTATACACGGGATGATGTCCTCCTGACGATCCCACATAATCTTGATGGGTAGTGCCGGATCAGCGATCTGAGGACGACACATCTCCCAAATGTCCAACTTGCCATCTGCGATAGCTTGTTCAGGAATCTCAGGTGTGAACAACCGATACGCCATCATAACCGGGATGTTCAACGCTTTCTTAGCACGTTCAGCAATATATAACCACTTACCCATCGGTATATCGCGCGATATAACCGATCCGAGCGATTCTTGCCAACCGACTGTGACGCTCAGATAATCGCATCCAGCCGCTTCAGCGATCCGATGCGATTCGGTGCTCTCTTCTTGTGTGTTACCACCTCTGTCATCCAGCAATTCCCAACCACATAAACGAATACCGATAGCAACGCTGTCATCACATGCTTCACGAATACCTTCACAAATCTTACGCATGAATGTGCAGCGGTCAAAAATATCACCACCGTATTCATCAGTTCGTTTGTTCGTATAGCTGGAAACGTAATTGGACACGAGGTATCCGACAATACCCGATACTTCAATTACTTCATAACCAGCTTCAGCTGCGCGAACTGCACCGTCAATATGTTCCTGAATACAAATTTCGATGTCCTCAATGGTCATTTCACGTTGCGGACGGAAGCGTCTGAGACGCTGCGGAACTGCTGAAGGACCTACAGTGTAATCCAAATTAATTCCACCAACGCGTCCGCAGTGCATTAACTGCAAACATGCAACAGAATCACTTTGGTGGATGATGTCCGCCATCCGTTTAAGTCCTGGGATATATTTATCATCCCAGATTCCCATCATACCGACGTATCCTTGACCTTCACCTTTGGGGTCGGTATATGCGCCTTGAGTGGTAACGATACCCGATCCACCGCGTGCATGTGCTTCTATGTATGCTAATTCCTTCTCGGACACAAATCCGTCACTGTAGTTGTAATTTGTCTCCGTTGAGGCATACTTGATACGGTTCTTTGCCCACACGTTTCCGATTTTAACCGGACTGAATATGTGGGGATACTTCTTTTCACCTGGTAGCATTTGGTCTCTCTGTGTAGTTTATTTGAGTTCTTTATTTCTTAACAATTGGTTTTTCTCTTAATCAGAATCACAGTATTACCTCCTTTTCCAGTAGGTCTTTTTGAGAGTAATAACTGCCAACGGATTACTTCTTCTACCTTCGCTTTTATTCCCACGGCTAAAGTTATTCCTGCATCTGTTAAATGAAGTTGGTTACCTTTAAATATGATTAACTCAACTGACAGTTCATCTGCCATTTCATTCAATTGAGCTTTAAAGAATGATTGAGCTTTTTCTATTCTGGACTTGCCATCTGAAACCTCTGATCCAAAATATAGTTCATTGGGCAATAACGGCATTAGAGTAGTAATTTGTTTAGCAATATATTTATACGTTGCTGAGCTACCATTTTCTAGTAAAATAAACAAATAGAAAGGTATTAATGTTCTTTGCCCAATATGGATATTCATGTCCATTTCATTTACTAAGGAATGGTCAAGTTGCTTTTCAAGCTTCTTAAACTGTTTTAACATCCGTTCAATTTTCGTATTCGTAGACATCTTTTCCTCTATAGAAATGCTGTTTGACTCATCATAGCTTCTAACCGCTCTTTGCCTTTTGTGTAGTGTGACTCAATTAACTCCACCATAATAAAATTTCTATTCTCAGCAATACATGCTGCTCCCACAGACATGCTACCAGCATATGGATCTAATACCAGGTCTCCAACTCTTGAAGATTTTGCGATCATTAATCGCTGAATATCAACAGGTTTAGAGGTACCATGACTATAATCGTAATTTGACACTTTACTATAGAACTCCTTTCCCCCATATTGGTTTGTCTTAAAATAGACGTTTGGTTGTCTCTTTCCGTTAAGTTTTTGCCCCTTTCCTTTACAAGCAAAAATAACAAACTCATGCTGTGGTGCATAATTTCCCCTCAGATCACCCGAACCATGATTATTTTTAACCCAAACAAGACAATTTTTATAGTTTAAGAAGTCTGGTGATTTTTCTAGTTTATGTTTTTCTTTCAATAATTCTATTTGACGAAAGATTCCGGGGAAAGTTAGATGGTCACACCAGCAATAAAAATGCGAGCCTGGTTTCAGGACACGCGTACACTGCTCTATGAAAAAAGGAAGATTAAAATCCATCTCTTCTATCTTTTTTACTCTCTCGTGAGCAACAGGACGATTAGACTGGTAATCCTTGTACGGTGGATCAGTAATTATTAAATCTATAGAATTGTCTGGTAACTGTTCAAATATTTCTCTATTGTCGCAGTTAAAAAATGTGTTCTCGTATTTTTCTATTGAACTTCTCATAAATTATTTTTAGAGTTCAAAACCTTTCAAAATCCAAAGGTTTCGTCTTTCACAACCGATGTTCTTCAAGAGCTTCTTTTATTAGGAAATCCAGCTTTCCGGTATTTACATCCATCTCAATTTGTTCATCCCATAGTTGCCAATCTTTATCCGAGAACCAATGTCTCAGTTGAATGAAATCATCTTTGGAAAGAGACTTGATAGATTCTTTAATTACTGCTAAATTAGACATTTTTACCGCCTTAATATATTGTGAATATCACTTTGATGCTTGAATTCTCTCTTTAACCTCACTCCATGAAGCACCCAAATCTAGTGAGGCATAGTAAGAATTAATGCGCCTATCCAACTCATCCCGCTGTGCATCAGTCAGCACTGAACGCTCCTGATCATGCAGAACCGTATCCCATATTTCTTATATAAGAAGGATTCGCTCGTCAATGCTAAGCTCCTTTATCACAGAAGATGTTTTTTCTTGATTCATACATTTACCTCATCAATTATCCTAAAAATAAATCGGTTCCTGAAATTCTCCGTATGCATCTTTCAGTGTCTGGGTAATCTCTCCAACGGTCGCATACGCTTTCACGGCTTCAATCACGGACGGCATCAAATTCAGGTTTTCATTCGCAGCTTTGGTGATGTTCATTAGTGCAGTTTTTACATCGTCATCATTGCGGGTAGCTTTTACGCTGTGCAGTCTGTCAACTTGTGTATTGACAGCTTTCTCATCATACGGATGGAATTCGACAGATTTGACCTCTTCCTCTTTACGGAAGCAATTGACACCAACCTTTAAAGTTTCACCTTTTTGGATTGCAGATTCACGCTCGTAAGCCTGCCGTGAGATGGCTTCCTGGATTTTGCCGGATGAGATGCCTTCGACTATACCACCACCCTCGTCAATCTGATCCATGTAGTCCGATATCGCTTCTTCCATCTGATCGGTCAATCTTTCAATATAGTATGATCCGCCGAGTGGGTCAACGGTATCACAGATTCCCATCTCGTGAATTAGAATCTGCATAGTTCTAAGCGACAGTTCAGCAGCCTTTTCTGTTGGGATAGTAAATGCCTCATCATACGAACAAAGAGCCATTGTCTGCGTGCCGGATAGCGCACTGATTAGAGCGTAATATGCACTGCGGATAATGTTGTTTTCCGGTTGTTCCTTAGTGAGTCCACCACCACCACCTCCGGCGATCATGCGCAACCATGCTGACTTGTCATTCTGAGCTGCGTATTGTTCCTTAATAATCTTCGCCCATAGCCTGCGTCCTCCTCTGAACTTGGCGATCTGCTCAAAAAAGTTGCCGTAAATGTCAAAATTGAACGATAATCGCGATGCGAACGTATCAATGTCTAATCCACGCTTCAAGGTTTCATCCGTATATGCCTTAGCGATGCAAAACGCATACGCCATTTCCTGAACCGGATTAGCTCCTGATTCACGGATGTGATAACCGCACACACTGACCGGACTATATTTTGGGACTTCGTTGGCGCAATACTCGATGATGTCCACCACCATCTTGACCGATGCTTCTACCGGAAATATCCACGTACCACGACCGATAAATTCTTTGAGAATATCATTTTGAGCAGTTCCTCGTAGATTTTTGAGGTCGTATCCACGTTTTTGTGCCATTGCAATGTACATGGCAACCAAGACGATAGCCGATCCGTTGATGGTAAGTGATACTGTAATCTTATCGAGATCAATATCGTCGAACACTTCTTCGAAATCTGCGAGTGTATCCACCGACATTCCAACTCTACCAACTTCACCAGCCGCTCGAGGATCATCAGAATCCAATCCGGTTTGAGTCGGTAAATCAAACGCTACATTAAGCCCGGTTTGTCCGTTTTTGATCAGGTAAAGGAAACGTTCATGCGTCTCTGTCGGTGTACCGAAACCAGCGTATTGACGCATAGTGAACGGACGTTTGCGGTACATCAGCGAATGTATCCCACGCGTAAATGGGTACTCACCCGGATTGCTGAGGTCGGGTGATTCTACACTATCATGAGTGTATATAGGATCAACCTCTAAACCCGATTCGAGGAAGACTTTTTTGATGTCGTTCATAAATAATACCTTATCAATTTACCACGAAGAGCACAGAGCTCACGAAGATTTTCAATTCATCCTTCGTGATCTTCGTGAGCTTTGTGGTTCAAATATTCTAATACTGTTTCAATCGTAGTCCCGGTCGCAAATGCGGCGGTAGCTCCAGCCGCAACAATCGCATCCACGTCACTGTCGGGGATATTGCCTCCCACAATCCACGGAATGGAGAGACCTGCTTGTTTCATCTGTGTGTTCATCTGCTCGGCTAACACCAAATGCGTGCCTGACAATATGGATAGTCCAATCACATCCACTTGATTGTCAATCGCCGACTGAACGATCTCGTCAATAGACTTGCGCAGTCCGGTATATACCACGTCAATGCCTGCGTCAACCAGTGCATGCCCCAACACCTTAACGCCGACATCATGACCGTCCAGACCAGGCTTGGCAAGGAGTATTTTTAGTTTTTTTGTCATATTATTACCAAATTAGTTACCACGAAGATCACAGAGATCACGAAGATTTTATAAAACCATTCGTTTTATACCGGTTTTTAACAACTTTACGTTGAAGTTGATTATGAGACCAATCTTTATCTGTGTTAATCGCATGTAGGTTAATAATTGTGCATCATGAATTGGTAGCAACGAATCAACACTCTTCAATTCAACGATGATGCTGTTATCTACCAACAAATCAACCCGATATCCACAATCCAAGTTAATTTCTTTGTACTCCACAGGAAGAGGATACTGCAATTGAAATGGTATATTGGCTGTTCTTAATTCATGTGCTAGACATTGCTCATAGGTCGATTCTAACAACCCAGGTCCCAAATACCGATGCACCTCAATTGCACATCCAATCACCTTTTTAGATAGTTTGTCAAATTCCATTATTCTCAATTGTTACGAAGCTCACGGAGAACAGGAAGTTGCTTCTTACCTTCGTGCACTTCGTGTTCTTCGTGGTGAATCTTATAACCCACAATCTCTCGCAATATTATTCTTCAATATCTCCGATGTACCCCCTCCGATCAGTGTAAACCGTGCATCCCTCCAGTATCTCTGTACCGGATACTCCATAGCATAACCATAGCTCGCCATGATCCGCGATGCTTGGTCGCAGATGTCGTTGGCACATTCCGAAGCGTACAGCTTGGTGATGGAAGCAATCTTGTTGTCCAGCTTCTTATTATCACTGAGCCATGAAGCATACATCAACATCTGCTTGGATGTTTCCAACTGCATTGCCATCTCCCCCGCTTTCATGCGGATCGCCTGGAATTTACCGATAGGTCTGCCGAACTGGGCTCGCGTCTTGGCATATTCGATGGCATCCTCATAAGCAGCTGTTGCCACTCCGACAGCAAGTGCTGCGGTCATAATGCGGATTTCAGCCAGTATCTCGAACAGTCCTTTAGTACCTTCACCGATCCCACCGAGGATGTAATGTTTCGGGACTTTGACCTCGTCAAACGTGACTTCACTCGTGATTGAACCCCACACTCCAAGCTTCTCAATATTCTTACCAATAGTCACGCCTTCAAGATCAACAGGCACGAAAAATATTGACAACTTGTCGTGGTTGTCAGTCCGTGCAAATACGGTAAAAAAGTCAGCAACTACTGCTGATGTCACCCACGTCTTCTGACCGCTAAGCAGGAAGTGATCGTCCTTTACTTTTGCCATTGAACTGATGCTGTTGAGGTCACTACCTGCGTCAGGTTCAGTCATGCAGATTCCACCTATCTTCTGACCGTCGAGTGCAGGTCGGAGGTAATTCTCCTTGATCTCAGCACAGCCATCGCGATAGAGGAAATATGTGCCCATCAGCGACTGCATCATACACGGTGCAGCGAGCGACATAGATCCTCTCGCCAGTTCAGTCAACGCCAGGCAGTACGAGATGATATCCATCCCCGTGCCACCAATAGATTCAGGATACCGCATCCCAAAGAAACCGAGCTTGCCAACTTCTTTAAAAAGCTCAAGCGGATACTCTTTACGCTCGTCAATTTCAGCAGCCTTCGGTTTGACGAGATCATCTACGAATTTTTTGAAAGTCTCCTGGACTGCTGTCTGTGTGTCGTTTAAGTCAAAGTTCATGGTAATACAATTTTCTCCCAACATTATGGCTAAATGTGCGGCACGGGTTACATTCTATCCGTACCACACGTCGTGGTGATGAAGGCGATATCCGAATTATGAACTCAATGGATATGCAACGAAAAAGTTCGTTGCTTAAAGCCTCATTGTCTCGCTTTTTCCAACCTCTTAAGCGCTTTCACTGCTGCTTCCCTGTAGTATTTATGCTTGCTATTTAGAAGTTTTTTCAGGCGAGGAATATCATCTACTCCAAGATCAGGGGAAGGAAGAAGAATTTCAATGGATGGGCGACCACTCCAGCGGAAATCCGCTTGGGTTTTTTTAAGGATTTTTAAATCACCATCATGTACAAGCAGTTTCGCTGCTACGGAACCGCACGCAAGTTCTGCGAACATAATATCTGTAGTCAAACGTGATAGGGAATTGGCCGCCCATGTCGTAGGCTCGGAGCTATGTGGATTGTAGCCTATGTAATAAACACCTGCGAGTAGCCCGATGACTTCACTCAGAGTATCGGGTGCAAGATCATCCAGTCCATACATACACTTGACCACAGCCGAACTGCTGAAAACCTGTGACATCTTCTTTACTCGTTTCCCACTCCCGCCCCTAGTTTTACTGTAAAGACCATCATCCGTAAGACCCCGTTGAACTGGGAACCTGGTGAAGTACAAAAGGAATATCCTAAATTTTTCGCTTCCCTTTAGCTCCTTCGTTAAACTCCGGAAGCTGTACTCGTCTCCTCTAAAGGCTCTGCTCAATTCAGAAATATCGGGGTTGACGTCTCTTAGAAACTTCTCAGCCATTCCCTTATCTTCTTCATTTGGGGAGTAACCAATTATTTCCTTTGACATCTCTACTAACGGCTGTGTTTTCTCAACTGACTGTGCTTTCTCTGGAGTACGTTCCTTTTCGGGCGTACAACCAGAAAACACTACCGTCCATGTTAGAATAACTAACAGTACAAAAAGATGCATGTTGTTGTTCATCTTTCTTTTCTCCTCGCTTTTTTGTTTGTCCATTTCCACAAGTGTGGATACTGCTTTTTGTCAACAGTCGAAACATTCTTACAACGCGCAACCGATGTTACATGAGAGAACTATGGGACTCGACATGACTTCAAATCAATTGGATACTCTATCTAAGGATTCTCAAAGTCGATGGAAGATTTCAGAGTAACTCCGGTTTTGGGAAGACAGACTACGTTTCTACTCCTTTGTGAAAGATTCTAACGTCCAAGTCATCGACGTCTTTCCATTGATCTTTTGCTCTAGGCGTACGAGTCCTTTCCCTTTCGCAAACCATGTGTGCTCGACGAAGCCCGCATCCAAGTCACTGTTCCTTTCTTTGGATGCTTTTACAGTACGAACAAAGTGGAGCAACTGCTCTCCCCTATAGCCTTGTACCTGATCATCAACTCCGTCAAATAACAGTGCATCCATTGCATCTTCTCCCAGCCCAATTTGAAGCCCAGGTTTACTACTAAAGAAAATTAGCCTTATAGAGTATCCATCTCTCCATCCCATTGAACTTCCCATAGGGGAATACATGGCATCATGTATTTCCACAAGATGAACTGCATATCTGTGTGATGTATTCACAGCCCAGAATGCGTGCTTCACTTCTCTAAAGATTCCCAATTCATCCTCGACAACATCCAATTGCCTTCCTAAAGGAAACTCAAGAGGTCCTTGCTTGTCTGCTAGGTTTTTGACTCGAATAGCCAGACGCTGCGACTTTTGACTTTCATCCTGAATAGCACCGAGGAAATATCCCCGGCTTGAATACGTGAGGTTACTTTCACCCAGCGGCCATGCAGTTTCGCGATAGCTTTGGGGTACGGTTTCACTAATGCTAATCTGATAAATCCATTTCAACCCGATGTCAGTTGGAAAGTATTCTTTTGGCGATCCAACCACTGATTCTTGTCTTGATGTCCTCCCTTGGGCAGGCTGACCACCATTGTCCGAACCGCATCCGCTCACAGTCAATAAGACCGTTATGAAGATAGCAATCGCAAAAGAAAAAAGTGTCTTTTTCATTTTTGTTGACCTCATTGTTTTGTCTATTGTTTCTGTTTACTTATTTCCTTATGTGTTCATAGAATTAGTTCGTAGCCAGTTTCTCTGAAACCGGAGCTATATTCAAATTTCGTGATGCAGTGTACTCCCGGCTTAGGGAGTCAGACTACAATTCCATCCCAATATTCTTTCTTACCGTTTCTTCCGAACAGACCCCATTCATCATATCATTTATCTTTCCTACCTTCAATCTGCCTAACCACCTCATCAAAATCACTATCTTCAGCATCATTCAGTGCAATTCGATCCCGATTAAACTTATCATATTCAGCTTCAGCCAACTGCTTAGCGAGTTCACGAGACACTTTGCCGGCATGTTCCAGAATATTCCTGTCATTAAGTTGCAGGAATCCGTTCAACTTCTCCGTCCAATCTTTCATATACATCGGGATGCGACGCATTGCCTGACCCTCAGCAAACACGAGATACTGCTCAACCAAATTGTTGAGTGTCTTCAGTTCCTCCTCATTCAGATAATTCTTAGCAATCGTAACATCCTGCTTACGGACTTTATCTCCACGCCAGTTCGTCAATCCCATATTCGGTTCACTACTGTCTGCTCGGTCATGGATAATCTCCGCAGCAGTCTTGCCCGTGATCGCCCAATGCATTTTATTCTGAACAGTCGCAAAGAAGTTTAAACTGGGCTGTATAGTCGGATCGTAATCTATACTGGTGGCATAAATATCGGTTATCTTTCGATAGAATCTCTTTTCAGAAGTTCGGATATCCTGAATACGGCGGAGCAGTTCATCGAAATAATCAAACGGCTGATCCGGATTCTTCAACCGCTCATCGTCCAGCACAAACCCCTTAACCATGAACTCACGCAAACGCTGCGTAGCCCACTGCCGGAATCTGGTTGCTACATCTGATTTAATGCGGTAACCGACTGAAATTATTGCATCAAGGTTGTAGAATCTATTCACTCGTCTAACTTGACGTTTACCCTCTTTTTGAACTATTAAGAAATCCTTAATAGTTGAATCCTCGTCAAGTTCACCTTCTTCAAAGATGCTCTTCAGATGCATATTGATGTTTGGGACTGTAGTCTGAAACAGCTCTGCCATTAGTTTCTGAGTCAACCATAGAGTCTCGCCTTCAAGCCTGACTTCAACTTTGGTGTTACCGCTCTCGGTTTGGTAGATCAGAATCTGAGAATCACCTTTTACTGGAATTTTATCAGTCATCTACCTCCACCCCATAATCCTCCTTCACCCTCTCCTCCGAGCACACTCCATTCTTCACATCCATCATGACCTTCTCTTTGTCGCGCTCCTTCGGATCACCAAACCCACCGCCACCGGACGCTATCTGGTGATAGACAGTACCGTTCGGTATCCCTTCGAGCAGATCCTTGCTCATCGGCACTTTTTCACTACCGTCTGGATAAGTCAGCGTAATGCTGTTCAGACACGATCCCTTACCCCCAAACAGCCCGTAAGGTCCAACACAATCACCATCACCGAACACCACCATCGTCGTCTCATCCGCTCCGATCTTGATGACCGTCTCAACGCCGAGTCCTCCACGCCATTTGCCTGCTCCAGCGGAATCCAGTAGATACTCATGCTTGACGATTGTATGAGGTGTCTGCTGCTCGTACATTTCATAGTCCTGATCCAAAACACCGCCCGATGCATCAATCATACCGATATGGTCGTAGCCGTCATCACCTTGTAGTGCCCCCGAACCACCTTTCATACCAATGAAACCGATGTCCACGTACTTCCGCCCGGTTCGCGGATGAATACCCGTGAACAGCGAGCACAGCAGATGATTCCATCCGGCAGTAACACGGTCAGGGATCGCTGACGAGAGTGCTTTGAATATTGAGTCTGCCACTTGAGGACAAAGATGATTACCGAATGTGGTCGCTTTGGGGTAGGATGCGTTCAGGATCGTGCCCTCAGGAACGATGTACTTCAACGGCAGGATCATCCCTTCGTTATGAGGAATGTCCGGGTTCACCATTTGCAAAAAGGTCAACGTAATCGCGGAGCATGTCGAAGTATAAGTACCATTCACAAACCCATCCGTCTGCGGAGATGTCTTGGAAAAATCAAACGTGATCGCGTCATCTTCAACGGTGACCTCTGTCCGAACTGTGAACACAGAACCGGGATGCTTGCCGTCGTAATAAACATCACTCTCGCCTTCGTACACACCGTTAGGGATGGTCTGAATCTCCTGCTTCATCATTCGTTCGGTAGCGTTGAACAGTTCAGCTTTGTGTTCCTCGTAGCACTCGATGCCGTACTTCTCCACCAACGCCTGCAGCCTTCTCTCACCCAGCGTACATGCACCGATCTGCGCCTTGATATCCTCATCAACGATCCGCAGTCGGATGTTAGCAAAGATCAGATTCCACACGTCCTTACGGAGTTCACCCCTATCGTACAGCTTGACCGCCGGAATCCTTAACGCTTCCTGCCATACTTCGGTAGCATTCGGATTGTAACCTCCTTGAACAGCGCCTCCGATATCAGCTTGATGACCTTTAGCCGCCGACCAGCCGATTAACGTGTCATCGTGGAATATCGGCTTGAATATCCCGACATCATTATTCTGATTCCCCATCGAGAACACATCGTTGTGGATAATGACATCACCCTCGTGCAGGTCATCACCGTACTGTTCAAGGATCACCTTGCACACCGGACCCAGCGAGAACGACAGTATCGGCAGGTTTTCAGTCTGTTCGAGCATCCGACCGCGCGCGTCATACAGCCCGGTCACAAAGTCCTTCGCTTCACACAGGATCGGTGAGCGGGTGGTCTTGGTCAGCGATATGCTCATCTCATCAGTGATCGCCTTGAACGACCGCTGGAAAATGGATAGTAGGATTTTGTCTATCATGGTTTTATTCCGTCTCTTTGCTATTTGATAATTCTCGTCTTAAAAACAATTGAAAACCATATGAATTCCCTACCTTCTCAAGATTATTATAGCAGTCAACATCAATTTTATTTAGTTGTTTTTTGCTAATATTTGATATAGGCGCCAGAGCTTCAATTGATCTTTGTATCAAATACTTCCTAACAGTCTCCGACAATGATTGCTTCTTAGCATTCAGAGCCCCAATGTTATTAATGATTGTATTATTCCCATGCTTGAAATTCTTTGGAATCACACTTGAAAAGAATGCGAATCCAGGCAATTTTACAAACACAATTGATTCTTCATTGTTTTGAATAATAGTTCCATCCACTGTTCTGTAGTAGTACCAATTTATGTCAACATCAGTACCTGATATTTTAGGAGCGTTCCAGATATATCTAAGCATAAGCATGTGATGTTCGTAATCATTCTTCATGACATTGGATAGAAGATACTCTCTCCAATTCTTTTCAGCTTCTTTTAGTTCTTTGATATGTTTAATGTTGGTCTTGTGGTTTAATAGGTGATATACTAATATCCGCCATGATAATGAAACGGCAAATTTCAGTAAGGATTTATTGTAATTTATAACATAAGAATCTGAATCTATTACCGGATAGAATACACTATCCGCAAAATATGTCTCAAACTTGCTAAATAAACATTCACAATCGTTGCAAAGCAACTTGACTTTAATTGTATCTTGAACCCTATGATTAGGTGCGATTGCTGGGCGCAATTTTCCTGTTGCAGAGGTTGATTTTATCCAATTGGAGACGAATTTGGGAATTAGGTGACTATCCTTCAATTCATTATTTTTCTTACATAAAGCGCATGTTTTCATATATATACTCCAAAAAGAGTGACAACAAACGATAAACAGATTATTCTTCTCATACTACTCAAGTTGTTTAATAACCGTCAACCACGGAGGGTTGACGGCTTCATTACAATTTAACCGCTGTCAACCCTCCGCGGTTGACAGTCACAACAGGTCAGTACACACACGAGAATCGGTATATTGTCCTTCCCAAATGCGTGCGCTTGAAAATTGATATTCAATCGTCAACTCAACCAATTCTGCCTTTACTGGATTATTGTGGATGTACTCAATAGCATTGCGCATCATTCTATCAGATCGTATAACTTTATCATCAAAGCGATATTCCCAGAGTCGTTTGTCACCAACTAATTCTTTACGGATAAGACCCTTGATTGATGTCACTAACTTCGATAATTCTGATCCACCATTTTCACAAAACACTAATAGATGAATGTGAGTGGACATAACAACATAAGCAAACAACTTAACCTTCTTAAATTCGCACACATTAAGCAGACACTCTGTTGCTATAATCAGTTTGTCCGCATCATTAAAGATGGGAACATGCCCAATCGTAGTGAATGTGACAAAAAACATTGATGGTTCGGTGATCAGAGTTCTATGTCGTAAACCCATATAAATTGGCTGTGCCGTCAACCGCGGAGGGTTGACGGCGGTTTCCTGTTATTATTCATTTCCGAAACCCCTCCGGATACACATCCTTACGATAAACCACAAACGACCCAAACTCATCAACAACAATCACTCGTCCGATACGCAATATACGATTTTGGCATCCCCATGAATCGCTCAACAAAAATATCAGCATCATGGAAAAGTCGTTTGAATTCAGAAAAAGTCAGCAACCTTACCTCATCTACAAAATTATCAATAGATTCCTTAGTTTGGCGCGTAACCAAACCTCTTACTGAACAATATCGAATTAGTCGTCGGTATAAACCATCAGGTAACCAATGAATAAACGGTGCTATAATATGCGGTTCAATAAAGAACTCCTTAGCCGGCGTTTGAATGAAATATGACTTCCCGGTACGCTGCACTTCTGTTGCAAACCGTTTTTGATTCCGAAGCGTGAACAGATGCTCAATTACCGAATTGGAATAGACAAGATCAAACTGTTTATCAGCATATTTCAGATTTGTGCCGTCTCCGGCTTCGTATTTGATGTTGTCCACCCGATGAGTCTCAAAACCGAGATTGATAATGGTCAATTGAGGATCGGTTGAAATATATTGCCAATTAAATGAAGTTCCACCGATGTCCAAAATGGTCGTATCATTAGAGATTTTAAATAGTTCGGTGAAGAGACGCATACGCTTCTTTCGGAATATGTGCCGTAACCGTGTTTGGATTGCGTGCATTCTGTCATAACGCTTCATAAGCTGCCTCTTTATTTTTTCTCCTCATTTCTTAAATCCTTCCGGATACACTTCCTTACTATAAACAATGTAAGACTCATACTCATCCACCAGACAGCTATAGCTCTCACCGATAAAGATGGAAGTATTCACCTTTTCAATCATAGCTGGACCGACGATTGTGTTACCGCTCATCGGCAGATCACCGTCATATACCGGCACTTCCGCCATTGCGTTTGACTCAGGAATATATACCTGCCGTCGCTCCTTCAATGCAGACTCTAATGGCTTAGATTTGGTCGTACCGCTCAGGAATTTCGGTTTCTCCATCGTACCAAGCACCCGCAAGCGGACATTGATTAGTTCAATCTCTGTCCCATCATCTTCCAGCGAATACCCGAACAGACGGTTGTGCTCTTTGTGGAACTGCTCAGCGATCCTATCGAGGTTAAAGCCAGTGACATCCTCACAGCCTGCCGCGAGCTGCACTTCGTGATACTGACCGACATAGCGGAGATCGAGGATAGGATACAGTTCGGTTTTATCCTCACTGACTCCCTCATGGATCAATGTCTTAACTCCGACCAGTTTCATCTGATCGTACAGGTCGAGGAAATAGTCCTTATCAATATCCGATAACCCCGTGATATACGAACGGATATAGTCATGTTTCAGGTCACCAAGTAGCATCCCGGCAGCGCAGAATATTGACGCTACATTCGGCACAATAAACAGCGGAATCTCAAGCTCCTTACAAATCTCCCCTGCATGTATCGCCCCCGCACCTCCGGCAACGATGATCAGAAACTCGCGTGGATCATATCCTTTTTCAATTGACACCTGACGGACACCCTGCGCCATATTGCTGTTGATGATCCGGTACATCCCGACGACCGAATCAAGCGGTGACAGACCGAGAGTGGAAGCTACTCCATCACTGATTATCTGATCACTCTTGGATTTGTTCAGCGGTATCTTTCCCCCGGCAAAGTAGTCAGGATTCAGGTATCCCAGCATCAAATTCGCATCGGTGCATGTCGGTTGCTCGCCACCTCGGTCGTAGCATATCGGTCCAGGATTCGCACCAGCACTCTGCGGACCCATCTGCAGCAATCCACCACTGTCAATCCACCCGATACTCCCTCCTCCCGCTCCGATAGTCGCAATATCCAGCGACGGCAGTGCAATCTTGTATCGATTAATCTGACCGTCCGAGCTGGTAACGCACTGGTTGTCAATGACGAGGCTGGCATCAAAGCTCGTTCCCCCCATGTCAATGGTGATGCAGTCCGTGTATCCCAGCAGGTTTGAGTAGAACACTCCAGCAGTCGGAGCAGCAGCAGGTCCTGACAACACAGTCACGGCAGGCGATGTCTGCACCACATCCGGCGTGACCACTCCACCGTTAGACTGCATGATCAGCAGCGTTCCTTTGAAATTGATGTCGTCAAGCTTGTCGGTCAGTCGTCCCAGATAATTCGACACTACCGGACCGATGTATGCATTGACGGCAGTTGTGCTGACTCGTTCATAAAATCGAATCGAAGGTAAGACCTCGGTCGAAGCGGTGATGAAGCAGTCAGGCAGATGTTTGCGCAACAGTTTCGCAGTCTGATCCTCATGTGAGCTGTTCTTAAACGCATTCATATAGCAGATCGCAACAGATTCTACTTCCTCCCTCTTCAGGAATTCTATCAGCGGCATCAATTCAGCCTCATCCATCGGAGTCAGCACCTCACCTTGCGAGTCTATCCGCTCATCAACTGTCAGCCTCAGCCAGCGTGGGATCAGCGGAGTCACATTGCGATAGTGATTGTTATACTGCTCTTCACGGATTCCACGTCGCATCTCCAGCGCATCACGCACACCTTTGGTAGTGATCAGCGCAGTCTTTGCCCCACCGAGCGTCAGCAGCGCATTGGTCGCAACGGTAGTTCCATGGACGATAGTCTCGATGCTGTTGATTAGTTGATCTATTGCACTAACAGACTTGTCATTCCTGCGAAAGCAGGAATCTGCGAGGTCATGGATGCCTGATATCACGCCGATTGACGGGTCTTCGGGTGTGGAGAGGGTTTTATGGACGGTTGTATGACCTGAGTCGGAGATGAGGATAAAGTCGGTGAAAGTACCGCCGACATCAATGCCAAGTTTGTGTTTCATTACGGCTACCTAAGTGAGAAAACAGAATACAGTTCGCCTATCAAACAACTGGAGCTCACCTACCGGATAGAAGCCTCAGCGGGGTCATGGGAATTGTGGTGCGGACTCATCCCATGTGGTGGTATATTTGCACATCGTATGGTCTAAGGATCTGAAAATCAACTTAATACTATCCGGGATCGTGACTATTTATATAGAGATTGCTAACTGGATCAGATTTTCTCGACTTGCCTAAAAATACAGTCTGAAAGAACAGAATCACATCGTGGCTGAGTCGAGGTTTCATTAGCATTAAGTTAAGGATAGATGGGGCTTTTTTGCAAGGAAATACGAATATACTTGAGATCTTTGACTTATTCGTAAATCTATTCTCTGTGCGTCCCTGCGCAATCGTGAGTCCAATCTTTCCACCCTACAGCATAGAGGGGGGGCAAAGGGGGAGTTACATTCAGTGTGGCGTGGGCTATATTTTTTCGTCACTTCGTCACAAAACAGCCTGAATCCCTTTGTGGTGTTGTGTTTACACGTGTGACGAAGTTGTGACGAAGTGTGACTGAACGGGAAAATTTTACATCCAAATCGAGTCGATGGTATAACTTAGATAAAGTAAGAATTGTAGGGTGAGATTGCAAGGAATCCTGTCCGAATTAGAGCATCATAGTTCAATGTCGGGGGAAGACAGATGGGAGTAATAAGCTCATTTCTGTGCGACACTATAAATTTCTTTTAACCGTTTAAGTTCATCTTTGACGGTTTTATTATCCGCATCAAATTTAAGAGCTTCTCGGTATAGCTTCATGGATTGCGAATAGCGGGTCATGGGTGGTATTGTTTTACTACGACTAATGGTTTTTGCCGATTTAATTAGCTTTTTTGCGTAGCTTGCCTCACCCATTGCGCCTGAACTGAAATCAGACTTTAACTTTTCTATTTGGGTCTTCAGTGACTCATAAGCAGCATAATCTGTAACTGTATCTTTACCACCACATCCCATTAATAACAACATCGAAAAAACATATAGAATTAACAATTTCATATTTATTCCTATTTAATAAATTTTGGGACTCCAAAACGAAGTTGGCTTTGATCCATTTGTAACGTACTCTGCCCAGTCATCGGCTTGAGCTTTGGTAATTTCTTGAATACGACTTAGATATTCTGAGTTTGCACTCTCAGTACTCTGTATCTCACCCAATTTTGCTAATATTGCCCGATTTTGTGCTCGCATTTCATAACGCAATTCTAAAATCTCATTACGTAAGCCTTTAATCAAACGAGCCAATTCCTTATCACGGAACAGATCAAACGCTGCTTGAGTTCCTTTGAAGAACGGGCTATAGAGAACAGTGTTATACTTACGCATGAAAGTATAGTCATCACCGGATTCTTTGGCTTGAATCGCTTCAACGTAAAGTGTACGCGCAATACGTTCAAGACGTTCTTTGGTCTTATTATCTTCAATATCGATATCACCAAGCTCGTCGGATACAAGTTCCACTTCAAGGAGTTGCGCATTTCCAAACGATTTCTGGCGTAGGACCGTCCCTGCTTTGGGGAAATTGTTCAAAAATTCGTTGTACGATGCAATACTATTCTCTTCCTCAGCGATGGCATACATAATTTCATAAAGACGATTACTTGCCTGTTCAGCTTCTGGTGAGTTGGGGTACTGGTGAAGAAAATAACGATAGCCGTCAACTGCATCAGCTTCAGATGTTAGTGCGTAGATTTTCCTGATAGCCTTTGAAATTATGCTACCAGTGAAGGGATACTTTGGACAGTTTCTAATAAAGTCTTCGTAGGCATTGATTATGTTGATAGATTCCACTTTTTCGAAAAGAGATGATTGGTTACTGCTTATTTGCCGAATCTCGGACACAGAATAGTATATTCTGATGGTTTCATCAGAACTCCCACTTGCTAAAACAATACCATCAGGACTAAAGCAAAGGGACATGACAGACTTAGAATGTCCCTTTAGTGTTTTTATTAGATTCCCATCTGAGACCTTCCACAGCTTAACTGTTTCATCATCACTGCCGCTTGCAACCAGTGAACCATCAGGACTAAAGCAAACGGAATAGATATTATGCGAATGTCCCTTTAGTGTCCTGATTAGACTACCATTAGAAACTTGCCAAAACTTGACCATTTTATCGCTACTACCACTTGCCAAGATGAAGCCATCGGGACTAAAACAAATGGAATAGACCGCTAAATGTACCATAATAGTTTTTTCCAGACTCCCATCGAACACCCTCCACAGCTTAACTGTACCGTCATCGCTTGCACTTGCCAACAAGGAACCATCAGGACTAAAGCAAACTGACGAGATTATAATCGAATGCCCCTTCAATGTTCTGATTAAACTCCCATCAGACACCCTCCACAGTTTGATTGTGTTACCCCAATGTCCACTTGCCAACAGGGAAC
>CAZVKN010000040.1:0-26592 GCA_964627035.1 uncultured bacterium | reverse complement strand
TAAGTCCATAACACTAAATATAATTTAGTGCAAGAACTTAAGCAATCACCTAAAAGAATTCTGTACGAAGCTTTTGCGCAAGCGAGTCGAGCTAAGCTATATGTAGATAACGCAGGATTAGCAGTATTCACTGAAAAAATATCAAAAAAATCAGTCAAGATCAATATGGAAGAATATGATCGGGTTTTGATGCTTGGGCTGACTTTAAGTGACATTACTCCAGTATTAATGCATATAAAGAATCTTGCAATAAATCGAAATACTAATGTATTAGAGTTGCCGTGGACTGCTAGTTATGCAGATATAAATATTATTTCTCATTTTTGTGAATTCTCAGAAATTTTAATTCATTATATCCTTAAAAGACTTTCACTTTTTAGCTCAAAAACTGAATTCCTAAGTGAAGAACTTAACTATTTTGGTGCATACCTTGAATCTAGATTAAATAATCCAATTTTTAGGGAAAATAACGATAATGCTGCTATTGATAATGTTTGGTTACAGGGTTACTCGGAGTGTTTTGACGATTGGATGATGTGGCAACGTGGCAATCTTGATGAAAAACCAAACATAAAACTAAATGTAAGTAGAGACATTATCGGATTCCTGAAAGAATATAGTAATAGCGACCTTAGTAATAACAGGAGTATTTTAATTTCCCTTCTAGAACAAACAAATCATAATCTAGAAGCTATTGTTAAAACAATTGATGCCTGCTTCCAAAAAGCAAGGAAAAATCGTAAATTCACAGGCTATATTGCACAAACAGAAGATTTAATAATCTCCATTGTAGTTTCATTTGATAACGATCTTGACAAATTAAACAATATGGTGTTTTCCCGTACTCGAGTCGAAATGTATAAAAGCAAGAAACAGTTTGGATTTGGACTAGGCTTTAATCCAAATCAAACTAATTATACAACAGTTTGGCTTGATAGTGAATGGGAATACAACGACCATTTGGAAAATTTAATAAAATGATTCTCACGTAACATAACAATATAATCATAATGCCAGAAAACCTAATCAAAAAACGCAGCAGGACGGATGGTGCCCTGCTATATCATTGGGATCAAACTAAGTGTTCTAACGAGCTTATTTCCCATTCCGTCGCACTTCGTCACAGTTCCGTCACCCCTGCTACCCCTTACTGGATAAGGCTTTGCGACGATTTTGTGACGATGTGACGATATTTTCAAGACACCCTGCCTCAAGCGGCAGACAAAGAACAGTGTTAATCCGAGCCTATATCAACTAAAATAACATAATGAAACAAAAACTAATCAAAAACGCAGCCGGACGGATGGTACCGCGACTCATCAACGGAGTCGAGCAGACACCTTTCATGGGTGTCGGTAAGTATCGTCCTACAGGTCGCAAAGCAGCCCTGCCGATTGCAAGTTGCGCAGATCACCCGTCAGACGGTAACAAGCAGGTCGCTGACATCAAGACAGCCCTGCTGAAGTGTGGTATTCAGGACGGCATGACCATCAGCAGTCACCATCACTTTCGCAATGGTGATCTCGTCGCCAACGCTGTCTTCGATGCAGCGGCTGAGTTGGGAATCAAGGACTTACGCTGGTTCCCGAGTGCATCGTTCCCGTGCCACGCACCGATAATTGACTACCTCGAGAGTGGAGTCGTTCACCACATTGAAGGCTCGATGAATGGACCACTCGGTGACTACTGCACCAGAGGTAAGATGAAAGGTATGGCTGTATTGCGCTCGCACGGTGGACGCTATCAAGCGATTCAGGACGGCGAAGTTCACATTGACATCGCTATCATCGCAGCACCAACCGCAGATCCCTTTGGCAATGCAACCGGAGATCGAGGACCGAGCGCGTGTGGACTGCTTGGATTTGCACTGGGAGACTCGCAATATGCTGATAAAGTGGTAGTTGTAACCGACAACCTCGTCCCGTTTCCGTGCTACCCGTGGCAGATACAGGGCAACTATGTGGACTGTGTGGTTGAGATGGATAAGGTCGGTGAGCCTGACAAGATCGTCTCCGGCACCACCCAGATCACCAAGAGCCCCGACCGACTGCTGATCGCCGAGTATGCCGCCCAATTTGTCGCTGATGCGGGGATCATGCGCGACGGCTTCTCATTTCAGGCAGGCGCGGGAGGCACCGCACTGGCATTTGCTATCTATTTGAGAGAGATGATGTTGGAGGAGAAGATCAAGGCTCGCTTCATCCGTGGTGGTTCAACGCAGTATCTCGTCAGGATGCTTGAGGAGGGCTTGACCGACTACATCCTCGACGGTCAGACGTTTGACCTTGAAGGAGTTAGGTCAATGCGCGAAAACCCGGGGCATGTCAACACATCACCGTTCACGAGCTACAACTACCACGGCAAGGGAAACTTCGCCGGAATCGTTGATACTACGGTACTTGGAGCGACCGAAGTGGACGTTAACTTCAACGCCAACGTGGTGACGCATTCGGATGGACGGCTGCTGCACGGGATCGGTGGCTGGCAAAACTGCCTGTTTAGTAAGTGTACGATCCTGCCGATACCCTCCTTCAGGAACCGGATGCCTGTCGTAGTTGACGAAGTAACAACGCTTTGCGGACCGGGTGAACTGATTGACGTGATCATCACCGAGCGGGGTATCGCTATCAACCCACTGCGGACGGATTTGATCTCCAGATTGAAAGGCTCACGCCTACCGATTGTGGACATCCATGACCTAAAGGCAGATATAGAAGACATTTGCGGCGGCAAACCTCAGCCTCCGGTGACTGGTGATAAGGTCGTCGCTGCAATAAAATGGGTGGACGGAACGGTGATTGACTGTGTGAAGGTGGTTGAGTGATTTTTGGAGTTGTCGCGTTTTTGGGAGCGTGAGTTTGCGGAAAACTTGCGGAATTTAGCAAGTTCTGTAATTCACTATGCCGTAAAAGGCAGAAAGTTTACAGAATAATTTAGAAAAGAATGCAATATGTGCATCAAATGTTGCTTTTAGTCATAATTTTCCGTATATTGTCTGCATCGTAATTTCGTCTCTAAGATTTTATTCCGGTTAAAAACGGAATGTTAGCGGAACGGGAAGAGGTGTTTGCAAGTTAGCATAATAAGATCAATACAGATGGAGGAAAACATGGCGCATGACTATTTCAGGCTGGCGCAGGAAGCAATTGAGTTTTACTGGCTGTCGATCTATCGGGGTGAAACATTGTTGATAAGCAGGATTATCAAGCGTGCGACTTTTGCGCGGTACCTGCGTGAAGTGAGAAAGATGAAGAAGGAGGATGAGTTTATGAGTGTGCTGGCACTGCACGGGATTGACCTCGACCGGGAACTGTTGTTTCCAATGAATAGAAGATTGAATATGAATGAGGTGTATCGGTGCATTTACTTCTCGGCGATTAAAATGCAGAGACGGGATAAATATGGTTGGGTTGGGTGATTTGTAGGGGATGAAGCAGATAGCAGGATTCACAACTGGTTGAACAGATGAAACGGATTGATGGAGAGATTGTTACAAATAGTCATTGCGAGGAAACGAAGTTTTCGAAGCAATCTCCATGAATCTTCAATTTGATTGCCACACCTGCTTCGCATGTTCGCAATGACAGAAGAGATTCTCAGCAGATGAAGCGGATTGAGCAGATAGAACCACCAAGAGATAAAAGTACTCAGAAGGACACAAGAGAGGATTACAATGACTGACCAACCAAAACCTCCAATTGGTGCAATCGTCTGGACGGATTTGACAGTTGGCGATGCAGAGCGAGTCAAGGACTTCTATTGCCAAGTAGTCGGCTGGACAGCAACCGATCATGACATGGGAGATTACAACGACTTCAACATCGCACGTCCTGATGGTGAATCGGCTGTGGGAATATGCCATGCACGAGGGACAAACGGTAACATACCACCACAGTGGCTGATTTACGTCCAGGTTGAGGACGTTGCGGTAAGTGCAAAGAGATGCGAAGAGTTGGGAGGCAAGGTCATTGACGGACCTCGTAAAATGGGTGATGGCGACTTTTGCGTTATCCGGGACCCAGCAGGAGCGGTCTTAGCACTGTGGATGGGGTGAGGTTAGGGATTCGCAGCAGATTAGACGGATTTAACGGAATTGAGGGAGGAAGAAAGAGGAGCAGATGAAAAAAGTATTTAGTCAGTATGCAAAGGAACTCGATAGTGAGTTTAGTACCGGTCTTGCTCGAGAGCATAGCTATCGCCCGGCGCTCGTCAATCTCTTGAACGGACTAACCGAGAATGTTTTGGTAGTAAACGAAGCCAAACGGATTGAATGCGGTGCACCGGATGTTACGCTATTGCGCGATGATGCACCGCTGGGATATGTCGAATGCAAAGACATTGGTAAATCACTTGATGAGAATGAAAAGAGTGAACAACTGAAAAGATACTTTTCTCTGCCGAATTTAATACTCACTGACTATCTCGAATTTCGCTGGTATCAATCCGGAGAACATCGCCTTACCGCAAGCCTCGGTATTGTAGATAAAAATCGAATAAAACCACAACCTGCCGGATTTCAATCAGTACACCAACTGCTGGATGCGTTTGTGTCAAGCGATGTACCTGAAATCGGCACGACTGAGAAGTTAGCAGAGCAGATGGCAAAAACGGCACAGATCATTCGTGACGGAATTGTCAGAGCACTATCAATGGAAGATCGGGGAGGGACGCTTCATCAGCAAATGACCGCTTTCAGGACTACGTTGATACGCGATATCAGTGATGAAAAATTTGCCGATATGTATGCGCAGACGATATGTTACGGTCTGTTTATGGCGAGAGTCAATCATATCAGCGGTCGTTTTACCCGTGAGAAATCTCCACATCTCCTCCCGAAGTCCAATCCCTTCCTCCGTAAGATGTTCAACTATATAGCCGGGATAGACCTCGATGACAGGATAGTTTGGGCTGTTGATCATCTCGCAGAGATGTTTCACCACACGGATGTGCGCGGTATTCTGCAGGAGTTTAGTGAACGTAGAAAAGGACAAGACCCGGTGCTGCATTTTTACGAGGATTTTCTCGCAAAATACGATCCCAAGATGCGTAAGTCGCGAGGTGTATATTATACGCCGGAGCCTGTAGTGTCATACATCGTCAGGTCGGTAGATAAAATTTTAAAACGTGATTTTAATCTTTCGGGTGGTCTTGCGGATGCAACCAAAATCAACTTGACCGATCCCGAAGAGGAACAGCGGGAAGTACACAAAGTCCAAATCCTCGATCCGGCGGTCGGGACGGGTTCATTTCTGCATGGAGTGGTGGATCATATCAGGCAGTCATTTATCGGTAATGAGGGGATGTGGTCAGGTTATGTCGACAATGACTTACTGCCGAGACTGTTCGGATTTGAGCTGCTGATGGCACCGTACACCATCGCTCATTTGAAGATCGGGATGCTGCTGCAGGAGAGTGGATATGAGTTCAGTGAAGATCAGAGGCTGAAGATATACCTGACCAACTCGCTGGAGGAGAGTAACAGGCAGACAGACTATTCAATGCACATTGGCTTTAGTAATTGGTTGTTTGAGGAGTCTTTGGAAGCTAGTGAAATAAAATCCATTGCTCCGGTGATGGTGGTGCTGGGAAATCCGCCGTATTCGGGACACTCTTCAAACAAAGGATTATGGATAAAGAATCTGCTCCGACCCTATTTTATGGAAGATTGCAACTTAGACGGTAAAAAACTTGATGAGCGGAATCCAAAATGGCTGAATGATGACTATGTGAAGTTTATTCGTTTCGCTCAACATAGGATTGAACAGACCGGATATGGCATACTCGCATTTATATCAAATCATAGTTATTTCGATAATCCTACTTTTAGAAGTATGCGACAGAGCTTAATGACTTTATTTGATGATATATATCTACTTGACCTGCACGGCAACAGCAAGAAGAAGGAGAAATGTCCGGACGGTTCCAAAGATGAGAATGTGTTTGACATCCAGCAGGGGGTAGGGATAGGGCTGTTCGTTAAGAGAAAAACCCCCTCTTGTCATTCTGGACTTGATCCAGAATCCATCGAGAGTAAGTCACTGGATTCCCGCCTACGCGGGAATGACGATGCTACTCAATACGCAACTATCCACCATGCCAACCTGTTCGGACTCCGCAAGAGCAAATACAACTGGCTCCACGACAATGACATTGAATCTACTCAATGGAGTACTGTTACTCCGACCTCGCCGTTCTTCCTGTTATCTCCGAAAGATATGAGTAATTGGGATGAGTATGATATCGGATGGAAGGTAAATGAGATATTTTCGGTAAACAGTGTGGGAATTGTTACAGCACGTGATAAACTGACAATAAAGGATTCGATGGAAGATGTTTGGGATACAGTTAACCGATTAACAGGTTATACTTCCGAAGAAGCGAGATTTGAATTCAAACTACCAAAAGACACAGATTGGAAGTTATCATGGGCACAAGAGGATCTGAGAAAACCGGAATTACAAATGGAACGCATTGTATCACTATTATATCGTCCATTCGATATGCGATACACTTACTACACCGGTAAACCTGGCGGATTCCATGTGCGACCACGTCGAGAGGTCATGCGCCACATGCTCGCCGGAGAGAATTTGGGTTTGTTAGCTTGTCGTCAGCAATCCATTACAGGATTTCAACATATCTCATGTACAAATAAGATTATTGAATCATGTGCTGTATCAAATAAAACGAAGGAAATTACATATTTATTCCCCCTATATCTTTACTCAGATTACGAGCCACGCCGACAGAATATCTCACCCGAGTTCTTATCGGAACTCACCGAAAGATTGGGATTTGATCCGACACCGGAGCAGGTGTTCTATTATATCTACGGTCTGTTTCATTCACCGACGTACCGGACGCGGTTTGCTGAGTTTCTGAAGATGGACTTCCCACGGGTTCACATGCCGACGGATGCGAAGTTGTTTAATGAGCTGAGCGGTTTGGGAGAACAGTTGGTAGGCTATCATCTTATGGAGCAACCCGGACCGGAATTCGTTAAGTATCCGGTAGCGGGTGATGACAAGATCGAGAAGAAGGTCAGGTATGTGAAGGAGAGGGTGTGGATCAATAAGGAACAATACTTTGAGGGCGTACCGAGTGAGGTGTGGGAGTTTCATATCGGTGGGTATCAGGTGTGCAGTAAATGGCTGAAGGATCGGAAAGGGCGGACGCTAAGCTATGACGACATTAAGCATTATGGACGGATTGTATCTGCTCTGTCGGAGACAATCAGGCTGATGGGGGTGGTAGATGAGGTAGCGGTGAAGATGTTCGAGTGGTGACAGCATAAGAGAAGACATTGACGAGTGGCAGCTAATTTTTCCTTCCACAGGTTTCTATCCTGCACGACTTTTATTTATCTTACGAAGTATATAGATTTCAAGGACACCCAATGCCCCCTGATAAACCAAAAATAAGTAAAGCGTTCCAAGCATTTCAGAATGATGCGCCTGAGCATGCTGCTGCATGGCGGACGATGGTAGGAGAGCTTGCTCAAAGCAGCGCACTCGATCCTAAAACCCGTGAGCTGGCGTTTATTGCTGTGCTGGCAGTGCAGCAGCTACTGTCCGGCATTCCATTTCACGTGAAAACTGCAAAGCAGTTGGGTGCGACACGTGAGGAGGTCATCAGTGCAGTGCTGGTCGGGCTCCCGGCAGCAGGTCACAGAGTCACACAAGCCCTTCCCGCCGCTATCGAAGCGTACGATGAAAATTAACAGGAGATAAAATGAACTACCGTTCAGTAGGTGTTGATATAGAAAAAGGTGACCGAATCGTTGACCGCGTCAAAGAAATGATGGGGGCAGCAGGTGCGCAAATCGGTCACTTCGGCGGTGCGATCCCCATCCCAACCGACCGATACAAAAAACCACTGTTGGTGTCATCCATCGACAGCGTCGGCACTAAGGTCATGGTCGCTACAGCCGTCGGCACTCACAAAAAACTCGGATACGACATCGTTCACCACTGCATAAATGACATCGTATGCTGCGGTGCCGAACCGATAGCATTCTTAGACTACATCGCCATGAGTGCACTCGACGAGAAGGTGGTCACCGAAGCAATCGAGGGGATCATCGGAGCATGTCAGGGGTGGAACGTGACTCTTGTCGGAGGCGAGACTGCCGAGATGCCGGGAACTTACCTGTCAGGAGAGTATGACCTCGTCGGTTCGATCTCAGGACTGGTGGATCAGGATGAATTTATTGATGGAAAATCTATCCTACCGGGTGATGTGCTGGTCGGATTTGGATCCAACGGACTGCACACCAATGGCTACAGCCTTGCGCGCAAAGTGTGCGAACCGCTCGGATACTCGACCGTTTTACCGGAACTGGATGGAACAATTGGTGATGCGTTGCTGAAACCGCATCGTTGCTATCTGGGAGAAATCCGCGAGCTGAAACGTCTCAATGTAATCAAAGGATTGGCTCACATAACAGGTGGCGGACTGCTCGGAAATGTGACGCGCATCATCCCGAAAGGTTTGACTGTTAATATAAATTGGGGATGCTGGAGCGAACCGCCGATCTTCACACTGATTCAGAAAGAGGGAAACGTTTCCGAAGAGGATATGCGTCCAGCGTTTAATCTGGGAATCGGTTTTGTTGCGGTGATGACTCCGGAAAATGCTCAGCGTGTCCTGAACGAGTTCCCGGATTCTCTCGAGAGTCCAATTAAGATCGGACAGGTTGCGTAGCATTAACAGATTGATTATCTTACGGTTGAACATGACACGAATTACACAGAGGTTTGTTAGCTGGTGAAAATAGCGGTCTTAGGTGCCGGTAGCTGGGGTACGACGCTGGCTTTGGTTGTAGCTCGTAAAGGCTATGATGTGATGTTGTGGGAGTTTCGTCCAGACGCTGTGGAAATTATGCAGTCAGATCTGGAGAACAAGGAATTCCTCCCTGGATACTCCTTTCCTCCGAATCTAAATGTAACGGCAGACATTCATGAAGCGATTGAAGGAGCTTCTCTCTGCATTTCAGTCGTTCCATCACACGCAATGCGATCCACCATGACACGTATAGCAGACGATTTCCCACGTGATTGCCTTATGGTCTCGGCAGCAAAGGGTGTTGAGCAGGAGACACTGATGCGGATGACGGAAGTTGCACAGGATGTCATGCTCGATCGGATCTCTCCCAACCGTCTGGGCTGTCTTTCAGGTCCCAGTCATGCTGAGGAAGTCATAAAGGGATTACCAACTACAGTGGTTATCGCCTCTGAGAACATAGAGATGGCGCAGACTGTTCAGGAGGTTATGTCCACCGACAGATTCAGGGTGTATGCTGCTGATGATCTGATAGGTGTCGAAATTGGTGGATCGCTGAAGAACGTCGTCGCAATCGGCACCGGAATTACTGACGGACTTGGGTTTGGAGATAACACTAAAGGAGCGTTGATAACACGTGGATTGGCTGAGATAAGTCGGCTCGGTATCAAACTGGGTGGTCGTCCAGCAACTTTTGCTGGACTGTCCGGTATGGGAGACTTGATTACAACCTGTTGTAGTGTCCATAGTCGTAACCGCTACGTAGGTGAGCAGCTCGGTAAAGGTCGTTCACTTCAGGAAATCCTCGACGAGATGGTTATGGTAGCTGAAGGTGTGCGGACGACTCAGTCAACCTGGCAGCTTGCTCAACGTGAGGGGATAGAAATGCCGATAACAGATCAGGTACACAAGGTGCTGTTTGAAGGAGTAGATCCGGTGAAAGCGACAACCGATCTGATGACACGTAGATTGAAGATCGAGGATTAAGGGATGCCCGGTAGAAGGCGAATCTTGTGTTCGCTCTGTCGTTTATCATCTGCATTCCAACACCGGACCGTTGGAACGGGCATTATTCCGGTGTGAACACAAGAGTGACAACATCCGGCAACAATAAATCGTGTATGAAGTCACCTTTTCCCCGTGTCCATAATGCTGTGACATCACTCAAAGTTTTACCGTCATAAACTCCACTCCAATCTACATACTCACCATCTTGAGTAGGCATACGTGATGTGAATTTAACAGATCCGTCAAATTCTTCCAGTTTGTACGGAGCAGTATCATTAGTGCTATCTACAGTCCAAACAAGTGATCCCTCATTAAATGACAGAGTTCCCTTAACACTAACCAGCCCGATAAGTCCTTTAGCCCTTATGCTACCGGGAAACGACTTCCCCTCTAATGATAAATCGTCTGGTTCGTTTGCCATTACAATCGTCGGTATGACCGTTATCACCGATAATGCTAAAGTTAGTGTAACTATTTTGAGGGCGTATGGGGACATTATCTTTTTCATTTCTGATTTCCTCATTTTGCCAAGGCTAGATCTTTGAACGAATGCGCGATCGCATTAGGAATCACCTAACGTTTTGGCTCATTTTCAAAACCCTGCGCTAAAACCAAAATAAGGCGGTTAGTCATTGTACCAATTGTTAAGCCAAAAGCGGCGTTACCCGTGTCTCTTTACCTTTTACCTATTCTCAGCAGATGAAGCAGATGTGTTGCTGACATTTTAGTCTTATCTGCTTGATCTGCTCAATCTGCTGAGAATCTAAGGGAACACCGCAGCAAGTGTACAGTGCTACCCGACAATTATTTCACACTTCCCACCATCTTGAATTCAGAACAAAACGATCCTCAGACAGCAACTGCCCAGGTTTTGGAAGACAAAGATTTACATTGTTCTGCTTTGCAGCTTCGATTACTTTTTCAACAGGCTCTCTCCATGGGTGCATTGCCAAGTCATAGGCTCCCCAATGGATTGGTAATAAAACTTCTCCTCGCAAATCCTGATGCGCTTGCACTGCGAGTTTGGGACCCAAGTGAGCCTTATCCCAATTCTTGTCGTATGCGCCTATCTCAAGAAAAGTCATGTCAAATGGTCCATAATGTTCCCCATACTCTTTGAACCCATCGTGATAACCACTGTCCCCTCCAAAATAAACTCGCTTCTTCTTGCCTTCAATTACCCATGAAGTCCATTGGCTTTTGTTTCTATCAAAGAGACCACGACCTGAGAAATGAACGGTGGGCAATGAAGTCAGTTTTATTGAATCATCAATTACAATACTACCATACCAATCTGTAGAATGTATCTGATCCTGTGGCACACCCCATGATTTCAAAATGTGATCAACACCAATCGGAACATAAAATGAAACACCATTGCGAGACAGATATTCTACGATTGTTTGATCCAGATGATCCATGTGGTCGTGAGAAACTATTACACCGTCAAGTTCAGGTATATCGTAAATATCTAATGGATTGTCGAAAAATCTGTTGGGACCACCAAATCCAACCGGAGACAATACTTTACTCCAAACCGGATCACAAAAAATCCGTTTTCCCTCGATTTCTAGATAGACAGAAGAATGACTTGTCCACATCACATTTAAGGCTTCAGATGGTTTTCTTGGAATTTCATCTGCTTTAAATTGAAATTTTGTTTCCGGAAATCTGTCTTTTCTTTCACAGATCAATCGTTTCGCTGTATCAAGGGTGGTACCCTTATTCATTACTGAGGCAGGATAGATATTCCTGAACTTACCACTTGTGAAATATTCGGACTCAAACATTTTTCTCTTGTTTGCGAGAATATCTAAACCTCCATAAGTAGCAACTACTGCGCCTGAAGCGCCGAACAACGATAATATAAATTGTCTTCTTGTCACTAATTTAAAAGAGATAAATTAAGCACGCTATTCATTTTATTTGTGTGTTCCCCATATCTCTTCCTTTATTCACAGCAGATGCCTGAATTGGTTCAGGCACGGATGAAGCAGATAACTTTTCAATCTGTTAAATCGGTTTAAATAGTCATATCCGAAAAAACGTCAAAATTAAAATCTGCAGTCATTAACCCGACCACGATACTCAAAATCGCAAGCGGTCCGGATAGGATGGCACATATTCCAGCTAATTTTCTAAATGAGTTATCATTCATAAGCTCCCCCAACTGTTGAAAATTTAATGAAGATGAAATGCAACTATTTACAACTTTTTAATATAGAGGTGAGGCTACCACCATTGTCAAGTCACGTTTTGGGATAATTTAAGTTGGATACGATTTAATCTGCTTTTGACTTACGTTGATTATATTTACTATTGCCGATTGAAACGGAGGCAATCTGATCCTTCGGGATGACCGCAACTTGCCAAGGGATGGGTCGGCGAGGTTGACATTGTTGCGGTGTGGCTGTTCATCCAACACGGCTTGGGCTGCACGAAGCTTATCCCGCAATTGCTGTAGATTGTTGATGCGGGATGAAGCGGGTGAGTCGGAATCTGAATTGTCCGATTCATCCGATGTGAATCACACACCATTCTCTCTTGCTAACTTGTCAACTTGCTAACTTTCTCACATTCTCCCATGCTCCCCCTGTCAGCTACCCTCACACCATCTTCGTCCTTGTGATAACAACCTTAATTCTCTATATTACATCAAACAATTGGTAGGGCAATGGAGATTATCATGAATCCTTGTAACAGGACGTGCATTGAGTAATCCGGTCAACCGCATAGGTATGTCCAGCGGGGGGATGCTGCTGTTTCGACTGCTGGGACAGGTTGCGACGCTCGTCGTTTTTATCCTGTTAGGTCGCTATCTGAAGCCTGAGCTGTTCGGGCGATACAACTACCTGTACGGGCTTGTCATCTTCTTCATCGCCCCACTCACGCCAGCTTTTAACGATCTGATCGTCCGCGAAGCCACTAATCGCAAATCCGATAGAGACCATATTTTTCGTGTCAGCAACGGTTTGAGGCTCCTCTTTGCTCTGTTTGGCATCGCAGCAGCTCTGCTTATCATTCCCCTCATCAATTCCAACAATCAACCACTAACCTTTTTAATTATAGCATTTGCATCCGGTGGGATACTTTTTTCGGTGTGGATGCCCTCCTGGCGGTATGGGCTGGAGTCAATGTTCCAGTCAGACTTCCGCATGGACGCTGCTTCAGCGGTGAATCTGATCGGTAGAATTGCAATCTTGGGCTTCCTGTTATGGGGCTGTTTCAGCGGTTTCGGTTTAACCCAGATAGTCGGTTTGCAGGCAGCGGGTGAACTACTTGCCACTATACTGCTGATTCTTCTGTGCTTGAAGATGGGCTATCCGGTCAGACCGTCATTTGAACGAAAGGAGCTACACTATCAATTCAGAGAGGCGATGCCGCTGATCTGGGCTGAACTGCTCATACTCGGTTACACAAGAATTGATGTCATCCTCCTGAAATTCCTTGGTGGAGAAGCTTCGGTCGGATACTTTGCAGCACCGATGAGGTTAGCGGACGCATTTCAACTGCTGGCAACAGTTTTCATAGCATCAGCCATGCCGATATTTGCCAGGATAAACAGGGAGCATCCTAAGAGATTTCCAGTAGTTGCCAGGCTTTCATATAAGATGATGATGTTGACCGGGCTACTGATTGCACTGCCTTTGTCGGTTTACAGTGACAAGATTATTTTGCTGTTTTACGGTGGTGATTACTCACAGTCAATCTCCGTGCTGCGTGTCGGAGCCTGGACGATTCCGTTGGCGTTCGGGTTGGGAACATACCGAACTCTACTAATTGCCTCGCATAAGCAGCAGCATCTGCCGAAACTATTCATACTTCTCGTGATTGTAAGCATAGCTCTAAACAAGCTGCTCATTCCTATGTTCGGTGCGGTTGGAGCTGTATGGGCTAAGATAATCACCTTCGGAGCGCTGTTTCCGCTGTCGCTTTTGTGGAAGGATATCCGGGTGGTCGGGTTTGAATTTATCCGTGTGACAACTGCTCCGATTGGGTTAGCAGTTGGTTTTTCAGTATTGGTCAGATATGCTGAGCTGCCGATTTGGTTCGGAGTCCCGTTTATACTCATATTTATCGCTACGACTTCTTACTTTACAAGCTGGTTCGGAAGGATGGAGATAAAAAAAATCATGGTTGTACTGAGGTCGAACGAGGAAAACAGATAAACTACAATGTTCCGTGTAACTGCCAAAGACAAGCTCAGCTCGGCACGCTGTGGTGTCATCACCACCGACCACGGTAGTGCAGAGACACCGCTGTTCTTACCCGTAGGGACTTCGGCTACGGTAAAAACGCTCACACCCGCTGACCTACGTGACAGCGGTGCGCAGATAATTCTGAGCAACACCTACCACCTCAGCCAGCAGCCGGGCGTTGAAGTGCTTGAAGAGAACGGTCGGCTCGGTAAATTCATGGGGTGGGACGGTCCAACGCTGACCGATTCCGGTGGATTTCAGGTGTTTAGCCTGTCACCGACGAGGAAACTCACTGAGGAGGGTGTGTCATTCCGCTCTGTTTATGATGGTAGTCTTCTTCAGTTGACACCAGAATCTGCGTTGTCAATTCAGCGGTCAATAGGAGCCGATATTATCTATGCTCTTGATGAATGCGCTCCTCACCCTTCAACTTATGATGAGACCAAACGTGCTGCTGCACTGACAACTCGTTGGGCAAAGCGTTTTCTGGACAGTTGGCGAGATACGCAGAATAATTGCGATTGGTTTCAGGCTCCGTTTTTGGTGATACAGGGTGGCATGTATGAAAGTCTAAGACGGGCTTCTGCCGAACAGCTTGCTGAGCTTAATCCATCAGGTTTTGGAATCGGTGGACTGTCGGTCGGAGAACCGCGAGAGGTCATGCGGGAGATGACAGAGCTGTCCTGCTCGGTGCTACCGGATGAAAAACCACGCCATCTGATGGGAGTCGGAACCCCATTTGATCTGCTGGATGGAATCGCAGCCGGAGTTGATATGTTTGACTGTGTACTCCCCACACGCAACGGACGTAACGGGCAGGCATTTTGTTCGGCTGGCTCTCTTAACTTGCGAAATGCTAAGTATAGACGGGATCGGAAACAGCTTGACGCAGAGTGTGACTGTTACTGCTGCAAAAACTTCACCAGATCGTACCTGCATCATCTGACCGCAGCCGGTGAACTGCTGGGAATGCGGCTGCTGAGTCTGCACAATCTTACATATTACCATCAGCTGATGAAGGGCGCTCGGGATGCAATTGCTGACGGACGCCTTATTGAATACAGCAATTTAGTCCGAGCGAAGTCAGAGATGAACACTTGACACGTAACGGGAGAATGCCTATTTTGGTTAATGCTTCTTATACAATGCTGATTTATTAGCAAATCGAATCTAAATATTGTTTGAACGAAGTAACCGTACATTATGAATAATTGACACTATGCGGAGAGAACGATGCGACTATGGACTTTGATTTCACTTATAGCTGTTTATTGCATTGTGGCAAGCTTTGTCGGATGCTCCTGCGAGGATGATCCGCTGCCACATATTACAGATCCATTCAATCTGACCATTGAGATCAACGAAGGTCTCCCGACAACCCGCGACACACTGCTTCGCATTCAACTGACCGGCGAAAATGTTTACCAATTCCAGCTTTCCACCGATTCCACATTTGAAGGAGTGGAGTGGGAATATTTCCTCGGAGGATTCCGGGAATTAGCCGTACCTCGCATCGAAGGAAAAGTGACGGTTTACGTAAGATTTGCATCATCGAGCGGTGGCATAACGGTAATCCTCAAAGATGACATATATCTCGATTTCACGGCAATAATCCATCAGATTACTGTTGCCGCACACGCACAGAGGCTCTATCCGGGGGATAAGGTCGGCATAACTGTGCGCACAGGTGAAGAAGGCAGTGCGACCATCTCATTTGCAAACGCAATCCTCAACCACCGACTCGAATACGTCGGCAACGGGATATTTCGTGACAGCATCACCATCCCGCATGGGGTTATCAGTGACGCTGCGAGAACGACTGCCTATTTCACTGATGCTGCCGGAAATGTTGCCGATCCGGTGGTTGCTCTTCAGACGCTCGTGATTGCAGGAACTATGCTGAGCCCACAACTGGTTGGTGTTGTGCACACAGATTGGAGTGTCGGATTCAATATCGTGTACAGCGGAGGATTCTGCTTTGTCAGCGAGGATAATTACGTGCATGTGCTCGACCTTGACGACTTGACTAACCCGCATTATCATCATCGGATTGAGTGTGGCGATTACGTCTTCGGGATGCAGGGGGACGGCTCAAATCTGTTTGTAGCAAGAGGAAATCAGATTGTCGTGATAGATATCCGACCGCCTGAAACTGCATCCATAAAGGAACGCAAGCAGATTAGCGGTACAGCACATGATATCTGGTTAGATCATCCGTTTGCATACGTAGCTACCTTCTTTGAAGGTCTGCAGGTTAAGGATATTCGTAATCCACAGAACATACAGGATCTCAGCAAGCTCATCACCAATTTCACCGGCGAGCAGCTCACGGTCAACCGAACTACCGCATACATGATAGGTGAAGTCGGATTGACGGTGATAGAGATTGGCAATCGTGCACGACCACTTTTTAGAAGTGAGCTGAATATCCCCGGCAGCCCTCAGGACATCGCATATTACAATAACAGGCTGTACTTAACCACAATGACGAGAGGAGTTGTGGTGATAAATGTCACTGATCCGATGTTCACGGAGATCGAGCGAGAGTTCCGAAATTTCGGTGAAGTTGCAGATCTGATCATCTCGCCGCCATATATGTACATCTCAGGTGAAAACAGCATCAGAATTGTCAATATTACCGATCCGAACCTGTCAGTCATAGGACGGGTTGGTGAAATTGAGGGAAGTCACGGTATGTTCATCCTTGACCGTCATCTGATCGTAGCCGGCAGAGAGCGGTTGGTCGTTATTGAACTGTTTCATTAGTGTCTGTCTGATAATAGTTAATACCGCTGTCAGCCCGCTGTGGCTGACAGCATAACTTATACAGTATCAATTAGATGAATGTCAGGTATGGCGATCTGACAGCGTGTAATTGTATTATCGGACAGACTCATTAGCGGTAACCGTACCCAATCCTTCATAAAGCAATTGCGCATCATCGTTGTCGGTTGTATATTAGGCTGCAAAACATCCTAACTTAATTACAGGAAAACAGATGACTTCAATAGGTTTTATATTTGCTCAGGCTTCAGGTCAGCAGGGTGGCGGTTTCATGGCTTTCATGCCGATGATTGTGATCTTGCTGATCGCCTACCTTTTAATCCTCCGTCCTCAGATGAAACGGCAGAAAGACCACCAGAAAATGCTCAGTGATATTCAGAAGGGAGAAAAGATTGTCACTACGGGCGGCATTCATTGTGAGGTCACTAAGGTTAACGAGAAGAACAATACTTTGACCGTTAGGATTACCGGAGATTTGAAGGTTGTAATAGACCGAAATGCTGTCGGTCGAAAACTATCCACAGACGTCGAAGCTGTCAAGCCTAAGTAGTCAGGGAATCTGTTGCGAATCATCTTCATGGGAACGCCGCAGTTTTCGGTGCCACTGCTGGAAGCTCTTATCAACAGCCGACACAATGTGGTTGCGGTAGTCACCAATGTGGATAAACCTGCCGGACGGAAGCGAAAACTCCTTGCATCAGCAGTCAAGCAGGCAGCTATTAAACACAATCTGCCAATCCTCCAACCTGAAAAGCTCGACGATTCTGAATTCCTCGCTGAAGTTGCAGCACTCAAGGCAGATGCCGGGGTTGTGGTAGCGTTTCGTATCCTCCCTGTTGAGCTTTACTCGATCCCAAAACTTGGCTGCATCAATCTGCACACATCTTTGCTTCCTGATCTAAGAGGAGCAGCTCCGATCAATTGGGCACTGATGCGTGGCTATACACAAACCGGTGTGACAACCTTTCAGATTGAAAAAAAGGTGGACAAGGGTCAGATATTACTTCAGGAACCGATAGCAATCAAACCGGATGATGACTATGGGAGTCTGTCCCTGCGGATGGCGCAGGTCGGAACGAAGCTGATGGTTGAAACCCTCGACAGATTGGAAGCAGGTAACATCACTTCCATTAAGCAGGATGGGAAAGGCAGCCGTGCACCCAAGATCACTCCGGAAACTTGTAGGATTGATTGGTCGAATTCTGCGGAAGATTTGCACAATCAGGTTCGGGGACTCTCCCCCGCTCCGGCAGCGAGGACACATTGGGGGGGTAAGGTGTTGAAGCTATTCAAGACGCAGATCGTTGATGCAAAGTCATCCGCTCGACCGAGTGTGGTGATCGGATTGGAGGATGAGGTTTTACTCGTTCAGACCGGAGACGGTGTGCTTGGAATCCTCGAACTCCAATTGGAGGGGAAGAAGCGGATGAACATCATTGACTTTTTTCGTGGGAAGCCAATTCCATCCGGAACTCTGCTTGGATGACACATTTTCGTCTTTTCCCCGAAGCAGCCTGTCAGGGAGTGAGAAAATGTATCAATTTGTCATTCCGGACTTGATCTGGAATCCAGTGTTAACAATAACTTACTGGATTCTGGTTTTCACCCAAATGACAATTTGAAGCATTATCATCACGAATCATATCTTTTCACACCACACCTTGACAAAACTCTCGTGTAAGTTTACCTTATGACAAACCTTAACGATAATTCAGGCAGCAATTGTTCCAAGAGATCAAACAGCTAACAGGTCAATCACTCATCTACGGTGTGTTTCACATTGCAGGGAGGGTGATGACGTTTTTGCTACTGCCGCTGTTTACGCACTACCTCAATCCCGAGCTGTTCGGATTTTATAACCTGTATTATCTTGCTATCGGGTTGGTGATGGAACTGGTGCTTCTCGGGCAGAACATCACGCTTCTCAACCTGTACGATCCAGATGATTCGGATGACAAACGTCGCAGGCTGTTCAGTACCGTGTTCTGGACGGTGTTCACGACTTCGATTACGCTTGGTGCGATTCTGTGGATCGGTGGTAGATTCTGGATAACGTTCCTGTTTAAGATGCCGCAGCCTTATCCTGACTGGTCAATCTACGCATTCAAACTTTGCGCACTGCTGATTGTCATTGACACTCTCAAGTTACTGCCTCTTGTGGTGCTTCGTCGGGAGGGAAAAGCTGCAAAGTTCGCACTGTTCAACCTCGCCGGGATTATCGTCCAGACCGGATTGACGGTTGTCTTTCTCGTCTCATTGAAGCGAGGAATCCCCGGCATCTTTGAAGCCAATGTGATCGGTGCAGCATTGATACTGCTACTAACCGTTCCGACTATTACATCTCGGTTAAAGTTTATATTTGACCGGGAACTTTTTCATCGCTGTCTGAATTATGGATTGCCGCTGCTGCCGAATGCCTTGTTTGTGTTTGCTATTGAGCTTGCTGATCGAAAGATACTTGAGATGCTGTGCGGTCCTGCTGATGTCGGTTTGTATTCGGCGGGATATAAGCTGGCGATGTTCATGGCGATTGTGACTATGGCGGTGAGGTTTGCGTGGCAGCCGTTTTTTCAATCCAAAAAGAAGCATCCTCAGGCTCGCGAGATATTCGGGCGTGTGTTGACGTATGGGCTTGCGATCTCATGTTGGATGTTTCTTGTGCTGACATCGTTTATTGATCTGCTGGTGAAGACAAAAATCGGGGGATTAGGTCCGCTAATTGATTCTGACTACTGGGCAGGGCTCGGTGTGTTTCCGGTGATACTGATCGCTCATATATTCATGGGGGTCTATATGATACTATCGGTAGGAATATATCTGAAGGACAAGACGAAGGTTTTCCCGGTTATCAGTGTTGTCGCTCTACTGGCTAACATTATCGGCAACTTCCTGCTGATACCTCACATGGGAATATACGGTGCAGCTTGGATGAAGGTGGTCTCGTACATGTTGATGGTTGTGCTGCTTTATCGGGCTGCGCACAAGGTTTATCCTATACCATACGAGTGGCGCAGAGTCATTCACATAGTTGTAGTCGCTATTCTGCTGTACGGTCTTGGTGCGGTCGGCAGATTGTATGGAATCAACTGGACGGGTTATGTGATGGCATTTTTGTTCCCGTTTGCTCTTTTGTTTAGTGGCTTAGCTACAGAGGCTGAGAGGAATAGGTTGAGGATGTTGTTCACACGATCCAGAACAATGTGAGCATATCATTCGTTTACTTCAACTTCCTGAATAATACAACTGACAGCAATAATACACCCAGAAATGTGATAATTGATGCTCCTACCGGAAGATCAAACAGTATAGCCATAATAATACCTCCTAACGATCCGATGAATCCGAACAACCATCCGTAAACTATTCGCAGAGACGGTTGCGAAGTCAACAAAAGAGCGGATACCGGTGGGATAACCAGCAGAGCAAATACCAGCATCACACCCGCTACTGCAACCGACGAGGTTACTACCATTCCAAACATTGCATAAAACAGGAAATCCCAATAGCCGAGTTTCATTCCTTGCGCTTTCGCTAGTGAACGATCAACAGATATAAGAAGAAATCGCTCTCTAAGTAACCAGTGAATTAATCCGATAATAGTGTAAAGCACAGATATCTTGATAAGTTCATTCGGTTGAACCGTCAGTAGTGAACCGGCAAGGAGGTGATTTAGCACCTCCGCACCGGTTGCTTGATGTGAAAGCAGTAACAGTACACCTGCCGTGAACAGAGCATAGAATATCCCAATGAACGCTTCCTGTGGTACACGGTTGTCTTTGGTACGTGCAGAAGCAATCAACCACGCCGCTATGAACGTGAATCCTAATGAAATGAAATATCCTGCTGCTGAATGCTCCTTAAATCCAATGCTAATAGCTACTACCGATCCGAATGCAGCTGCTTGAGCAAGACTCAGATCAACAAATATCACTCCACGGCTAACTACATGAAATCCGAGATAGGTATGAATTCCTGCCAGTACAAAAGCAGTCAACAGCGCCATTATCACAAATGGCGCTGTTAATAATTCCAGGATCACTTGCTACCCTCCGTCGCACGAATCAGAGTATTGATGAGGTAATCAAACAAATCGAAGTAGTCGTCTACTTCCGGTATTGACTTAACAGATGGGGGGAGTTTCACCACCACCGCATCAGTTGCGGCAGCAATTGCATTTGGAGCGCGGTTGGAGAAATAAGGTTCCATACCGATAACCAAAACAGAATGCGCTTTAATAAGCTTTACCAGTTCATTGGTGTGTGATGGAGTCGGTTCGATCCCCGGTTTTGGCTCTACAAAACCGACAACATTCAACTTAAATATATCCGAAAAATATACCCACGAGTTATGGTAAGTAACTATCTTCAAACCGTTCAGAGGCGAAGCCATCTGTTTCCACCCGTAGATCAGATCACTCATCTCATCCTGGAACAATTTAAGATTGAAGTCGTATTTATCCCTATGTTTCGGATCAATCTCAATAAGTGCATCGTGGATATTCTGTGCGATGATCACTCCATTGACAGGATCCAACCAGTAATGAGGATTCCCGGCAGCGTGTATATCACCCATTGATGCATCCACTTTGCCGATCGGGACTTCCAGCGGTTCAACACCACGCGAGCAATCCACTACTTTTAGGTTTCTATTGCGTGATCCGTCAATAATCGGATCAGCCCAGAAATCGAGCATCATGCCTACTTTAAGGTAGATGTCCGCTTTGGTTACACGGATCATATAGCTGGGAAGAATCTCTACGCTGTGTGGATTGGCGGATGCCGGACAGATATAGAACAGTTCAATCTGATCTCCTCCGATCTGCTCAGCTATAGAAGCAATATCTGATGTGGAGGCAACAATCTTGATCTTTGACTGACTCGAAGGCACAATTATTAGCATAGTCAAGATCAGCAATACAATTCGCTTCATGTTTCCCCCTTAGAACTGATGCGGTTTGTGGGGGCCGAGAGACCACAAAACTTGCAGTAGAGCGGTATTGTACGCATCAAACTCATCACTGTTATCATGTCGAAACAGCAGTCCAAATCGGGTCGTTTCCTCAGCAAGACTGAATCCTGCAAATGCGCCATATCCGTAACGACATACTTCGCTGTCTGATGCTTCTTGGGTACAATCGTAAAACGCACCGGCATTGTACTGTCGTAGGAACTGCCAATCAACCGCACCAAATGCACCATAAGAAGTAACCTCCTGATCACCATCATGAGTTTCAACCGTTCGTTGGTTCATTACCAATTCAGTGATGACACTGACAGATTGGTACATATCAGGTTTCCATTTTAGCTTACCATCTGTGCCGAGTATAGTTGCGTAGCGGTTCTCAGCTGGATCGAATTCGGCTCTGAACACAGATAGTCCTAACTCAATCGAGGTTACTTTTGTAACAGGTGAGAACAGCATCGCTCGACCTGAAAATGCAATATCCCGGTGTTCATCTGATTCGGCATCATGCCCATGTTCATCACCTTCATGGTGGTGATGTCCTCCAAGATTTCCATTCCGGAGAAGATTCGCTGAAAGTGTTAATGCGGTTGATCCGACAGGTATTAAGGTTGAAAGCTGTAATCCTACATCCCTTAAACCGTCATCTCCGAACAGTTCCTGATGCATCAGTGGACGATCCATCCATGACCATTGATGCGGATGCTGAGTGTTTAGTTTGCCGAAATCAACAAGATACTGTCCTGCTTTAAGCTGAAAATTTGCCGGAAGCCAACGCAATAGCGACATTGAGGCTTCTTCTACTTCAAATGGACCTTCAACGCCGTGCATTCCTAAGTATATATCGGCACGAGCGTATGGATTGAGGTATCCGGTTGCAGCTACTTCAATTTCATGGAAGCCGATGGCAAGTTTGCCATAATCATTAGTTGTAGCGGATCTATCGTTGTGAAGTGAGATACGGACATCTCCGATGAAGCTGATGTCCGGGTTTTCTGTAGTCTGCGCTGATACGTAAGGTGAAAATATTAACCATATCAAAACGGCGCAGATATACATATAGCGTTGTGAACGCATAGAGTACTCCGTGTAAAGTGTTAGTTTTAAACCTGGTTGTGTCTGTTGGACTCAACCTGATCAATTATATGTCTTGGATACTAACCTGAATACGGAGGTGCTCGTGAAGGGTGTGACGACTGGAAATGATCTTGAGGAAATACTTCCTGATAGATTAAAAATACTGATTCGGTTTCATTGGACACAACATTATCCAGTGACACCCAATCAGCAGATTCAGCCTGGAATGATATAGTGAAAACACACGCTAAGCAATCGTGGTGGCTGCTGTGATCATCGTGATCGTGCGACACACTGATCAAAAGTGGTCCCAACAGTAACAGACAACACACCAAGGCGGTGCGTATTATGTCATTTGTGGTTTTCATCGCTCGTAAATTAAAACATTGATCTTATGAAAGCAAAGGAAATTTAATGCACTAATGAATTTAATGAAATAATGTATTAAATCCGGCTTCTCCAAAGCCCTGGGGTGTTAATAATGACACACCGGTAACGAGTAGCACATGCAATACGAAAAAGTGTCACCCTGAACGCAGTGAAGAATCTCTCCGGAGAGACCCTTCACTGCGTTCAGGGTGACAATTAGTGAGAATCACTCTCTTACTTCACCAACATAACCTTCTGCGTGAAGGCTTTCTCGGAAGCATCCAACCTAACGAAATACAGCCCACTCGCTAAATTACTCCCATCCAGTGTCACACTCCACTCCCCCGCCGGACGGACTCCGGAGAACAGCGTCATAACCTGCCGACCAGAGATGTCGTACAACCCAAGATGGAGCTGTGTCTCAGTCGGTAATTGGTAGCTAATGCTGGTTTGGGAGTTGAACGGATTTGGCACGGGGGGGTATAGTGTCGGAGTGTCGGGGTGTTGTGGCTCGTCACTGTGAACGCCGACTGTAGTAACATTGATAGTCCACGTCAGCGAGTCTGATTCGGTGGTGTCGGAGACGTAGGCGATCACATTGTACAACCCTTCCGAGTCAAAATTAACCAACACCCATGAATTGTCACTGATCGAGTCGCCGTTTAATATCCACAAGAAACGGAGCGAATCATCATTCGGATTGAACGGAAAGACTTCAAACTCGAATGATGTATCTACTCTAACGGAAAGATCAAGTTGATCGGGCATGTAGTCCACGATCAGGTCATTGACCATCACTTGCCAGGTCACACTGTCGGCAAGCTCGCCTTGGGATGCAATCGCCGTGACTAAGTGCTCACGACCACGCTCGAAGCTGATGGTGACGCTGTCATTTTCTGCAATCTGCCCGTCGTTCAACAGCCAGAGGTACTCGACCGGGTCGTTCTCTATAGCACGAGCGGTGACGGAAAAGTCAATTGCGCTGTTGCGGCGGATGGATGGATTGAGGGAATCGGGTTGGTGGGAGTTGATGTAAAATTCGGTGACATCAACATGCCAGTTTATGCTGCTGATGTTCTCGCCGTCCGAAGCCTGACACTGGACAATATAATCACCGACCTCCTCCCAAAACTTCGTTACTGTGCTGTCATGTCCCAGTGTGTCCTCTCCTATGATCCACATGTAACTGAATTCATCACCCTGCTGATCACGTGCACACACAATGAACTGAGTTGTGTCTGTCCTTAGCGCAGTAAAGTTTGTGTCTTCAGGTGACCAGTAAAATATTATTGGTTCAATTTGCTCACGCTCTAACTTCAATACAAGTCCATCTTTGCCCGTGCTGTCGCCTTCTACTATTCCAGCCAATATAATCGAATTGTCATGCCCTTCAACTGCCGACCAGAATTCATTTCTACCCTCACCAAATCCTTCCATTTCATTGAACAAGAAGGTGCTTCTCCATTGTTCCTGACCCTCTGCATTGATTCGTGTAGCCTGCGGTTCAAAATTTTCTCGCCGTTGACTACCGGCAATCACATATCCGAAGTCAATGTTTAACACACAATGCCCGTATTCCCAGATATTGTCATTGTATGCTCTAATCCACTCCTGCTCTCCGTCTCTGTCAATCTTTAGTAGGAAAGATTGGTTCCCAACGAAGTTCTGATTTCTAAAATTGGTCCATCCACACAAGATAAATCCTCCTCCAGGTATTGAATCCATTGATTCACAAATAGGCATACGCCCAAGTTCTTCATCATCGTAAATTTCTGACCAAACAACTTCTCCTTCATCTTCAATATCTATTTTTACAACCCATGGAACACCTGATCGTCCAGTAGCTACAACTCCCCCGTCAGTCTCTCTAATTGCGTAGAATCTATTGTTACTTCTATCACCTTCCCGATATCGCCTTGACCATATTACATCTCCATCACCATTGGTTAACACCAGGAAACCTTCGTAAACTCTGTTGGGAAAGGATCTCCAACCTGCGAACAAGAAATTGCCATTCTTTAGCTCTATCGTTGCACGACATTCACCCTGACCATAATAATTCAGCCATCTTCTCTCTCCATCTTCGGTAATTCGTGCACAAGCAAACCGATTTTCACCTGTAGCCCCGAAAACGAAATCGCCGTTATCTGCCTCAATTATTGACCAAGCAACTCCATCGCCAAATCTCTCAGACCACATCATGTTGCCATGTACATCAATCCTTACAACAAGTATCTCGCCGTTATTTATTGCTGAGAGTGATGCAGCCCCTCCGCAGAGCACATAACCGTCTTCCTCAACGGCGTAAATATCATAAAATCCGTCATTTTCATCAGTGATGTCAAAGGCTCGATGCCAAACTGGAAGTGGTTGTGCACAGATATTAATTGCTAAAAGTAAAAGAAGTAAAGAAATAAGAGGTGATTTTTTCATTGTATCCTCTAAGCTTTCATTTTATTTTGAGTTTGACGGTGGAACTATAAAAGTTCCACCGCCACTATGCGCAGGTTATCATTAGGGACCATAATGAATAGAATCATCATTCACTTCATCCAGATCATAATCTCCCTCGTCAATCGGAAATTCAGGAAAATCGTCTTCAACCCAATCTAGATTTCCAACCGGTCGGTTTAGTTCCCAACTATCAACCAGAACAAGCTCAAGAGGGCACTTCCACAGACTGAGTCCATTCACAATTCCGGCGTATGTAAGATCATGCTCCTCTCCGTCAATTGTGATCGTCCAACCTGAAATGTGAGTATCCATAGGATCTTCACCCATCCAATCAATATAGATATGAAAATCCGTTGTAGCGAAGGCATTGGTCGCACCTACTGCCAACAGTACGGCGCACAGTAACACTGTAGGCATCAGTTTACGTCTGAACATTGTTCAAACCTCCAAATTTTGCATTCGGGGAGTTCAATGATTATATTGGAGGTGTCAGGGATGTCCCCGTGTCATCCACTGTCACCTTCGGGTGCGTCGTATGATTCATTGCTGAGAATCGGCGCACCCGCGCTTTTGACATGTCATTGCGAGCGTAGCGAAGCAATCTCTCGGTTTTTCATAGGGATTGCCACATCCCGACCGGTCGGGATTCGCAATGACTAATTAATTATGGATTCCCTTCTGCATGGGAATGACAGCACGTAGCAGGAGATTCCGGATCAAGACTTCGTCTTGTCCGGAATGACAGAACAGGCGGCGAACGGCTCGCCTGTGAGATTGATTGTGTGGATCTATTGGGATGATGTGGATTGGCAATATGATAGAGTACTTGGTCAGGTTTAATTGGAACTGCGTTAAATAGGGGTAAATCGGCGCAGCTCCAATAGCGGTATGTCGAAGGCGTGATCATTGTTATGTCATTGTTATGTCATTGTTATGTCATTGTTATGTATCACTGTAA
>CAZVKN010000039.1:7061-26837 GCA_964627035.1 uncultured bacterium | reverse complement strand
AAAATCTATACTGAAAAACATTCTCGGACAGACTGTCAAGTCCGGAATGACAAATTGACACATTTTGCATTACCCAACAGACTCTAAAGAGCGGACTGAAAGTCCGCCTTCCACTGATTGGGTGATTGAGTGAATGTGGGAATTTCTCCCTTTCTTCCTTGCAAACTTGTCAACTTGTCAACTATGCAGCGATTGCGTGTCCTCGCACCGGAATCTTTGGAGAAAAAGACCGTCTCGCCTTAAATCAACCAACTGAAGTAGTTCTTAAACTGAACAATCATTGATCCGAGAATTGTGCCGTTTTCAATTTTGTTCCATAGTCCCGGAATCTGTAACAACACATAGTAGCCGATGACGGTAATTACCAAAACTGCAATGAAGATTGTGCTTAGCTTGCGGTATCTTTTCAGGCTCGTCACGCCAAGTCTTTCATCGAGGAAGAATCGGAATCTTACATCCTCAAGCCATTTTGGATTGATGAACAAGCCGCTAATTGACCATGCCAATGCAAAAAACCAACTGAGGATAATTAGGTAGGAAGGAAAGTAGTTGATAAACATCCAAGGTCCAGCCCAGAACAGACATGCCGACAACCCGAGTACGGCAGCTATGTTTGTCCCTTTGCGGATATTCCGGATGACCACTCTTTCACGAAGGATAAACGACCCACCCCCATAAGGCAGTCGTAGCGGTATTACTATCTTCATGTACATCGAAATGATCATCCCACCGAAGAACAGTGCTCCTATTGAGAACAGAAGATTCTGAGCAATGTATGTCAGCAATCGGCTGTAACCAAAAAGCATATCCCCCACACCAACGATAAACAGGAATACAGTGAAACTGATTGTCCAGAATATTACTCCTTTATCCTGAAGATATTCGGTCAATCCTTCCTTAAACCTGAACCATTTCCCCGGCTCAGGCAGCATTTCGCTGCAGTGTGGACATTTCCAGTTGGCGGGGATCTTTATCACGAGAGTGTCGCAATGTGGACAATTCATAGGAAATTACCTTTAGTAGAGGATTCTTGCTCAATCAGAGAGCGGTCAATGACTTATCCGCTAATATAAGTAATAAAGTGTGGTTCGGGGCAAGTTACAACAGAGATTTAGCGAATCAGTCCAAAATTCCTGTGATGCCAAACCGATGAATATCTCCCAAAGCACCCAATGATGCGAAAGCGTAATCAATCCGCAGCATGTCGAAAGGTAAGCCGATGCCAAACGACATCCCACCGACAATGTCCTTGCTGTTGCCGACACGCAGATCCTGTCCTCTGCTTCGATAGCCGATTCGGAGATACAGAGGACGCTTTGAAGCCTGAGGCTCAAGCTTGAATTCACCGCCAACCGCATAAGACATGCTCAGTTCACCCGGGAGGAGGCTAATTTCACGTTCTCCTCCGCCGTGATCCGACAGACTGATGTTTGCATTAATTGTCAGAGGCAGATGCTGAAGGTCTTTAGAACCACCCACTATCAGCTCTGTCGGCATGGGATCGTTCTTCTCACCGTATCCATCAATCTGTTTCCCAAAGTTCCTCAGCGAGATACCGAGCATGACGCTTTGCCAATCAGGATCCACTGTTAAACCGGCATCAACAGCTATGCCTTTGGCGGAATTATCATCAATGCTGCCCCAGATATATTTAATGGTGCCGCCATACCGGAAATAATCGTTAAATATTCCCGAACAAAAACCACCAACAGCATACTCCGCTGATGTGAATGTTGCTCCGGTCATGCCCTGCCCGACAACAGATGTGTTAAATTCACCGTAATTGAAGTTATTGAGGAATCCCCCAACAGTGATGCACTCGTTCACAGGTTGATTGAATGAGAGGTTTCCACTCCACAGATCCAGCATGTGGCTCGCATACGAGGCTTTAATCTGCCTGCCGGAACCGACTGCTGATGCAGGATTGATCGTCGCACTACCCAAGTGATTAGCGTTGGAGACGACAGCACCACCGAGGGCTAAGGTTCTGGCATCCATCAGCTCCATCAGGACAGGAAACGATGTCTGACCTGCCGCATTTAGTGACGTGACATTGATAAACAGCAGTGCTGCAAGGAATAGTGTTAACGGCAAGATTTTGTGACTACGAGGGTTGAATCGGATCGCTTTCATCGGAGTAATCTCCTTCTTCTTCTATTAAACGTTTGAGTTGTCTGCGCTGCCGGATGTAAGCAACCGTCATTCCAAAAATGCCGATCATTACAACAGACATCCAGATCAAATTGTCCATGTCCATCAAAGCCCACCAACGGTAGCGATCACGAGCATAGTCCATCCACTCGACCTGCCACACCTCGTAACTGACCCCGCAAGCGTCTTCAAAAGCGTTCTCAAATTCCTTCCCTTTGCGTACTCCTGTTAAAATTGATCTTACTACTTCCCAACTAAATTGATCTACAAATCTATCTGCTGCTGAGAGTGCTTCAGCATAGGCAAGCCCAGCTTTTTGCGAACTAAAGCTCAGCACATGATCCACTCTCGGAAGCCCGATCAACCGATCCGATGCCGCTGCTCGACTCAACCTTCCAAGTGAGCCTGATCGAGATTCACCCGCGAGTAGCTGCGCTAATCCTTCATCAAACCAGCGAGGTATATAGTTGTGACCGGATGCCTTGTGCATAAGCAGATGACTGATCTCGTGAGCGGTCAACACTTCCAACGGCACACCCTGACCGAAGAACAGCGGCGCTTTGACTACTATCCAGTTCTGCTGTGGACTGGCTACTCCTCCAGCCCATCGAGGTACTCGCCCACGCGTGATCCTGTTGAACTCCTCCTTAGTCAGCGTCAGGTCAATTCGTACCGTACCTGACAGCGACACTCCAAGTTTGTACTCAATAGAAGGTACGATGTTTCGCAACTCTTCGTCAAGTTGTGATACGATCCTATCATCCGAACCGTTAAAATGGTATTTGTATGGGGGATGGTAGTAGAGTTTAGCCGTGCAAATTCCAGCGGATGCTATCAGGATGACAATTGTCGCTACAGTAGCAATTTGTTGATTACAATAATTTTTCAATGGTGTTGATGGTTAGTCCGGCATCCTTTAGTATCCCGCTGAGTGTGCCTCTTTTCATGTCTCTATTATGAAATGGAACAATTACCCTCCTATTCGGATAATCTTGATGTTTTAACGTGATATGACTGCCTTTTTGATTGTGAATTCTGAATCCGGTTTTTTGGAGGGCACGGATAAGTTCTTTTGGAGTAATAACAGGAAGCTTAGGACTCATTAAACTGCGACGCTCAATCTATCGGCAAGAGTCATACTGATAGTGACATCATCTTCTTTGGGAAACGGCAAACCATCCTTCTGAAGCGATTCAAGATAACAGGCAATGGCTTCTTTTGCCATCATTTTCGCTTCTGTGAGTGAATCCCCTTCAGTATAACAACCACGTAATGCCGGCACTCGAACTGTGTAGCCACCTTCTTCAGCCGGCTCAAAGATAACCGTATATTCGTAAATTTTGTCCATTAATGCCTCTTTTATCTATTATCCATCAATCTAATAAAACTATGCTTAGATGTCAACAGACATCAAAACATCCGTCCACCTTATGCGCAGACAGGCTGAAGCCTGAACTCTGAACTAATTCAGAGCGGACTGAAAGTTCGCCCTCCAGGTTCTGCCGGAAGTCCGTCCTGTAATGTCAACAGCTATCAAAACATCCAATCCACTTTAGGCTGAGGCAATCTCAGCAACCGATCAAGCGATCCGAGCAGTTCAATCGGTGCGGACAGTTCACCACTCATGGTCAAGGAGCTTGCAGGAAGCACTCCCATCCACATCCTTGTGAAAGCGTTGACGGATGCAGTCATCGTAGGTAGGTTCTCCTTGTTGCCGAGTACTGCGGATGACTCCTCTCCCAACGTTACCACATAATCACCACCGACGCCCCTCCATTCAATATCATCATCAAGGTACTTCTCAATCGGGTCGGTCAGATGCAAGTTGAACCTTACCGTCTCGCCGGATAGATGTGTTTTCTCCATACATCCTGCGAGATCACAGATACGTAGCTGCCAAAATGCACTGGCGCGGGTGAGATTCTGAAACTTTGATCCTTCGGTTATTGATCTGTGGAGGAACGGTTTAGTGAAGAAGTCTTGTAACTGGATTCCCGGTGGTTCAACCATTGAAATTATGTGCACCTGATCACCGAAACTCTTGAGCAGTGACAGCAGTTCTATTAGCTGTTCATAGCTTTGAAACGCCATCATCTCGACCCAGAACGGACCTTGCTCCTTGCCGAGTCCATCCATGAATATAAAATGCGTTAGTTCTCCGGCATCGTTTTTGTATCCGTACCCATGACCACCTTTTGCCCACAGCATCTCAGCTTGTGTCTGTTCCGGCAGTAAGATGTTACACGAACCGTGCCATCGCATGCGATTGATACGTGATTGATAGACTGATTCCCAATCTTCGGGCGTTATTCGGATGGGAATGCGGTGAAGAGACCCCCCCTTACTCCCCCCCTGCTCAGCAGGGGGGGAAACATCCAGCGTAGCAGGTGAAAACTTGGCTATATACTCATAGCTACCTGTTCCATAACCGAGCTTATCGTAGTATCCTTGATCAAATATCCCCAGACCACTGACCAGATGACCATCCATCGCATCCAGCGCAATCCGGGTAGCTGTCAAACGCCCGGCAAGTTGTTGCTTGCGAGCGATCAGGCTGGTGGTTACGCCACCGATACAGGAGAATGACAGCTTCTCACCCAAGTAATCTATATCACCGGAGAAGCTGAGAACGAGGCATTCCGGTGATCCGTTGATGTCTGAAACGATAGCCCGTGAGTTACCGATCAGGATATCCATCGGTTTGGTCTTATCCTTCTCGATCCAACCGATCTCTAACCATATGCGATGTACAGCATCTTTGTCGGTTTCGGGGTTGTAATTTCTGTAGTTCATTTTAGCATTTGAAAAGTATACTTGTTTCTTGGTTTATTTCAGCCATCTACCGGATACTTGTACTCATATCCTTATTTTCATTCTTGTTTGGTTTTACTTACCTGATTTACGTCTGTTATCTTCCTTACACAGCATTTGACAGTTTACAGCGTCAGTTTTTCCACCTTTGCACCAAGCAATGATATGATCTCCCTCCATCTCTTCTATCTCAAAATGTTCACCACACGCAGAACAAATGCCTTCTTGTCTTTCGTATGCTTCACGCTTTTGGTTATCAGTGAACGCTCGGATGTTGAGATGTTTTTCCTCTCTTGTTAATACATACTGATGAACACCTTTCTTCTTGGTAACATCATCATCTATCATCAGTTTAGTAATCTCTTTTTCCAGCTTCTCGCTGTCAAGTTTCTCATCTTTGAATTGGTTATACAAGAACCCCCAATCAATCCCTTTCATCTCTTTTCTATACTTCGGAAAAACGACTTGTACCCAATGTATTACGCTTTGATAGTAAAGCCATAGCTCATTAGCATTAGGCTCATTCTGTTTAGTACCCATATAGTCTTCTATCTTGTCCTTTCCTTTTATTAAGTCCTTACTGATCCATTTGATCGTAGTCTCAAGATAGTCTTGTCGTATAGCTGTACCTTTCATATATTTACCTCCTAAGCCATACGCAGCACATCCGTTCTTACTGAAATAGCGCTTCGCATCAGACACCCACGAACCGGCATAAACAGCATTCCTCAACTCCTGATCTGTCAGCTTCTCACCTGCTATATTGATAGTTCTGAACCAATCTAATCTCTCGCTGTCAGTTCCACTGCACAGATAGACCATCAACTTGTAGTTCAGTATCTGCTCCTGTTCATCATCTTGAAGATTGTGAAAATATCTCTTCTTGAAGGAGAAGTCACCCGTTACAAACTGTGCAACTGAAATCGTTCTTTGCTGTCCGTCAATGATTTCAAAGTTACCATCTTCTCGTACTGCCCAATACATCACATTCAAAGGAAAATCTTTGGTGATAGTGTCAATAACTGCGTCTCGCTGCTTGTCCTTATAGATGAACTCACGCTGATATGGCGGACGAATGTCAAGCCTACCACCGAAGCCGATAACACCGTCATGATCGTTGTCTTGATACCCTTCCGTCAGTTCTCTGACTGTGATCTCTTTGAGTTCTATGTTCATCTCTTGTCCTTGTGCTAATTCTACTATAGTCTACGATTACGAATTAGGATACGACCATATTTTAGTTTACCATTAATATAAGGTCCATCTTTACCTATTTTAGATGGAATCCCTGCAAGCCCTCTTATGTTTCCTGCAATGAGACCAATGATTTCAAACTGCTCTGGATTATACTTATCCAGAAGCGTTATCGGCACACCCATCACGCCGTCGTAATCCATGGGGATGTCCTTTGTCTTATTGACATTTATTGCGTCGTAGTTGTCGTATTGCTGATACTCTTCGGAGCTATAGCGTTTGTAAAGGATTAGGTCTTCATGACGTTTGGATATGTCAAGATTGGTGAACCAGCGTACTCCTTTTACTCGTATATATTTTCTACCATCTTCTCCAATCCTATAACCTGCTGCTTTTAATGGGTAGCCGTCTGGTACACCAAACTCTCGATCACCACTGTGAATACTTGGACCTAACCACATCTTGTTATCCTTGAAATGAGGGAATATCTCTTTATAGGTAATCGCATTCATGTTTCCAATAATTATAAACTTCTTTTCATACTCAATCAACTGCGCCACATACTCCCTGAACAGTGAAAACGGAGGATTAGTCACCACAATATCAGCTTGTTTCAGCAGTTCAATACATTCCGGGCTTCTGAAGTCACCGTCGCCTTTTAAGTGCTCAATACCAATTTCATCTGGATCAGGTATCTTGTTGTCATTCTTATCACCTTCATACTCAAGATAGACTGCGCTTTCTGAATCGTGCTGACTGAACAGATCCGGATCTTGATTCCTATAACAAGTAGTAATCAACTTCTTCAAGCCGAGTTGTTCAAAGTTATAGGAGAAATAATGAAAGAAGTTGCTTACACGAGGATCATCACAGTTGCAATAGACGACTTTGTTCTTGAAATGTTCTTTGTAATGCTTTAACTCTCTTTCAATATCTACAAGCTGAGTGTAGAACTCGTCCTTTTTTGCTCTTTTAGCTGATTGTAGGTTTTTGTTTTTTGAGTTTATCGCCACTGTTTGTTTAATCCTTTTTTATATCGTCGTTCACTTTACCCTTCCACCGGATCAACATCCACCACAATTTTAACCTTTTTTCTATTATACAACTTAACCGCCTGATTAACAACATTGCGAATCGTAGTCTTATCTTTACGGACGGCACTATTTACATGTGATGGGAACTTAATCATCAATTTACGGCGATACTGCCCTTCGACGCGTTCAACCGGAGGCGTTGCTGGTCCGAGGATAGTTCCGGTTTGAATCACTTGAGATAACTGATCCTTCACATGCTCAGCGGCAGCGATAACACTATCCTGATGCTCGTCACGTACCGTTACTATAACCAACCGCCCAAACGGTGGATACTTGAGCATTTCACGAGCCGTAACCTCCGAATCGTACAACGCACGGTAATCATGCGCCTGCACCCACCTCAGCATCGGATGCGATGGACTGAATGACTGAATCACAACCTCACCTTTGCCATCACGACCGGTACGCCCTGATGCCTGAACCAACAACCTAAATGCACGCTCAATAGATCGAAAATCCGGCAATATCCATTCAAAGTCCGCCGCCAATATCCCTACCAGTGTAACACCCGGAAAATCGTGACCCTTAGCAACCATCTGAGTGCCGAGCAGGATGTCGTACTCCTTACGCGCAAATTGAGAGAGTATCTCCTGATGCGATCCGGCGCGACGAGTAGTATCCCAATCCATCCGCGCAATCCGAGCGTCAGGAAACAGCCGTTGCATCTCACGCTCAACCCGCTGAGTCCCGATACCGCTAAACCGCAACCGTTGACCCTTACAATGTGGACACAGATCATAAACACGTTCGCCATAACCGCAATAATGACACTCCAGCTTCTGACCGACACGGTGGTAACGCAAGGTTATATCACAGTTTGGACACATGGCAACCTCACCACAGTCAGGACATTTAATAAAACTGGAGAACGCTCGCCGATTAACCAGTAAGATGGTCTGCTCACCGTTCTCAAGCGTCTGTTCAACACGAGACTTAAGCGGAGGACTGAGCATCGTCCCTTCACCACCGATCCCCCACTTAATCACCCGCACATCCGGCAGCTTGACATCTCCGTATCGTTCCGGCAGTTCCAACAGTTGCCAACGTCCGGTCAGACCGTTGTGATAACTGGTTACACTTGGAGTCGCTGATCCAAGCAGAACCACCGCATCACATTTCATAGCGCGATATATTGCCGCATCACGACCGTTGTATCGTGGTGCTGGATTGGATTGCTTGTAGCTGTCGTCGTGTTCTTCGTCTATGATGATGAGTCCCAGTTTCTCAATCGGCGCAAACAGTGTTGATCTCGGTCCAACCACAACCTTACCGACTCCCGACCTAATCAACCGCCACGCATCCTGACGTTCACCTTGTGACAGTCCGCTATGGGTTACTATGACTTTATCGCCGAATCGGCGGTATAGTCGTCCGGTCAGTTGTGGTGTCAATGATATTTCGGGCGTCATTACGATGACGTTCTTACCAGCTTGGAGTGCAGATGCGATAGCTTCGAGATAGACGAGTGTTTTACCGCTTCCGGTTACCCCGTGTAACAGGAACGGAGTGAAAGTGTCGGATTCAATAGCAGATTGGATCTGTTGAACAACCTCGGTTTGTCTTTCGGAGAGTTGCGGTGGTGAAGATGCGGTTTCCTGAAGTCCAAGTTGAGCGATAGATCTACGGTCACGAGGTACATGCTTTGATGCAATCCAGCCTCGTTTCATCAGCGATTTCATAGCTGGATTGAGTCCTTTCTCAATCTTTGATAGCTCTCGTTGTATTATTGAACCATTCGATTGCGATAACAGCTCAACTGCTCTATTCATCCGTTTTGCATTTGATGGAAGTTTCTCTATCGCTTCTTCATAACTGATCTCATCCGTCCATTTCCATAACGTATCAAATACGGTAGCTGATCGTTTCACCTCAACTTCAACCGATTCAATCCAGTTATTTTGCCTAAATCGTTGAAACAGCGCTTTACCATTCGGAAACCGCCGTTGAATCTGCATTAAACTGAGCGGTTGTTGTTTCAACCCTCGCCACAGATCACCGGCAGGACTGGATTCGTTTTCAATTAACGGCTCATTCAGTGCAACTTGATTAAGCCTATACTTAACATTCCGTCGCGGTTTCAGTCCGGTGGGAATTGCAGCAGCAATAGCCTCACCCCAACCACACAGATAATAATCAGCCATCCAACGAGTCAATTCCATAAGGTCGGCTGATAACAGCGGAGTCAGGTCAAACGGAGCGATGATGTTTTTGTAATTAGGTAATTGAGTGATTGAGTGATTGAGTGATTGGTCAAGCTCATTAAACAGACGGGTTATAAATCCTATTCGGACAGTTCTGCCGAACGGTACGCGGACTCTGATGCCGATGGATTCTATGTTGAGATGATCGGGTACTTGATAGGTGTAGCCTCCAGTTATAGGATACCCCCCCTTAATCCCCCCCTGCCCTGCAAGTGGGGAACTAAATGGCGGAGTCAGGAAGTGGACTTCGGCGAGACGGCTCCCTTTGGTCTTTCGGTTGACGTCTCTGCGGTGGTTTGTCAGACTGTTCAAGCGATAAATGAAGAAGTTTACAAACTAACAGATTAGAAGGTAACAAGAAGTGAGGAAGAAAGGAAGTGATTTTGTGATTGAGTGACAAGGGGGGCGGACTTTCAGTCCGACCTCCATGCCGAGTTCGTGCGATCAGCGTGCAGATGCGCAGATAACGCAGGTGGGTGGGGTAGTCATTTGCTCACCTGCCTGCCCGACCGTATATTGCATTAAATTGAAATAACCGGCGTTGACATAAATGAGCCCACACCGTCGTGAATTGAAAAAAGCGCTGACCGCAACGCTCTTTTTTGGAGCTGCAGGCGGCATTTTTATTGCTATACTAAATAACTATCTGTCGGATATCCATAATCTTGGTGCTGAAGTCCGTGGATGGCTGGAATTTCCGCGAGAGCTGCCCGGCTTTTTGATCATCTTTGTGACTGGTGCTCTGCTGGCTTTGCTGCGCGAAACTCAGATGGCAGCGATGGCGATGTTGTTCACCGCACTCGGCGCAGTTGGGCTCGGATACTTCTCACCCGGAATCACGCTACTGGTAGTTTGGATCATAGTCTGGTCGCTCGGCGATCACATGATCTTTGCCGTAGAGGGGGTAATCGGATTAAAACTTGCGCATGACGGCAGCGAGGGACGCAGGCTGGGGCAGTTCGGAGGTGCGCGGAACCTCGGCACGATCATCGGCGTCGGTATCGTGTTCCTGTTGGCTAAATTAATCGGTGATGATTACGGGCTGTTTTTTGCCGTCGCTGCATCCTTCGGATTGATCGCCGGACTATTTTACATCAAACTGAATGTGGGAAAAGGAGACCCTCCTGCCCGCAGGATTGTGCTTAAGAAGAAGTACCGCATCTTTTATGCGATCAGCGCACTGTTCGGTATCCGCAAGCAGATTTTCCTCGCTTTCGGTGGATGGGTTCTGGTATCTATCTATGGAGTCGAAGTCTCCACCATCGCACTGCTGTACTTCATCGCTGCGACATTGGGAGTTGTGTTTCGCCCTTTATTGGGTGAGATAATAGATCGTCTCGGTGAGCGATTCATCCTCTCCGCTGATGAGCTGCTTTTGCTGATGATCTGCATCTGTTATGCGTTTGCGTCGGACATCCTACCTAAACCTTATGACCTGTGGCTACTTTACTCAGCGTATATCTTTGACTCGGTGCTGTTTGCGCTGAGGGTGGCGCGGACGACTTACCTGAAGAAGATCGCTGACGCCCCGTCGGACATCACCCCGACCATCTCGATGGGGATCACCATTGATCATGTAGTAGCGATGTCGCTGCCGATCCTATCCGGTTATATCTGGGAGGCTTACGGCTACCGCTGGGTGTTTGTGCTGGCGGGTTCAATTGCGCTGGCGGGATACTTTGTCTGCCTGCAAATCAAGGTGCCTAGTAACGAAGTGAGAAGGTAAGAAAGTGAGAAGGGGATGTCACTCTGAACACAGTGAAGAGTCTCTCGGGAGAGATTCTTCGCTTCGCTCAGAATAACCTGTGTAAGACGGACAGGAATGTCAGTCCTTCCAACGAGATATAGCTTCTATAAAGCGTTTAGCCGTTCAGGAAGTTTTTACTTCGAGTGTTTCCATCTTCTACTCCACTGTTTATTCATAGATTCAATATAAACAATTCTCATCAAATTTGCGACTTTGATTCCTTCTTAATCCGTAAGAAGATTATGATAGCGACGAAATATACAGGAATCCCCATCAACCCTAACAGCAACGAATCCATGAAATAAATGAACGTAATGATTGTAAACACCGGCATAAGCAGACAGAATGACCACTTCATGTAGGCGAAAAACTCCGGCATGTGTACACCTCGATCTTTGGCAATTGATCGAACCATAAAGTTTGGTGCATTACCGATGTAGGTCAATGCCCCGAAGAATACAGCACCGATTGAGATCGCTTTCAGATTTACAAACAGTTGCTCTGCCATCGGATGCTCAATAACATTATTCAATATCGCACCGATTATATCCTCCGAAATGCCGAGTCTTCCGAGAGACAACTGGAAGAAGGTCAGATATGTCGGAGCATTGTCGAGGAAACTGGAAAGCAATCCGGTTATCCACAGATAGTGAACCGGGTCTTTAACCTGTCTGACGATGAATCCCATAGCCCCGTCGGTTCCGGCACTAAGCATCGCCAGCATTGGAATGATGGTCATAAAGATACCGAAGAACAGCCATCCCACCTCTTTGATCGGGAACCATGTGAATTTGTTAAGTTCGAAGATCTTCTTATGAGTGATAAAGAAATATGAAAGCACACCCATCAGGATTATACCACAGTCGCGTATGACATTCTGCAGTGGTAAATGAACTCCCATGATGCACAAATCATCTAATTTAACCGTACCGGAAAAGATAACAAGCATGATGATACCGGTGAATGTCAGCAGATTTGGCAGTCCTCCCAGCCGAACCGGACCCTTCTTGGCATTCTCAATTGCTGTTTCAAGCAGACTGACGCTTTCAGGGTTTTGCATCTCTCGCTTGTAAAAGTAGAGCTTGTCTATCATGTAAAATGCAGCGAGGAGAATCACAGTTGAGGTTAGAAACGGGAAGACGAGATTAAATGTCCAAAAGAACGGAACTCCATGTAAGAATCCGAGAAATAGGGGAGGATCACCGAGTGGAGTTAGCGAACCTCCTATATTTGACACAATAAAAATAAAAAAGATTATAATATGTCGTCGTCCTTTTTTTCGGAATTTATTTGCGCCCAAAATCGGTCGAATCATCAACATCGAAGCTCCGGTAGTGCCCATAATCGGTGCCATGATAGCACCGGCTGCCAGTAGAATGGTATTCCGTGCCGGAGTTCCGGGCCAGTCACCCTGTGTGATCATCCCACTGGTCACCGTATATAATCCCCACAGAAGAACAATGAACGGAATATAGTCCAGCAGGTAGATCTCTAAAATCGAGAACAGAGCCAGCGACTTGAAAATGAATAAAAAAGGAATTGCAAAAAGAATCGCCCAGCCAACTGTGATCTGTGGGTAGTACTTGTGCCAGACGTGACTCAGAGAAGGAAACTGTGGAAACAGAGCAATTGAAAGCAGAACTCCAATAAACGGAAGGCTTGACCACAGCGGAAGATTGCGGGACATCTCATCATATCGCTTGTGGAAATTGCTGCCGCATTCATGGTCTGAATTGCCATGCCCATCTGAACCGTGCTCATTCTGATTCGACTCTGAAATGATCTTATGCTGATCATCATAAACCGATGCACCCGATTTGTCACTGTGGCTTTGGTCCTCTGATGCAATCCCGTTAGTCCATGTCAAAAATAGAAGCAATAGTGACAGACCGATAAAAATGGTCAAATATAGTGGCTTATGATAATTAGTCATTGCGGTTATCATGCTCTGTTATCCGTTGAATTTTTGAGAGTATTAACTTTGTGCTGATTTTACTATTTGTAGTCGGGCTTGTCCTAAGCCCAACGTCGTGGTTGAGACAACCACGACTACAAAACAGTAGTGGTTAACACTCTGAATTTTCTATCCGGAATCCAAAAGCAGATGCGGCTTTGAAGATTCCGCGAGAACTGTAGTGAACCGATAGAATTGTAATACAGGTAGAGCGTCCGCACGAACGGTTAGCGGACGCTCTTAGTGATATAGGAGCTATAATTGGATAAGTCAGTTTTCAATCATGTCAATATCTTCAATCACATCAACCACCATGATATCAGGCAGAGTTACGTTTTCAGTTAATTGAGGCTTCGGCATCTGCATCCCATCCGCAGCAGTTTTTGACCAATTGATCAGAGTACCAGGCAGGATTCCGAACTTGAGGATGCCTGCTAAACAGACGATCAGCACAGCATTGAACGCCCAGGTCAACTTCAATTTGACCGGTGATTCAACCGGTCGCATGTACATATAAACCACTATTCGCAGGTAATAAAACACCGATACGACGCTATTCAACACCGCAATAACCACAAGCGAGGTCAAACCTGCTTTGACACCTGCTGAGAAAACGACAAACTTACCAAAAAATCCGGCGGTCGGTGGAATTCCCGCCAACGATACAAGAAAGATAGCCATCGCTGCTGCAACCCACGGCTGCTGAGAAGCAAGACCTTTGTAGTCATTGATCTGATAGTCACCCTTCTCGTGCGCACGCTGGACAATGATTGCAACGGTGAACGCTCCGAGGTTCATCAGATAATAAGCAGTCAGGTAAAACATCATCCCACTCATCGCATCCGATCTCACACCGGAATTGCTCGCAGCAAGAACTGCAATTAACAAGTAACCTGCATGGGCAATACTTGAGTATGCCAGCATCCGTTTGATATTCTGCTGAGAAAGCGCGATGATATTTGCCAATGTCATCGTGACAGCAGCCACAACCCACATCACCGGACCCCATATTTCGGAAAGCTCGGGAAAAGCAGATCCAAACAGCCGGATGAATGCCGCAAATGCAGCCGCCTTTGGGGCTGCTGACATGAATGCAGTGATCGGTGTCGGAGCCCCCTGATAGACATCGGGAGACCAGAAATGAAACGGCACTGCAGCCACTTTGAAAAGGAAACCTACCATCATCAGTCCGATCCCTGCATACAGATGTACCGGAGCGGAGCCTGACATACCTGCAATAGCAATGCTAATCTCTTTCAAATTCGTATGACCACCCGTTCCTCCATAAATCAGTGCCATGCCGTACAGCAGGAATCCGGTGGAGAATGCCCCAAGCAGAAAATACTTCAGCGCAGCTTCGGAACTGCGTGGCTTCTCCGGATTGCTTCCGGCGAGCACATACAGCGCAATTGACATGGTTTCGATGCCGAGGAACAGCGTGACCAAATCGGTTGCTGCTGCAAGGAACATCATCCCGCATGTAGCGATCAACAACATGGCATAGTATTCACCGTGTCGCAAAGTAGACCCGGCGAGATAGTCGCGTGACATAAGTACAGCTAGCAGCGCGACAACGGTCAGCAGCAGCTTGAAGAACAGTGCCATACCGTCATAAGCGATCATGCCGTTAAAAGCGCCATCGCTGCCACCGCTATAGGTAGTTAGTGCAATGCCCAAAATTAGTGCGAGACCGACTATGACGACCACCTGTAGCACATCTTCGCGACGTGTGATCGTCAGCTCGACCAACACCACCAGTATCGCTAAAACCAATACGCCGATTTCCGGCGCGATTGCAGTAATATCCGAGAGAGGAAATGTCATTGTAATTGTTGAGAGTATCTACTTTGTAGTGATTTTGTTATCCTGTAGTCGGGCTTGTCCCAAGCCCGACTACACGGTTGAAACAACTACGGCTACAAAATTATTTCTCTAATTTTTTTACAGATTAAAATATCGCATAAATGAATGGTGCAACTGCCGATCCCTGTGATAGTACTAACAGCAAGCTGATCAACAGCAGAAACAGTACTATCGGTGTCAGCCACCATTTTTTCCGGACTCTCAAAAAGTCCCAGATTAACCCTAATTTAGAAGCCATTGTATCCTCAATAAAAATAAACTTTGCTCACTTTGTAGTTTTTTGCGAGATTTGCGTAAAGTAATCTACCACCGCATCAGCAGCTATACTATGTGCCTTACCGTTCGGGTGTGAATCAATCATGTTGACATGCAGTCGAAACTGATTCAGACCCTTGAAATGCGGGAACAGGTTAAGACAGCGAATGTCATTGTCAGTGCAAAACGATTCCACCTGCCGGTACACAAGGTTGTCATAGTGGTCATCGTTTAGCAACTGCAAATACGGATAAATCACCACACCGAATTCTATGCCTTTTTTCGCACACAATTCACTGAGATGTTTCAGAGATGCATAACTCAGCTTTATCCCTTCCTCATCTTCTAAAAAGTCTGTAGTCTGCTCCCACACATGCAGGTTTACGCCACACTCCATCAACAAATATCTCATCCTGCCACCGAAGACTTTTACAGTGTAAAAATTCCGGTCAAGGAAGCTATAGATATCATATATCACCTGCTTCATGTCTAAACCGATATCAACGTCCAATTCATCCGCTGAATCAGACACAGTGACCGTTCCATTAAGAATAAACTGTTCAAAATCACTGTAGCTATAGCCGTTTAGGTCGTGATCGTGATGCACCCAAACCGGTAAGATCATATCGGGATTCAATGCCAGCCCATGCCGGGTGACATACATCATCTCCTGGAAAGTATTAAATCCACAAACTCCAAAGTTAACCACTTCCACCGAATCTGTCAATAGATCATTCAGCTTACTCTCAAGCTGCTTCGGTAATGTCAACTTGAGCGGAACACCCTGCCCGAACGTGAATGAATCACCGACAAGCAGGATTCGAAAGACATTGTCAGTTTTTTTAAGAGCGAATTCCCGATCCCGCAAGCCAAGCGAATTTGTCGTCACTGCAATGCCACTATGAATTACCTGTGCATTCGGTAGCATCGGCGTGTGATGTAAATCTCTATTCCACTCAAGGTAATACAGTTCACCCTCATAACGGTCATCAGGGATCACCAACCTCAGCATGGCTTCCGTCAACGAGAAACAGATCGTACTTGAAATTATGAAGAGCAGGATATTTGTGCTTAGCCGTTTCACCGAATTATTGACCTAATCCGCTGTCAGGTCGCCGCACCTTACAGCCACATTATTCATATTACATCGGTTAGGCTGTCAACCGCGGCGGGTTGACAGCGGATAATTAATACGGTTTATCGTACCGACTACCCGATCCGTCAGGATCAACCTTGATCCAATACGAGCTTCGATCCGGTTCAAACTTAAGCGATAACAGATCCTTACCAAATAACCGCATCATCAATCCGAGAGGTGTGATAACCAAATAGAATGTCAGGGTAAGGATTATGAACGTTACCACTATAGACAGATAATGCGCTAACTTCATCCACGCCCACTCAATCGGTGCTAATAGACGTGGAAGCAATCCACCGGTTACCAAAAAGAAGACAGAAAGATATAACGCATACTGCCCCCATTCTCTCCCTCGCCATAACGCAATGCCACCGATAATAGCAAATGCGATTGTCATAATTAATGCAAACTTGCGTAATTCTTTATTTGATTTTTTCATCTCAATTAACTGTTATTGTTTGAAACAACATGTTCAGAGTTCAGGCTTTAGCCTGTGTGCAGTGAAAACAGGCTAAAGCCTGAACTCTAAACTTATTAATCCAGCGCATACAAGCTACGCCAATCTTCATCGTCCTTCAACGGTTCTTGCTCTTCTTTGTAGAGGATGATATTTTCCATTACCAATACATCCATTTCAGTCCGCATGAAACAAAGATACGCATCCTGAGGTGTACATACAATCGGTTCACCACGGACATTGAATGATGTATTGATAACTACGCCGTATCCTGTACGTTTTTTGAATTCAGAAATCATCGCATGATATTGCGGATGATCCAGTTTATCAACCGTCTGAACCCGCGCTGAATAATCAACGTGAGTTATCGCCGGAATATCGCTACGCGGAACGTTCAGCTTTTCAATGCCGAATAGATTTGCGGCATCGTCATTCATTTTTATCTGACGTTCTTCCCTGACCTGCGCCACTAATAACATATACGGCGACTCACGATCCAATTCAAACAGTTCAGATACATCCTCCACTATACATGACGGCGCAAACGGTCGGAACGACTCACGGTATTTTATCTTGAGATTCATCACCGATTGCATCTCTTTACTGCGCGCATCACCGATGATGCTCCGAGCACCGAGTGCACGAGGTCCAAACTCCATCCGTCCCGAAAACCATCCGACAACCTTCTCATTGCTGATAATATCGGCAACCTTGCCCGGAACATCTTTGCTGTTCAAACGATGATACGGATAGTCTCGCTTCTTCAGCCATGTTTCAATCTCATCGGAAGTGAATGACGGTCCAAGATACGATCCTGATTGACTATCGCGCCCTGATCCGATCACAGTGCGAGGCTTATCGTTGACCTGATGCCAGGTGAACAGCGCCGCTCCGAGCGCACCACCCGCATCCCCCGCAGCAGGTTGAATCCAGATGTTATCAAATATATTGGAACGCAGAATCTTACCGTTACCGACGCAGTTCAACGCTACACCACCCGCAAGACAACAATTCTTCTCACCCGTTTCCTTACGAACATGACGCGCCCATCTTAGCATAACTTCTTCAGCAATTTCCTGAACTGATCTCGCGAGATCCATTTGCTTTTGAGTCAACTCTGATTCCGGTTTGCGAGGAGGTCCATCAAACAGCTTGTCGAAGGCTTTGGAAGTCATGGTCAAACCTTGGCAGTAGTTGAAATACTTCATATTCAATCGGAACGATCCGTCTTCACGCAGGTCCATCAAATTGTCAAGGATGGTCTGGACATATTTCGGTTCACCGTAAGGAGCGAGCCCCATGATTTTGTACTCACCGGAATTGACTCTGAATCCGGTGTAGTAAGTGAATGCTGTGTACAACAACCCTAAACTGTGAGGAAAATGAAGCTCGTATTTGAGTTCAATTTTATTTCCGTTACCGACTCCCCACGAAGCAGTTGCCCATTCACCTACGCCGTCCATAGTGATAAATGCCGAATGTTCAAACGGTGACGGATAGAATGCGGATGCGGCGTGAGACTGATGATGTTCGGGATAGATCATCTCACCTTCGTATCCGCCCAACTCCTTTTGGATGAGTTCTCCCATCCACAGTTTTTGCTTCAACCACAACGGCATCGCCATCATAAACGATTTGATCCCCACAGGCGCAAATGCCAGATACGTTTCCAATAAACGTTCAAACTTGATCCACGGTTTGTCATAGAATGCGACGTAATCCAACTGTTTGGTAGTAATACCTGCTTCCCGCAGGCAATAGTCAATTGCATTTGATGGAAAGTTGTGGTCGTGCTTTTTGCGTGTGAACCGCTCTTCTTGAGCGGCTGCGACGATCTTGCCGTCCAGCACTAAGCAGGCAGCTGAATCGTGGTAAAAGGCTGAAATGCCGAGAATGTTCATATCTTATATGTTATCAATGTAATTTACTGTTTACGATCCTGTCGCCAATCGCGTCAACACCATCTGCATCGAATTCTTGCAACTAAGGGGAATCCGGTAACTAATCAAATGATCTTCCACAGATAGGCGCGTCCGGACCCTTTAACCCTTTTGAGCCCATTATCTTTTTCCATCTGCCCAATCCAGGTAGGGCATGGTTTTTTGTAGGGCAGATCAAGACGCTGTTTTAGCTCTGACCAGGTAAGTCCATCGGGATTGGACTGAAGTTCGCTCAGAATTTTGCTTCTAAAGTCAAAATATCTCATTATAGGATACTTTTGCCCTCAGATACGTTCGTGTCTTTTTGGTTCGTCTAACCACCAACTACCCTTCTTAACACCATCTGAACTGAATTCTCACTAATTGACAGGAACGTATTCGGATAGACACCAATCCATACAATGAAAATTAAGAATGCTGCCAGAATTATCTGTTCCTGACCTGTCAAGTCGAGCAGCTTACGATTTGAATCGACTGTAATCTCACCGAAGAATACTCTCTGATACATCCACAGCAAATAGACGGCTGCGAATATTACACCTGATGCCCCGATGATTCCATATGTAGGTACTGACTTAAATGCACCAACCAGAACAAGGAACTCACCGATAAACCCGTTCAATCCGGGCAATCCTATAGACGATAACGCTACTATCAGGAATATGGTTGCATATTTGGGCATAACCTTTGCCAATCCGCCATATTCTGAGATCATGCGTGTATGTCGTCGCTCGTAAATCACTCCGACGAGGAAGAATAGTGCGCCCGTTGACAGTCCGTGGTTAACCATCTGGATTGTTCCGCCTTGCAATCCCTGCATGTTGAATGCGAACAGCCCCAGCATCACAAAACCGAGGTGACTGACCGATGAGTATGCGACCAGCTTTTTCATGTCCGTCTGCATCATTGACACCAGCGCACCGTACACAATTCCGATCAGCGCAAGCACTGAAATCAGAGTCGCAAACTCA
>CAZVKN010000039.1:0-6961 GCA_964627035.1 uncultured bacterium | reverse complement strand
CCGATATGATAGTTGACGTTGAACGCATCAATCCACGGAAGGTTGACTTCATAATGGAGCAGGTCAGCGATCCCTGTTGCATATTCGCCCTTGGTCTTATCAAATCCGAAGAAAAGCTGCAACGACACCGCAAAAGTCGCCACAGTTGACCACAATCCGACATGACGTATTGCGTTCTTGTTCTCCTCTTTCATAAAGAGGATGATGATCGCCCCAATCAGAGGCAGGAAAATGGTTAGTGTAAGAAAATCCATTTGATAATTTGCTAATTTATATCAGTTTTAATAACGAAATAAGTTACGGATACTATAAGTTACTATTAATCCTATCCTTAATCTTCACTACCCAGTCTAACGATTCAGATATGTCATCTTCGGTAAGAGGTTCTTCCATTACTTTTGGATAACATTTCCACATGTAGTAGGTAGATTTTTTTTGGCATGCATCCTTAAATTTACTGAAGCTGTCATCATATTCAATAGCATAATTAACAAGCATCACTAGATCGTGAGTACGATGCAATTCCCATCCGTTTGAGATTAAATATCCCTTAAGGAATTTCTCCACAGATTGTTGTAAATTAAAACCTGCTCCTTCCCAGTCCGATTCATTTGCTAACAGTTTCGCTCGTTTCAAATCTCGCTCAGCAATAGCAAACCATTCCTGAACATATTGTAAATTATCAATTGACATATAGTGTCACCCCCTGATTCTGTATCCTTCTCACAAAGTGGTCACCAATGTCAATTCGTTTATTCAATTCAACTGGTGTGATTACCAAAATATCCATAGGGATAAATTTTGTTAATTTGCTAATCATCCGGTGTACTTCCACACACCGATCTATCGGTCTTTCTTTTGTCTCTTTCACAATCAGCAAATCAATATCCGAATCCCGATGCGGAGTACCCCAAGCATACGAACCGAACAGGATAATCTTCAACGGCTTGTATTCCTGAACGATCCGTTCTGTGATTTTATCAATAACTGATTGGCTAATACGGTTATGTATGCCATCATCCATCAATCCACTCCAACAACAACAACCCAACCCTCATCTGGAGGCTCTCTCCGCAGTGCCTGTATAAATGAGTGTGCTACTCCTTCAGGCAGTCCGGTTTGGACTTCACCCCATTGTACTTTTTCTTCGTCAAACTTCCAGTGGCTGACCGGACTCTCCAGGTCTTCCTTATGACCTTTTACCACTTCCTTGCTATCATTTTCAGTTAGTCCGAAATAGACTTCCTGTAGAGTTACATTTCTCATTACGTAGATATTCATGATGCTCTTAACCATTTTTTGAACCACTAAGCCACAAAGACACCAAGAAAATAAATATTATATTCTTTTCTTCTTGGTGGCTTGGTGACTTGGTGGTTATTTTCTTCTTATTGCCAAACCATATAACCGACTATTATTATCACACCAATCGCCAAAAACAGCGCATAATTCGATACTAATCCTGTCTGCACTTTGCGGAACTGCTCACCAAACCAACCGAACAGTTTAGCCACACCGTTGACAATCCCGTCAACGATCAGCACATCAAACTGCTTCCACAGACTCTCACCCATGCCGATAACGGTCTGAATCACTGCATAATCATAAATCTCGTCAACATAGTATTTATTCAATAGCACTCTGTGAGCCAACTTAGCTCGAAGAACCAACCGTTTCGGAATATCAGGGTTATTAATGTACCAATGCCTTGCGAGAAAAATGCCACCGAGTGCCAGAATGACGGAAATCCCCATGATACCGTATTCAGCAGCGTGTGAAGGATGCGCATGTTCGGCTGCTAACTCCTCAGCAATTGCAAACGAAGGGTGCAGGAAATGCTCAAACTGCATCCCACCGCCAAGTGCTTTCGGAATCATTATCCACCCGCCGATTACTGACAGGACTGCCAATACTATCAACGGAATTGTCATCGCAGAAGGAGATTCGTGCAGATGATCTTGCTGATCTGATTTTCCGCGCCAACTACCGTGGAATGTCATATAAACCAGCCGGAACATATAGAATGCCGTCATTGCTGCTGCGATCAGAGCAACAATCCCAATCGCTGGATGACCGTTTGCGAATGACATCCAGATGATCTCGTCCTTGCTGAAGAATCCTGATAGTCCAGGTACACCTGAAATGGCTAACGTCGCAATCAGGAAAGTCCAGTATGTCCTTGGCATTTTATTACGGACACCTCCCATGAACCGTATGTCTTGTGGATCACCGTGGTATCCGGTTTTCTCATGAGCGTGATGAACTGCATGAATCACCGATCCGGCTCCGAGGAACAGTAATGCTTTGAAGAAAGCATGCGTCATCAAATGGCTGATTCCAGCCGCATATGCACCGACACCACAACCGACAAACATGTATCCCAACTGCGATACTGTCGAGTACGCCAACACCTTCTTGATGTCATTCTGGACGAGTGCAATAGTAGCCGCAAACAGAGCCGTTGCTACTCCAACCCATGCAACGATGCTAAGTGCTCCGGGAGCTTGTGCATAGATGAACGAGTTTCGCGCTACCATGTAAACACCTGCTGTGACCATAGTCGCAGCGTGGATGAGGGCGGACACCGGGGTAGGACCTGCCATTGCATCCGGCAGCCAGACGTACAGCGGAATCTGCGCCGATTTACCTGTAGCACCGACAAACAGTGTCAGGGCAATCCAGAACATGATCGCACCCGAACCTACGAAGAATTGAGCCTGCTCTGCAACGCCACTGAACGATAGCGTTCCGAACGTCGAGAAGATTAGGAACAGTCCGATCAGGAAACCGAAGTCACCGATACGGTTGACGACAAAAGCCTTTTTTCCGGCTGTTGCCTTGGCATTATCAGTGAACCAGAATCCGATCAGCAGATAACTGCACAGACCGACTCCTTCCCATCCGATGAACATTATCGGATACGAGTTACCCAGAACCAGCAACAGCATGAAGGTTACGAACAGGTTCAAATAGGCAAAATAGCGCGGATACCCCACGTCACCGTGCATGTAACCGATGCTGTAGATGTGGATCAGGAACGACACACCTGTCACAATCAGTATCATCACAGCAGAAAGCGGATCGAGTAGCATTCCAAATGCAATATCGAGCTTTCCGGCTGTCAACCACGTGAAGTAGTTGACATCAATGATACGGTGATGCGCATCGTGACCGATCAGCTCAATGAAGGCTGCTATTGACAGCGCAAAGGCGATTCCGATGGCGGCTGATCCGATCACACCGACCATCTTATCGCCAAGTTTTTTACCCATCGTTCCGTTGATCAGAAAACCGATGAACGGTACTAACGGGATTAAGTATAAGTATTCAGACATAGATGTATATTATTATACTGCTTCTTTTGCTAATTCGTAATCAACCGGTAAAAATTGATCCAAGCTTAAGTGCTTTGACGCATTCATAATCTCAATTCCAACCAGTTTTTGATCCTCACCGTAATCAAGCAAGATGTCTTCACCGACCTCTTTGCTCAGCACTTCTTGACTTCGATCATCTAAAGTGATGTATAAAAGGTCCGTTTTAGAATTGTAGTGAATCTGCATATTTATTTCTCCCAATGACCATATTTTACTTTCACCGTAACTGTAACTATAATATTATTTTCAATTAAATAAATTACTTCTACGCATTTCTGTTTATATTGTTTTCCCTGCCAAGTCTTGTTAAACTCATACACCTTAGCCAAACCCTTTCTTCCGTAATTTACCGGAATTAAAGAACCGGTTTTGATTACATCAATAATTTCAACTTCGTTCGTACCACGTTTAGTAGCTCGTTTTAATGTATGAGCACCAATTTGAATATCTAGAATTAAATCTCCTTAATGCAGGCAATATCTCTGTTTGCTTCCAGTACCATTTCAACAGCTTCTTTCAGATTCTCGCGTACTTCCTTGCGAGTGCGACCCTGAGTATTGGCTCCAGGTAGCTCCTCAACATAGCCGATCCACCAATCCCCGTCCTTTTCATAAACTGCAGTGAACTTTTCCATGATTAGCCTCTTTCTTTATCATGTAGATTTTCAATAGTAGCATTATTTCTGTATTCAGATGCTTCATTGCACTACTCAACACTATAAGACACCAACTCATAAACTCTCATCACCCTATCAAAGTGCCAAGTGCTTTTTATAAATCCTATCCCCGGTTTGTACCACAGCCCTTCATTATAGAAATTGTCATTATATCTGTATAGATAACACCCGTCAAATGTTCCTGCGGGGACTGTAACAGTTTCCGAGATAGACATGAGTCTTAACGAATCGTTAAAACCATCATTATCGTCCCATTGCCATGGGGTTTCCCAGATATCACCTGGCTCACCGGGATATTTCAAGAACAGTCCCATAGTTGTATCGTTTTCCCAATCATAAATTTCAAGATTGTACAGCCCTTCATAATCATTACGACGAAAACTCACATAACTATTCGAGTCCACAGTAGTAGTGATTGAGTACCACTCCTCATCTCCCCAATGGAATGTAGAGTCAACCACGTACACATACATAGTTGTGTCTACATCAGGGAAGATTTCATGCGAACGCCTTTCTTCAATAACCCATTGGTTGCCGATTGATAGCGGCATTATTACCAAAGGACCCGGATCACCGACCTCTGCAGGATTGTCATCATCACAGCCAATCATTCCAATAGAGAGTAGGGCAGTAAAACCTAATATTACAAAGAACTTAAATGATTTCATCGCGAATCCCCTCTGTTATATCATTCAACTTTGTATTCGACCAAATCCATTATTTGTCTGTTGCCGTTATGCGGATGAAACCATCTGCTCTTGACCCACCCATGTCCCGGCTGAAACCACATTCCTTCTTCATCCCTGCTGTTGTTGTACTTCATTCGTTGGCAACCGCTAAACTGTCCGATAGCCAACGTCACATCGTCATCAATTGAAACAACAATAATTGTGTCACGCGGATCCCAATCCCTGTGCCATGGTGTGTGCCACATGTCACCGACTTCAGCGGGATATTTCAGAGCCAAAGCTTCTGTCGTGTCTTCTTCAATCACCAGATTATACTGCCCACCGACATCATTACGCGTATAATTTACCGCTTGCACTTCGTCAAACAGCTCAATTATTCTATAATACTCGTTACCATTCCAATTCACAATGGAGTCAATATAGATACTGTCTCTGGTACTGTAAACCAGCGTGTTTCCATCATACTCTTCATACGACAACACCCAGTAGTTACCTATCGCGAGTGGAGACAACACCGACGGCATCTCTGGCTCGGTTATGGTCACGTCGTTGTCGCAGCCGAATAGAAGTAAAACAATGACTGTAATTATGTAATAATGTAATTTCAAATAGCAACCGATTTATTGTGTTCTTTTGTCATTCTGGACTTGATCCAGAATCCAGTGTATTTCTCAGCAGATCAAGCGGATGAAGCAGATTACTGGATTCCCGTCTTCACGGGAATGACGAAAAATAGCACCCTTTCAAAGATCCTGCTGTAGTCGTGGTTGTCTCAACTACGACATCGGACTTGAGACTACAAGACAGCAGCCTTACTCAAACTTCAACACCCCATAGGTCACCGGATCGTAACTGATCGGGATCATCCAGTCTCCGCTACTGCCAAGTCTGTGCTGCTTGCGGCGGAAGTTGATTTTCCATTCATCACCGCTTGAGGGTGACACACCAAATTGATCCAGAGGCAGCTTAATCTCAATTGCCCAGAAGCTCTCTTTCTTTACTGTTTTGGCCTCGTAGGTGCAATTCCACTCCTTATCAACTGATGCAGCACGCCCGTCTTTGACTCCGATCTTCTGATCGAATGCGGAAGCGTTCGGGTTGAAATAGAGCTGATAATTAGCATCGCTATCCTTCCCGGGTGATATAAAGAATCCGACGCAATCCTCTCCGTAAATCGGTCCGTCATGTTTGTCAATCTTGGCGGCTAATGAATCCATCACGCTCTCCTGGCAGACCGCAGCGAGATACAGATTCTTGTCGTCATACGCAAAATGGAAACTGACCGGTTCGATCTTCGGTTCACCACCTTCAGGCGGAAAGAATGAAGTCTCGCCATGCTGCCACACTTCACCTTCGCTGACCATTCCGTCAAGAACCGGAGGAATCGGAGCCTTTGTGCAGGTCACACTCCGCATCAACGGGAGATTACCTTCCAATTCAAATGTACGCCCTTCGCGGTATATAGCATTAAATTTCAGTAAAGGTGCCGGAAACAGGATCCCGTCACACTGTGCAGTAAACCTGAACGAATTTGTCTGCCCGCTTACAACATTAACCCGCATTGACGACGGTTCGACAGTCCATCCTGTCGGAACCTGCCACTCAACCTGCTCATCGAGGTCGAACTTAGTGCTGTTGTTCATCGTTAAGGTAAAAGTTGTTTGCGGAATCTTGCCGTCAATCACCATTAGCTGATCTTCAAAACTAATGAAAGACTGCTGAAGGTCTGACACTGTATGTAGATCATCCGCAGTAACCTCATCCCACGGCAATACCGATCCCTTCTTGACCAAAGCAATATGAATGCCGTCACTGTTAATCGTCACCCAAGCATAATGATAATGCAGACCCGTTATACCGGGTTGTGAAGCTCCACCCGAGCTGCCCATGCTGGTATAGATAATGTTGTCGTACTCATCGCTGAAATATGTATGAAAATGCCCGGTGAATACTGCATCCACACCATACTTGATAAAGATGTCATGCAGCGCATCCGGTTGACCTGTCGCAAGACTGTTGAACCAGAACGGCTTGTGAAGGAACACCAGCGTATATGGAGCCTTCTTATGCTTCTTGAGATCCTTCTTCAGCCATTTAATCTGATCTTTAGGTATCTCATCGCTGCTGTTCCATCGGCTGTTATCCATGATCACAAAGTGCACATCCTCGTAGTCAAACGAACGATAAGGATCACCCAGAAACTTTTGGTATGGCTCTAG
>CAZVKN010000038.1:0-26966 GCA_964627035.1 uncultured bacterium | reverse complement strand
GGATCCGGCAGAATCACCGGATCCATTTTCTTCGAGATCAAATTAGCCCACTACCCTTAATTTTAACAATCTTATTTGTGGGACAAGAAAACATAGTAACAACAAGGAGCATACTATGCTAAATCAATTACCAGACCGGTTCGACAAGGTGGAACTGCAGCCACTTACCACTGAGAACTGGAATCCAACGAACCGATGCGCGGTAATCATTGACCCTGATTATCAATGGCAGCAAGTCGGTGTTGTAAGCAGAAGGTCAGACTGTTGCTGTTTGCGAATGATCGGTGATAAGCCAGTGCTATGTGTGTTCCCACTGTCCCTACTTCAAGCAAGAAATGGTCAGCGCATGTCAGTCGGCTTGCGCGATCAAAGGCACCATACATAGCGGTTGTCACCAGATTAGTCTTGAAGACACAAAGAAGAACGGTTTTCGGTGGGCTACAGTGGACATGACCAGCATTTATCACTGGCGGGAAAAAGTGTTGAAGCAAAGAAAAAGAATGAGCTAAGATAGTAAAAGGAGTCAGGCATTACACCTAACTCCTTAAATATGAGTAGCCCGTAGGGGAATCGAACCCCTGTTACCGGCGTGAGAGGCCGGCGTCCTAACCGCTGAACGAACGGGCCGAAAAACAGCCTAAATATATCAATAAATCGGCTGCAATACAACATTTTCACAGCAGGTCATCCCTACTGTGACAAAATCATAAAGCTATAAAATCGGTAAGTACTTCTTAATCTCGTAATCAGTCACCTCAGTCCGCCACTGATCCCACTCGATAAGCTTGTTATCTATGAATTTCTCAAAAACATGATCGCCCAAAGCTTCCCGCACCAGTTCGCTCTGCTTTGTCTCCATAATCGCTTCATAGAGGCTTGCAGGCAGCGTGTCAATGTGGTAGCGATCCCTTTCACTCTGGCTCATGTCAAATATGTCGTCCTCAACAGGATCGGGAACTTCCAGCTTGTCCTCCATCCCCTTCAAGCCTGCAGCGAGCATTACTGAAAATGCGAGATATGGGTTTGCCACCGGATCAGCCGAACGCAATTCGATCCTCGTTGACTGCTCACGACCTTCCCGAATGCGAGGCACCCGAATCAGAGTCGAACGGTTCATCTGACCCCAGCAGATATAGGCAGGTGCTTCATACCCCGGTACGAGTCGCTTGTAAGAGTTGACCGACTGATTCAGCAGTGAAGTCATCTGTTTTATGTATTTCAACAGTCCGGCGATGTAATGCTTGGCATTCTCAGACAGGTTGTAGGTTGCGCTCGGGTCGTAAAACGCATTCCGATCTCCTGTAAACAGTGATTGATGTACATGCATTCCCGAGCCGTTTACTCCGTTTATCGGCTTCGGCATGAAGGTCGCATAGTAACCGTTTTGATGCGCCACCTCCTTAACGAGAAAGCGGTATGTCAGGCAACGCTCCGCCATATCAAATGCCTCAGCATATCGCAGGTCAATCTCATGCTGTGACGGTGCGACTTCGTGATGCGAATATTCCACCGGAATTCCGACCTGTTCCAACGCTGCGATGGTTTTCTTGCGGAGTCGGCTACCTATTTCGGTTATTGATGAATCGAAATAACCGCCGTGATCGAGAATCTCTGTGGATTGGTTGTCTTTGAAATAGAAAAACTCCAGCTCTGGTCCGATGTAGAACGTATAGCCCTGGTCAACGGCTTTCTCAATGTTGCGCCGCAGTACATAGCGGGGGTCGCCTTCATACGGTCTGCCGTTGGGAGTTCGTAAGTCACAGAACATACGGGCGGAGACAGTTTCACCGTTCGACGGCAGCACAACAAAGCTGTTCGGATCGGGATGAGCCATCAAGTCAGATTCATGGATTCGGGCGAAACCTTCAATTGAAGAGCCGTCAAACCCCATTCCCTGTTCAAATGCATCCTGCAGTTCTCGAGGTGTTATGGCAAACCCTTTGATCTGACCGAGGATGTCGGTGAACCAAAGTCTGACAAATTCAATTTTTTCGTCTTTAACCTTACGCAGCACAGATTCAGCGTCGAGAGCCATTTTTTCTCCGATTAAGTGATTAGATGATTGAGTGATTTTGTGATTGAGTGATTACTCCCTTGGAGGGCTGACTTTCAGTCCGCTCTTAATGGGTGATTGGGACTTTCTCACCTTCTCACTTTTTCACTTGAACAATAAAAATATAAATACGCAGATAAGATAGGTTTGTTGAAAGGAAGATGCAATTATCGGAACGATTATTAGATCGCAGCTTTTGGTTAACTGATGAAAGGCTAAGAATAGCTGCCCTCGATTCACAGATAGAGTGAACATATCCGGTTCAGAGTCCAGCCTTCAGGCTGTTCTTTTCACGCTGAAGCGTGAACTCTGAACTTAGGCGAATCAAAACAGGGACACTCAGGATATACAGGATTCTTATCCATCCATCCTGCACATCCTTGTTTAGTAGGAGATTCCGGATCGAGTCCGGAATGACAAAGTAAGAGAAATTTGCACAGAGAGCTTGATATTCCAATGGATCACATAGGTAGATTTTATCGGCGAAATTCACTATATTAGCGTAGTAGTCAGTCAAAAAATCTTGAGGTTCCTATCGTGATCCGAAAAATTGCTATCTCGACCGGTGGGGGTGACTGCCCCGGTCTGAACGGTGTCATCCGCGCCGTCGTCCGAGCTGCAAAGCTGCATCATCAATGGGAAGTTATCGGTATCGAAGACGGCTTCGACGGATTGATCTATGCACGGCAGATGCTGCCCCTGGACATTCGAAGCGTCGCCGGTCTGCTGCATCGGGGAGGCACAATCCTCGGCACAACCAATCGCGGGAATCCATTCAAACATACCGTCGAAGAAAACGGTAAAAAAGTCACAAAAGATCTGACACCGAATATCATTGAGAACGTCAATGTACTCGGTATTGATGCGATTGTTGCCATCGGTGGAGACGGCACACTGTCCATAGCGCGTGATCTCGGGAAACTGGGTGTTCCAATTGTCGGTGTGCCGAAGACCATTGATAACGATCTATACGCCACCGATTTGACATTCGGATTCACGACCGCTGTTGATACCGCTACTGAAGCCTTAGACAAGCTCCATACAACCGCAGAGAGTCATCATCGTGTGCTCGTTGTGGAAGTGATGGGGCGGAATGCGGGATGGATCGCACTCGAATCGGGGCTCGCAGGTGGTGCGGATGTGATTCTGATCCCGGAGATTCCTTTCGATATGAAGCAGGTTGCTGTCAAGATCAAACGGAGACAGATAACCGGCAGCCGTTTTTCAATTGTGGTCGTGGCAGAGGGTGCAACTCCGATTGACGGAGATCAGGTTATTATTTCTAAAGCAACCGACGAATATCAGAATGTCCGTCTCGGCGGAATCAGCTATCAAGTCGCTAACCAGATCGAACAACGTACAGGAATAGAAACCCGCGTGGTGGTGCTGGGACATTTGCAACGGGGCGGTTCGCCCAACGCCTTTGACAGGATTCTGGCAACCAGGTTTGGGGTCGCAGCGGTGGACTTGGTAAAGAAGAAAGAGTTCGGGAAAATGGTCTGCCTTCAGGGAAGACAGGTTGAATCGGTCAGCATTGATGAAGCGGTCGGTCAGCTTAAACTGGTTGATCCAAACGGTCAGATGGTACGCACCGCGGAGCAGACGGGTATTGAGTTCGGGAGATTGAATATCACCGACAACGAATCAGATCAGGAGTGAGAAGAAAGAATAATTATTCTGAAAGAAAATCAAGTTCAGGGATTAGCCATACTAAACTAAGTGCGATAAAGAGTGTACACTGTCATTCCGGATTTGATCCGGAATCCATCTGTTTAATCCGTTGAATCTGTTGTGAATTCTTCGCCCCGGCTGCATCGCTCTATTGGATTAATTGAAATCTATTTATATATTGAAATTGATAACTTTAGGATGTTGAAATGTTTTTCAGACGTCTGTTCATATTATTATTTGGCTTAACGCTTTTAGTCAGCACGTTATTCGCAAGCCAAGAGCAAAACTCCGATCTGATTCGGTACTACGAAGTAGATCCGTCATATCTCATCTCACCCACAAACAGTTACCCATCACAAATCATCCAACATCACCCTCGTCGCGATCCGGTAGGTGAACCAGAGCAAATAGGCTCAACATTCTGGGATCATCAACACAACGGCACTATCAGTAAGATGATAGCTGTGGACAGGAATGGCGGGATGCATGCTGTCTGGATGGGAGCTGGTGATCGTGACATTTGGAATAGTAACGGAGTGTGTTTCCAGTATAGAGATCCTGAAACCGAAGAATGGTTTGAGGATGATGTTTTACTCGGTTTACGAACCCGACCAGGTAATATCGCTTTACTGCCTGAAGATGATAGAACGGTTATGTTTGCGACTGCTTTTATAGATAGTGGAGGATTTGATTTTCATTATCTTCCTGCGATGTGGGTTGATTTCGGTATTGGAATTGGAAGATTCGATTTTCCTCCACCTCATCCGGATTTTCCATCACTCTGGTCCAAAGGCTCGATAGATCGAAGCAACCGGGCACATATGATGGCAACAGAGAATTCTGCCAACAACCTACTCAACTTCAGAGTTATCTATTGGCGAGGTGAATCTACTGACCGTGATTTCCAGGAGTGGGAGTGGACAGAACCTCCGATAGTTTTAGGCACGACAGCTGTTATCTCCTCTATGACATCCGCTTCCCGTCAGTCAAACAAGGTGGTTCTGGCGTGGCACCATAATCGAGTTGGTGCTGAGTTAGGTCCCTGGGACGAGGTTCCAGGTGCATATCAGCGCAATAACGATATCCGTTACGTTGTCCTCGAAGATGGTGAGGAGTATGATCCCGAAGAGCACTATATCCATAGCTTGACTAAAATCTTTCCTCCGGATCCCGATAACTTTCCAGGTGATCCAATTGAGCCTGAGCACCGTGATCCGTTAAATCCCGATGCTGAAGATGCTGCTTATGGGGATATTTGGCGTCCGTATTGCGATATTGACATCCAGTTTGATCCGTGGGAAGACGGTGATGATCTGTATGCGACGTTTGCAACCTGTGCGATGTGGGAAAGACCGTTCGAGAATGATGAAGGTGACATCATTGACGGGATGACAGGTGAGATGGGAATGCTTTGGTTCTGGAACTGCGACGAGGATACAATCACACTTGTAGCCAACGGATATTATTTCAATAGAACCAATAACGGAGGGAACTGGCACTCCCGTTGTGGTGGTTGGCGAATGAATGCTGATCGTCCTTCAATTGCATTTGATCCGGACAGTGAGGGCAGGATATTTGTTACCTGGGTTAGTTTTCCTCAAATTCAAAGATTAAATCCGGAGTATGAGGATGATCCTGAAAATGAACCTCCGTTCCTGTATGATTTTGAATTTGCCGGTGATACCTGTAGTGGCGGATACAGTAATGCTGAAATAATGCTCTCTATTTCCGAAGATTATGGCATCACCTGGCTTGAACCTGTGAACATAACACAAACTCGTTGGGACGGTGATGAAGCTCCGGAACCGGGTGAATGCCGGAGTGAAGCGTGGCAATCTGTCGCTGTGGATGCATACGATGGTGCACTTCATGTTATGTATATACAGGATACAGAAGCAGGTGCTTTTGTGTATGGAGGTGCGGTAACCAATTCACCTGTCATATACCATCGGGTAGAAATTGAGGATCTGAACATTGATGAGCTTGAACCGTTGGAACTGCCGTATGAGGGCTTCATGTTCCACAACTATCCATGGATGGGAGTAGCCGATGATAATGAGGGTGTCGGAAATCCTACAGAATTTTCGATATCAGCAGTTTATCCAAATCCGTTTAACTCACGAGCAACTCTACGTTATTCGCTTCCTCGATCCGGTGATGTCACTCTATCACTGCTGGATGTGACCGGACGAATATTGCAGACTCAGGTCATCGGTACTCAAGCTGCAGGCAAGCACACTTTAGCTATTGACGGAACCGACCTGCCAGCCGGGATATATTTTGCAAGACTTGAGGCTGATGGTGTGAATCGGACGCAGAAGCTGTTGTTGGTGAAGTAAAGAGAAAGAAAAGGAGCAATAATGTTTAAGCAGATTATTTTATTGGTGTTATTAATATGTCCTGTGCTTGTTTTTGGACAAGACACACTAACCATCCAGCAGGTTGGGGAGATTCCGGGTAAAGAAGTACTCTCCGTAGATGGTGATCGGATACTCGTACGAACTGAAGAGGCATTTCAAGACTCCTTATGGGGTGAGCCAATTACCATGTTTATGAGTTCGATAACGATGTATGACATCTCGAATCCTGACAATCCGGAAGAGTTGGACAGCTTTTTACCAAGTGTAACTGGTCGTGAAGGTCCTTTTTATATACAATTGGTTCGTCAACGAGCGTTACTGAAGGATAGTTTGATAATAGCCATTAGCGCACCTTTCGGTGCGGGATGTGTGGGCTACGATATCCAATCCGTAGATTTGGCGATTTTTGATTATAATCACAACACACTTTGGTCAGACAATATTGAGTTTGAACAGCAAGAGTACAATTTTAATTCCTTCACTCTTCCAGAAGGAATCGCTGTCAATGATGACTTCCTATATGTCGGAATGGGAATAGGTGGAATCTATGTGTACGATTTCAGTGATCCAACTGACCTCGAACAAGTTGCTCACATTGACCTCATCTGTAGCAATTTTGCTGTTGATGGAAATGAATTAGTATTCATATACTACGAGATCGAAGGTGATGAAGCGTATGCTGAAATAGCATATCTTGCAGTTGCAGTTACCGATGTCAGAGATCCGAGAGAACCGGAAATCGTTGATGAAATTGAAATTGACAACTTTGAATACGAATTGATCAAAAGAAGTGATTGTGTGATTAATAATGACTTGCTGTATTTGAGATCTTACGGTACAGAACTGAAAATCTTCACGTTTAGACCCGATGACGAATTTGAATTAGTGGCAGAACCGGATATTGGAATTTATGCTGGTGCTTTTTGCATTGATGATGATAAACTATTTGTCAATGGTAGCCACTCGTTAGCAATATACTCCTTGGATAATCCGATTGAGCCTGAGATGCTGAGTTTAACTCAAACCAGATCCGGCGACATAGTGGTACAAGGAAATTATATTTATCAAGGTTACAACTTATATCATCTGGGTGAGGGTAATGTCCCAATTTATCGTTTCGGTGCAGTAGGGATCAATGAAGATCAAGCCCCTGTATCTTCACTGTTCACACTTCATCCGGTTTTCCCCAATCCGTTCAATTCACAGGCTACTGTCCGCTATTCACTTCCACGATCCGGTGATGTTACGCTGTCACTAATGGATATTACCGGACGAATATTGCGGACTCAAGTTATCGACAAACGAGAGGCGGGAGAACATTCTCTGGTAATTGACGGGACTGATCTGCCTGCCGGGATTTACTTTTCACGACTTGAGGCTAATGGTATGACTCGGACGCAGAAGCTGTTGTTGGTTAAGTGATTAGGTGAGAAGGTAAGAAACTAATTCGTATCAATTGTCACCCTGAACAAAGTGAAGGATCTCTCCAGACAGATTCTTCACTTCGTTCAGAATGACATAGTTATAGGTTGCATAGATAATCATGTAACCTTTTTTACATTCTATCACGGCGTAAATGGGGAAGCTTGCTCCGTTTACGTGAACGGGTTGATTTTTTCCTGTTGCGACCCTTACCGCGTCCCTTAACCTGAAATGAATCTAATGATATGCGCAATTGTTGTCCTGCAACCCTTACCTTGTGCAGTTCTTGGAGAATATCTGAAGGCATATCTACAGGTAGATCAATAATGCTGAATTTATCACGTATATTGATTTTACCGATGTCTCTGCCTTCCAATCCGCCTTCATTGGCAATGGCTCCCAGCAGATTGCCCGCTTTAACACCATGTTGGTGACCAACTTCCACACGGTATTTTGTCATTTTTTGGTCTGTATAACGTTCAGGAGTAGAGTTCTTTTTTCCGTACTTCTTACTTGAACCGCTATACGCAGATTTACTTTTGACCGGAATATCTTTCTCAATTAAGAGTAACGGTTGATCACCCTGAGATATACTGGCAGCAGCAGCGGCAATGTCAAATGGATCAAGATCATTATCCACTTGCATTTCCAGCACAATCTTTCTATACAGATCAAGTTTGCCTTTCGCAATCACGTCCACAATCTTCTGTTTGAATGAAGCGATTCGTTTCTCGTTGATCTGTCTGGTTTTTGGCAGTTCCAGTTTCGTGATTTTCTGTCGAGTCGCTCTCTCAATCACGCGCAACGTCCCACGATCACGTGGTGATATAAAAATGATGGCTTCACCCTTACGCCCTGCTCGTCCTGTCCGTCCGACGCGATGGATATACGCCTCTGCGTTCTCTGGAATATCATAATTAATCACATGACTGATCCGATCAACATCAAGACCGCGAGCAGCAACATCAGTAGCGACTAGAATATCAATACGTTTTGCTTTAAGATGGTTAATAGTCTGCTCCCGCACAAACTGGCGGATGTCACCATTCAGTGGTGCAGCGTTGAAACCACGATTTACGAGATCTTCAGCGAGTTTAACGGTAGCCGCGCGAGTACGAACAAACACTATCACACCGTCATACTCCTCTGCCTCAAAGATACGGGATAGGGCATCCAACTTATGCAGACCGGATACCATCCAGTAGCGCTGGTTAAGGGTTGAGACTGTGGTTGTTTTTGTTCTGATTGATACTTCGCACAGATTATGCATAAATCGTTTGGCGATTCGTCGGATAGCTGGGGGAATTGTTGCGGAATATAGCGACATTTGACGTTTTTCAGGAGCTCGTTCAAGAATCCATTCCACATCTTCCTGAAATCCCATATTTAACATTTCATCTGCTTCATCGAGCACGATGCCGGTCAAGGTTTCTAATCTTAGTGAACCGCGGCGCATGTGATCCATCACTCGCCCAGGAGTGCCAACCACTATTTGGACACCACTTTTCAGTGCGCGAAGCTGGTTGCGCATATCCGCTCCACCGTAGATTGGGAGAACTCTGACGCCTCGCATATATTTCGCAAACTGTTCAAACGCTTTAGCGACCTGAATTGCAAGTTCGCGAGTTGGAGTAAGTACCAATACTTGTAGCTTGCGACTGTGGGTATCAAGATTATGCAGTAGAGGTAGGGCATAAGCGGCAGTTTTACCGGTACCGGTTTGTGCTTGCCCCAGCACATCCTGCCCTGCAAGCTGTGGAACAATGGTCTGTTCTTGGATGTCGGTCGGTTTTTCGAAACCGAGGTCAATTATTGCACGAAGGAGAGCGGTATCAAGTCCGAAACTCTCAAATTCGGACGGAGTTGTATCAGCGTTTTTCACGTAAATTCCAGAATCACGGGTTCAGCGCAAACAGCGCCGGTGTTGGCATCATGAATTGATGCCATCCATTGTTCCCATAATTCACTGCAACTGCGCAATAAAAGTTTCTAAGGTGAGCGGCTGTTAAGTCCAGCACCAAGACTATAGGCTTTAATGGATAGTACCGGAATAAGCTCCGGTTTTTATTTCCATCAATGATACGCTGAATTGAAGCAAAAAGCTATCACATTGGAAGTTATTTTGCTTGGAAATGAAATAACAGATCGGTTTGATTGGTGGATGAGAATTGTGCATAGATTACATTTGATTTGGATAGTGAGGCAGGAGAAGCTACACGGACGCAGGAGCTGTCGTTGGTGAAGTGATAAGGTGAGAAAGTAAGAAAGAGGAGCATGGACATTTTGTCCATGGTGTGCTGACAGGAATGTCAGCACTCCCCGCTTTAATCTGTTTAATCCGTTGAATCTGTTGTGAATTATCCCCAAACTACATGATTACAACTCCACATCAATCCTCGCAGCATACAATCGTGTCCGGTCGCGATCACGCAGGAATTGTTCCAACAGAAGACGGCTGTCAGGCTTGACAACATTCGAGAATCGCTGAACTCCGTTAACTGTCACCGTGACAGGCTCATCCAAGTTGACGGTTTTCGGATCAATATACATCGAGAATCCTGTCACTCTTGATGCCTTGGCATCATAACTATTCCCGGTTCGTGTAACCTCGACTGCTCCTGATGGTGTTGTTCTGAGCAGAGCATCGTATTGTGATATGGGTGGCAGACTCCCCTCCAGCAGGATTTCGACCTCATTCCTGATCACCTGCAGAGTCATAGCATCGCCCCGCTGCTTTTTCGATTTGGCAAGGACGATATCATCCACTCCTTTAACTTCAAACTCATCCATTTTGATAATGACATCACCTGCCATCAATCCCATCTGTTTTGCGGGATAATCGTCACTATCCGTTACAGACCTGACGCGCACGCCGACACCTTTGTCAAACTGATCCCACTCCTGATCAATCCCGAATCCGATGGTGATGTTATCCGATGTCATCATGTAGTTGTACTCTTTGTGGAACTGCTGACGTTGTCCGGTGGTGTCCAAGCCTGAGATCTCCAACCAATCCACGCGGTTATACGTTATGTTCGTTAACTCCCAGTACTGCTTATCAGGAGATGAGTTGCGTTGGAAGCTCTTCACCCGATCCACAAATGGTCCCCATTCATCCACGAGATAGCCGTAATTGTGCCCCGCAGTGTCATAAGCAGTGAAGGTCAGATCAACATCCGCCTCTTTCACCATTGACATCAGCGGTTCCATCCGTTTAGCCGGATAGAGCCTGTCCGCACCACCGTTAGTCGCAAACAGCTTTCGACCGCGCATATTGGGCAGATAGACAGGTTCTTGCCCGACGAGACTGCCGACCGCAATGTTGCCTGACCATGGGAAGAACAGACCGAAATCTGTCGGATTCAGCATTGCAATGTGAAATGATCCTGACGCACCGTCCGAAAAACCGCCCAGCACGACCTTGTTGTCATCAATGTTAAACTGCCGTTTCATCTGCCGGACGATCCAGCCGATATGACCAATTCCGGTGTCATCCCACCACAGGCAGCCGTTCTTTGCCAGCGGAAAGACCACGATCCAGCCTTGCTCATTGCAGACCTGAAAGATCGGGTGCTCCATCAGTTCAGCAGGATCAGTCTCTGAAAACTCGGGTCTGCTGACACCACCGTGCAGCCAGATCATCAATGGAGTCATTTCAGACGGTTTATAACTCTCCGGAATAAGGGTATAATAAGGTGCATTGAGTGAATCGGAGATGTGATGAACCTGCTCGAACGGTTCACCGACAACAGAAGGTGATGGATAGTCGTTGAAATTTTCAATTGATTGGATCAATCTTTCTACCGGATACTTAACCAATTCATCTGCAGCTTGGGTTGAAGCAGCATCGTCACCCGTTACCAACTGCTTGATTAGTCCATTGGGTACTGCAAGATCTTCAGCGATAACGGAGATGTCCGTTGCTTGTTTGGGTGCACATCCGGTTAGAAATAGTAATATCAGCGGGATGATTAGTAGAATTCTGCGGAAATGATTCATAACATACCCAAATTATTTTTTTATCGGATCTACTTAGCGATTGATAGTCATTCAGGATTTGATCTGGAATCCAATACTATAAATTGCTTGACGGTTAAACACATATGGGGAGTGCTGAAATTCTTGTCGTGCTCCCCGTTTTCCAGTACAATCAGAACTCAAGCATCGTCTGAAACTGCCGAAACCGTTTTTCGACACTGTGTGAAGTCAGGCTCACCAGCGGAGTCACCCCGAAATCCTCAACGGTAAATGAAGCTGCGATGGTTCCGTAAACGATGGCTGTGCGGATGTTCATCGAGCTTATGTCTTCAGTCGCTGCAAGGTATCCCATCATCCCCCCGGCAAACGTATCACCTGCTCCGGTTGGGTCTTTCGGACTGACGAGCGGGAACGCCGGACAGAGAAACGGTGGATCACCCCGGCTGATCAGCATTGAACCGTGCTCGCCTTTTTTGACGATCACATACGCCGGACCCATTTTCAGCAACTGCTCAGCTCCCTCCAGAAGTGAATCAATCCCGGTTAGCAGTCTAATTTCCTCATCGTTGACCACGACAATATGAACTTTGCTGAGTACTTCCTCAACCGCATCTCGGTTGCTCTCAATCCAGTAGTTCATCGTGTCAAATGCGACCAGCTTAGGTGCGACCATCTGCTCCAGTACATCCAACTGTAGTATCGGGTCAATGTTTGCCAGCATCAGGAAATCGGCACGTGCTGCTTGTTTTGGCAGCAGAGGCTCGAATCCTGCAAATACACCGAGTTCGGTGCTGAGCGTGTCGCGGATATTCATGTTCTTATGGTAACGTCCTTCCCAACGGAAGGTTCTGCCGACTTCAGTGGTCAATCCATCAAAATTGACACCACGCTCACGCATGAATTCAATCTGTTCAAGCGGAAAGTCGTCACCAACCACTCCGACCACATTGACAGGAGCAAACAGCGAACCGACAGCTCCGATGTACGAAACCGACCCGCCGAGTGCATCTTCAACTCGTCCAAACGGGGTTTCTATTGTATCCAATGCCGCCGAACCGACGACGGTGATTGATTTGTTATTCATCCTTATCTCAATAATATTTCAGTTACATTTTTTGAGGAGCCGACACTCCCATCAACCCCAACCCTTCATGAACAATCTCTGCCACAGCTTTACAAAGAGACAATCTTGCACTACTAACAGCCTCATCATCACCGATTACTCGATGCTTGGTGTAAAACAGGTGAAATGCACGAGCCAGTTCGATCAAGTATGTCGTCAGCGGTTGAGGATCAATTCCGTTGACAATTGCTTCAAGTGTGGAAGGAAAACGTGACAACATCCGAATCAGATCAATCTCTTCCTCTTCAGCCAGCAAAGAAAGATCAGAATCTCCGTCAATATTTGCAGCGGGTTGTCTCAGGATCGAGTGAATCCGTGCATGTGCGTACTGCACATAATATACGGGATTCTCATCAGTGTGTTTCTTGGCAATGTCGAGATCAAAATCGAGCGGGGATGATGTTTTTCGTCTCAGGAAGAAAAATCGCGCTGCGTCAACGCCTACTTCATCAATTAGCTCATCCAGCACGATACCGACACCTGCACGTTTGGACATTTTGACGGGTTGACCGGATCGTTTTAAGTTTACCTGTTGTATGATGAGCGGATGGAAGAATCCTTCTTCCTCCTCAACAGAAGTCAATGCCTTAAGTGCCGACCGAAGCTGGAGTATATGCCCGTGATGATCAGGTCCCAGCAGTGTAACAACATGATCCGCCTGGCTAAACTTGCGAAGGTGATAGGCAATGTCAGGAACTATGTAAGTGTAACGACCGTCTGAGGTGATTACAACCCGATCATCGCTGTCACCGAAATCACTTGCCCGGAAGAATCGTGCGCCATCCTTCTCATAAGTCAAGTCTTGATCTAATAGTTTAGCGATTGCCTCTTCTACACTTCCCGAACTATACAGCTCACTCTCACGGAACCACTTGTTAAATCTGACAAGAAAAGTCTCTAGTGTAGCCTGCTGTCCATCACGAATTTCATCGGCTGCCTGTCTTCCAAGGAGGTCATCATCGGGAAGTTCTTCATCAGGATGAGCTTCTCTCCATTTGCGAGCCACATCCAACACATCTTCACCGTGATAGCCGTCATCCGGGATGTCAGCAGTGTCGCTTCCTGATTCAATCTGCGTCAATCGTGCTCTCAGCGATGCACCCAACAGTCGAACCTGACGACCACCGTCATTAACATAATATTCACTGTGGGTTGAATAGCCGAGTTTGCTGAACACTCTGACCAAAGTATCACCGATTGAGGCTGCACGTGCACTTACAACATTCACAGGACCTGTCGGGTTTGCACTTACAAATTCAAAATGCCACCGTTCTCCGTTGCCGAAATTGGATTGACCAAATTGCGATGGATCTCGAAGGATTTCCGCAAGCAGATTATGATAATATCCCTTAGCAATACGGAAATTCAGGAATCCGGGTCCGGCAACTTCGACTGCATCAATCATGTCCGATGATGTCGGAAATGCAGACGCTACTTTCTGAGCAATGTCGCGAGGATTCTTCCGCAGTTGCTTGGCTGCAATCATCGCAACATTGCATGACAGGTCGCCAAAGCCTTTCTGTCGTGGAGTCTCAAGTACTATTTGTGGTGAGTCTATCCCTTGATCAGCGCAGATTGTTAGTAGGGATGTGGTGATGAATTCATGGGCAGATTGAGCGGACACTACTCGATCCCTTCAATATTTACGACAGTTGCGTCACCCCATAATCGTTCAAGTGAATAGTAACCGCGTGCATCCGGCTGAAACACATTGACTACGATATCAACATAGTCCATCAGCACCCAGCGGAGATTCTCCTGTCCTTCGACATGCTTAGGTTTCATTCCCAGCTTGGTAAGTTCAGACTCAATGCTGTCATAAATAGCACGGACATGGACATCTACCACTCCGCTGCATATAACGAAGAAATCAGCAAAGTCGGTGACTTCTCTCAGGTCAAGAACCAATATATCTACAGCTTGTTTCTCGGATGCCAGTTCGGCAGCTCGAACTGCCATTGCATGGGAGTCGAGAGGTACGTTTTTAGTTGTCTTGGACAAAATTTAACCGTGTGTAATCATTACCAATTATAATCGTCAAATCCGCATTATTTGCCGGTAGGTTTGGTCGGTTCTGGATAAAGGTATGACTGATACCGAGTCTGTCGGCTAAGGTTTTCGCAGCATCAGCTTTACCTGTCCGGTCGAGAATGATTGTATCCCGGTAGTCCGTCCGATCGGCATTGTCCACTTCAATAATGTTGTATTTGAAACCCTTGTTCGACATCCATTTATCCAATTTGGCTGCGACTCGCCCGACACCACATCCGTTGAGGATCTGGAGCCGAATTGGAGCGGGGGTGATAATTGGCGGCGAGGTGATAACCTTTTCTTCAATAAGATTGATTTCAGGTTCAGTGTAAACATGCGGGATTTCGTTGGGGTCAGTCTCGGGAAACTCGTTGAGCACAGAACCGCTCTTTGTCTGTTCGACCGTTTCATTCGATACAACTGATGTCTTTCGTTCAGAAGGTGAACTGTCATGCAGGTCTATCCACATACCGATCGTCAGTATGATTTGAACGGACAACAGAACGAGCAGAATCGTCTGCAGATTGGACGGTTTGCGATTATGTGTGTCCCGATATTTCAGGTTTCGGGGGAGTGGTGACATAGAGTACTTATTCTATCTAAAAGCTTGATTCAGTAAAATTGCTTATGGCAAAACGATCATCCCTACAGTTTATTATCTGTTTGGACTATTTCCCTCTGATGTACTGTTCATAGATGAGTTGTTCACATCCTGCCAGGTCTGACGAGGTGCCTGAAGGATTGACATGTGGAAATAAACATTCTTCGACGGTCGGTAATCCAGCATCACTCCACCGAAAGGTGCGGTCATAGACATGTTCGATATTCCGTTACCGCCGAATCGGTTATTCTGCATCCCGAGCAGGAATGTCAGAGAGAGTGGATTGGAAATCTGATAGCCTATGCGAGCAGTGTAAATGCTCTGCATTAGTGATGTTCCGCCGCCAAGCGACGCTCCGAACGACACCGAGTGCTGCAGCGAAAACTTCGATGGATCCAGAAGCTGGAACGACGGCTGATCTGTGCCGCCCAGCCAATCCCTGAATGATGCGCCGTTGTCTTCACGGACCGGCTGGCTGTGCAATGTGCCGATTGTAAGAAGCAGAGCGCAAATTATTAGCGTAATCTTATTCATGTATATCTCAAGATAATGTTTCTATGTCAAGTAGCTGAATCTATATTGTAACAATATTACTCCAAAATGTCAACTCAACAGCTTCACTTACCCGCGAGCATTTTCTCCATTTCTGTTAACTGCTCTTTACTGTTGACCCCTGCCGTCTCATCTGCATCTTTTACCAGGTATGCGGACATGCGTTTGTTTTCATCAGCCAAGATGTGTATTGTATCGGTAAGATAGTACTCACCGGAAGCATTGTCGTTTGTTACTTCTTTAAGTGCTTCAAACAGTAGTTCCGATTGAAAGAAGTATATCCCACTGTTAACCTCACCGATCTTAAGCTGCTCTTCAGTCGCATCCTTATGCTCTACAATCCCAAGTAGTTCCCCTTCATCGCCTTTGATTATCCGTCCGTATCCGGTTGCATTGTCCGGTTCAAAGGTAAAAACGGTTGCTGCAGCTCCGGTTGATTTGTGAAGATCGTATGCCCTGCGGATTGTATCACCTTTAAGCAGCGGAACATCACCGGAGAGGATCAGTACATCACCCTCGTAGCCACTCATTGCTTCGGAGCATGATTTAACTGCATCACCCGTTCCAAGCGGCTGTTCCTGCACCACCCACTCAACACTTTTGTCGCGGGTCGCTTCAATCACCATCTCCTTTTTGTGGCTGATGATTAGCAGAACCCGTTGAGAACCGATTGAATTAGCAAGATCTATAACGTGGTGAACGAGCGGTTTACCTGTTAGTTGATGCAGCACCTTCGGCAAATCCGACTTCATCCGCTTGCCTTTGCCTGCTGCCATAATGATCGTGGAGAATGTCATGCTCATTATATGCTCACTCCGGTAATTGGTTTCGTCTTTGCTCCGGTTCCAATGCGGATGTTGTCAATAAGTCTGGTAGTCCCGACAAATACAGCAACCAAGGCTTGAGCCTGATCACCAATCACTTCAAGCGGTTCAAGACTATTTGGATCTACTATTTCAATATACTGAACTTCAAGCTCTGCTGCTTTAGTCAGTATAGTCTTCATCTCGTTGATTAATCTTGCTGATTTGTTCTGACCTTCGGCTGCGAGCTGTCTCGCCTTTTCCAATGCTGACGGGACAGCGAGCGCGATGTGTCTCTTCTCCTCAGCAATATATCGGTTTCTTGACGACATCGCCAGTCCGTCATCCTCGCGTATAGTTTCCCCGAATACAAGTTCTACAGGCAGATGCAAATCTTCGACCATGCGGCGGATGACCTGTGCTTGTTGATAATCCTTTAATCCAAACGCAGCAACCGAACAATTCGTCAGAATGAACAGCTTCAGCACAATTGTCGCTACCCCACGGAAATGATCGGGACGAAAACGACCGCACAACGGCTTCGACAGCTCTGAAACATCTATATAGGTCTGATAGCTATCAGGATAGATTTCTTTACCCTCGGGGCAGAACACAACCTCGCATCCTGCTTCCTTAAGCAGCTTCAGGTCAAGTGCTTCATCATGGGGGTATCGTTCAAGGTCTTCGGACGGTCCGAATTGAGCCGGGTTCACATATATCGAAGCGGCTTTAACATCACAATGACCATCAAGCAGCCTGACGAGGCTGAGATGTCCTTCATGCAGTGCCCCCATAGTCGGCACCAACCCCAGCCTGATTCCTTTCTTGCGGAGTTCAGCACCATATTCCAAGATTTCATCAGAGGTGCGAAGAATATTAATATCGGCGATGATTGATTCCTGTTTTAATAATGAAAGCTGTGATTCAGTGGACAATTGCAGCGATACCACTATTTATCGTTGAGAGTGTAACTTAATAATGATTGGTGGTCGTGGTTGTCTCAAGCCCGACTACAGTTGTTAATAACAGTACAGAGTTAATACTTTCTTATCTTTTTGTACTATAGTTCTCTTCGTTGCAAAATTACACTCAATTCACCTTAAAAGTCAAGCTGTGAATCTGATTGATCCCTGATTCTAACCATCTATCAACTTGATAACGACAGTATTTATTTATATATTCACATATAAACACATATACGGACATGAATATGTATTCGATTGACAGACAGACAGACACGATACCGACGGATGAACTGCTAATTACAATCAAACAGTCGTTACCGTCGGAAACCTTAATGCATCTGATTGCGGAAACGTTCAAGGTTCTCAGTGATCCAACACGACTGCGCATTGTGATGGCTCTGCAGCAGGGAGAGCTGTGCGTCAACGATCTAACAACGGCTACGGAATTGACACAATCTTCCGTGTCCTACCATTTGAAAACGCTCAGGCAGTTGAATTTGGTTCATTACCGTCGACAGGGAAAATCCACCTATTACTCTCTCGTGGATGATCATGTGTCAGAGCTGCTGGAAATAGCTCAGGAACATTCATCGGAATTGATTTGAATTTAAGAAAACAGAAACCATTGGATATAAAAATGAATCAAATACAGAATTTTGCACTGCAGATAGAAACACAACTCGGTTTTGAAGAGACCATCGAGATAGTTACCGAACTTCTGACGGCTGAAGGGTTTGGCATTTTGACTGAGATTGATGTCAAAGCCACCTTCAGGAAAAAACTCGATATTGACTGGGAACCGCACCGGATACTGGGAGCCTGCAATCCGGAATTTGCACGAAAAACACTCAGTGCCGTGCCGGAAATAGCCGTTCTTCTGCCGTGCAATTTCGTCGTTCGCGACAAGGGAGATCATCGTCAGGTACAGGCGATGGAACCGAGAATAATGAGCGAAATCGTTGACAATGAACGGGTGGCGGAAGTCGCTGCGGAGGTTTCTCAACGGATCCGACGGGTGCTGGATAAATTAGAGGCTATTTGATGGTGAACAGTTCCTCCATAACTACCTGTCGGCTCAACATAACCGGTATGGATTGCCCGAACTGTGCTTCCAAACTGGAGCGGAATATTAGCACTATGTCCGGCATTGATGAGGTGCAGGTTGATTTTCTTAGCGAAACGCTGATCGCCAAAGGTGAGTCTGCCTTAGCTGATAAATTGATTCCCAATGTCCAATCACTTGGTTTTGGTGCACAACCTGCATCGGCAAAGAGAGACTCACAGGAGCTCAAAACGATCACATCACCTCTGCAAAGGCGAAGAGTGGTAGAGGTTGCGGTCGCTTTACTTGCGGTGACAATCGGTGGAATTGGCTTAAAATTAGGTTTGGCAGATAGCATCAGCTATCTGTTCCTGATTGCAGGAATGGTTGTCGGTGGCTATCCTATTACTGTTAAAGGCTACCGAGCAGCTCTGCGTTTTGATCTCGATATGAATTTTCTGATGGTGGTGGCTACAGTCGGTGCGGTTGTCATCGGTGAACTAATTGAAGGTGGTGCCATTATTGTCCTGTTTGCGCTAGCAAATTTGCTCGAAGCCTACAGCATGGATCGCTCACGGCAGGCAGTTCGCAAGCTGATGGAGTTGACTCCACAAAAGGCAACGGTGATTCGCAACGGTTTTGAAATGTCAGTGCCAGCGGATCAAGTCAAGGTCAATGAGATCATTGTGGTCAAGCCGGGTGCTACAATTCCACTTGATGGTTGCGTTTTGGCGGGTCACTCCTCGGTCAATCAAGCTACTATCACCGGAGAATCGATGCCTGTTGAACGTACGAAGGGTGATGATGTTCTTGCAGGAACGATTAACGGTGAAGGTGCGCTGAAGATTCAGGTGACGCAAGCATCAGGCGATACAACTCTCGATCAGATTATCAGACTTGTCGAGCAGGCACAGGCGCAAAAAGCACCGATGCAGCAGTTTGTAGAGCGGTTTGCGAGGTACTATACTCCGATTGTGGTGGGATTGGCTCTGCTGACAGCTATCCTTCCTCCGCTACTGCTCGGAGCTGTGTGGGCTGTGTGGATCTATCGTGCATTGGCGCTGCTTGTAATCGCATGTCCGTGTGCGCTTGTCATTTCGACTCCGGTTACTGTAGTTTCTGCACTTGCCGGAGCAGCCCGAAAGGGTGTGCTGATTAAAGGTGGTGTTTACCTTGAGAACATCCACAGAGCCAAAGCTTTTGCACTCGACAAAACCGGAACCGTTACTGAGGGTAAACCAGCTGTCACTGCAATTCATCCGTTGAATGGAACCACTCCCGAGAAACTTCTTCAATTGGTGGCAACCGTCGAAGCACATAGCGAGCATCCTGTAGCATTGGCGATTCTTGAAAAAGCTCAGCAGGAAGGGGTTAGCTGGGATTCCCCAACAAATTTCACAGCAATCCCCGGTAAAGGAGCTTCTGCACAGGTAAACGGTAACACGGTATATGTCGGGCATCACGGTCTGTTTGAAGAACTCGGGATCTGTGATGCGTCCGTTCACGAGCTGCTGGATCAGGTGGTGGATTCGCAGCACACAGCAGTAATGGTCGGCACGGAGAAACAGCTTGAAGGAATTTTTGCTATTGCTGATCAGGTTCGACCTGAATCTGCTGAACTGGTGAAAAATATCCGCAATTTCGGTGTAGATCATATCGCCATGCTGACCGGGGATAACCACCGTACAGGTGAAGCCATCGGTCAGATTATCGGTGTGGATGAGGTTCGCTCTCACCTGTTGCCACAGGATAAGGTTAAAGCGGTAACTCAGCTCCGCGAGAGACATGGTTCGGTTGTGATGGTTGGTGACGGGGTAAACGATGCTCCTGCACTGGCGGTTGCGGATGTCGGTATTGCGATGGGTGGAACAGGCAGCGATGCAGCCCTTGAAACAGCCGATGTGGCGCTTATGTCTGACCGGATTGAATCGCTTCCCTGGCTGCTCCGATTGTCCCGCAAGACAAGACGAATCATTGTGGCGAATATTGCCGGTGCTATCGGCATAAAGATTATATTCATCTCACTGGCTGCTACCGGAAACGCTACGCTGTGGATGGCGGTGTTTGCCGATATGGGTGTGTCCCTTATTGTGATATTTAACGGATTGCGAGCGTTACGATGTAAGTGATGATTGCAGCAGATGAATCCATTTAGCATATTTCTCTTACTAATCAAAATTGTGTAGCGAGGTGATAAATGTCTAAAATGAGATACCTGCGAGAGTACGAAATTGGTGAGACTTTCACCGGTTTTTTTGTTCTCCGTCGCAAGGAACTCCGCACAACACGGAACGGTCAGCCGTATCTGATGCTGGAGATTGGAGACAGATCCGGTCGGTTGTCGGGAAATATCTGGGACGATGCGATTACGGTTAACGAAGACCTGATCGAGGGAAGCGTCATCAAGGTTCAAGGACGCATCGAGACATATCAGGGAGCAAAACAGGTGTCGTTCAAGCGTCTGCGTAAAGTGAGACCGGATGATGAGATTGATCCTGCCAATCTTATTCCAGCCAGCGACAGCGACCCAAACGAAAACCTCAATAAGATAGAGAAGCTGATTTCTGGGTTCAGCAACGAGCATCTGAAACAGTTGATTACCGCTTTTCTCGATGACGATACATTCCGGAAGCAGTTTTTGAAAGCCCCTGCAGGTAAGTTATGGCATCACAACCGTCTCGGTGGATTGATCGAGCATACTCTCAGCATGTGCCAACTATGTGTTATGCTCGCTGACCACTATCCCGAAATTGATAAGGATCTACTGGTATCGGGTGCTATTTTGCATGACATCGGAAAGGTTGAAGAATATAATTTCGAGACGTTCATAGATTATTCCGACAGAGGTCGTCTGGTCGGTCACATCACACTCGGAGCTCAATGGGTGGTCGCGCGAGCTGCGCAGATTGACAATTTCCCACCTGAATTGCTGGATCGTCTGCAGCATCTGATACTGTCTCATCAAGGTGAGCACGGCTCACCTGTAATGCCATCTACCCGTGAGGCTTTTCTGCTGCACTACATTGACCTCATTGATTCCAAGATGGATGCACTACGAAGGATAACTAAAGATCTGCCTGAAGGGGAAAGGTGGACATTTGTAAAGCTGCTCGGACAGTTTGTGGATTTGAGTAGTCCGGAAGAGCAATAATTGCAGGGATTCACAGACTGTACGATAACAGGAGTTCCCGCTGTCAACCCGCTGCGGTTGACAGCTTAACTACTTGAATATCAATCTGATGGTTGTCAGGTGCGGCGACCTGACAGCGGTTTGTTTATATTGCCGGACAGACTGTTTCGCCAGAATGACAAAATAGTGAATAATTCAAAGAATTCACAAATGCCCGAGCTTCCCATAAACTTTTTCTTCCAATTAACATGCATACTACTTGTAAACTTCCATAATAATTTGTATCTTCTTACAATACCTGAGGTATCTACACTGCAATAATAAAGGATTCCATCATGAAACGTTACCTGCTTATTTTTACAATTTTTGTTCTGAATCTGACATCGCTTACTGCTGTTGCAAATGCCACTGAGGTAGCCGTAACATTGACCTCCCCGGCACCCGCCATTGAGGAGGTTGACGGCTACCATCGGGTAACGCTGCAGGAAACCCGTAAGATCAATGATGCCGGAAGTCCAAATCTACCGTCTTACGGTGTCTGGATGCTGCTGCCTCCGGGAGAACATGCGATGTCTGTCGAACTGAGGGATGAAAAATGGGAATCTATCCCCGGTAAATTCATCATCGAGCCGACTCCGACTCCACATCCGCTTAGCCTCCCAAATCCACCTGAAACCGTGCCCGATCCGAACATCTATGAAGGCAAGGAAGTTTATCCGCTAAGCGCTGCTTTGAGCCTCAACACTCATCTGAAACGAGGATATGCGCTGGCAACATGTCTGGTATTTCCTGTCAGATGGAATCCGGCTGACGGTTCGATTGAATACCTGGCATCTGCTGAGTTGGTCATTCAGACCGATCAGGGTGAGCGGGAGCAGGAGAGTTTCAACCGTTTCTTCAAAGGTGATCGCACCACCGAACAGTGGGTTGCTAACCAAGTGCTGAATCCGGAAGATCTTGGGCAGTATCCCCGTCGCGATGTCGGTGAAGTCGAGTCCATGTTGATCGTAACCGTTGCCGACTTTGAAAATTTAGCGGAGGAATACGCTGAGTGGCACAATGTTCGTGGATTGGTGACCAACGTAGTTACATGTGCACAATACATTGATGAAGAGGATGGCGATGATGCTCAGGAGTGTATCCGTAACGGTATTATTTCTGCATGGGCTGAGGAAGAATTTGACTACGTTCTATTGGTCGGTGATGTTGAACAGGTTCCGCACAGAGGACTCTATGCAACCGTAAATAACTCACCCGATATAGACATCCCCGCTGATCTGTACTACGCTACGTTTGACGGCAACTGGAACAACGACGGTGATGACCGGTGGGGTGAAGGAAACGAAGCTGACCTGCTCGCAGAGGTGTACGTCGGCAGAATTTGCGGGGGAACCGAAGCGGAAGTTGCACGCACTATGGACAAAGTGAGGCTCTACAGCGATGAACCTGTAGTTGACGATGTGCTTGACATTTTGATGGTTGGCGAGGATCTCGGCTGGCAAAGTATGGGCGGCGACTATATGGACGAGGTTTACGAAGAGTGTGATCGTTACGGCTACGAAACCTGCGGCTACCCCGACAGATTTGAAAGAAGAAACCTGTATGACCGCGACGAGGTGTGGAATGCAGTCAACGATCTCGCACCATTGATGTCAGCAGGATATCACCACGTCAATCACCTCGGTCATGCCAACACGACCTATGTAATGAAATTCCGTAACGGAGACCTGAACGACGAGGTGATCGGTAATGACGGTGTGGAAAACGGCTTCAACATTGTCTGGACACAAGGGTGCTACGCCGGATCGTTTGACAACAGAACGACCAACCCGGAGCAGTATGTCGGAGACTGCATCACCGAGAAATTCATGCACCAACTGGATAACGGTACGGTTGCATTCATGTCGAACTCGCGCTACGGATGGGGGAGCGGCGGTAACACAAACGGCGCATCGCAGCATTTCCACCGCGAATACATTGATGCGATATATGATGAAGACTTCACCAGAATCGGAGCTGCCAATCAGGATTCCAAAGAAGATGTGACACCGTGGATGGATTCCGGTGTGATGAGGTGGTGCTATTGGGAGATTAACCTGTTCGGTGATCCCTCAATGGATATTTGGACAGACGAACCTGAAGAGATCGAAGCCCACTACGATCAGGCAATCGTTATCGGTGACGAAAGCTTTGAAGTGCGGGTAGAGCAAGCCCCAGCCTCCGTCACACTCTCCCGCAACGGTGAGATGATGTACGCTGCTGCAACGGATGAACAGGGAGTGGCGACATTTGATATCCCGGAACCGATTGTTCCTCCCGGTGACGTTACCCTGACTATTATCGCTCACGACTGCTTACCGTTTGAGGATGAAATCCAGTCCATTCCGTCCAATACAGGCTTCCCCTGGGTTGAAGAGTTACTTCTGCTCGACATTGATGGAGGAGGCGTTGAAGATGGCATGGCAAGCCCGGGTGAGACAATTGAGCTTAGCCCGTCCGTCCGTAACCTCGGACGAGAAGTTCTCGAAGGTTTAACTGCAACCGTGACTATTGACGATCCGCACATCACAATCCTGCAGGGTCAGGTCGAGTTTGACCCGATTGATCCCGACGAACAGTTTTTCTCTATAGATGATATCCGGCTCGAAATTGGCACCACAATAGGTGATCTGCATCGGGTTGACATGGATTTGGAATTTGAGGATGAGGATGGAAATAGCTGGTCACAGACGCTTTCGTTCGTGGCACATGCTCCGGTGATTAACGAAAATCAACTGATAATCCTTGATCAGGACGGGAACAACAACGGCAGACTTGATCCCGGAGAGGAAGTTGAAGCAATACTGACCCTGACCAATAACGGTACAGGACCTGCCACCAATGTTGCGATAGGTTTCTTCAGCGGCAGCCCGATGGTTGAGATAAATGACGGTGGTGCCGAGATCGAAATGTTTCGTCCGAATTCAACAGTTGAAGTGGATCAAATCTTCCGCTTCACAGTGTCCGAAGATATGCCGGATCCGTACCGTGCCGTGCTGTATCTTCGTTTGACGGGTGATCGTGGTATGCAGCGCAGTCACCTGATTGACCTTAGTGTCGGAGGTGTCTTCAACGACTTTGACCGCGATCAGGAGATGTGGGAGCACGATGTTTTTGAAGGTAACGAGGACTACGTTGACCAGTGGCACATGAGCGATGAGGACAACTACAGTCCGGACGGAGTCGGCTGTCTGAAGTTTGGAGGCGAGAACGGTGAGGATTATGCCGACATGTCTAACGGAGTAATCAACTTACCGGATGTTTTTGTATCAGTTCCGATGGAGATGATGTTTTGGCACAAGATTGATGCCGAGGACAGCCGCGCACATCCCGATACCTGCTACGACGGTGGATTTGTCGAGATAAACGTTGACGACACCTTTTGGCGCACTTTATATCCTGTCACTCCGGAGGGAAGAGGTTACCCGTATGTGATCCTTCATGGTCAGGCGGAAAACCCGCTTGATGAAGGTCAAGCATGCTTCTCAGGTGATCACGATTGGAAGCTGGCTATGTTCGACCTGTCTGCTTATGAAGGTTACGGTGTCCAGATTCGATTGCGATTTGGATCTGATGCCGAAGTTACCCGCGGCGGCTGGTGGATTGACGACATTGAGCTGAAGACGAAAATCGGTCTTGAGTATCCTGACAATCTGGAGGGTGAAATCACAGAATACGGCATTCAGTTGGATTGGGATACGCCTGAGGTTCCCCGTCGGGATGACGGCGTAGTGCCAAACGAGCTACTCGGATACCGCATATATCGTGGTATAAACAATGAAGAGTGGGCGATGCTGGATGTGCTGGTCGCCGATAACACCTACTTCGATGATCTAATCGGCATGCCTCACGGCGAGTATATGTACATGGTCACCGCCGAATACCTGATTGGTGAGAGCGATCCGAGCAACCTGCTGTTCTTGGAGTGGGCGAATACGGTTGAGGATGATGCTCAGGCTATTCCGGAAGAGTGGGCAATCACTTCGACCTTCCCGAATCCGTTTAACAATGTGACTACAATCGGTTATTCTGTTCCCGCTGTGGGAGATGTCAGTTTGGGAGTCTATGATCTGCAGGGTCGCTTGGTTCAGCAACTGCACAACGGTATGGTTCAACCGGGTCATTACCGCGTTGGATTCAACGGCAAGTCACTGCCGTCAGGTCTCTACTTAGTACGGATGCAGACACCTGAAGGCAATCACATGAAGAGGCTGTTGCTTCTGAAATAAAACTGATCTGACACTACCGAATTCACCAATCTACGCATACTATTCAAACAGGGGCTCGCACATGCGTTGCCCCTGTTTGCTGTTATAGAGACATAACGTTGTAGTCGTGGTTGTCTCAACCACGACGTCGGGCTTGAGACAAACCCGACTACAGAACAACTGCACCACGACAAAGTTGGTACTATTAAAATTACTGGTAAATCCAATTACAGGAGTATGCAATGCGTATTACAATACTTTTAATTACAATCATCTGCATCGTGTTTACAACGAGTGCTGACCTTTTCGCTCAAGACGCTAAAAACGTCGAGCAGGTTGGAAGAATATACAATCAATGGGTTTTTACCTTCGATGTATTCATTACCGGTGATCTGGCTTACGTTGCAACTGGAACAGCAGGTCTTCAAATTGTGAATGTATCAGATCCGGAAAATTTAGATGTTATTGCCTATTGGGATGATAATCCTGGGGGTGCCTATGGTGTCACAGTTTCCGGTGACTATGCGTACGTAGCGGACGGTGAATGTGGTTTGTGTGTTGTGAACATTAGTGATCCAGAAAATCCTGTGGAAGCAGGACACGTTGATACGCCGGGGCATGCCTTTGGTGTCGCCGTTTCCGGTGACTATGCTTACATAGCGGACGGGGATCACGGTTTGCGTGTAGTTAACATCAGCGATCCAGAAAATCCAGAGGAAACAGGATGCTATGATACGCCGGGGTATGCCTATGGTGTAGCCGTTTCCGGTGACTATGTGTACATAGCGGACTGGGATCACGGTTTGCGTGTAGTTAACATCAGCGATCCAGAAAATCCAGAAGATGCAGGATACTGCGATACTCCGGGTGAAGGAGCCTACGATGTTACAGTTTCCGGTGACTATGCGTACGTAGCAGACGGGTACAGCGGTTTGCGTGTAGTTAACATCAGCGATCCAGAAAATCCTGAAGAAGCAGGATACGTAGA
>CAZVKN010000037.1:0-27636 GCA_964627035.1 uncultured bacterium | reverse complement strand
TTTGTGGTATTGCGTTTCATGTGGTGACGAAGATGTGACGAAGTGTGACGGAACGGGGAAATACGGGTTGGGGATTTTTTAGGAATGTTCGGTGTGATTCTCAGCAGATGCAGCGGATGGAGCAGATATGGGGGAAAGTATTCAAGTTTGCAAGTTAGCAAGTTTACAAGAAAGAAATGTGTGTGGTTGTTGGTCAGTGTGGGAATGATGGGGGAGAAATTCTTAGCAGATTCAACGGATGAAGCGGATTTGGTTTAGAGTTCAACCTTAAGGATGGGATAAGACACGCTGAAGCGTGTACTCTGAACTTCAATCCGAATGGACAGGAATGTTCCTGCTCCACTTAGTACTTTACATAAAGAAACAGGGCAATGAATAGCCGTCGGCGTGATTCTCAGCAGATTTAGTAATTGAGTGATTGAGTGATTCCAGCGGATTGAACGGATTAGTTTAGAGTTCATCCCTCAGGTTGGAATAAGACACGCTGAAGCGTGTACTCTGAACTTCATCAGGATCGAGCCCGGAATGACAGCATGGAGTCTAAGAATGTGTGGGTGTTTACCCCTCAATAATCTCCACATTGGCACGTGGGAGAGTAATCCTCTCGCCACCTTCAAGCTCCAGTTCAAGCACCCGTACCATCGCACCTGACTCCAGCTTTTGCAGTTCGGGTGGAAGTGCCGTCACACTGCCGATATGCCCGAAGTGTGGCTCGCGGATCACGCGCAACTGATTGCCAATTTCTAGTCCACCCGTTTCACCGCCCTCCTCAGGGGTTGAATTGACTTCATTAGAAGCGATAATTACCTCAGGACGTATCACTCCCGCACGAATCTGAGTTGCCCCCGAGATGGATGCGCCACGTCCTTCGTTCTCTGCGAACAGGTTAAACGTCCGCTTTGCCATTGCAATCTGTCCGAAGCCCTCGGTCAGTATCAGCGTCGAATCAATCTCCTCATGCCCGGTGATAGCGACGCCCTGTTCGTATCCGAGCAGCTCCTTCAACTCTTCGTTGCGGAATCCACCTGCGACAACGGCAGCAGCTCCGCTCTTCATCGCTTTACGGAAAGCTGCCAAAGTTACCAGACTTCCACCTACAAGAATCTGTCCTTTAGCGTCGTTCGGTACATTCTCTGGCTCCAGAACATCAGATGGAGAGGAGACAACCATGCGGATGCTGCCGTATCTCTCACCGCCAATCCCGAAGATGCCCTGAATAATTGCGCCGTGTGTCTCGACAGATACACCCTCATCGGGATAGGTTTCGATGACCTTGCCGTCAATGTATGCGTTTACTTCAACCGGAATCGGAGGTTCACGCAGGATAAGCTGTCCGGTGATCGGTGATGCGCTTTCGAATGTGCCGGAAATGGGGCTTTCACAGGTTGACTTGAACAGCCCGAAGAACGATTTTGCCAGCGCTATCGGCTGTCCTTTTTCAATAGCATCACCGGATTTAACCAGCAGTACAGAATCAATGTCAGCCGGTACAATTCCGAGCTGCCCGGCTGCGTTGACCGGGTGGACATTCCCCGGCAGCTTGGTGTGCGCAATGACATGGTTGGCGGTGACGCTGTCTCCGGTTTTAACGGTGACGTCTCCTTTGAGTGGGAGTCTTCTCTCTTTGACGATTCGGGTCAGACGTGAGACCCTTAGTCCGGGTGTGTATGAATGTGCCATAATGTGGAATCCGCGGCGATTTAACTGTTGACGATCGGTTTTTCGGCTCAAATGAGAGATGCGTCGAACATCCGATGACATTCGACGCATCGTCAGGGCAAAAAGAGACTAATGATCTTTGAACTTCATCTTCCCTTTTTTGGACTCTTCCTCAGCTTTCGTTTTGACCTCTTCGGTCTTCTTGTCCAGGTTCTTCATGGATTGGAGGTCTTGTTCACCTGCCCGTTTCGGCTTTGCGATATGAGATGTGGATTTCTTCTTCTCCGCTTCAGGTTCTTCCGCAACGGTTTCAGGAGCTTTTTCCTCCTCGTGAATTGTGGTCACACCCGGAGGATCAACTTCCTTGGTGACTGTCTTCTGAGGTGGTGGTTCTTCTTTGCCACCGCAACCGGTGACGACAACGACAAATGCAAGGACAAACATTGCCAATGCAATTGCGCCGATAGATTTTCTGAACATTTTTGATTCCTTTTGTTTAGGTATGGACAGTTTTGTATCTCAGTTGCGGTGCGGGATGCTGCCTGTTCCAATTGAGTTTAATTTGTAAATATGTCTGGTTTAGTGTCGTGGTTGAGACAACCGCGACTTCAAATCAACTAATGACCATGTCCTTCGTGACCTTTGGTTTCAGCAGCTTTGTCAGTGATGGCAACCAAGTCCATCTTACACATGGGACAATTTCTCTTCTCGTCACCACCGGCAGTGGCGACAGGGCACATCGGACATCCGACAGGATTATTATTGCGTAGATTGGCGATTTGTGTGCTATCCATTTCTACCAGCTCCATGCTGCCGCACAGCGGGCAGAGAGCAGGATGATCGGACACGATATCTGGATGCATCGAGCAGTTGTACAGTTCATCAGAGGTTAACACGGCATTCATGGTTGCACCGTGCGCCTTCTGCAGCTCGGGCTTGACCTCCTCGACCTTTGCGGTTGTTTTCACCTCTTCCTTTTTTTCGCTGGAGGCTCCGCAGCCGAAGATCAGCAGTCCTGCTATTAGTACTGATAGGAATATGCTTATGTTTTTCATCTTCACTATTTCCTTATGTTTGCTTATGGTGAGCTGTGATATAGACTTTGACCGACCTGCTCAAGGCGGAACTCAGTTTAATGTAATGAGTTTTTGTTCCGTTTTCAACCCTTTGTGACCCTGAACATACATTTACTACTGTAAAACCGAATACTCGACCGCACGCAATAGGATGCCCCACTCTGAATCGCTGTCATTCAGATCGTCCGCAAATGTGGTGCTGTCCCGATCATCACCCTCTTCAAATTCAGGCTGAAACCCGAACAGGACAACCTTCCCCATCCGGTAAGTAAAGGCGATACATGCCGGACTGTCAGTAACCTCGTAGTGATAGATGACATCAACCTCGCTATCCTGTAAAGGAATAAATTCCGGACCCCATCTGTATAGTGTCGAGTAATAGTCAACCTGTCCGTCACCCTCGTTTCCTATGTAATGGAACGGATTTACCAATCGGATGTCGGTCAATGTATGGTTGGGATAAGGGCTGATCTGATCAAGGGACCAGCGTGTTTCACCGTTGAACAGACCTATCCCTATCACCCTTTCATCGCTACTGAATCCTGCCACTGTTGCCCCGCCGCCACAGCCGATGTACCCGCCGCCTGAAGCGACAAACTGCTCAATTTTCGATCTGCCGACTGCCCCAAGAGTCTGCGATATTTCTACCGGATCACCTCCAGGTACAACCAGTATTGGGTGTCCATGCAAACCACCATTTAGGACCAGATCAAGTCCAATTCTTTCCATCTGGTAATCATACGATGTCAGGGCTGCATCCAATGCCGTCACCGACTCATCCCATGTCCCTGATCCAGTATAAAGGGCGATTCCTTTCCATTTAAGAGGATCACCAATACCTGACTCGTCACAGCTCAGTAGAAACGGCAGAATAAACAGCAGGGGAATGACAACTGTCCGACAGCAAAAAAGGTTACCGAAAATTGTAAGATATACAGTTTTATGTGATCTGAATCGTAGCAAGACAACTCGCTTTTCATTATACTTACGGTCAGTTGAGAGATAATCGCTTCCCAACCATAGTTTAAATTCTGTTACAAACTAACATTGATACAGACACATGTCAATAACCACACTTAAAAGCAGCCTGCCTGATTGGTTTAATGACCTGCACTTTGCCTTTTCGTCAAAGAGTGATGGTCAGATGTCGTTCAAGCGGGGAGAACCGAATGTAGTTGCCGATAGTCGCAGGAGATTCCTCAGCAAACAAGGTCTCGATCTGAACTCTGTCGCTGCCGGAGAGTTGACACACGGCTCAGAAATTGCGTTTGTCACTTCTGAGGAAAAGGGGAGAGGATCAGCTTCACCTGACTGGATATGCTCGGTGGATGGCTTGGTGACCGATGAAGCAGATCTGCTGCTGCTGACAACGCACGCAGACTGTGCACCGCTGATCATGTACGATCCGATCGGTCGAGTGCTCGGGCAGGCACATGCCGGATGGCGTGGACTAAGATCAGGCATTATCGAGAGGTTAACCGAAACTATCCTTTCCAAGAGTGGCAATCCGGTTTCATCGCTGAAATGCTGGTTGGGACCGACGATTCGTGCATGCTGCTATCCTGTGAGTGTTGATGTAGCGGAACAGTTCCCCAGCGAGTGTCGGGTAATTGCGGGAGATGAAATCAGGCTTGATCTGGTGATGTTTGTGAAGATGGAGCTGAGAAGACTCGAGTTCGCCCCGGCTAATGTTGCGGATTGTAATATATGTACTTCCTGCAGCGATGAATTTTCGTCGTTCAGGCGTGATTCTCAGGATGTGGCTGCGATGGCGTGCGTTTCCGGTATGAAGTAAAACCCCTTAATAACTGTAGTCGGGTTTGTCTCAAGCCCGACGTCGTGGTTGAGACAACCACGACTACAAATTATAATTGACTACAAGATCATCATTAGGGTAACAATGTCATACCTCGTATTGGTTTGGCAGTTCCGTAGCCGTGGTTGAGCCAACCACGACCACAGAACCAAATCGCTACTCGTAAGCAAGCTTATCACATCTTCTCACTCAGCTCAAGAACCTTGAGAGAGTAATCTGTGTATGGGGGTGCCTGCTTCAGCGCAAACGTCCCATAGCGACCGCGATTGTAAGATGTCAATGCCCAATGTTCCGTTTCGTCGAACACATCAAAGTATTTCATGTGCTCTTCAAAAATTTCAATGCCGATCTCAACGTTTGCGACCGGTTCAAACAGTTCCTCTTCCGTGATAAACGGATCAACTTCGTTTGCTGCGATCATCCTGATCTGCATCAGACCGATTGCGTCCATGTATGACCTTGCTTCATACCACCAGGCAGATTCGACAGTGATTATCGCACGGACAAACTCCGGATAGGTCGAAAATTCGATCAATTCGGCGACTTTACGGGTCTTCTCCATGCCGATCTCCGGGATCAGCCTTTGATAGCCCCAATAGTCCAGTTTGCCTTCCAGCGGATCGAAGAATATTGCCTCCTCCGACACAACCGGAGCGGTTGCCAGCGTGGTCAGCAGTAACAGTGAAACAAGCGTAATTATTCCGTAAGACGGAACCGTCAGACGGTTTCTTGTCCGATCATGCTTGACGTTATCGTACGTGTCTTCAGCGTGACTATCGTTTGATCGGATAGAAATCGTATTTATATTGAGCAGTGCAGCGCATTCGTTGCCAAATAAGAATTCGTTCATGTTTTGTCCTAAGTGATACTAACATCAGGGTGTTGACCCCGGAATGACAATTGCCATTCCTGAGAAAGCCAAGTTGATCGTTCAGATTCAGCTTCCTCAGGCATAACAATATCAGTTCAGAATCTGACCCGCATCCTGTTATTGTTCCTTTTCATATTACGTCAAGGTTAACACAATTATCGGTCTGTGTCGTGACCTGTATCACAAATTAAGCAAAATACGGGTTAAAGTTTCATAAAACCCTATAATCGTTGAACATGCAATAGTTGCATATGAAATTATATGTGCTAAATTTGCGCTGTGTGCAAACTCGTTGCGTATTATTCCTGTGAATTTTGCGTGTCTGCTTGCACATCAGCAGATTCAACTTGCAACTACCATGCCACACAGCACAAATTTTGCAATTTTTTTGGAAAAATAAAATTTAGTTCTCACGTAAATGACGTCGGACTTGAGACAAGCCCGACTACAGTTATAGATAGATGTCTCTAATTCGCTTAAATAGCCTGTCATTCTCCTTCGGGGGACAATCTGTGCTGAGCAACATCCAGGCTCAGATTGAAAAAGGCAACCACATCGGATTGGTCGGTCCGAACGGTGTCGGCAAGACAACTCTGCTGCGGCTGATCACGGGGTCGTTGGATCCATCCGGCGGTCATGTCGCCCGATTCCCAGCTTTGAAGATCGGTTACTTGCCCCAGCATCCAGATTATCCTGATGTGCAAACCGTCTTCAGCGAGGTGTTCACAGGACTGGGAGAGGTGCGCTTGATAGAACAACAGATGCGTGATTGTGAAGCGACACTCAAGCAGGCAGAGGATGAGGGGACTGATGCCCTGCAAAGGTGGGCACAGCACTATGCTGATCTTTCTGAGCGATTTGAGCTGCTCGGGGGATCCAATGCTGAGGGTCATGTCGAAGAGATGTTGGACGGATTGGGAGTCCCGCATAGATTGTGGCAGAGCAAAATGGAATCACTGTCGGGTGGCGAGAGGAATGTGGTCGGGTTAGCCAGAATATTGATAGGTAATCATGACCTGTTTCTGCTCGACGAACCGGGCAATCACCTCGACTTCAGCGGGCTTGAGTGGCTTGAACGGATGCTCGTCAGCTCCGAAAAGGCATTCATCATCGTGTCGCACAACCGTTATCTGCTGGACAAGGTCTGCAATCAGGTGTGGGAACTCAGCCGACAGGAGCTGACCGCTTACACCGGAAATTACAGCCACTACAGACAGGAGAAGCTTTCAGCCCAGCTCCGACAGGAGATGGATTTCAAAAGGGCACAGAAAGACATCAACCGATTGCAATTCAACATCCAGCGTCTCAAGTCGTGGGCATCGGTATATGACAATCCGGCTCTTGCCAAAACCGCCAAAGTGTTTGAGAAACGGGTTGAGAAGCTTCAGCAGGTGGATAAACCGACAGGTGACGGGAAGAAGATGCGATTCCGATTTCTGATTCAACCTCCAAAAGGTAACATCGCTCTCGATGTTAAGGGTTATAGAAAGCAGTTTGAGGGGCATCCGCCACTGCTTGAGGATGTGAGCTTCCTGATTTCAAAAGGTGAGAGGGTGGCGTTGGTCGGAAACAACGGCACTGGGAAAAGCAGTATTTTAAAGGATATTATTGACGAGGGTCGCTGGGAAAACGAGGTGCTGAGAGTAGGCAAGTCTGTACAAGTCGGGTACTTTGCTCAACTGGGAGAAAACCTCGATCCGAAATCATCTTTGGTCGAGAATGCGATGAAGATGACCGGAATGTTGCGCGGGAATGCCACTGATCTGCTGCACAGGTTTTTATTTACTCGTGATGATCTGGAGAAAAATGTCTCTGTGCTGTCGGGAGGTGAGAAGGCGCGTCTGCAGCTTGCAGCACTTGTCTCTTCCGGTGCGGATATGCTTCTGCTTGACGAGCCGACCAATCATCTTGACATACCTTCACGAGAAGCGGTCGAGGATGCGCTGGAAGAGTTCCCCGGTACGCTGCTGTTTGTGTCACACGACCGCTATTTTCTCGATAAACTTTCCGATCAGGTTGTGCATTTTGAACCACCTAATGTAATCACGTATGATGGTAATTTCTCCGAATTTTGGTCTAAGCGAAAGAGGCACACCTCAGTAGATAAACCACTCGGTCACTCTCCTATGGACGAACAGAAGTCGGTCAAGACAAAACAACCAATAAAATCAAAGCAGAAGCGGTTTAAGTTTGATCCACAGCGGTTTAAGGAGTTGGATGAGGAGATACATCGTCTGGAGGACATCCGTCCGGAAATTGAGAGGGAGTACCATCTGTTTATTGAAAAAGGGAAATTAGCCCGAGCTGAACATCGCCGTAAACGACTAAGCCAAATCAACAGTAAGCTCGAACTGTTATACGAAGAATGGCTGGAATTAGGTGAAAAGAAGAAGAAATGGTCGTGAAAGCAGTTGCCTCAATTACTCTGATTAGTTATTTTGAACGCAACAATTATGAGTTCTTCGATTTATTCGATAATGGTCATATCATTCTGGACTTGATCCAGAATCCAGCCCTGCATTGTTTCTTCTGGATTCCTGCCTGCGCAGGAATGACGAAATTGCCAACAATTCAAAGAACTCAATTATCTCAATTTGCACTGATTACCGAATGACTCGTCAAACTATCACCAACTTACTGCTGATTATGCTCATCGTAGGACTGCTCTCCGGGTGTGCAAGCCTCACCTCCTTCAAGCTCGGCAAAGGCGTTAAAAAGGAGATCAAACCTGAGAACGTCCCCTCTATGGAGGACAAAGAGCTTGCCAAACCACAGCAGAACGAGGAAATACTTGCGCTTAGCGAGATAGAAAAGCTCGGCTCAGCCGCCGAAATGCTTGAAACAGCCACACACTTCCGCTCTGAGGGACAGCTCACTCCCGCCGGATACTATCTGACTCGCTCATTGATGATCCTGTCGCTGGTTGATCGGGAATCGCTGAATGAGCAGCAGTTGATGCACTACAAGGACTTAATTAGCGACATAAACAACTTCTATGCTGAATATGTGGCAGAAGTTGACATGCTGCCCGAGGAAGTGCCTCCTGAAGCTGTGATGGCCGGTGCTGAAGAATATGATATTGATACAATTGCAGTTGACACGGTGGTGGTGGATTCGTTGGGGGTTGCAGAGAAAGATCTTCTTGTACGTCCGACGGTCGAATTTGACAGCAGTGAAGTCGGTGTGGTGCTCGACACGATCAAGAAGGTGGAACCGATTCCGCTCGTCCGCAACAAGCGGGTGGAAGGTGTTATCAAATATTGGCAGACCAAGGGTCGCAAGCCGTTTAGCGGGTACTTGTCCAGAGCCGGCAGGTTCATTCCGATGATAAAAGAAATCCTGCGGGAACAGGGGTTGCCTGAGGAACTTGTCTTTCTAGCGATGATCGAATCCGGTTTCAAGACAAATGCCTATTCGCGATCTCATGCCTCAGGAATATGGCAGTTTATCAAGTCAACCGGAAAGATTTTCGGACTGTACAGCGATTGGTGGGTGGATGAGCGTCGTGATCCGGTCAAAGCAACCCATGCGGCAGCTCGCTACCTGAAAAAGCTGCACCTCGATTTTGATGACTGGTATCTGGCACTGGCAGCATATAACTGCGGTGAGGGACGTGTTGCTCGTCATATCAGGACTTTTGGCACGCGTGACTACTGGAAGCTTAAGCGTCTTCCCAGAGAAACCAGATCTTATGTACCTCTCTATATCTCCGCTGCGATCATAGCACAAAATCCGACTGAATATGGCTTTTCGGAGATCGTTTACACAGATCCTGTGCCGGTGGATTCTGTGATTGTGACTGAATCGGTTGATCTGGAGCAGGTCGCAAAATTGGTCGGCAGCAGTTATGAAACAATCAAATCGCTGAATCCGACAATCCTCCGGTGGTGCACACCTCCGACTGTTAATAAGTTCAAGCTGTATCTGCCACACGGGACAGCAGTGCAGTTTGAACAGAAGCTCGCTGAGATACCACCTGCGAAGAAGCACAAGTGGATTTCATATCGTGTTCGATCCGGTGAGTCACTGTCACAGATTGCAGCCAAGCACGGGACCACCATGTCGAGTATCCGCAGTCTGCCACAAAATAAAATCAGGAATATCCACAAGATCAAGGTCGGTCAGAAGATATGGATCCCCGTACCGCCGGATCGTTACAAACAGAGTTCGGTTGAGTTTACCGTTCCCGCGTCAACCACACCTCAACGTAGAAAGATCACACACACTGTTCAAAAGGGTGAGAACCTGACGCTGGTCGCACGCAAATACGGGACATCGGTGACATCGCTGAAGAAGTGGAATAATCTGTACCACAAGAGGTTTCTTCATCCGGGCGATAAACTGAAGATCTGGACGAGTCATGTCGGACGAGATCCCGAAGAGATTATCCATCACACTGTATTGCGCGGTGAATCTCTTTCCGGCATCGCTGCTTTGTACAACAGTTCGATTAGAAGCATCGCTAAACTGAACGGTATGAAGAAGCCTTATACCATCCATCCGGATCAGGAGCTTGTGATTCGTGGCGAAGCATCAATGAAAAGCAGCCAGCACAGTGTTCGCAGAGGTGAAAACCTGACCGTCATCGCCCGCAGATACGGCACGACCGTATCAAACCTGGCAGATCTGAATAATCTGCGCAGACCGTACAAATTGAAGATCGGTGACGTGCTTCGGATTGAAGCTGCGACTAAATCATCAGATCCCGATTACCACATCGTCAGACGGGGCGAATCGTTGTGGACCATCGCAAAGAGATACAACATGAGCACTTCCGGCTTGGCGAGGCTGAACGGTATCAAAAAGCCATACACCATCCACAAGGGAGACAAGCTGCAGGTTGCCGGTCCGAAAAGCAGCGGATCTCAGTTCACCGCATACAGAATCCAAAAGGGTGACACACTGTGGGACATTTCGCTCAAATATGATGTCAGCATCACCGAGCTGAAACGCGTCAACAACATCCACAGACACCGCAGCATCAAACCCGGGCAGACAATCCAGATTCCGGTTAAGTAGGCATTTCAACTATGAAACGGTTATTATGGATCACGACAACTGTAGTCGGGGTTGTCTCAAGCCCGTCCCGATTCATCGGGATGAGACAACCTCGACTACAGAATCATAATGTGGATAGCATTCTCATTTATATTTCGTTCTGTATCGTGCTCGTGCTCTCTATGGCAGCGGAGGCAGATGATTATTACTTTTACCGTCCCGAGAACAGATTCGGCTCAGATCTCGCCTTTAATCCGATCAGCATTTTCGTTAACGGCAGCTACGATATCCTCCGCAACGGCGCACACGATAAGAACATCCTCAATCAAGACTACAGCAAAGGATGGGACAATGTGTGGGCGATGATCTCCGATCCCATCGCTAACATTGATACATACGGTTGGAACAACTTCATCGAACAGGAGTGCTTTAACGTCACGCTTAACAGCTCCAAAGGTCAGTTTGTCCCCAATGTTTCCACTCACCTGATAGGCAACGGGATGCTGTATGTGATGATGGCTGAGTGGTATGACTATCATCATGTGAAGCATCCTTACGTAATCTCTGCGATTACAACCACTGTGTATCAGGTTCTTAATGAGGTAGTTGAAAACGGTAAGTGGCAGCATCTAAACGTTGATCCTATAGCGGATCTGCTGATTTTTAATCCACTCGGCATCATTCTGTTTAGCACAGAGTTTGGCAAGAGGTTCTTCAGCGAGACATTTCCGATTTATTACTGGTCACAGCAACCGATTATAAACACTACATACGGCTACCTCGAAAATGCGGGGCAGCAGTACGCCATGAAATACCGACTACCGTTTTGGGAGCGGGGGTCGTTCTTTCTTTACTGGGGGATAAACGGTCTGGCAGGGATTACATATAGTAGCGACGGGGTTAACAACTACTCATTTGCGGCAGGAACAGTCGCCAACAAGCTGCACGAAAAGCGATTGAACGGAGGCAGGTTTCTGACTCCTTCAATGGATGGAGCGGTTGCTGTTTTTTATGACAAGAATCATTCGCTGATGGGATCGTTGATGCTGACCGGACCGCGGATGTACAACGCACGGATCAGCATCTATCCAGGGGTGCTTTCTGACAGTATATTTATGCCGGGCATGTATCTCGGGTTTGGTGAATGGGACGGATTGGTTTTCGGATTAACGCTGTCACACCTGCCGATCGGAATTGCGACAGGGAAAAACTAAAGAGACTATCTCAGGTGTCAACTCTCCGTGGTTGACACATTCCATCCACTGTATGCTAACACGAATTATTTGGTTCTATAATTAATCGGTGTGAATGTCAAAGCACGATGGATCAATTCTATAGTTAATTTGATCTAAGTTTAAAAATGAAATTGCATTCAATAATTCAACTTTGTAATAGTTATTACACCTTTTAGACTCTTCAATTGCATTCTCTCGCTTAATTCTGCCATGTCTGATCTGATTGCTGAGGAAAGCATCGGTATATGTGGTGCTGTACATCTTCTGAAACATGTATTCCTTAAACAGATGGAATAAGCAATCTGAATGCCAATCGGTTACCACAGAATCCGGAACAAACCAGTTGAGGTTATTTATAAGTAAATAAGTGAGTTCTGTGTCATCCCAATCGTAATAATCAAAGAAATTTAGCTGTTTTACTGAAGGAAATCTAATCTGGAGATATCCACTTTTAGGACGAAACGCAAGACATCCGTGCAAACATGTAGAGAAGTTGTTGATAACCGCTCGACGGAATTCCTTCAGAGCAAGCAGTTTTTTCATCATCAATGATCCGAGTTCAACCATCCTTTTGTTTCTCGATATTTCCATATTTTCGATGTGTGCCGGTATAAACTGAGGTTCTTCAAGCGGACATTCAGCCCAGATTATCATCGGAATCTTTCTTCTTTTCGCCAGTCTGGTTCCGATAATGTGAAGGTGTTTACATGCAACACATGTCATTGCTGCTGCGACAGGATCTTCTGAATCGAGCCACGCTAATAGAAAAGATTTAAACGACCTTATGTGCGATTGCCGTGGCAATGAGACAATATGGTGTTTTACATTTAGCGTTTTACAGACTTTAATTGCATTCTCTAGTGAAAAATTGACAGTGCCCTCATGCACATATGTAAACGCCTCAACTCGCATTCCCAATAAGCTCAATTGGTACAACGCATAAGAGCTGTCCTTTCCACCGCTTACACCTACCAGACAGTCAGCTGAATCAGATGTACTTCTGTTTTGCTCAAGTATGCGGTGTAGCTCTTCGCGTCCTTTAGGTATGTATTTGGGCAATTCGAGTTGGCACCATTTACATTCACTGTTTTCATTGAAATTGCTGTCGGGCAAACAGTTCGGAAGAATGCACTTGGTGCACCTTATAATCTGATCGTTCTGTCTGAGACAATCAACCATTTCTTCTGCCCCACACCGCTTTGTGTGTACCTGACTGTTGTTGTTCGTTGACAAGCTCAACGACCAACCGACCACTCACGTCATATACTTCGAGATGTACTTGTGCCGCCGCAGACAGCGTGTATGTTATTCCTGTATTGGAGTTGAAAGGATTGGGGTGTATTCCCACAATGGAGAACTGATCGGGGATATAAACCTCCAACTCGTCACCCACACCCACAGCTTCCCGGATATTAAAGTCTCCATGAACGGTATCACTATCAAACTGCTCATAATCATCGTGACTACCTTCATAAAAGTCAACCACAATTGAATAGGAGTAGCGAGCGGGATCGAGAGTTCCAATCAACTCCAAAAATGGAACTACTTCCACAATATCAGACCAACCTTGATATGTGTTTAGATGAATTAGTATCTCGTTTCCATCTATCTGGACTTCACTTTCATAATCTACAAAATTTGTGCTAAAAAAGATGGTTGTAACAATTTCCACCGTATCTGTTTCGACGGGATTCGGAGGTAAAACCTCACAATCCACAATGTACGAACTAAATGAAGCTTTGCTGAAGATTATACAGAGGAATAAAACACAGATGTATCCTGAATTGTTCATAATTTCTTCCTAAAAAAGTATCACAAAAAACAACAGGGCTGCCGGTTCAACGAACCGACAGCCCCAAGACAGTAGAAGCTTATCCTACAAGTTAAGCGTAGTGAACCACTCTCGACTACACTATTTCATCCCAACCGTTACCTAAGCAGAGTCAGTTTTTGATGAAGGACACGGCTTCCATCGCTCAAGCGAACCAAATACATCCCGGAAGCGAGTTCAGCACCGTTCACCGGAACCTGATAGCTGCCGGATGAGAGTTGTCCGCTGTGCAGTTGAGAAACGAGACGACCCGACAGATCGAACAGAGCCAGATTGACACTGCTCGCACGGTCAAGCGTGAAGTTCACCGTTGCGCTGCTGTTGAACGGGTTCGGGTAAACTGAACTGATAGCGAAGTCGTAAGGCACTTCCGATGCGTCACCGATACTGTTCGGGATCACGTTCAGATTGACTTCAATCCAGAACGCTCCCTCGACCGGAGTGTTATGCTCAAACTGGATAAAAGTACTGTACTCTACGTCGTTTTCCAGCTCTTCTGTGCTCAGCGTCAGGGTCATCTCCACGACACCTTCAGGTTCAATATCCTCACCCGAAATCGGATCGAGTGTTGCCCAGAAGAAATCGCTGGCTGCTTCGTAGGTTTGAACCCTGTCATTATCACCTTCGGTAATGGTGACCAATGACCAAGTAAACTGATGAATCTGATTGGTCATAAAGCAACCGCTCGCCTCATCACCCGCATCCAGCTCGATATTTGTGACGTGTGAAAACTCACCTTCGACAGTGGTTTTCATCAGCATACCGTCCTGCTCGCGCTCGTTGCACATGACGTAGATCGGCGCCTGATCGAGATCATCAGGATAGTATGCCAAACCGTAGATGTGCTTGCGCGGATTTGTGTTGCGGATGCGCGCCATCTCTTCACCGTCTGTGTCAATGGCGACCAGATCAGATGCCGGTCCTGCCACCCAAAACCACTCATTGACCGGATCCCAGGTTACACCGGCAGTCGGGTTGAACGGTGTCGGGATTCTTTGGTCGGTGATTTCACCTGTCTCTGTGTCCATCTGTGCGATGTAACAAGAGTCAACACCGTAGAGGTATTCTCCATCTGCGGTCATGTCACGCCAGCCGTAGTTGCTGCAACTGCGTTGCTCATAACTTGCCGCAATCTCACCTTCACGGGTTACTTTATAGACAAGGTTTGGATTATCTCCACGATTGTTACCGCCTGCAATCCAGTAGTGGTCGTCCTGAAATACCACCGCTCTAATTCTGGTGTCATCCAAAATTTCTGCAGCTTCCAGTCCGTCCAATCTACCCCATAGACCTCCTTCAACCTGTGCACCGCGGAAGCGTGTGCTAAAGGTGAGAGGTCCGTCACCACCGTTGGCAGCCGAGAGTGCCACCTCAGTTCCTTCACCGTCCTGCAACACTTCATTCACATGATCGGTGGCTAAATCAAGAACCGGATGGTACATCCGAATCTCTTCATTCAGTTCGTTGTTATCCTCACCGAAAGTGAATTCCATCTCGTTGATATTGGTGTAGCCCCAACGGCTGACATTGATGGTAAACTGATTAACTCCGACCCATTCAAAATGGAAGTTGCCATCTACATCGGTGTGGGTAAAGCGGCTGGTTTCGTTGATGTCAATCCTGGCGTTGGAAACAGGCTCGTCAGTCATGTTATCCACAACACGACCTGAGAACGTTCCACCGATGCCTGCAAGTTGAATGATAATTTCTTCAAAAAATTCAGTACGTTCATAGTCATCCCGATCATTCATACCTACCAAGGAGACAGTCTGTCCGTAGGTGCGGTAATCACCGGAATCGTAATAAACGCTACGACCTCTGTCACGCTGGCAGGAGAGTATTACCTCGGCGTCATCCCCGGCTCTAACTCTGTCGGGACGGTTGGCTGCGTAGCCGTTGTTTGTGTAGCGAAGTTCCCATTCACCGAAGCGACACTCCTGGTCAGCATCAACTGCACTGACCTCACCATCGCCTCCTGCTCCTGCGAACCCCATGTTAAACAGTTCGTACATCTCCTGTACTGCGCCACCGGCGCGATAGTGATCAATGGCAAAATTATTGCCTTCGATGTACAAACCGCGGTTAAGATCTAAAAACTCAATTAATTTCTCTGCGTCCGTGCGGCCGATCCGGCTCGCTGGTGTACCGCCGTCTCAACCAGGGCAGTAGAATGACAGTGCGGTTATGACCACATCATAATCGCTCAAATCATTCGGCAGATTCCTGTTCAGATCGAAATCGAGATCAAGTGCGTTCAACGTGCGGGTGATGGCTTGAGTAGCCGTCAAGCTCGAGTTGAACACCGGATCGTTGACACGAAGGTTGTTGTCGTGCTGCCAAACGAATATCTCAATGGCTTGCGCTCCCCCCGAGAGGAGAAGAGCGAATAATACGGCAAAACAGACAACCGTAAAACTGCGTTTCATAGAATCTCCATATAGTTCATTTGTTCAATATGCGTACCGTGGAATAGCGTCAAAACCATTTCATCTGAAAGCTGACATTTGAACGCTGATTCTACCGGGATGATCCGCCACAACTTCACCGACGACAGCCGCATCTTTCAACCCTGAAGAGTGCAGATCGTCGAGCAAAGTTTCAGCTTTACTTTCCGCGATAGAGATCAGAAGTCCACCTGAAGTTTCGGAGCTGTACAGTAACGTATGATACTCCGACGGTACTTCTTCCTTTATTTTAATATACTTTTCAAAAGAGCCTTTATTCATATTGCTGCTGCCGTCAATGATACCGTCACGGATCAAATCGAGCACAACATCAAACGTCGGTATGGATTGCGCATACAGTTCAATTCCAACATCACTGCCGGATGCCATCTCACAACTGTGTCCGGCAAAACCAAATCCGGTAATATCCGTAGCAGCGTGGGCACCCGCCCGCTTCATCGCCTCCGCAGCCGATTTATTGCTCGTGACCATCGAATCAATCATGGTCTTCAGCGCATTTTCCGGTGCAGCACCTCGGCTGATGACCGTATTAATAATCGTGCCTGTGCCAATCGGTTTCGTGAGAACCAGCAGATCCCCAATCTGCGCATTGTCGTTGGTGAATATCTCGTCCGGGTGAATCTCACCGGTAATAGCAAGACCATAGAGAATTTCATCGGACTGGAACGTGTGTCCACCGAGCACGACCGCGCCTGCTTCACTGATTGCGTCCTGTCCGCCTTTGAGGATGTCTCCGAGAATGTGAGCATCCATTGAACGCGGGAATCCGACGACATTCAGTGCGGACAGCGGCGTTCCACCCATCGCATATATATCTGACAGGCAGTTTGTAGCGGCAATTTTGCCGAATGTATATGGATCGTTCACGACCGGAGCCAGCAGATCAACCGTATGCACCAACGCGCGATCATCCGCAATCCGAAATATTCCGGCATCATCCGCATTGTTGTTGCCTACAAGCACTCTTTCATCAGCGACTTGGGGCAAACCCGATAACGCAAGCGCCAACTGCGCTTTACTCAGTTTAGAAGCTCAACCCGGGCAGGTTACTGTCGCCAGTAACCCGGGTCTTCGTTTAGCCTGAACAGCAGCTTCGATGTCAAAGAATAAATGACATTCACAATGCCCCTGATGCGCGATCTCATCTTTGAATGTATTGCAAGGGCAGATCGGATCTGCCTTAATGTCAAGCGGGTAATGCTGTTTGCAGGGACAAAAGTATTTGCCATGTTCCTGCTTGGTCCTCGCCATTTGAGCGACGAGACGATACAGCGATTTTCCATCCGGATTCAGGGCATAACCGAACCGTTGAGCGACGTTCCTCAGGTATTCCAGTGCAGTGTTATGAAGCTCGTCCATCGGTCAGCAGTGCTGTTGTTCCGGGTTAGAGTGTTAACGATGGCACCGCAGCGAAAAAATTCACAAACTTGCCTAAAACTGCGGACTTCTACTCAACCTTTAATGTACAACGCAAATATACGGTTGTCAATAGTTTTGGTGATCCGATGCAGTTTATTTGCATTTTGATATTTTTCAATGGAATTTAATCTGAACAAAACTACAAATTACCCATGGACAGACTGCTTCGTCAGAATGACCGTTCACCATTCCCCCTATGGAAGAGCAATCCGATCAACGATCAGGTACAGGTTGGGTTCTATATGAATATTGATCTCTTCACTGTTTCCTACTTCAAGTGTACCCTTGTACCAGATTTCAGGACCTTCAATTTTTATCTGATGCTTTCCCGGAATAACGTCGAAAATGGTCGCCTTAGCCATCTCGTCAATGCTCCCTGTCGGTAGCTTAAGCTTCTTCTTGCCGTCGAGATAGATTGCACACATTCCCTCCTCAGACATGAAAGTAATCCTGGATAGGCTTGTAGGCTGGGAGACTGTTCCAATCGGATTGCTCTGTTCAACTGTGCCGGTCGTCTGCTCAAACGCTTCAACACCGTCCATGCCGGGCAAAGGTATTGAGATAGACATATCTTCACCGACCATACCTACGGATCCAGGGGGGGTAGTTGTGATAGCGTCAATGCTCAGTTGAGTGGCTTCCTCAGCGGCTATCTCAGGTTTGAGGTTTAATCCGGGGATAGGTAGGGTGTCAATTACTTTAACGCTGCCATCGCTAAGCTTTGCACGAACAATGTATCCACCGGGGATATACAGATTCTCCTCATTCATAAACCCGGAAATGATCAGACCGTCCATTGAATGAATCTGAATTAAATGCTCTCCATGTTTCAATTCAACTGTCGCTTTCTTGCTGTCAGTTGCTTCAAGCTGAATCCCGTCAACCATCACCATGTACTTTGTGCTTGTGTACAGTAATTCAAACCGTCCACTGTAGTTCGGATCCCCTTTAATCTTGGCATGAACGGATCCGGTTACAAGAAACAGTGTGACGATTAATAAGGTTGTCATTTGACGATTCATGTATATTCTCCATTGACCTGTTTGAATCATTTTCTAATGCAATAATTTATATTTTGAATGATACGTAAAGCAACAGAGACTTCCGTCCACAACAGCTTGAGTAATTTTCCAACAATCGTTTTTGTGAATTTTTTAATTACTTTTCTATTATTTTGATTATGTTAAGGTTGTAATCGTTGCATTCGTCTCTGTTTTTGATTAGATTGCGTTTTGTTACGAAATCAATTTAATATTGGAATCATGCGAGTATTTATACTTAAATCCACTTGAGGACAGTGCGGCGACCGGTGTAACCGGTCATGCAAAGTTGGGAGTCTTCAGGTGCTGTGCTTCCCAGATCCTGTCCGACCGTAGTCCTTCTCCTGATCCTCCTACTTAGACTGTCCTCCTCAAATCAGGTGAGTTTTATACTCACATTTATTTCTACGTTTCATTATTACTATCGAGGAGTGTTATGAAAAAATTAGACATCTCACTAACTGAAGTCCAGGCTGTCTATGACGGACCGGAAGGAGTTCTCTGGGAGTTGATTATGGGCGAGCAGATCCATGTCGGTGGATTCAAATCCAGCATGGAACTGGCAAACCGCGCAGGGATCAAAGCCGGTATGCACGGCATTGATCTGTGCAGTGCATTAGGTGCAGGCTGCAAATTTCTTGCAAAGAATTTCGGTGTAACCATGGTTGGGTACGACGGTACGGAAACCATGATTCAGAAAGCTACTGAAAGAACTGAACAAGAAGGGCTTGCTGATAAAATTAGCTACAAACTGGGTGATGTGACCTCAATCCCATTTGAAGATGGAACATTCGATTTCATCTGGGGTGAGGATGCATGGTGTTACGTTGACGACAAGGATAAGCTGATCGCTGAGGCTGCAAGGTTGCTGAAACCGGGCGGATTGCTGGTCTTCACCGATTGGATTGAAGGACCTGTCAGACTGTCAGACGAGGAAGCAGGACGGATCTGCACCTTCATGAAGTTCCCGTATATGCAGAATCAAAAAGGATACGAGGAGCTGATTATGACAAACGGTTTGACCATCATTGAAAGCACTGATCTGACCGAAGAGTTCGCAGGTTACGTTGACTTCTACATCAAGATGCTGACAGATCAGTTGACCTTTGATGCACTGAAGATCATCGGCGACGACATGGAGATGTTCCAGGGTATGGGAGGTGAGATGATGTTCATGGCTGAGAAAGCTCATGAAGGCAAAATGGGGCGCGGTCGTTTCATTGCAAGGAAGTAAATGAATGACCGAGCTGTTCAGCGAGGGGGGATGGCTTAGACCGTCCCTTCTCGCACTATTATTTTGGGGATTGTGGGGTCTGCTGACAAAGATCGGTGCAGATAAAGTTCCTTGGCAGACGATGCTGATCTTCTTTTCGCTTGGTGCGCTGATGGTCGGATTGATCGCCAAACCGACTATGCCTACGCTCGACAGGTATCATCTTATCGGTCTGTTAGCGGGTATCAGTTGTGCGTTTGGTTTCATGTTTTTCTATATTGCCATAGCACGTGGTGAAGCTTCGGTTGTGATTCCGGTGACTTCGCTGTATGTTGCGGTGGCGACAATCATGGCATTTCTGCTATTGGCGGAGCCGTTGACAATTAAAAAAACGCTTGGGATCCTCAGTGCAATAGTGGCGATTGTACTGTTGTCGGGGTGAAGATTCACCCAAAGATACAAAGGGAAAAGCACAGAGTACAAACTTCAGTTTGCACACGCTAAAGCGCGGACTCCAAACTTATGAAAGAACTATACCAAAAATTAGCGACTGCGGTCGTATCCATGAAACCGCGTGAAGTGCGTCAATTGTCGCTTCAGGTGTTGGAACTTGGCTATCCTCCTGAGGATGCTATTCAGCAAGGATTAGCGGCGGGCATGACCGAGGTCGGACGTCTGTTTGCGACTAAGGAGTATTTTGTACCGGAGGTGTTAGTCTGTGCAAAAACGATGTACGTCGGATTTGACATTCTCAAGGACAAGGTCGTTGAAGGTAAAATCAACAACAAGGGTACAATTGTTATCGGTGTGGTTGACGGAGATTTTCACGACATCGGTAAGAATATTGTCAAGCTGATGTTGGAAGCGTCAGGTTTCAGAATGATTGATCTGGGAAAGAACGTGACACTTGACAGTTTCAAAGAAGTTGTTGATTCCGAACATCCTGACATAGTTGCGTTATCTACCCTTATGACGACTACGATGGACAGTATGGAAGACATCGTTCACGGTTTGAGTCTGGATTATCCTAATCTTAGGCTAATGGTTGGTGGGGCTCCTGTGAATAGTGATTTTGCCAGTTCTGTCGGAGCGCATTTTTATGGTGATGATGCCACACGTGCGGTTGAAGGAGCACATGAACTGGTTGGTATTTCGCTTTGAGAAGGAGTAACTTCCACCGACTATTCCCGCTACTCACCGATTTCACAAACGCACGCGGTCCGATGATTGCAGCGGATCATCTTGCCGGACTGATTAACCAACCGTTGGATCAGGTCTGCCAAAATGGAGAACTGCTTGCAGAAGGATTGATAAAAGCCAAAGAGCTCTACAATCCGGATCTACTCATCGTGTTTGCCGACATCGCAGTCGAAGCGGAAGCAATGGGAGTCGTGTTAGAATATTCCGCTGACCGGAATCCTCACACTGTTACATACCCGGATGTGCGAGATGTGAAAGTGATAGATCTTTCGATTACAGGACGACTCCCGGAAATGTTCAAAGCAGCGTGGATATGCCGAAATTCAACTGATGTCCCACTCTTCATTTCCATGAAGGACCCGTTCAGTCTCGCCGCTATGATTGCGGGATCTGAAAACTTCCTAATAATGCTGCTTGAAGAACCTCAAACAGCACACAAACTACTCGACATCAGTTGTGAAAGCCAATGTATGCTAATTGACAGAATCTGCTCAGAAGGATTTACTCCATTGGTCGGTGCTCCGATCTCTTCAGGTAGCCTGATCGGTGCTCGATGGTTCCGAGATTTTGCACAGTCGTACTTAGAACGCATTCTTGACAGAATCAACAAAACAAATACCCATAAATGCATGCACGTTTGTGGTGAGGTCAGTCCGTTGATAGATCAGTTACCACTACTGAATTTAGACCTGCTCAGCTTCGAGGAGTGGTATGCGCCTTTATGGGACAAGATGCCTGATACAATTCCAATGGGTTATGTCCCGACGGACCTGTTTGCTCATGGTACAGTGGAATCTGTTCGTGATGCCTCTATTGAATGCATTAACACACTACCACAGCCATTTATTCTCTCTACTGCTTGTGACCTACCTGCAAATGCTGATCCTGAACTTGTTAAGTGCTTCATGAAAACAATATGATCGGCATTCCAATGCGACATTATCATATTACCATCGAACCGGAAGGAAAGAAAATTAAGGGATTAGCAGGTGAGACGATCAAGGAGGCACTTGAGCGTTCCGGTTACTTCTTCCCCAATAACTGCGGCGGTAAAGGTCGCTGCCTGAGCTGCCGCATTGAATACCTCGATAACATCCCACCACTGACAGAACTCGAGTCTGTTTATTTTTCGGATAACAGCAACTATCGCATGGCTTGTCAACAACGGTTAACAGAGGATATCCACATCTCGGTTAGCGGATTCACTGTTTTTGAAAATTCGAAACTGATTGATGATTTAGTTCTTAAAGGTGGAGGAAATGGCTACGGTATTGCAGTTGATCTTGGAACCACGCTTGTGGCGATCTATATCGTTGATCTGAGTAAGAGAAAACTGATAGCACAATGCTCTTTCCTTAATCCGCAAATACGATATGGAGGCGATGTGATGTCACGCCTCGACTTTGCCAAACAGGAAACTAACCGTGCAACCCTCACCAATCTAACCCACAAACGAATCAGAGAAGTAATCCGTCGTTCGCTGTCACAACATGTTATTGAGAGAGGTGAAGTCTCACGGATGTTTGTAGTCGGGAACAGTGCAATGACTCACCTCTGGCTCGGTATGTCTGGAGAAGGTTTGGAACGCGCTCCATTCAGGAGTCCACTGGAAAAGAAGAATGAACTCAGCTTTGATGCAAAACTTGTCGGACTGACAGGCAAATGCAAAGCATCCGTCAGTCCAATCCTTGCCGGATATGTTGGTGGAGACACTGTTGCAGCAATACTGGCATCAGATCTTGACCGAAAACCGGGTAAACGACTACTTATAGATTTCGGCACAAATGGCGAAGTTGTCCTATCCACTAATGGAAAGCTGACCGCTACATCTACTGCTGCAGGACCTGCGTTTGAGGGAGTGGGGATGCGGTGCGGGATGCCGGCAATATCAGGCGCGATTGATGGATTTAATTCTGACGGTAAACCGCATGTGATAGGATCTGAAATCCCTATAGGGTTTTGTGGATCAGGATATATATCCGCATTGAGTATGTTGCTTGAACAAGGGATTTTGAATCCATCGGGGTTATTGGAACGTAACTCGGATGATAATCGAGAATGGTCACCCATGCTTTCAGGTGTCCCGGTAATCACTCAGGATGACATTCGGCAGTTTCAGCTTGCAAAGGGAGCGGTTGCTGCGGGGATTGAGATTTTATGCGGACGGGCTGAAATCCACCCCCCCTTTAGTTCCCCCCCTACTTCGCGGGGGGGGAAGAATATAAATAATTTGGACGAGATCATCCTTACCGGATCGTTCGGCAGCAGGATAGATCCTCAAGCAGCGATCAATATCGGATTGATACCTGATATTCCGGTTGACAGGATTACGTTTATTGACAACGGTGCCGGGCGCGGCGCTGTATTGTGTTTGAGTGATGACCATTGCCGTAAACGAGCAATTAACCTCCAAAAAACAGTTAAGGTCATCAATCTGGGTGAAATGCCTGATTTTCAGGATAGATTTGTGGAGAATATGACATTCAGAAAGCTATGAAAGAAACTCCGATCACAAAGTTGAACCTGCTTGAAGATGGATTTTGGGAAGCTATTTCCGAGCCTCTCGTCGGCTACCTCTGCATGAGAGTTCCGGTTGAGCTGATAGAAGCTTACGGTGCGGTTCCGGTGAGAATCATTTCCCGTCCGATCAATCATAGTGATTCTCAACCAATAATCCGAAATGATGCCTGCTCGTTCTGCCGATCAGTTCCTGAGGTACTGAAATCACATCCGTATGACCGACTCTCTGCGATTATTGCCGGGACTTGCTGTGATCAGATGAGACGATTGATAGACAGCCTCAGCGAGTCACTTGAAATTCCGGCGATTCTGTTCGGCGCACCGAGGACTTACGGAACGGATGAAACATATTTCATTGACGAGATGATGCTGGCATTTAAAAAGATAGGAAATGCTATTGGGAGAGAGTTGGATTTGGACTTGCTCGCACAAGTTATCGGGACACGACAAATGCTTCGGGAGTCAATTCAATCACTGCGGGATTCAGATCGGTTGTCGAGCCGCCTGCTTCAGCGGATAGCAAGCTCTCCTTTACCGACTGAAACGCTTCTTCGATTCGTGAATGAATTAGAAGTAGATACTAAAGTTAATCCAAATGCTCCTCGACTGATGTTATTCGGAAGCATTCCATCCGGTAAGGAACTGGATATTATTGAGAAATTAGGCGGCAATGTTGTTGCGGACGGGACTTGTCTTGGTGATAGAACTTTTACCCCTCCTGTAGAGCAGGGGGGGATTAAAGGGGGGGTATCCAATTCGCTTGAATTCCTATATCGTTATTATATCGAGGAGAACAACTGCCCTCATCGCCGCCCATACACCAAACTGATTGATTACGTCAAAGAATTAATCAACCAACGTAACATTGGCGGTATCATTTACCGTTCAGTGAAGTATTGTCATCCATTCGGACTGGCAGCAACAAGGTTCAGAAATGCGCTTAACGTGCCGTTTCTGCAGATAGATGACGATCTGACGCTGCAGGCGTCGGCAAGCTTCCGCACGCGGATCGGTGCGTTTGTTGAGATGCTGGAGATGAAGAGAGGACTCGCGCAAAAACGCTAAGACGCAAAGTTTTTAGGATGAAACCAAAACAAATAGACTATAAACAGTGGCACGATCAGTTCAAATCTGTATCTGATGAACTGGTTGAAACAACACGCTATCATCGTCATCTTCCGGATGCCGATTGGTCGCAGTATCTGTTTCCGCCATCAACGCATTCGGTCTATGGTAACCGCCTGCTGCGAAAGCTGAAATTCGACAACTCACCCGCGTCGTTGAGGCTGTGGGGTTTTGTGCTCAGCGAAGGTGAAAGGATCTATCGTGCAAAGCAAGCCGGAATGAAGGTCATTGCTGTCATGGGTGATCTCGGTGCTGTTACACCGCTGGTTTATTCTTACCCAAACACGGTCGCGTTCTACCCTGACTGCTTGTGGTGGACACCGTTTCTGATGGAAAGTAAGGTACTGTTCGATGAAGCTACCGAATTTGGTTTGGGAGAGGATTCCTGCTTCGTTCGTGCTGCTCTCGGTGCATTTTCAAAAAGAGCATACTTTCCAAAGCCTGACTTGTGCATCGGAACTGTAGGCGCTACTTGTGACGACATGGCTGCAGTTATGAGTGAGGCTGAGTTTATCGGTTATAATATCCACTATTTTGAGCTGCCACATCGTGATGACTCTCGTGATGACCATGACTCCCTGAAACAATTTCTTGCTAATCAATATTCGCAGGTCTGCAATGAATTGGAGTGTGTGACCGGAGTAAAGTTTGATCCAAAGTCATTCTGTGAATCAATTACAAAGATCAATCGGCTTAGGTCGTGCATAGCTAAGATCAAGGAACTGACCACAGATTCTAAACTCAATCCTATGGGCGCACTTGAACTGCTTAACGTGGAGTTTGCGGCACTTTCATATTATGGTGATCTGAATGAATGCATTGATGTATTGGATGAGGTACGGGATACAATAAAAGCAAGAAACTCAAAGAAAACAGGATATGACGGGCAGGAGATTCGATTGGTGTGGGTCACACCGCCCGCTGATCCTATACTGATGAACTATATTGAGGATCTTGGCGGTCGGGTTGTCGGATCGGAATACTTGATAAATCAGACCACTCCTTTATTTCCAGTAGGGGATTCCCGCCTTCACGGGAATGACGATTTTGGGTTTGATGTACTTGCAGAAGCTCATCTGAGTGGCACATTGATGGGTTCAACTCGACACAGAGTCAATCTCGTTTTGGATCAGGTTAAACGGTGTAAAGCAGATGGGGTAATCATATCCGGGATTTTCGGATCATCTCACTGCCCTTACGAGACTGTTCCGATTGTCGAAGCTTTGCGAAAGATTGGTGTGCCCACGTTAGCGTTTGACGTGGTTGCACCGGGGAAAAGACGAGTGCAGTCGCAACTGTTTAACCGGATGGAAGCGTTTATGGAATCACTACATGCCCGACGGAGTTCTCATGCCGGGTGAAATGAACTCACTTCCCATTTCCGTCATTCCTGCGAAGGCAGGAATCCATTGCCGTAGATTCCGGATCAAGGAGTGTGTCCGGGAATGGGGGGGAACACCGAAACTGTCACTCCTGCGAAGGCAGGAGTCCAGTATTAACAATCACTTACTGGATACCTGCCTACGCAGGTATGACAAAATAGAACATTGTCGGACAGACTGTCAAGTCCGGAATGACAAAAGGGGGGAGAAATGGCTGGTGAAATGAACGCACGTGAACGGTGGGGACTGCTGCTAATTGACGAGAAGCCTGATCGACCTCCGGTGTTCCCGCTCGTGACATCGCACTCCGCAACGGTTTTCGGGTGTGACCTGATCAAGTACTGCACTGACGGTGAAGTGCTGGCTCAATCGCAACTCGAAGCGCAGCGGAAATACGGTCATGACGGACTGTCCGTGTTTTCCGATGTCGGGATTATCGCTGAAGCTATGGGCAGCAAATATAGATTGCGGGAGTTTGAAGTACCGATCCTTGAGCGTCCGATTGTGGATGAAGTCGAAAAAATTGTATCCTTACACATTCCTGATCCCTCTGCTAATGGCAGATTGTCCGTCTATCTTGAGGCTATTGACACTCTCTATACATCAATGGGAGATGTGCTGCCGATCTTTGCCTATATTCCGTCACCTTTTACCACATCTGCAGGTCTGCGGGGCATTGACAATTTCCTGATGGATACGATCATGGAGCCGAGTGCTGCTCACGATTTGTTGGAGTTGTCCTTGGAAGCAGCTATCCGATTCTGTGATGAGTGCATTTTGGCGGGTGCATTGCCGATTCTTGTTGATCCGCTTGCTTCAGGAAGTGTCATCTCGCAAAAAACCTTTTCGGAATTTGCACTGCCTTACAATAATCGTCTGATCAGATATTTGCATCGGTATGACCTCGATATTACCCTGCATATTTGCGGTGACACTTCAGGAATGATTGATCTGATCGCTGAAACGGGAGCGGATCTGTTCAGTTTCGATATGCTGAATGTTGACACTGCTGTTGATGCAATCGGTGAGCAAGTCAGATTAATCGGAAACATCCCGCCAAACGGACTGCTACCGAACAGTAACTATCAGATCGCTGAATCATCTCACTCAATCCTGAGAAGCGGAATCAATAATCCGAAAGGATTTGTATTTTCCACCGGATGCGAAGTTCCGATCAGATGTGACAGCGATAAATTGGATCACATGATTAAGATAGGAAAATCAATACGTTATGAGTGACAAGCATTACTACGTCGGAATTGATGTCGGTTCCAGAACGACCAAAGCGGTCATTTGGAACGGAGAGCATATTATCGGAAAGAGTCTGATACCGACTGGATGGACACCCGAAGCAAGTGCTCGAACAGTCTATGAAAAAGCTCTCAACGATGTTACCCCCCCTTTATCCCCCCCTACTTCGTATGGGGGGAAGGAACTTTCCAGCTCCTCCCCCACTTTGCAGAGGGGGAAATATAGAATCGTTGCTACAGGCTACGGCAGAGTTACCGTTCCATTCGCGGACAAGACTATCACCGAAATCACAGCACACGCAAGAGGTGTCTCGCATCAAGTACCGGATGCCAAAACTTTGATAGACATTGGCGGACAGGACTCAAAAGCAATTGTCATTGACAGCGGCGATATCGTCGCAGACTTTGCCATGAATGACCGCTGTGCTGCAGGTAGCGGGAAGTTCCTCGAATTTTTGGCAGCATCGCTCGATATGTCCATTCAGGAATTTGCAGAAGTAGCCTACTCATCAACCAACCCGATAGCAATCTCATCC
>CAZVKN010000036.1:0-30135 GCA_964627035.1 uncultured bacterium | reverse complement strand
TATGTTGTATAGAGATAAAAGTTCCTTGTTTCTATAGGTGTGAATAAGAAAGGATGAGGAACTCTATTATCAATACCAAGTTCGGTAACTGTTAAATCAACAGGGATACTCGTCTCACCACCAACTCCATTATGAGTGAAATACAGCTCACCAGGATATTCTCTTGGAGTAAGATCAGAAGCATTTATTGTAAGTATAAGATCCTGATCATCATCAGGATTAAGAATACCGGAGACTGGTTCAAGATACATCCATCGTGAATCACCATCAACCTGCCATAATTTTATAAAGTCATGATCAGCATCTAAATATTGTCCTATTGTAAGCATTACCCAACTGTCTTCAAATAGTAGTTCAGAGATATAACTACTCCTTAACCATCTCAATTCATCTGAAATTAACTCTCCAACAAATAACGTGTCATTCGTTACAATGCTTAACTTACATACATGCTCATTATCTCCTGAAGAATAAGTAAGATAAAGATTATATCCATCATCATCATCTTGATAATACCCTAATCCCTTTATATTAAGCCTAAAGCTATTCAAAGACTCTACGACAATACCATCTCTGTCACATCCATATATGTCTTCCCGGTTACCAGTAATCCAAAGAAGTTGTCTTTGGTTGTCCCATACAATATGTTGAGGATGTTCTAAAGGATTCCGAAATTCATTTATTACCGTTCCTTCGGTGTTAAAACCTACAAGCCATTCTCTATCAGAACCCCAAATTAATTCCCCATCCCATGCTAAATCATCAAAACCGTGATCATCTGCAATAGATTGCCTAAAGCTATCAACATATGTAAACTCACGATCTAAAACATAAATGTATGGATCTTCATCTCTTGTTCTATCACCGCAGACGTAATAGTGGTCATCTGCAAAAACAACACCTCTTAATCTTGTGTCGTTAACAATTGCACTAACATTTTCAGAATGTAACAATGTCCACGGTTCAGGTACATCTCTGATCTGACGACAAGCAGACCACTCTAAAATCCCATCCCCTTCGTTTGTGATGTTGAGAATATATTCAGCAGAATCCCCCTCCATCATTTCAACCTCAAACGATTCCTCTGATGGAATTAACCGTGAATGAAGCAACCTGAATATGACCTCAAGAGTATCATAAACTCGAGTTGGATTTCATTAGTGGTTGAGTCAATGAAGTTCTCCCTAGATGCGGTAACTGTAAAAGGAAACGGTCGTGCAGGAGAGAATTGGTAAAAACCTATTGAATCTGACATAGCGGTTCCATCGTAGGAAGTTGAAATTACAGCTCCAATAAGCGGTTCATCCTCAGCATCAAACACATATCCTTCAACAACGAGTGATCCTTGAAAGAATGGATATATTCCAATATCAGCACGTGTACCATCAGGGTCTACTGATGAGTTTGGATCTCCGGCATCAATACAAGGTGAGTCTTCAAGTAGATGATAGTCACCATTTTCGGGATCAACGAACCGTGGATCTTCGTCTATGTTGCCTTCACCTCTGAAGCCACCTTCTACATTACTGTACAGCACAGAGTCTCTGTCAGATAATCCCTCAAAATCATCGGTTTGATTGCCTCTGACTATGGAATTAACTACATAAATTTCGCCACTTCCATTATTATAAATTGCAGCTCCATTTTCACTAATATTGTCAAGCACTAAACAATTTTCTAAATGGAGCAATGAGCCAAAAAATCCCGTACATGTAATTGCTCCTCCGACATCACCAGCCTCATTATTAATTACAGAACTATTATACACACTAAGGTCTGATCCGGAATCTTGGATTCCACCTGCATCATCACTAGCACTGTTGTCTGAAATGATAGAGTAAAAAACACTCACATTACATCCAGAATAACAGGACAAGCCTCCTCCTTCGGTTGCATTATTATTTTGTATTATGCACTCTCTGATTATTGGCTCTGAATTGCGTGTGCAGTATACACCTCCTCCATTGTGAGAAGCTTCATTTCTAACAATTATTAAATTTAGGAGTTGCGGCGCAGCCCCATTGCAATAAATCCCTCCTCCATAATCTGTGTCGCCATTTCTAATCGTGAAACCAGAAAGGGTAGAATTTTCATCTTCTTCATTCCTGAATACAACGACACTACTACCATTTGCATCCCCATCAATAACCACTTCACCAGGATCGTCAGGATTGCCTATGACAGCAATCGCTTTACCGTCAAAATTGATATTCTCGACGTACTCCCCCGGTGAGACTAAAACGGTATCCCCATCTTCAGCTTCATTGATACCTGCCTGAATGGTCTCAAAGTCGTCTGGGATGTTAATAACTTCGGCGAATAGGTTGGTAGTTAGTAGGAATAGTAACAGTGTAATAGAAGCGTATTTCATAATAGTACCCCTCGGATGGTGATGACGTTATAGTCAATTATACATAACTCTGCGGATGAATGCAAGTCATCGTAAATCGTGCCGTGATCTTAATAACTGTAGTCGGGCTTGTCTCAAGCCCGACGTCAGGTTGTCACCTCAACAGCGTCAACTTCTGCGTCTCGACAAAGTTCCCGGCTTTCATCCTGACGAAGTATATGCCGCTCGGTATATCTGTTGCATTCCATACAGTCGAGTGAACCCCCGCATCCTGCCTGCTGTCAGTTAGTCGAGTTACCAGCCTTCCCGTAATGTCAAAGACCTGCAGCGTCACGTCGGCATCCGCCGCAAGCCCGTAAGTCAGCTTGGTCGTGGAGTTGAACGGGTTGGGGTAGGGTGTCGAGAGATAAAACCGATCAGGAATGTATATTTGCACAACCGTCTCCAGCAGTGTAAAGTCATCCGTTTCATAGATCAAGCCGTTTCCTTCAATGACCTGACTGACTGACAGATCAGACTCATGCTCACCGTCCCACAGCTTCAATTGGAATAAGTTACCGTGCTTCAGCCCCTCGACCGCATCGGTTGACGGATCATCACCCCACACAGCCAATCCGGCTCGACCGTTAGTGACAACTCCTTCACCGACCAATTGACCGTCACCGCTGAAAGCCGCAACCTGGCTGCCGTCATCCGCATCAACCGACAACAGTACACTCATATTCTCGTGGAATTGTGGCGCAATATCCCAGTGGCTGTCAAAGTGACGATTCACTCCCGCAATCCGTTCACCTTCCTGTTCTGGTGGGTAGTTAAACAGCACATCTTCGTCAACCTTTATATAATACCCCTGTGTCGGTCGCAGTGGGGGTATATTGGAGAATCTGTGACCGGGAACTGCAAACCTACCACGAGAATCCTTTAGTATGATCACGTGATCCACTATCGGTGATATGCCGTAAAAGTCAGGTGCACTCATGTCAAGTTCATAACTCGGGAAGTATGCGATCATGTTCCAGTTTTCATTGACCAAAATGTCCGCATCTGCCGGGATAGGATCTCCAGTCCATGTTGCTTCACAATCTTCATCTACTTTGACTTTGTATCCGCGAGTTAAATCCCAATACGGGATCATATTGTTAAAAGGTATGTCCGGAACATAGAACCTGCCGCGTTCATCCTTCATGAGCGTTACATGATGGTTGTCTTCATCTATCCATAGTTGTTCCATCATCAGTTCAACATCCGGTCCATGATCATCATCTTCGTCATAGTATTCAGGTCCGGGTGAGACATTTATGGATATCAGGTTCCAGTTTTGACGGAAACCGACTGTAAATTGGTGGATGTAGAACGCACCCATGTCCGCTCGTGTACCGTCCGGGTCTTCCGGTGTATCTGGATCACCTGCGTCAATGCAGGGGGAACCTTCGGAAAGGTGATAGTTGCTGTTTTCTACATCTACAAACAGCGGATCTTCGTCAATGTTGCCTTCACCCCAGTTAACTTCACCGTCATTAACAGCAATCTCATCTTCACCACCGTTTACATCGCTGTAGTTAATCTCAACCGATCCGGCATTCAGGAATATCTCCTGAGGGTCATTGTTCCATGCGATGCAGTTTAAGAGGATTGGATCACAACGATTCTCAACATTAATACCCCCACCATTTTCAGCGCTATTGCCGACGATTGTGAGATTCTCAAGCAGAGGATCCGAGCTTAGCATGAAACTTAACCCTCCACCTGCTGTTGCACCTGAATTGTTCATCAGGATTGAATTCCTGATGATCGGGTTACTAATTCTACTGCAGATTATACCTGCACCATGATCATTCGCCTGATTTCCTTCTATGCGCAGTCTCGTAAGAACAGCATCACTTCTGTCCATCAGGAATATACCTCCACCGCTTCCTTCATCATCGTTTTCCGGATTTTGCGCACTGTTATTTCTGATAACACAATCACTCATCACAATATCAGATGAGGAGCAATAGACACCTCCGCCGTGAATAGCACTGTTCTCCTGGATTACACAATACTTAATTACAGGTGTAGCGTTATTGCAGAAAATTCCCCCACCACGCAGCAGTCTCCCATCTTCCGTTCCGGAACCGTTTGTTAATGTAAATCCTGTCAGCGAAGCTTCTTCAGTCTCTCCATTTGCAAATGTCACTACACTCCCGGTTTCGTTACCGTTAATCACGGTTCCTTCAGGATGTTCGGGATTCCCGATAACCACAATGTCTTTACCGGAGAAGTCTATGTTTTCGGCATACTCCCCCGGAGCCACTTTGACAGAATCCCCATCTACCGCGTCGTCAATGGCAGCCTGTATCGTCTCGTATTCCTCAGGCACATAAAGAACGTGGTCAGCGTTCGGTTGGTAGAAGAAATGCGCTCCTATATCCGCTCGTGAACCGTCCGGCTCTTCCGGTGAATCGGGATCACCTTCGTCTATGCAGGGAGAGCGTTCGGTCAAGTGATAATTACCTTCATCGGGATCAGCAAAAAGAGGGTCTTCATCAATGTTCCCATCACGCCAGTAAATCCAGCCGTTGTCATTTACGATTATTCCGTCCCAGCCACCTGTAATGTCCGAATATGCAACAGTAATCTCGTTTGCCACACGTTCTTCGCAAAACACTATCTCTTCCGGAGCATTGTCCCAGAAAATGCTGTTTGTTACCGTCGGATCAGAGCCTGACTTGCAGAACATGCCTCCACCACCTTCTTCGGTTGAATTGTCTGTAACTGTACAGTTGATTAACCTCGGGTCCGAATTGTAACAGAATATACCTCCCCCACCATTTTCAGAAACATTGCTAAAAATAGAACAATATCTGATTGTTGGATTTGCGTTGAAGCAATAAATACCTCCTCCTTCCTGACCCGATCCATTGGTTATTATGAAGCCTTTCAGCAGTGCATTTTGCGTTTCCTGTCTCGTGAACCTGACCACTTCACCGTTAGCTCCACCGTCAATGACGGTAGAATCTATATATGCAGGATCATCGGTTAGTAAAAACAGGCTTGCGACAATGATGTCTTTGCCGTTGAAGTCAATGTTTTCCTCGTAGCGACCAGGACGAACGAGAATTGTATCACCATCCTGTGACGCATTGATGGCTTCCTGGATGGTCTCGTAGTCATCCGGTACAAATAGTGCCATCTCCTCACGCTCGATTTCCAGATGGAAGTAGAACGTTCCCATATCTGCGCGCGTGCCGTCAGGATCTTCCGGGGATTCGGGATCACCTCCATTGATGCATGGACTATTGTCGGTTAGGTGGAAATCACCGTTGTCAACGTCCACAAATTGAGGATCTGCGTTAATATTGCCTTCATCCCAAATCAACTCCGCAAACTCACCTTGCTCAATCCCATCTTCACCGCCCTCTATGTCGGAATAAGATACTTCAACGGATGTGTTGTGATCTTCTCGATTTAATATAAAGATATTGTTATCCCGAAAAATCGAATTTACGATAGTTGGATGACTATTGCTTAAGACAGTTAAGCCGTTGCCATATTCGTCTTGTTCTGCCCGGTTTCCGACTACTGTAACGTTTGTAAAAGTGGGACTGGATCCCCACAAGCGTATCCCACCACCATCACCGGTACCTTGATTACCTACAACCAAAACATTCGTCAGTTCCGGATCACAATTCAATGCGAAAACACCACCACTTCCTCCAGTGTTATCAATTACCTTTACATTTCTCAATGTAACAGATTCACCTGTAATTCTAATTCCACCGGTACTTACGCCTTCATTGTTACTCACTACTACATCTTCCAATAGCACAAGTTCACCGCAAGATATTCCGCCGGTTCTAAACTCTGAAACATTCTCAGTCACAATAAGATGTTTAAGCAACGGCTGCTGATCCTCTTCAATGTTACCTCGAACATGTATCCCCCCCACACCAATACCACGATTATCCAAACCGTTACGCACTGTGAACCCAATCAACGATGAAGCTGCAAATGTCATTCGCACAACTATATCCTCCTGATCGCCGTCTATTACTGTTGAGTCAGTGTAGGCTCTGTTTCCGGTTGACAGGACTCGGCTGGCTACAGTAATATTATCTTGGATTACAACATTTTCCACATATTCCCCCGGCTGTACGAGCACAATATCACCATCATCCGCTTCATCAACAGCTCCCTGAATAGTCTCAAAGGCATCGGGGACATGAAGCACATGCTGACCGTCTTCGTTGTGAAAATAGATCGAACCCATGTCGGAGCGAGTTCCATCGGGATCAAACTCACTCTCGGGATTACCTGCATCAATAGCGGGGCTGTCTTCGGTGAGTCTGAAATCCCCAGCGAACGCGTCTTCGAATTCCGGGTCAACATCAAGATTTCCTGCCTGCCAATCAATTTCAGCAGGTTCCCAGATTTCTAACCCATTCTGTCCGTCGTCAATAATAGAATGTGATACAGTTATTCCTGTAACATTCTCAATTCCGGGCACAAGGTGTATCTCATGCGGTTCGTTATTCCACAGAATACAGTCAACAATGTCAGCCGTTGCTCCTTGAGTCAGATAAATCGCTCCACCGGTATGCAGTGCACGATTATTGGAGACTGTTACATTCTCAAGAGTGAGGTGTGAATTATGTCCGTGGAGACCACCACCGACATGATCGGAGTTGTTGTTCGTAATCGTGCAGTTAATCAGCGTTGGCGTTGACTCCCCATAACAACCAAAACCACCACCTACGTAACCGGCGAAGTTGTTACGTATAATGACATTGGAGATAGTTGGGTTAGAGAATTGGGTTACGTAGATACCTGCACCGTTTCGGTTGACCGTGTTTTGTTCTATGATAAGGTTGGAAATTGTGGGACTGGAACCACGACAATAAATTCCACCACCAAAATCAGTGTCCGCACCGCGGAGAGTAAATCCGATTAACGATGCCGTTTCTCCTGAACGAAACACAACGATGCTCCCATCATGGTTGCTTCCATCGAGGATGGTTTCGGTGATGAAGTCTTCATCTCCGTCAAGGATGAAATGACTGGCTACAATAACGTTCTTGCCGTTGAAATTGATACGTGTTTGATATTCACCCTGACTGACTAAGATTGTATCACCGTTTTCAGATGAATCAATAGCCACCTGTATAGATTCAAAATCGTCAGGGATGTTAATAACTTCGGCGAATAGGTTGGTGGTGAGAAACATTAGTAGCAGTGCAATAGAAGCGCATTTCATAATAGGACCCCTCCAATTGGTGATAGTAGCTATAATCTATTGTACATAACTTTACGGGTGAATGCAAGTCATCGTAAATCTGATAGTGTCTTGTCATTGCGAACCCGAAGGTTGTGGCAATCTCTTTGTGATATCAGGCGATTACTTCGTTACTACGTTCCTCACAATGACAAATAAATCTGTTCAATCCGTTTCATCTGTTGTGAATCAGACGGGAGAATCCGTTTGATCTTCCGTCTTTGTGATCAAAATATCCTGACCGGCGCGGACGAAGAGGATGTCCTTGATCCGGCTGAACCCTTTGAGGAACTTACCCTCATCCTGACGCATTTTCTGCAGCGAGAATCCTGTGATAACCAGATCAGCATCATCAGAATGCTGTGATACAAACTTGTCAAACGGCACATCAGGATCAATCGGAATCATCTGCACGTTGTGCGAAGATATAAGTATCCGACCCTGAGCCACCAGGTGTTTAATACGCTCCTTCTCGTCAATCATCTCCAACGGATCGAAGGCGGTGAACAGCTTGATCTCGCATTTCTTCCACTCAGGATGACCGATGATGATGTATGCCAAAATAATCATCAGGTTCGCATTCCGCAGGTCGCCCGGCGTCAACCAGATGTGTATCTTGCTGTGATAGCCGAAATGTCTCTCGGATGACCGCAGGATGCAGATGTTGAAATCAGCCACCGCAGCGAATCGGCAGCCGCTGATGATGTCCTGTAAGTCTTCCGAGCTATCCTCAGGAAACTCAAACAGCACCGAATTGTTGTCCATTCCGGCGATACCGGGCGTCTGCACTATTTGGGCAACAGCAGTGGTGAAGCTCGGTGATATGATGGTGTCAACGTACATCCCGGCTTTGCTCGCCTGAACCTGCTCGATCAGTCGTTTAAGCACCTTTTTGGCGCCTTTGTTGGTCTCTCGGTTCAGCGGTCCCTGGATAAAATGAATGAACGATCCGAAGCCGTAGTAGTGCGTTATCCACCGCAGCAGATCGAACGGACCGAGTCGTGTGAAAGAGTTCTTTGACACAGCGATGAACGACGGACGCCAGTTGCTCATGTCAACCGCCGCCTGTTTCTTCTGGATCAGCACCTGAAGTTGACGGGTCATCTGAAACAGCACACCCTTCATAACCGCAGACAGGTCGCGCTCACCCTTATGACTGCGGTTCAGCCACATGTATGTCACAGCCATGAGCACGATGGCGAGGATAGCGTAAACCGGCTGCATCTGAAACATCATAAAGAGCGAAGCAACAGCACCAATCAGCGACAGATACCATTTTGTGCGAAATGTCGGGCGGTAGGATGGATTGCCCGCAAAATGCTCGAGGAAGCTAATAGCACACAGCGCTCCGTATGTGATCATAAAGAACATACTGATGATCTGCGCTACAAAGTCAATATTACCCAACGCCACAAACACAAACACGATAACCGACGTCAACAGCGTGGCGTTCAACGGCTCATTGGTAGCCCCTGACCCCTTGCCAAGAAGCCGGTTCCATCTGTTGATCGGTAGTATATTGTCAGCTGCCAACGCCTGCAGAGTACGCGGGGCAACGAGAATCGAGCCGATAGCGGATGAGATGGTCGCTGCTGCCAGACCGATAGGAATGATCGGTCCCCACAGTGCAATTTTACCCATCACAAATTGATCCGATGCCAATTCAGCCGAAGATGCGCTGTACGCCAGCTTTATCGCCACTATCAGATAGACGACCATGCCTGTAAGCGTAGCGGTTAATGTGCCGAGAGGAATGGATTTGCTCGGATTGCGCAGATCCCCCGACAATCCTACTCCGGCGATCATCCCTGTAAATGCCGGGAAAATTATTGCGAAAACATAGAAGAAATTATCAGGATTGCTGATTTTACCAAACAGACGGACATCGGACGGTGCATTCAGTGTCGGTGATCCGAGGAAGAACATCGTCAACGACACTCCCACAATACCGACTACCACCCACAACGCCGTCACACCGACATTTGCGCCCTTTTTGATTATCAGCACAGTTAGTCCGATGGCGGCTGGAACAGAGATCATACGGATATCAGGCGCAAAACCGAGCTGCCGCTCAATGAACGGGAACAGAGGTCGGAACGCTTCAGAAAATGCAATCAGGTAGAAAGCGATTGAGATTGCCTGGGAGAGATAGAGCGAAATGCCGATTGCGCCGCCGACAGTCGCTCCGAATGAACGGCTGATGATGTAATAAGCTCCTCCACCTTCAACCTTGAGGTTTGTGGCAATCTCCGCTACCGCCAGACCGGTCGGAAGCGTGATTGCATGTCCGATTAAAACAAGTATTACCGCTCCCATAAGCCCGGTATGCCCTACTGCATAGCCAAACCGGAGGAATAGTAACGCACCGAGTATTGTACTGATGGCTGCGAGGAAAACGGGGGCGGTTCCGAACCGCTGTGCCCTGCTTGATGAACTGTTCATAATCAGATAGTTGTGAAAGATTTTTACTGACGTTACTATAATCTAACAATCAGCTTACAGGATGCAAGGAGTATTTTGAGAGTGAGAAAGTAAGAAAGGGAGAAAGTTGGCAAGTTTACAAGACAGAAACTGTGTGAATACCATTCCAGACTTGACAGTCTGTCTGAGAATAGTGAAACCCGCTGTCAGCCCGCCGCGGCTGACAGCTATTATATTGACATTACGTAAGTTATGCTGTCAGGTACAGCGACCTGACAGCGGGTTATTCATGTTCTCGAACAGACTGCTTAATCCGTTTCACCTGTTGTAAATTTTTCCCACATCTCACCTGCACACTTGTAATTGTATCATCTCATGATTATTATAGTTATGTGAAGTTTTTCTGCATCTAACCCCGGAGGTTGTCATGTTCCGCTCAATCTTGCCCGTTATCATTTTAGTTTCCTTGTTAACAAGCAGTATTTCCGCACAGGACGCCGAAAACGTAGAGCAGGTCGAAAGGCTTTACAACTTGTGGGCTAGTGCAAACAGTATTGATGTTCAAGGTGATCTCGCATACGTCGCCTGTGGTATTTCCGGTCTCCAGATAGTTGACATTTCAGACCCTGCTGAAATGAATGTTGTGGGTTATTATGACGACAATCCATGGATCTCTTATGAAGTAATTGTCTCTGGAGACCTCGCGTATATTGCGGACGAGGAAGGAGGTTTATTGATCCTTGACGTGAGTGATCCGCAAAATATCACAATGGTCGGTCATTGTGAAATTGAAGGTTTCTGTGTGGGGTTAGCTCTGAGCGAGGAGTATGCATTCATGGCAAGCCACTATATGGGGATGACCGTGGTTGATATCGGCAATCCCGAAAATCCGATTGAGAGGAGAAACGTTGACACGCCCGGTTATGCATACGGTGTCACATTATCGGGTGATTACTTATATCTCACAGATTGGGATGAAGGATTCCGGATCTTTGATGTCAGTTTCCCTGTAATCCCACGTATGCTCGGTCACATCCAGACAGCAGATAAAGCTTATGGTGTTGCTGTCAGTGAAGATCATGCTTTCGTTGCCGATTATGAAGGCGGCATGCGTGTTGTTGACGTGAGCGATCCGCGTAATCCTGATGAGATCGGTCATTTCGATTCTCCGGGAAAGACAAGAGATGTAAAGATATCCGGTGATTATGTCTATATCGCTGATATTAGTATCTTTAACGGAGAGGAGTATGTTGACGGGGGATTAAGGATCATTGATATTACGAATCCGGAACAACCTGAACAAGCAGCCTATCTGAATGTTTATGGATACATGCAGGGGATTACACTTACCGATGAACTTGCTTACATGGCTGCCGGATATGGGGGATTGCGTGTAATTGATATTACTGACGTTGACAGCTTGAGTGAAATCGGCTTCTTTGATCCTGCAGGAGTCATTAATGATGGTGTTCTTCACAATGATTATCTGTTTATCGCTTCCGGTGGAACAGGTATATTGATACTCGATCCGGAGACGCTTGATGAGGTGTCATCATTCGACACCCCCGGGTCAGCTTACAGTATCACAATAGTTGATAGCATTGCCTATATCGCTGATGGATCTGTTGGTGGATTTCGGATTCTTGATATCAGTGATGTTGAGAATATCGTAGAGATAAGCAGTATTGATTCTCTTGGTTCGGTTTATAGCATTGATGTTTCAGAAGACTACGCGTATGTAACTACATTGTCCCAGGGGCTGCGGATACTTGATATATCAGATCTTTATGAACCTGAAGTTATGGGACATCTCGAAACGCAGGATTATGCAATTGATGTGGCTGTTCAGGAAAATATGGCTTACGTAACAGTTTTTGAATATGGGTTAGTTGCTGTTGATGTTGAAGATCCGACTAGTCCGTTGCCTCTCGGTTTCTTTGATCGGCAAGGCTATTCACAGGGAGTAACGGTTTCAGGTCAATATGTATATGTCGCCGATGGATGGAGTGGTGGTCTTCGGATAATTGATGTCAGTGATCCTGAGAACATGGTTCAGGTTGGGCGTTATGACAGTCCTGGTTCGGCTTATGGTGTCTATCTTAGGGATAATTTAGTTTACTTGGGCGATTATTACAAAGGTGTCCGAATGATTGATGTTAGCGATGTGCAGGAACCTGTAGAAATAGGCTATTATGACACCCCGGGTTTAGCACGGGATGTTGCTGTTTCCGATAGCGGATTGATATATGTTTTTGATCAAACAAACTTGTCTGTTTACAGATTCGTTGAGGATGCGATTGAAAACCAAAACGAATCACCCGTTCCTAATGAATTTGCACTCTTGAAGCCATATCCCAACCCCTTCAACTCCCAAACCCGCATCACTTATCACTTGCCAACAGAAACACATCTCGATCTTGCTCTGTACGATATCTCCGGTCGAGAGGTGATGACCCTATTCTCCGGAGTCCGTCCGTCGGGAGTGTGGAGTATGACTATTGATGGGAGTGGTCTATCGAGTGGCGTGTATTTTGTCAGGATGAAATCGCATGAGCTGCAAAGGTCTCAGAAAGTTGTATTGGTTCGGTAGGGGTGACATTTGTAACACCCGTTTTCTCATTGAGAACATATTTACAAGGAGGAATATATGAAGACTGAAATAGAAAAGACTGAAAAACAATTAGAAAGTTCAACCGGGAATAAGAGACTAAAGCTATTAAGCGAATTATCTGACCTGTTTGAATCAGCGTCCATTAAGACTGCAATAAAATACGCAGAAGAGGCATACGCATATCAGGTTGAGTGTGATTCATTTGAGGATAGGATATATGCATTTAGGAAACTCGGTAGTCTGTACATGAATTCCGGTGATATGGAAAATGCCGGGAAAGTTATCTCCGAAGGAGCTGCTCTTGCTGAAAGCACGGGGGACCTAAATTCAAAAGCATATTTGATCTTTCTCAAATGTGAATTATTACTTAGGAAATCAGATTATGTTGCTGTTAAGCGAATCATTAAGAAATCTTTAATTGAACTGAACAAATTACCTGATAGGATCATCAAAGCCAAGATGAATGTATATCTCGGATTAGCTCACTACAGGTTAGCTCAGTTTGATAATGCTCTTGATTATCTGGTAAAAGCACTGGAATATACAGAGAAGACAGATGATGAAATTCTTGAAGCTTCAGTTCACCTCAATATTGGAAATACGTTATTAAAAATGCAAAATTTTGAAAAGGCACATGATCATTTTCAAACTGCTCTTTCGAAAGCACAGAAGAAAAACCATACGATAACTATTAATGATTGTACTTCTGCACTTGCAGGTTATTACTATTATAAAGATGATTTCGAGAAAGCTTACAACTGTTTCAGCGATTTGGTTGATATTTCCGAGAAGAGAGGCGATAAGAATGGTCAACTATTAGCCTTAGTAAACTCTGGCTCCTGCTTAAAACGTTTAGAAAGGTTTGAAGAAGCATTCGACTATCTTATACGTTCACAAAAACTAGCGAAAGAATTGGAAAATCAATTTGTAACGGCAAATTCAACCAGATTTATTGCTGAGATTTATTTGGAGTGGGAAAGATATGAAGAAGCATTGCCACTGATAGAGGAAGCATTAAGTATTGCCACGAAAATTGATGCAAAGGATCTAATACTGGACATATACTATGTTTATAGTAATTATTATGTCAAGCAGGGGGATTACAGGAATGCCTATGAAAACCTATCAACTTCTATCGAGATTTTAGCGGATATTTTCGATGCTAATGCCCAGAACCAAGTACTGAAGTTAGAGGCCAAATACAAAACAGAACAAAAAGAACGCGAGGCTGAAATTTTTAGGTTGAAGAACGTTGAGTTAGTTGAAACAAACCAAAAACTTCAAGAAGCACTTGACAATGTCAAGTTGCTGAGCGGATTGGTGCCAATTTGTGCTAACTGTAAGAACATCAGGGATGACAAGGGATACTGGAATAATATAGAGCACTATATCTCGGAGCACTCAGATATGAATTTTAGTCATGGTATCTGCCCTGAATGTCTTGCTAAACTATATCCTGATATATCCGAGAGATTAAAAAATCAATCTTGATTCTATCGAATTAGATGGGATAATTATGACTTCCCCTTCAACTCCCAAACCCGCATCAGTTACCACTTGCCGACCGAGATGCATGATGACACTGTTCTCGGGAGTCCGACCAGCGGGTGTTTGGAGTGCAACATTGGATGGGAGTGATCTGGCGAGTGGGTTGTATGTGGTGAGGTTAAAAGCATTCGATCATATGACTGTAAGAAAAATCATGCTGATAAAATAGAAATCTGAATCACGGTGTAATCAATTCAATAATAAGAACTATAATATGACCAAATTTGCCATGAAGACATTTCTGCTTGTATTTGCGGTATCCATATTTGTTTCACATGAAGTTCATGCAGAATTTGAATTTGAGTGGGAACAGCGATACGGTTCTTGTAACGAGGAACAAGTAAATCGTTGCATCAGAACTGACGATGGTGGATACCTTCTTGTCGGTACGACAAACCATTTCGAACTGCATGATAATGACGCTTTCGTGCTTAAACTCAACTCAGATCTTGAAGAAGAGTGGAGGTGCATCTACGATAATCGCTGGGATGAACTCGAAATGGATGTAGTCCCATCACCTGATGGAGGCTTCATTGTAGCAGGATTAAGTGAAGATCGCCAAGGTGATTATGAGAACGTTGTCTTTTCGTGTAAGATAAGCGATGAAGGTGAAGTAATCTGGGAGCAGGAGTATCACGAAGTAACGGATGCCAAGCCGGTACGACTACTATCACTACACGAAGATCAATATGTCTTAATTACAGGTGATGAAGTTCGTGAAGGTGTACTTATCAGCTTTCTGAACAACGAAGGTGAGGTGACCGACACCCTGAAGCGTCTTGCACATAGTGAAATGTGGGATGCACTTATTACAGCTGAAGATGAGATGATCATATTAAGCTACAATTACGCAAATAATGTGGTTCGTCTGAGTGAATTTAATCTTAATGGACGATTGCTGTGGACAACCGACCTATATGAGTCCAACAATTCAGTTGATGAGGCTGATTTGATCCAGACCGATAACGATTGGTACGTGGTTGCCGGAGGGATAATAAATAACAGCAATGATATGCAGGTTGTTAAATGCAATACTGAAGGTGATATTCGCTGGTCGGAGACTTTTAATATGGATATTGTCCCCTTCAGTCCTCACATAGTATTGGTAGGTAATGACTACTTGATTATGGAAACCGAACGTGGTTCTAACGGAGTCGTTTATGCCTTGGCGGTTAATGCTAATGGTGAACAGTTATTCAGAAGGATTTATACTGCAGAGGATATCGGTTACAATCTGCTTGAAATAAGTGATATATATTATGAAGAGGATACCGGCATTGATGTCTTCGGAACTGCCGGGTTTCGCCGATTTCGTAATAGAATCGGTAAAGGCAAAGATTTCTTGTATGTTAACATGGATGAAGATTATGAAATCGTTGAAGCTTGTAATTTTGGGTACCCAAATGGTAGCATGGAACGTGTTGTTGGAATTGTTGAAACCGCAAATGGTCATTATTTCCTTGGGATTCATTCAGAAATAACCCCGAATGCTGAAGCGGTAGTTGAATTGCTTAAAACAGATGATGAAGGCGACAGTCTATTAGCGAGACAATATAGAATTCCCGAAATAAATCCTGTCGGTTACTATCATTATGTATGTGATGGTATTGTTGATAATTTCGGTGATGGGATTTTTCTCTGGGGTGACTATAACAGCCAAGATAGCTCAGGTAATTGGCTGCTTTATACGGATTACAATGGAGACAGTCTTTGGACGAAGTATTACACACCGGAAGGTGTTTTATCTTTCAGAGGACATCCTTCCTATTTGAAGCCGATGCAGGATAGCACGTTCGTTTTTATTATGCCATACTCGGAAAATATCCGGGAAGGGGTTTGGTACTACAGATGCAGAGTAATGAAATTGGATCGGTCAGGAGATATTCAGCATGAGTTCTATTCTGAGGAAATTCCAATTGTTGATGCAGTTGAGAACGAGAGAGGCACTGTTACAGCCCTGGATTTTTGGTCTCGAATCCACTTTTTGGATGAGGAGTTAGAACTTACTGAAACAATTGACTTGGACTATAATAATGATGCGTTTCTTTATGAATACATTCTTAAAAGTGATAACAATGAATATCTTATTAGCGGGATGCCCCAGGATTGTGATTGTATATGTTCTGCAGTTTTATTAATCTCAGAGAACGGAGATATAATCTGGTCAAGCAGGAGAATCCAAGGGTACGGACGCATTTTCAATCTTCCCGATTTACGCGTTGCTTTCATTAGCGTAGCTGATATGCACATAATTGATACTGAATCCGGGGACGAAATAGCTGAATTTCGATTAAATAATCATTCACCCGCGCATTTAAATGTGTCCAGTATGTTTTACAATGAGTCTTCTTTGACTTTAGCGGGTTCACTTGCAGGGGACATCTGGCTTGGCAAAGCTGATCTAGAGCGACTGTCTGTTAATCCCATTGACATTGAATTACTTGTTCCCAAACGCTTCTCGCTATCCGCACCCCACCCCAACCCCTTCAATTCCCAAACCTGCATCACCTACCAACTGCCAAAGTCAGTACACATTGACCTTGCACTGTATGACATTACCGGTCGGCAGGTTATGACGCTGTTCTCGGGAGCCCGCTCGGCGGGCGTGTGGAGTGCTACGGTTGATGGAACTGATCTGGCGAGTGGACTATACCTGCTGAGGATGGCTGCAGATGGTCAAGTGTTCACGAACAAATTAATCTGTGCTAAATGACCCATTGTATAGAAATTTTCATAAATGACATTCAATTGAGATGGGAGTCATTACAATTATGAAGGAGATCAAATAATGATCGAACGGAAAACCTTATTGACAAGTTTTTTACTTGTATTACTCGCTGTCACCATCGTATCAGCCCGTCATGTCATCGAGCGAGGTCCGGTCAGACCACGCCGCGATCCAGCAGGACAACGAGCGCTGTTTGCGCATGACGCGAACAACATCCGAATGACCATGTCCAATTGGGGCGAGTACGGAAATCCTGACCAAAACGAAGGATATCTGGGATTCGAGTTCCCAAAAGGCTCAGAAACCGATTTCCTGTTCTCAGCAGGTATTTGGGTCGGAGCGATGGTGGATGATACACCGTTGGTCTCAACGGGAACGGACGGCGATAACGGCACAAATGAATTCGCACCATCGCGAGATAACTTTGTGTATCAATCAAACCTCTTAGATGAGGAGCCATATCATTTCAGCCTGATTGCCTTAGACGACGATGGTGATTGGGATGCTGAAAACGATGACCTTGACGAAAATGGTGAACCGTCAATAGATTGGGACGGTCCTGATGAGGATGCCAACGGAGACGGCATTTTCTATTACGATCCCGAACCTCACATTGACGAAGACCCTCCCGGCAATATCGCCGATGATCTGATTGACAACGATCATGACGGTGACGTTGACGGCGATGACGATAACGATGGAGACGCCGATCCGGATTCCGACGACGATGACGGTGACGGTGAGGCAGATGAAGATGGCGCTGCAATGGCGGCTCAACACATCACAGCGTTCTATGACGACTGTGATCCTGACGAGGTTGGAAGCCCGGATAATGACGGTCACACTCCGTTAAACATTAGGATAGAACAACGGTCATACAGTTGGAACATACAGGATAATGCGGTTATGGATGCCGTCCTGTTTGAAGCTACTATCCGCAATATCGGCGAGGAGACTCTATCTGACGTGTACATCGGTCTATTCGCCGATCCGGATGTTGCAGCTCGAGGTGAGAGAGGTGATCCGGCTTCCATTGATGATTGGACTCTGTTTGATGAAGATAACCTGATGGCAGTCATGGGCGACGATACTACCGACCAGGATGGTTATGATCCAGGTATTTTTGCCATTAAGATTATCAGAACTCCCCGTCCTTTGGATGAGCTGGACTTATCATACAGGAACTTTAATCGTGAGGGTGGAGGTGATCCTGATTTGAACCGTGATAAGTATGAAATGATTTCTTCCGGTGAAATTGATGATCCTTCTCGTGATTTGAGTGACTGGCGTTTCCTGATAGGATTCGGTCCGAATGAAGATGATGATCCTTGGGAATTAGAACCGCAGGAGACCCTTGAGATTGCTTATGTCTTTATCGGCGCTGAAGACAGGGCTACACTTGAGGAAACTGCCGAAGCTCTGCAGCAGTTCTACGATGAAGGGCGTGAAGACATTCTTCGTGGTGACTATGTTCCTATCCCTGCAAGACCCGCTGTTACCGATGTGGGTGATGGAGAATCACTAATGGTGACCTGGCGTAATTACACTCAACTCCCGCGTGTGGATGGTATGAATCTTCATTACGGCGATCTGGATGAGGTTGAAGAGGTGATTGATGTGGGAGAAGATAACGATGTGGTAGTTTCCGATCTAACTGAAGAAGTATCCTATTACTTTGTAATCGGTATATATGATGATGAAGGCGAGGAAGTATCCACATCCGACACAACTTGGATGACACCGCTATCTACCCCTCGAAAACCGATTGAGTTGCAGATTGCTGAAGAAGGGTATCATAGCATTGAACTCTCATGGTTACCAAATCCGCATCTTGAGCTTGACATTGCAGGATATAACCTATACCGATCTATGGATGACGGTGAGTATGGACAGGTTAATGGTGATCCGATTGCTGAGCTGACTTATCCGGATGAGATGAACGAGTTTGGACTGTACACTTATCGTCTGACTGCCGTAGATGAGGACGGCAACGAAAGTGAACCGTATGGAGTTGACAGCCTCGACACTCCGGCAGTAGGTGCGCCGTATGTTCTCGAAGAGGGAAAGATGTTACTCGTGGACGAAACAAGAAATGGAAACGGTCGTCCCGGTTCTCCGAACGATCAGCAATCAGATGATTTCTATCACTCGATGTTAGAAAGAGCAGGCATTGAAATTTATGATGAACTTGACTACACAGATTTTTATAGCGAAAATGAACATCCATTAACTGCTTATGACGTTGGAGAATATGAGACCGTTATCTGGCACGGTGACGATAAATCTGTGCTTCAGTTGGGGGATAATTTCAATTATCCACTTTCTCAGATCATCACCTTCGGTGGAAAGATGCTTATATCGGGTTGGGACATATTGGGGAATTTCACGCCTTTTGATACTGTTGAGTTTCCCGAAGACAACATTGTTCGCAGGAGTCTGCATATTGCCGGAGGTCATAGATCAATCGTTCGTAATACCATAGAAGGATTAAACGGTGCAGAAGGTCAGAACGGTTATCCAAGTTTGGAAATTGATCGTGAAAAAATATCTGACCGATGGGCAGGTTTGGATAGATGTTGGGTGTTGGAACCGGATGATGGTGGTGAAGTGATCTATACTTATATCTCTTCCAATGATGATTCACCCTTTAACGATCAACCTTGTGCTATACGGTATTCGGATGAAGATAGGAACACTATCGTTCTCGGCTTTCCACTGTATTTCATGAGGGATGACCAAGCAGCACAGTTCATGGAACGAGCACTAAATGATCTTGGTGTTGGAATCAGTGAAACCGATGAGGAATTGCATCCGTCTGAGTTCAGGCTTTGGGCAAATTACCCCAATCCATTCAACTCCCAAACTATGATCAGGTATTCATTACCTAAGCAGGATTTTGTGACATTACAACTGTTTGACATATCCGGTCGTCAGGTTACAACACTGTTCAACGGTCATCAACGAGCAGGTCTTCAAACGACGATCCTAAACGGTGAAAAACTCCCATCAGGATTATACTTTGTAAGATTATCAAACGATCACCAATTATCTACTCAGAAGGTCATGCTTATAAAATAAAGGGAGGGAACCATGCGTTACCCAATTCTATCAATCACAATATGCATACTCATTTCAGTATGCACAGCACAAGCCCAACCTCAAAGGGATCTGAATCCTGCTGAGTTGGATACGTTTATTTTGGAGACTATGGATAATTACCGGATTCCTGGTATGGCAACCTGTATCGTCAGACATGGACGAATCGGCTGGATGGGAAATTACGGGTGGGCAAACATTGCAGAAGAGATCCCAGTGACTGAAAATACAATGTTTAATATAGCTTCAGTATCCAAAACCGTGACAGCAGCTGCAATAATGCAACTGTGGGAGCAGGAAGAGTTCAGGCTTGAAGATCCTATAAACAATTACTTGGAAGGTTTTGAAGTAATTCATCCTGATTTTCCTAATACGCAAATAACCTTCAGAATGCTACTAACACACACATCATCCATTCTCGATAATTGGGAAATACTGCCTCAACTTCGTGTTTGGGGTGAGGATTCCCCATGGGCACTCGCTGATTTCCTTGAAGAATATCTGGTCGAAAACGGCAGATTCTATAACGCCGCAAATTATCAACGCAATAGAGAACCCGGTAGTGATTTTAACTATACAAACATTGGGCTTACATTAATTGGATATCTGGTGGAGTGTATTTCAGGAGATGAATTTGCAGATTACTGCCAGGAAAATATCTTTGATCGAATGGGAATGGATAACACATCCTGGTTTCTGGATGGGCTCAATGAAGAGGACTTAGCAATTCCTTATGACCAGAATTTTCAATCGCGTGGACATTATGGAACCCCTTGGTATCCCGCTGGAGGCATCATAGCCAGCACCATTGATCTTTCAGAGTTTCTGATATCAATGACCCAATATGGCAGAAATGGTGATGTGAGAATTCTCGATAGCACAACTGTTGATAGAATGTTAACGGTGGAAAGAGAAAATGTTGTTGGTGATTACTATATGGGGCTTGTCTGGTTCGGGTTAACAGTTGAAGATGATGTCTACTGGGGACATCGAGGCGGTAATCTTGAAATGGGGTCTTATGTGACCTTCAATCCTTCTACAACAACAGGTGTGATAATTTCTATGAACCGACGCCCTAGTGAAGTTTGGGACGCAGTCTGGGACATTCATTGGGAGCTTTATGATCATGCGTGGGAATATATGAATTTTGGAGCCACTGAGGGACACGTTTTGGATGCAGATACCGAAGAGCCGATTGAGGGAGCATACATCTCAACGACGTATGGACGTACTACCGAGTCTGATGAGGAGGGCAATTATTTCTTACCGTTCGGTGATTCAACAATTACAGTATCAAAATTTGGATATAATAGCATTATCATTGACAGCATAGAATGTGCTGTTGATGAAACCCTCGAAGTTAATTTTGAGCTAACACATCCTGAGATAGCCATTTCAGCCGAGGAGTTCAACGAGGCATTAACTCCGGGTCATGTAGCAGTGCGCTCATTTACCATCAGCGATTCAGGAAATGGTCTGCTTGAATGGTCGGTTGAACGACGGTTGCTCGGTGAATCCGGTGTTGATCCCGGTGTAATACGTGAGTCGTTCAACATTGGTGAGGTGATTGATGATTCCAGATTGTCAGGCGTGGTGTACATTGACGACCATTATTATGTGTCAGGTGGTGGCTCATCTGCTCCTGATGATAACTTAATTTATGTCCTCAATGGTGATGGTGAACTTCTTAGCAGTTTCCCTCAATTCGGTCAATCACGTTACGGCATGAAGGATCTCGCCTGGGATGGTGAACTTATCTGGGGTGTTGCGGACGAGTTTGTCTATGGCTTTACGACAGACGGTGATTTAGTAACTTCGTTTCAAGCAGAGTTTGACAGATTGACTACTATCGCTTGGGATCCGGATCGTGAATTATTGTGGATCAGCGAGGTGACCTCTGATATTCATGGCTATGATCGAGAAGGTAATCACAATCAGGAGCATGAACATTCTCGACAGGGATTAAGTATCTATGGACTTGCATACATGCCGGGAGATTCAACTTCACTGTATCTTTTTAGCCCCGGTGACACCAGTCAAATTGTGCATAAGATGAATCCTGATAATGGAGATCTTGTGTTTGTCATGGAGTTGACACCTGAAGGTGGTGGCAGTCCTGCTGGAGCTTTTATTTCTGATCAATACGACCCCTACGGCAGTTGGGTGTTCATGGACATTGCGAATAACGGTCGCGAGGATCGGATTGACATCTGGCAGTTGAAACCGAATACTGAGTGGTTTATTATCGAACCGAGCGAAGGCTCTATTGATCCTGGTGGCAATCAGGAATTGACAATGACCTTGAATACAATTGGTCTGGATTCGACACTTGATTGGGAGGGTGAGTTAATTTTCAGCCAAGCTGTTGGAGGAGATGATACCAACATTACGATAAGTATGAATATCAGCTCATCCAATGATGCTGAGGGTAATGTAGCATTTATTCCGGAGAATTTCGGTATCAGTTCTGCATACCCCAACCCATTCAACGCAACCACAATCATCAGCTACTCTGTTCCGGTTGCAACAAACATCTCACTTGAACTCTACAACCTACTCGGACAACGCGTACAGACGTTGTTTGAAGGTCGCCAACAAGCCGGAACTCACAGCACAAACCTAATCGCAAACGATCTGCCTTCAGGCTTGTACTTTGTAAGATTATCTGCCGATCAGCAATCATCTACTCAAAAGGTGATGCTAATCAAATAAACCGATCAATAACAACCATATTACTATGAGATTAGAAAAAATACTATTTCAAATACTCGTCTTGGTATCGTTACCTTTCATAAGCTGCGAGCCGTTGGTCACTGAATTCGACAACACTGAAGACGCTGTAATGTACGTAGCATCAGAGATCAACTCTACATCATCCGATCCAGACACAATCACTGTAATGACGTGGAACATCAGATTTGGAGCGGGACGTTTGCCGTGGTTCGGTGATTGTTGTGGAGATAGGGTGATTCTGACTGAGGGTGAAGTTTATGGACATCTGAACGCTATAGCGGACAAGATTGTAGAGTGTGATCCTGATATTGTCCTACTTCAGGAAGTTGACCGCTGTTCCAAAAGAACCGATTACATTGACCAGATACGCTGGCTGTTGGAGAACACCAAGCTGAACTATGCGGTTTACGCTTCCAATTGGAAAGCACAATTTATCCCGAGTGACGGTCTCGGACGGATAGATATGGGCAATGTGATAATGTCTCGCTGGGAAATTGCCGAAGCTGAACGAATACAACTTCCTCTGCGAGGTGATCAGGACGCCTTGACACAGTATTTCTACCTTAGAAGGAACATTCTGAGAGCGAAAATATCCATACCGGAACTCGATGATTTCTATGCAGTAAATGTTCACACAGCGGCTTTTTCAACTGATGACACTAAATTGAGTCACATAGATCGGTTCAAACAACTTCTCGACAATTTGAGCAGTTCGGGATATCAATTTGTTGCAGGCGGTGATCTTAACGAGTTACCTCCGGGTTCAGAGATTACTGACTACTGCCTCAAGGATATGTGCGAAGGAGAGTCATTCCACAACCCCGGCGACGACCCGTTCCACAAAGAGGGTAGCAACTTCACTGATGAACAGGATTGGCTATCACCGCTATACAACAGCTATCAGAGCGCAATTGATCTTGACGATTATCGGTTGGACAACACTCTTTACTTCACTCATAGCGTTGGTCCCGATACGGTTTGGGACAGAAAACTGGACTACCTGTTCACTAACGGGAATTGGTTGCTGGATTTATCTATTACCCATCAGGAGGCTCGTCATCTCTCTGACCATGCACCTGTAACAGCGAGCTTTGTAAAACCATGAGAAAACTGATAATTCTATTTATTGTGATGTTTATTGTGTCTTCCGTCAGCGCAAGAACTATCGCAAAAGGACGTTGGGAGACAGGAGTTTTCGGTCCACTTACTTATGGATATTCAGATCGGATAGAGCTGTCCACACATCCGATAGCCGATTTCCTCATTCCGAATATATCTATGAAGGTATCTCATCAAAAGGATCAAGAATTACTGATTGCCACACAGCACTCATTTGTTTATCCGACTCCTCTGCTGAGAACTATTACTAAAGAGGGTATTGGTGGAATTATCGCTCCTGATCCGACTATGCCACAGATACCACATATGTTTTCCATCGGTAATAAAATCCTGATAACGAGAGATTTCAATGGCTGTTCACTCACAGAAAAACTTGGCTTCTCATTTGCCATCGTAACCGGAGAACTTGATTCACGTACCACTATTGATCTACCGTTAGTTTTTCCAAGTCTCCAAGTCTATTACAATGGATACGGTTTGACTTATGGCATTGATATTGAGAAATCGCTGTCAAATTATTTTGCTGTTTCAACGGAAATGGAATTGGCAATGCTCCCCGGTGTAAGAAACAGCAACTTCCTCGACCATAGGAGTAAATTATTCTGGAATCCAAGCGAAAGGCATAAAATAGCAATAGGATATATCCTAACTTACGGCAACTATCCATTCGGAACTCAGTGGCATCTGCTTCCTTATGTTGACTATTTCTGGGTGATTAGAACAGGAAAAGAGTCATGAGCAATACTTCCAATCCTGATCGGATTCTGCTTACCGTCAATCCCCACGGTGGGTTAAAGAGTGGTGTGGATATTTTGAATAGGATTAAGCCGATATTCACGGATGCTGATATTGAGCTGACAGTGATAGAAACAGAATATGCAGGTCATGCTCAAGAGATTGTACGAACGGTTCCGGTAGATGACTATGACGGTTTATGTGCAATCGGTGGTGATGGTACTATGCACGAATTGGTGAACGGCTTAATGATGCGAAATGACAATGCAGATATTCCAATAGGGTTAATTCCGGGCGGCACCGGAAGTTCATTTATGCACGATTTGTGTTGTCTTGATCCCATCATGGCGGCGGAACGTATCATTTCCGGTAAAACACGTTTTATTGATCTAATGAAAGTCAAGATGCGCGACGAAACCTTGTATGCTTTCAATGTAGTCGGCTGGGGTGTCGTTGTTGACATCATCAGGCTTGCGGAGAAACTGCGCTGGATTGGTTATCAGAGGTACAACTTCGCCACACTGGTTCAATTCATTAAAATTAAGCAACGTAAAGCTCAATTGATTATTGATGGTGAAGAACAGGATGATGATTTTGTCTTCCTGATGGGTTGCAACACGAAACATACCGGAAAGGGAATGATGATTGCTCCACAAGCAGAGCTTGACGATGGTCTGATTGATTTGGTAACTGTAAAGGGCACTCAGCGAATCGGGTTATTGAAAGTGTTTATGAATGTCTTTGAAGGTAAGCATCTCGCATCACCGTTGGTCGAGTATAAACAGGTGAGTTCATTGAGTCTGATACCGCAAGAGAATGAGCAGCTAAACGTTGACGGGGAATTGACGGGCTGTACTCCGATTAATGTAACGGTGGTTCCACGTGGCTTACAGATATTCGGTTAATATCAGCTACACAAACTGAATTGAGTATTATGAAAAGACAGCAAGCACACTTCCAATCGGCTTGATATGGTTCCGTTTGAATTCTCCGGGCGTGAGGTGATGACACTGTTCTCCGGAGTCCGTACGGCTGGTGTGTGGAGTGCGGTTGTGGATGCGAGCGAATTGGCGAGCGGGTTGTATCTGTTGCGGATGAAGACAAATAATCAGATATTTACCAAGAAGGTGATCTGTGTGAAGTAAAGGAATAATCAAGGAGTGATGACAAATGATAAAACGAATAAGTTATTTAACGGCTCTATTGGTTTGCCTGGTGTGTGCAAACTCGGCAGTGGCTCAGGATAGTTTGGGTATCACCCTCTTGCCGGGCGAACCAAAGTATTGGTATGATGCGAAAAGCTTGGTAGTCCGGAACAATCTTGCCTTTATTGCAACCGGAGGAGCGGATTAAGTGGCGAGCTGTTGTTGCTTCGGGAGTATTAACCGCAAAACTTGCCGATCAGGATATGGAAGCCGGACGTGTTATCTTACGTCGACTAACATGGAATCTGACGGAAGAATCAGGAAACTGTGCCTTTGGCACACCTGAAACTATCGGTGAGATATCAGCTAATCATTCCCAGCTCGCAAGCGAATTTGCTCCGATACTAATTTCATACATCCATCCAATAGGCAATTTTTTGGAATATGAACCGTTACAATGCGGTGCTCTTTGGGGGCTTGGACGGCTGTCACAGGTCAGCCCTGAGCTGACTCAAGGAGCGATTCCGCTGTTAACGCCGTTACTCGGATCACCCGATAGTAATGTACGCGGTCATGCAGCGTGGGTTCTTGGATATATTGGCACCTCCGGAGTAATCGGATGGTTACACCCTCTGTTGCGGGATGAAGATGGATGTGTTATATTGTATCAAGATGGGATAGTGCAGGAGTTGAGTGTAGCAGAGATTGCTAAAAAGAGCTTGGACAAAATTCACAAGTAGCCTGCAATCTTTCCAAAATTTATATAACCCTCAAACGTGTTGAAAAAAATATATTGATATAGATGTAATTGGTGCGAAAAGATGTACCGACCACTTTTATTACTCCTTTTGATCTGTGCTGTGTTATGTATCGATGCATATTCACAGGACAGCCTCAATATCTCCTGCGTGAACCGTATGTATGCTAATACGGGTGGGCATGTTGGAGCTGTCATTGTGGGGGATTATGCCTATATTATCACCGCTACAGCTCTACAAGTTCTCGACAAATCCGATCTTGAAAATATCCATGACTGCGGCTCGTTCTACTTGCCATCATTCCAAAGACCTTACCAGATTCGATACGACAATAACCATCTTTTTATCACTGGAGATTTCGGTCTGGCAGTCTTCAATATTGATATTCCGGTCAGACCAACTCTCGCAGTTGTTTACGATGACATCGGTGCTTTGCATTCAATTGCAATAGATGACAGTTATGCGTACGTAACCACTCACGACAGCCTTCTGGTACAGCTTGACATTTCCAATCCACGCAATCTTGAAGCAGTTCGTGATGTCAATGTCGGTATGGCAGTCCGAAACCTCAAAGTAGATGGGGATTACGCTTATCTCGCGGGTGATCGGTTTCTTGTGGTTGATATATCAGGTGAGGAGATGGATTTGATCGGTAGATTAAATCAATCATGCAATAATATGTTACTACTTGACAATTACGCTTGCCTAGCAGCAGGTGAGGAAGGATTTAAAGTTATTGATATTTCAAGACCTAATCGGTTGCGAGAAATAGGTCATTTAAACTGTAATGCATATGAAATAATCTATTGGTTAGGAACAGTATATAATTCATTCGGAATAAGATATGATTGGGATCATAATGGATGGAGACTTGAATATCGAGTTCTTGAAGAAATCAATTTGGCAGATCCCTATATGCCGCGAATTGTCTCTGAAATTGCTATGAATGCAGGTGCAGATCTGAGACACATATCTGTAATAGGAGATACTTTAATAATCCCATACAATCGTAACGGAACGATACTGTACAATTATGATGGTCGTAACATCAGATCATTTACACACTACAACTATAGTACGGTAGCCTTGGAAAAATATGGAAATGACTTGCTAATTTCGCAGGGAAGAGTATCGCTGGATAGTGTTCAAGATCCCATTATACCACTCAAGATTGTGTCGGGTGTTGACGTTCCCGGGTTGGATGGGAGCAGACACTTAGTTATTGGTGACTCATTTGCATATTACCCTAATCGTGAAAATGGCATTATTAAATTATATCTTGAGACACGTGTAGATGGTGTGTTCAGCAGACACGAAGGCATTCAATTTGAAGATCACGTCATTGATCTTGTTTATGACAACGGATTCTTATATGCTCTTGGAAATAATATTCTAACTGTATATCAGGATGACAGAGAAATTCAGACATTCGAAATCGAATTCAGTCCTACAGCATTAGGTGTGAACGGTAATATTATGACCATAGGAACTTTAGATAGCACAGTTCAATTCTATCAATTTGAGAATAATCGTCAGGAGTTGAATGAACTGCTGGAATTCCCAACAAGTGGAAGAGTAAAAGATTTTTATTTTGATGGAGACCTGATCTACTATGTCGATAATGAATTCCACATTATTGATGTTTCAAATCTAATTGAAGAATTGGATGTTATTGAAATTTATAACCGTGAATTTGAAGGATTGCTGCGAAAGGTAGAAGTTAATAATGGTATTGCCTACCTATTAGCTAGAGAGAATCGATGGCAAGATGAGGAAGCTGGTTTGTACCTGATGGATATCGAGAATCCTGAATCTCCTGATTTAATTGGTCAGTATCCTACGAGACAATTTTCATCTGACATGTCAATAGATCCTCCCTATGTTTATGTTGCGGAGAGCATTTACTTAGGTATTTATGATTGCAGTGCAGCTCTGTCCGTTAGAGTGGATGATGATCCTTCCGATGGGAGTGTACCAGCAAGTTATATGTTGCTGTCTTCCTACCCTAACCCATTTAACAGTCAAACCATGATTCGGTTTTCCATTCCGAATGACGGCTCGATTCAGTTGTCACTGTATAATAATTTGGGACAGTATTTGCATGAGGTGCTGCAACCGACTTGGTACAATACTGGTAATCATATAGTACCGTTCGATGGATCAGGTCTGCCTACCGGGATCTACTATCTAAAGATGCATACTTCTCTCGAATTTCATAATGAAAAAATTGTTAAGATTAAGTAGGTGATTGATATGAAGATAAAATTAATATTAATCATGTTTCTTCTGTTAACAGGAGGGATTGTACACTCTCAAGATGGTTTTAATATTGAGAAGCGATCCTCTCTATACACTTTTTGGGAATTTTCACCTAAACCATGCCTAACTGATGAATATTTGTACCTCCCCACTGGTTATTCAGGAATAACTACAATAGATATTTCAGATCCTGAGCAGCCAACCTTTCACTCCAATTATCGGGATGAGTTTAGATATTATAACATTTTAGCTATGTATGAGAGTTTCCTGTACGTTGACATTGGATTTCCTGTGTTAGGTTTCTCATTGAATGATGGTGTAATCGAAGATAGAATCCATGTACTAAATGGATACAGATTATCTAAAACAAACTATTTTTTCAGCGACAACTATATCTTCTTATTACTGTTTGAATGGATTGAACATGAAAGATGGTGGGAACTTACTTCCGATCTGATAGGCTACAGCCGGTCCAATGAAGGACAATTAACATACATATGCAGGTTGAGATGGAATGATTATGTTCGCTGTAGGAAAATATATGCATATGGGAATCAATTATGGTTTGATAACGAAAGGGTACTCGAAATTTATGACATGGAGCAACTACCACAATTTCCTGTAATTGGAAGAATCCATGATTTACCGGCTTATTATGATTTTTCGATTTCTGAAAATAAATTCACAGTCTTATTTGGGGATTACACTCTAACAACCTATGAAATTAGTGATATTGACAGTCTGACAGAGATTGGTTCAATTGAGCTTGAAGGTGGTGAAGGAGTTGCGGTAATGTCACGAATTGACGATGTAATTACAGTGCACTTCGAAAATGGATTATATTCGAGAATTAATGTGTCAAATCCGGAAGAGCCGGAATTAATGTATAACTTTGAATTTGGGATTCCACATAGGCACAGATCAATTCACAATGATCTTGCTGCCATCCCGGATGACGAACTTCGCGTCCACCTGTTCGATCTTAGTGATCCCGAACATCCTGAGGAGATCAGCGTAATAGACGGCGGTGGTCAGGCACTCGATGTGGAGATAGTCGGTGAAACAGCATATGTTGCTGCTGAAAGGCAAGGTGTGATTGCCATTGACGTCAGTGACACAGATAATCCGACAGAAATAGGGAGGTTTAGCGGAGACTGGTTTGCTACCAAAATAACGATAGAAGATGATGTTTGCTATGTTATTACTGCAGACAGCATAGTGGTATTGCTCGACATTTCCGATCCAGAGGACATAATCGAAGTTGCTGAAATTGACACACGTGGTCATGTAACTGCCTTAAATCCTGTTGATGAATTATTATACATCACTAGTGTCATGTCAACCATCAATAGTCGGATAAAGTCTTGATAGTTTTATTCTG
>CAZVKN010000035.1:0-31525 GCA_964627035.1 uncultured bacterium | reverse complement strand
ATGAAAATCTATACTGAAAAACATTCTCGGACAGACTGCTTGATCCGGAATCCATCTTAACAAGAAACGTTATGGATTTTAGTTTGAAATGGCATGTCTACTCAATTCTGCACCAAGTTACATTACGCCAAGATTAAGGAATAGATTTGAAGAAGATCCTACACTGCTTAATCATTATCCTGTTATGTGCTGCCGGTTTTACGACTGCGGAAGTGGCTGAGGAGCTGATTGAACCGGGTAACATTGTTCATATTACAGTTCTGGGTTATCCCGAGCTGTCCAAGGCAGTGTTGGTTCGTCAGGACGGCAGCACGGATTATCCGTTGCTTGCGGATGTACCTATTGACGGGATGACCATCCATCAACTACAGGACGTACTGTATCCGATTGTGGCTCGATTCGTGGAGCGTCCCAAACTGTTCATCAATATCGCCGATCAGACGCAGATTAAGGTGACAATTGAAGGACAGGTGATGAAAGCGGGTACGTACATCATTGAAGGAAGCTCAAGTCTTCAGGGTGCTCTGGCTTTTGCAGGTGGCGCAACATCAATGGCTGACCTGCGAAATGTGTCAATCGTACGACGGGATCATGCCAAAGAGTTGAATGTTGATCTGCATCACTACTTCCTTAACCGTGAATCGGTCACTTTACCTGAAATCCGTGACGGAGATATAATTTTCGTGCCGACGATCTCTTCAAAAACGACAGTTCGCGTACTTGGAGCTGTCCGTAATCCGGGGACTTATGTTCCGGTGAAGGATGAGGATATAGCGGATCTGATCAGCATGGCAGGAGGTCCGTTAACCAACGGCAATATGAACCACGTCGTTCATATAAAGATAGTTGATGGAAAGAGTAAAACCGACATCATTGAGCTGAGAAATTTATTGAACGAGGGGCACCCGGATCTTATTCCATTGGTCAGCCCGGGTGACGTCATTGTCGTTGCAGAATATAATCCCTGGCAGCAACCGTCATGGTGGATTCGTACATTGCTCAACGTAACTATGATACTTTCATCATTGGTGATTCTGACCACATTAAGGTAATAGACGAAAACTATGAAATACAGCCCGGAAAACCAGCACTAATCTATGAATGGCAACAATCCGGGCATAACTCGCAATAAACCGATTGCGGATGACAGTTTCGAATACGTGGGTGAACCGGTCACCTTGCTGTCAGTATTTTGGGCGGTACTGAAGCACCCGTGGATCCTGGGCGGGAGTCTGGTACTGATCCTTGCACCCCTTCTATTTTATCTGCAGGGAGTGAAGACCTTCTACAGATCATCATCAACCGTTATGGTATCGGTTCGTGAGTCATCCTTTCTCGATGCGATGTCACTGGTTGAAGGTCGGCGCTCGGATGTCAAGTCAGAGAAATACTATACATCCATCCTTGACAGCAGGATGTATCGTGATGAGATTACTGCCGATGTAGCTGCCATGCATCCGGAAATGAGAGCCGACTCGATCAACGGAACCGTCAGATTCAATATCGGTTACACAACCAACCGCCAAAATCCCGGCTTCATTAGAATCTATGCTACCTCACAGTCACAGGATTATGCCCTTCTGTTAGCCCGGACCGCACTTGAAAAATTCAAGTCGAGATCCATTAAACTTGAGCGTGAAGATGCGCTCCACGTAGCAAGATTTATTGATACTCAGATAGACAACATCTCCACAAAGCTGGAGCTTGCCGAAGAAGAGTTGCAGACATTCCTCGCTGAAAAGAAACTGTTGGTCTCGGGATCGGAAACCGGTATCACACAGGAACTGTTCGAGCTTGAGCGCAAGCACAACGAAGCGAAAGCAAATCTGGAGATGATAAACATCAATATCAACTCCTACGAGCAGAAGATGAACGAACTGCTCATAAAGCTTTCCGGTGAATCGCAGACAGTTGATCAGAACGAGATATTGCTATTGAAGGACAGGCTTTCGGAAATTAGCAATTCCCTCCGAAATGCGGAAGAAGAAAACCTGTCTCCGGCAGATATCCAGACTTTGAAAGCGGAGCGTGATCAACTTCGCAACAGCCTGATCGGACTGGTGACCACGCCGACATCTGCTGATGATTTTGGAGGTGTTTTGGGGGCGGGTGTAACTATCCAACAGCTTGAAGAGGAGTTGGAAGCATCTCTGCTGAAACAGACCGAATACAGCAATCAGGTTCAATTTTACAAGCTGCAGATTCAACGATTTCGCAGTGATCATCCCAATCTGTCTGAAGACATACTGATGTTCGCCGGTCTGAGTCGTGCAAAAGAAGTGCTGCAGAAGACATCGGACATTCTCCTTGAGAAACGTGAAGAGATTCGTATCCGACTTGAATCCGAGATGGGCGGGATAAAAGTAATAGATGCGCCGCGTCGTCCCGAGCAGCCGTTGTCCCGTAAGCGGACACAGAAACTTATATACGGTATTGTCGCCGCATTAGTTTTAGGTTTGACTATCTCCGTAATCGTTGAGCGTTTTGATAACACAATCAAGGATGAGACGGACATACAACGTAACTTCGGCCTTTCCGTTTTCGGTTCACTACCGTCACTCGACTCCAACCGCTACGTTGAGGAATCATCACGGGATAAAAAGAAAAAAGCGGAGCTAACTTCCAAGAGTAAAAATCCCGGGTTGAGCGGACGAATGCTAAAGGCGTTTTCCGAAAAATCACCGACAGCAGAGGCTTACAGATCTCTCAAAATTGCCATCCAATTCCTATCAACGGATAAAGGCAAGTCTGTTTTTGTTGTTTCAAGCCCCTCTGTGTCTGAGGGTAAATCACTGACAACGGCAAACCTCGGTATATCATTTGCTCAGGGTGGACATAAAACCCTGATCATTGACTGTGACTTGCGTAAGACAGTGCAACACAAGCACTTTGATTTGGATCGTAAGCCTGGTCTGACTAACTATATGTATGACGAGATGACACTCGGTGAAGTAATCCGTGAGACCGGTGTGCCGAACCTTCATATTATCACCGGTGGCAAATCTCCATCAAACCCGGCAGAGCTGCTGGCATCTCAAAAGATGACCGATATGTTGAAAGAGATGCGAGAGAAATATGACTTTGTGTTGATAGATACTCCCCCTGTGTTGGTTTGTTCCGACTCCAGAGTGCTGGCTGAAAAGACTGACGGCATGATCATGATCGTCAAAGTTGAATCCACCAACATCAAGGCGTTAGGACATGCGATCAACCTGACGAAACATCTGAACATTGAACTGCTCGGTGTTGTGCTCAATCAGGTTGGTTACCGATTTGGACGGGCATACTATTACACATACCGCTACTACAGACCCTACAGCTATTACAGCGGTTATTATTACAAACGCAAGTATTATGAAGAGGCAGATGCTGAAGTCAATGATGGTGCGGAGAAGACGTTATAATTACGCGCAAAGTGGTTTGAGGAGAAGTTTCGATGAAGCTTCTCTTTCTTTTTGAAAGTAAAAAAATGGAATTGGAGCATGGACATTCCTGAGTTCTTTGATTTATTAACAATTTCGTCATTCCCGTGCAGACGGGAATTCAGAAGAATCAATGCAGGACTGGATTCTGGATCAAGCCCTGAATGACAAATAGGGTGCATTACTGAGTAAATCAAAGAACTCATTCCTGTCCCTGTCATGTTGAAAGAAATATCAACACTTCCTGTAACTGAAATAATGTCCATTACTAATGATTGATTTCACACATCACTGGATGAAGCTGGCACTTGAGGAGGCGAAGAAGGCAGCTTCTGAAGATGAAACTCCTGTTGGCGCTGTAGTAGTACTCGACGGTCAGCTCATCGGAAGAGGGCACAACCAACCTCGCCTGCTGCACGATCCGACTGCACACGCCGAAATCATCGCCATCACTGCTGCATGTCAGACTATCGATCGTTCGCGATTGGAGGGGGCGGAGCTATTTGTAACATTGGAACCCTGTTCGATGTGTGCCGGAGCGATAGTATTAGCGCGCATCAAGCGATTGTACTATGGTGCGGATGATGCTAAAGCGGGAGCTTGCGGATCAGTTTTTGACATTGTGCGGGAACCTCGCCTTAATCATCAGGTAGAAGTGTATAATGGATACATGGCTGATGAATCTGCATCGCTTCTATCGCAGTTTTTTCAGAAGAAGCGCAGCATGAAAGAGCCGCCTTGTTGTAATGCTAAATCATCTGATGTTTAGACAACCTCATCAACTTTTTACCAATCTACATGCGAATTCCTACCTAAAAGAGTGGCAGAATTGCTAATCATGCATTATTATATAAACTATAGAGAATTGATAAGCCCGGTTTCCCCTGAAATCGGGCTAACTTTCAACTAAACATTAATTTGAGAAAATAGCGGTAGTCAATATGTCAGATTCAAAATCTCAACGGTCAGCTTTCAGTCTGTGGATGCAGGCGGTTCGACCGTTTTCTTTCACAGCTTCATTCACCCCTGTTCTCCTCGGAACCGCTTTAGCGTACTTTGAGGCGGGAGTTTTTCACTGGAACTTTTTTATTGCAGCATTTATTGGTGGGATACTGCTCCATGCCGGGACGAACCTCATCTCCGAATACTACGATCTGAAAACCGGTGCCGATAAGAAGGATACACTCGGTTCAAGCCGAATTCTAATCGAGAGCCTGATGGAACCTGCCCGTGTTCTACGCGGCGGTTTCGTTTGCTTCGGAGTGGCATTCCTGATTGGTATTTACCTGACTATACACTTTGGGATGCCAATTGTGGTACTCGGAATAGTTGCACTGCTCGGTGGTTTTTTCTACACAGGTAAACCGTTCGGATACAAATACCGCGCACTCGGAGAACCGTTGGTCTTTATGCTGATGGGACCGCTGATGGTGCTTGGCGGGCATTTCGTTCAGGCCGGTACGCTGTCGTGGATGCCGGTTTTGGTGTCAATCCCAATCGGCATTCTCGTTGCCGGGATTTTAACGGCGAACAACTTGCGTGACATTCCTGATGACACCACCGCAGGATTTGTAACCATTCCGAGTCTGCTTGGATGGACAGCTTCCCGGATTGGTTATCGTTTAATGTTAATTTCTGCGTATGTTGCGTTGATAGCATTGGTCTCGATGGGAGTGGTGCCGATATGGGGATTGATAGCATTGTTATCAATAATTCCTTCGCTGAAGCTGCATAAAATCGTAAGCGCAGCCAAGCCGATGGTGAAGCATGACATAGCAACACTCGACATTTCAACCGCACAACTACATGCACAATTTGGTTTGTTGTTGACTGTCGGATTTATCCTGGCAAGCATTTTTTAATACTCAATAGATGGATCAGAAATTACTGCCGGTTTGGGGTGGGGTGCTGTTAGCAACTATTCTGTGGGCTTTGATGTTTATGCCCGGATTGGATTTGATGAATTTCTGGGTGATGATGACCCTTTCAGCATCCCTGCTCGGTGGTGGAGCATTGTTGATTGAAAAGTCAGGGATGTTCAAAACGGCACAGCCACGACCAATTCTGAGGACTATTGTATGGGGTGTCGGTTCTGCGGCGTTCCTGTACACAATATTCACAGCAGGGGACATTATTACCTCCATTTGGCACTTGCAGGACAGCAAAGTTTGGGAAGTGTATAACGCTCGTGAACAAGCTCCGGGTTGGTTGATAGCTCTTTTGCTGCTGATTATCGGTCCGGGGGAAGAATTTTTCTGGCGTGGCTTTGTTCAAAAAAGATTGGTTGACGCATATGATGTCAAGTATGGATACATCCTTGCTGCACTTCTGTATGCTGCGGCTCATATAATCAGTCTGAATCCGATTCTTGTACTTGCTGCACTTGTATGTGGGTTGTTCTGGGGTCTGCTGTACAAATTGACCGACTCGATTTGGACCTGTGTGATCTCGCATGCAGTGTGGGATGTGATGATTTTTGTAGTACTACCGTTAAGAGCTATTTAAATAATGTATATGTAAATTTGTAAATCTAATTATATGACAGTAAAATTACATATTGATCACCAAAAACTATCCGAGTTTTGCCGCAGGCGTCATATCCGTAAATTGTGGCTGTTCGGATCTGTATTGCGAGATGACTTCTCTGATGAAAGTGATGTGGATGTCCTGGTAAGATTTGAGCGGGGGCGGATACCGGGATTTGGCATTTTCCGCATTGAAGAGGGGCTTTCCGAGCTATTCGGCAAGCGTAGAATTGATTTGGTGTTAGAGGAAGAACTCAGCCATAGGATAAAGGACCATTCATTCTTTCAATCGGAGCTGTTATATGATGAAGGATGATATGGTTTATCTTGGGCACATGTTAGAATATGGGTCGCGAGCTGTAGATAAAGTAGAAGAATTAGAATGGAATGATTTTGATAAAGATGAGAATTTACGGTTAGCTGTGGTTCATTTAATTCAGATTGTTGGTGAAGCAGCACGGCATGTATCTGATGAAACACAGAAAAAACATGCGGGCATCCCTTGGTCGGACATCATCGGGATGCGTCATCGGATCGTTCACGATTATGTTAACATTAAATTCCGAGTTGCCTGAAAGGTTGCTATCGAGGATCTACTACTATTGATAGCCCAATTGGAACAAATTGTGAATTGATATAGATCATACATAACCAAAAAGATAATAATCATAACTTCAGCCATAAAGGAGCCCAAACTTGCCAAAATTAAAAATAAACCGTGATCAACTAATCATGCAGGCGCTACTGGGTGAGATCGCCGATACGCCGGTCAACGCAAACGCTCCGTATCGCATGAGTGCGGAGGGTGAGTTAATGGTGTTGCCGGGTACCGGTAGCATTACATATAATGCTCGCATCGGGGACAGTGCGATTGACTTGTGGGGAGATCATGTAGAACCGGCAGTTACTATCCTTCATCCGTCTAAGGAGCGAACATCACCCGCCAATGGTGGGTTGACGGTCATGTCGTGTATTGGGAATAAGGCGTATGTTGTGTCCGGTGAGGCTAAAGGTGACATCGGACGAGTTACCGGGACTCATGGTGGTGTCGAACATGTGATGGTTGACTTCACCCGGGAGCAGATGGAGAAGATGGTCATCGGTGACAAGATTCAGGTCAGAGGATACGGTCAGGGGCTGGCTCTGCTCGATTTTCCCGGAATCAAAGTCCGCAACCTCGACCCCGATCTTCTTGATGTCATGAACGTTAAGGGTAATGAGAAAACCGGAAGAATAACGATACCGGTAACTCACCTCATTCCGGCTGCTGTCATGGGCTCAGGTTTGGGTCGTCCGCATACATTCTCCGGTGATTACGATATCCAGATGTTTGACGAAGAGACGGTTGATAAATTCCGGATGAAGGAGCTTCGGTTTGGTGACATAGTAGCCATCACCGACGCTGATCACTCGTACGGAAGGATATATCGCCAGAAGTCAATTTCGATTGGTGTAATAGTTCACTCAAGAAGTGTAATCGCCGGGCACGGTCCCGGAGTCACTACACTCTTTACATCAACAGAAGGACTGATTGGAGTAGTCATTGATGCAGACGCCAATCTTAAAAATTATTTTGAAAAATTAGACAAAAAGTAAAGGATATAATGAATAAAACAATTTCCGATGTTTTTCCGCAGTTGGCACGTATTTCTGATGCTGATATGCGGGACAAAGTCTCTCTGTGCTGGAAAGAAGCGATAAAGAGAGGCGGTTGGACAGTAGAACAGCTTGAAACTATCCCGTTTACATTGACTCTTGATGAGCAGGTCAATATATCAATTGCAGCACACACCAACCACGTCACCAACTGTGCCATCGCTCTCGGTGAGGTGATGAAACCGGCGTACAAAGGAATGTTTGATCTCGATATGGACATTCTTGTTGCAGGCGGGTTGCTGCATGATGTAGGTAAACTGCTTGAATTTGCTCGCGATGGAGATGGATACAAAGTCAGTGAGGACGGTCGTTTGAGGCGACATCCGATTTCAGGTTGTGCACTCGCCGCTGAAGTCGGTCTGCCAGAGTCGGTTCAGCACATGATTGCTACCCACTCATGGGAAGGTGACAAAGCGCATCGCACACCTGAATCGTACATTGTGCACCATTCAGATTTTGTAAACTATCACCCTTTGAAAGACGCTTGAACAAAGCTGCCAATAAATACAATGGTGTCTTGTTCGATGTTGACGGTGTTCTCGTTAACACACACCATGCTCACGCGAAAGCATGGACTCAGGTTCTTGAGCCACTCGGCGTCGAACTCCATCCGTTACGCTTGTATCGTGAAGAGGGTCGTCCATCTGAGGAGTTTATCAAGGCACTGTTTGCAGAGCAAAATATCGAGATGCCTGAAGAGAAAATCAGGCAGATATTGGAGCGAAAACGATCAATTTACCGTTCCATTGCTCCCAAAGGTATGCGAGAGGATGCTTCCATCGCAGTCAGTGAATTGAAAGCAACTGGATGGCATTTGGGTTTGGTATCAGGTTCAGCGAGGAGAAATGTCATTGCTGCTCTAAGCGATGCCGGACTCGATAGTTTTGATGCTGTTGTAACAGCAGGAAGTTACAAACATGGTAAACCGCATCCTGAGCCGTTTCTCACAGGATGTGAGATATTAAACTTAAAACCTGAACAGGTGGTTGCGATTGAAAACGCACCTATGGGGATAACATCAGCGAAAGCCGCCGGTTTATTTGTAATTGCATTAACAAGCACATTACCTGAATCAGATCTATCAGATGCTGATAAGATTATCTCAGATTTGAGAATCTTACCGGAATTATTAGGTTCTGTGTCAAAGACATTCTAATAAAAAGGCAAATCAGTTGACGAATAATAAGAAAGTTGGAATACTTGCCGGTGGGGGTCCGGCTCCCGGTATTAATAGCGTGATCGGCGCTGCAACAATCCACAGTATCTTAAAAGGTACAGATGTAATAGGTATTCAGGACGGTTTCAAATGGCTGATGCAAGGTGATATTTCGCATGTTCATCAGCTATCAATCGAAGAAGTCAGCAGGATTCACTATGAAGGAGGTTCGTTCCTCGGAATAGCACGTGATAATCCTACGAAAAACAGAGAACATCTTCAGAATGTTGTGACGTCACTGCAGCGGTTAGGCATTGACAAGCTGATAACCATCGGCGGGGATGACACTGCATTTTCAGCGTATAAAGTTAAAGAACTTGCTGGAGATCTAATTAAGGTTGTTCACGTTCCAAAAACTATTGACAATGACTTAGATTTACCACAAGGGATTTCTACGTTTGGATTTCAGACAGCTCGACATTTCGGAGTTCAGATAGTTAGAAATATCATGTTAGATGCCCAGACGACATCCCGATGGTATTTCCTTGTTTCGATGGGACGGGCAGCCGGACATCTCGCCTTAGGGATTGGCAGAGCTACCGGGGCAACACTGACCTTGATCCCGGAGGAGTTTCAGGACAAGAAAATTCAACTTAACCAGCTTGTAGATATTCTGGTCGGATCTATTATTAAACGGCTTAGTCAAGGTCGTCCTGATGGAGTTGTGATACTGGCGGAAGGTGTGGTTGAAAAAATGTCAGAGGACGATCTGAACGGTTTAGCGGATGTAGAGCGAGATGAATACGATAATATTCGTATCGCTGAGATAGATATTGGATTAATCCTAAAAAACAAAGTCCTTGAGAGGCTGAAAGATTTCAACATCAAAACCACGATTGTAGCTAAGAATATAGGTTACGAGCTTCGATGTGCCGATCCTATTCCTTTCGACATTGAGTACACTCGTGATTTGGGTTACAGTGCAGCAAATTACATCCATAATGATGGCGATGCTGCAATTGTAACTATGCAAGCAGGTGGATTTGTTCCAATACCATTCAATGATATTCTTGATCCGAATACGGGTCGTACCAAGGTGCGAATGGTAAATATAGATTCAAAAAGCTACGAAATTGCACGTAGCTTTATGCTAAGGTTTTACCCTGAAGATTTTGATAATCCGGAAATGTTAGCAAGATATGCTGAAGTAACCGGAATGACACCGGATGGATTTAAGCAGAAGTTTTACTCAGAGTAGTTAATAACTTGTCAACTTGACAACTACCATGCGAGAGTGGCGGAATTGGCAGACGCGCAGGATTTAGGATCCTGTCAGTAATCCTGGTGGGGGTTCGAGTCCCCCCTCTCGCACTTTTGTAGGAGTTAAGGTTGACAGGACAAATTCCAGTTATTGTGATCATTACAGCACTGATTCTCGTGCTGTTTGTCGTCTTTATAATTGAACAACGAAAGACAGGTGAGCCGCATGCGCCGAATTATCGTACACTGTTCATCGTTGGTATCAGCTGGTTGCCACTGGGAATTGCTGCTGATAACCCCGGATTTTGGGGGATAGGCGCAGTTATGATGATAGTCGGTTTAGTGAACAAGAACAAATGGAAAAATGCACCGAAATGGTCGGAACTGTCTCCTGAAGCGAAGAGATTAAAACTGATAGCAATCATCGGATTATCGATCATACTACTGTTTGGAGTGGTAACGTACTTTTTAACGAAGTCAGGTGTTGTGGGGTAGAGCAATAGCGTATCTCATCACAAAATTCATTTCCGCTGTTAAACCGAGGTGTAACAGCGGTTTTTAATGATATGATTAAAGATTCATTTCAAAAAGACAGTAACAGCATAGTCAAAGTCACCCGTGTAGGGATGTATTCGAACATCGGTCTATCAGCGATGAAACTGATTGTCGGTGGATTGGTCGGGTCGCTGGCTCTCGTTGCTGACGGATTGCATTCTCTCTCTGATCTCGCAACCGATCTGGCAGTCATCTTCGGAACATACATTGGAAGCCGACCTCCGGACCGTAATCATCCGTTCGGACATGGCAAGTTTGAAACTATGTCCACGCTTATTGTTGCGCTTGTGCTCGTCATATCAGGTGCATGGATCGGTTGGGAGGCAATTTCGACGATCAAGCAATTGGACAGCACACCGAATGGGTGGGGGATTATTTTGGTCTCAGGCTTATCAATTGCAGTCAAAGAGCTGCTGTATCAGATTACAGTAAGGATCGCTGTTCGTACACGGAGCCAGATCTTACAAGCTAATGCCTGGCATCATCGGTCAGATGCATTTACGTCTGTTATAGTACTGTTTGGTGGTGGGGCTGCTTTGCTCGGATGGAATTCGGGTGACTCTGCTGCGGGACTGTTGGTTGGTTTGGTTGTTGTACTGGTTGGAGCGAAAATTGGATTCCGTTCACTTTTAGAGTTGTCGGAGAGTAGTGCAGGAGCTGAAATTGAAGACAGAATTGAGACTGTATTACGATCTTTCAGAGATGTAGAAGATTGGCACAGGCTTCGCACTCGTCAGATCGGTAGAGAGCTTCAGATGGATGTGCATGTTGTCCTTGACGGCAATATGAGATTGTACGAAGCGGACAAGATTGCTGATGAGATAGAAGAAGCAATTGAGAAAGAGTTGAACATGCCTATTCACATAACCATCCACATGGACCCGGATGAGTATAAAGAGTTCTCGCATGAATAAGATTACCTCGAAACTGTTGTATGCCTAATATATATTAGGTATATTTATTTTACTTGAAAAATGCAATCTTTAGTGGTGTTTGTCTCACCCCCGACGTCGCGGTTCACACAACCACGACTACAAGATTACTAACTGATTAACAGTCTTAAACAAAATTCTATGCCAAACAGATCAAAAAAACGATCAATAAACTCTCCCCAGGATGTAATCAGCATTCACGGTGCAAAAGAGCACAATCTCGATAATATCTCTCTCGATATTCCTCGCAACAAGTTTGTTGTAATCACAGGCATTTCAGGTTCTGGCAAGTCCTCTCTCGCATTCGATACCCTTTACGCCGAGGGTCAGCGTCGCTATGTCGAATCGCTGTCCGCCTATGCCCGGCAATTCCTCGGCTTGATGGAGAAGCCGAATGTTGAGCGGATTGATGGGCTTTCACCGGCGATCTCAATCGAACAGAAATCAGGTGTGCGGAACCCACGCTCGACTGTCGGTACGGTAACAGAAATCTATGACTATCTTCGTTTGATGTATGCCCGCATCGGTGTGCCACACTGTCCGTCATGCAGTAAAAAGATTGAGCGACAGTCGGCACAAGAAATTGTAGATCGACTTATGCAGATAGCGATGGATCAGAAGCTGACCATACTTGCTCCAGTCGTGAGAGGTCGAAAGGGAGAATATCAGGAACTGTTCAGAACTCTGTTGGCTGAAGGATTTTTACGAGTCAGGGTGGACGGTGATCTGCACTCACTCGATGAAAAGATCAAGCTGAATAAGAAAATTAAGCACACAATTGAAGTGGTTGTTGACCGCATTAAAATGAAGGCGAACATCCGGGAACGGCTGACTGATTCGGTGGAGTTAGCACTTAAGCAAGCGAACGGTTTGGCAATTGCACTGTACGAGAGTGGTGATGAGGAGCTGTTCAGCGAACATTTTGCCTGCATCGAATGCGGGGTCAGCTTTGAGGAGCTGGCACCTCGTCTGTTTTCATTCAATTCACCGTATGGAGCCTGTCCGACATGTACCGGACTCGGGTTTAAACTGGAGATTGATGAGAAACTGGTGATACCGGATCCGTCACTATCAATCTTGAGTGGCGCGATCGTTCCATTTGTCAATAACCGCGAGAGTTGGTCGTTTAATAAGCTTAAGCAGGTAGCGAAAGCGTTCAAATTCAGCCTGCGTAAGCCTTTTCAGGATCTGAGCGATGAGCATAAGCGGACAGTCTTATATGGGTCTGACGGAAGACGGGTGAAGTTCCAGTACATAAGCGAGGATGGCAAGACCACCTGGGACCATGAGGGAGAATGGGAGGGGATTATCCCCAATCTGCAACGGAGATACAAACAGACTCAATCTAACGGAATGCGCGATTGGATAGAGACCTACATGAGCAAGATGGACTGTGTTGAATGTAACGGTGAGCGGTTGAAACCGGAAGCGAGAGGAGTGACGGTTGGAGGTATGGGAATTGTACCGTTTACCGAGATGTCCATCTCTGCGGCTGCGGATTTGGTGAGAGGTTTGGAGCTTTCAGAACGTGACATGAAAATCGCAGGTGCAATCCTTAAAGAAGTTCGTGCTCGACTGGAGTTTCTGTTAAATGTCGGACTAAACTATCTGACACTTTCCCGTCCGGCAGGATCTCTTTCAGGTGGAGAAGCACAACGGATTCGACTTGCGACTCAGATCGGCAGCGGTTTGGTCGGTGTGATGTACATTCTGGATGAACCTTCCATTGGATTGCATCAACGTGACAACCTTAGGCTGATTGAGACGTTGAGACGTTTACGGAATCTCGGTAACAGTGTGATCGTGGTCGAGCATGATCAGGAGACCATCGAAGCTGCTGAGTGGGTGATTGATCTTGGACCGGGTGCTGGTGTCAAAGGAGGACGAATTGTTGCAGAGGGCACTCCCAAACATATCAGACAGAACAAAAAGTCAATCACAGGAAGATTTCTATCAGGTAAGGAAGAGATTGCTATCCCGGTTAACCGTCGTTCGAAACTTGACGGGCATTCCCTTATATTGAAAGGAGCAACCGGCAATAATCTCACTAACATTGACGTTGAGATTCCGTTGGGTCAGTTTGTGACCGTCACTGGTGTCTCCGGTTCTGGTAAATCCACATTGGTAGTGGAGACTCTTTATCCTGCACTGGCACAGAGGATGTACCGCAGTCGTAGGCAATCTCTTCCGTATGATGGAATTGAGGGGCTGGCGAAACTGGACAAAGTTGTTCAGATTGATCAGTCCCCCATCGGTAGAACCCCCAGATCCAATCCCGCAACTTACACCGGACTGTTTGACCCAATCAGGCAACTGTTCGCTCAGCTTCCTGAAGCGAAGATGCGCGGATATAAACCGGGTAGGTTCAGTTTTAATGTGAAAGGTGGACGTTGTGAATCGTGTCAGGGTGCGGGGATACTGAAGATTGAAATGCACTTCCTGCCAGATGTCTATGTGACTTGCGAACTGTGCAAGGGTAAACGATACAACACGGAAACGCTTCAGGTACTGTTCAAAGGATACACAATCTCCGATGTCCTCGACATGACCGTTGACGAAGCAGTAGAGATCTTCCGCAATATTCCGCGTGTCAATCGAAAGCTGGAGACTTTAGTAGGTGTAGGATTAGGGTATATCAGACTCGGGCAGCAGGCGACTACACTGTCAGGTGGTGAAGCGCAGAGGATTAAGCTCGCTACGGAACTTTCAAAGGTCGCTACAGGTAAGACCTTTTACATCCTCGACGAGCCTACAACCGGGCTGCATTTTGCTGACATCCGCATGCTGCTGAAGGTTCTCCAACAACTGGTAGATCGTGGGAACACTGTGCTGGTGATTGAGCATAATCTTGATGTGATTAAATGCGCCGACTGGATAATTGATCTTGGACCTGAAGGCGGTGATGAAGGAGGAAACATCGTGGCATCCGGAACTCCGGAACATGTAGCATGTGAACCTCGCTCGTACACCGGGCAGTTCCTCGCTGATATGTTAAGACTGGATAAAAATGCCGTGACGTCGGATGTTGCTTGATGAGGGAGATTTGTGTAAATTGATCACTTGATTAATTCTCTTTCGTCTTAATTCTTGAGAAGTAGTTTACCTTGCATGAGATAAAAACAGGGTTACAAATGAAGAAAGAAATAATTTTCATGGTTGAGGAAGCATCCGAAGGTGGATACACTGCGTATGCATTGGGTGAGTCTATTTTCACCGAAGCGGATGATTATGACAGTCTAAATGATAATGTACGCGATGCAGTTCAATGTCATTTTGAAAAAAAGGATCTTCCTCAGTTGATACATTTGCATTTTGTCAGAGAAGAGACAATTGCAGTATGAGACTTCCTCGTGATCTGTCTGGTAGTGAGTTAATAAGATCATTACAGAGGCTCAATTACGATGTGACCCGTCAGAGTGGTAGTCATGTTCGTTTGACCACCCAAGAGAGGGGTGAACACCATGTAACGATTCCAAATCATGATCCTCTAAGGATAGGTACACTTTCAAACATCCTGAAAGATGTCGCTAATCATTTTGATCTTTCCAGAGAGGAATTATTAGAACGATTATTTTAACTATTATCTTTACGCCTTAACACGCCTTAGCGTCTTCGCGCGGATAGAAATATTGGAACAATAAATGTCAGACAGAAAAACAGCGTTGTACAACCGTCACAAGGCTATGGGAGCTAAGATGGTTTCGTTTGCGGGATACATCATGCCGGTGCAGTACAGTGGGATCATAGATGAACATCTGAACGTCCGGAAAAATGTCGGGGCGTTCGACGTATCACACATGGGAGAGTTTGAGGTTCGGGGAGCGGACGCAGAAAGATGGCTCAACCGGATGACCACCAATAATGTTGCAAGACTTGAAGTCGGACAGATCCATTACTCTGCGATGCTGTATGATGACGGTGGTGTTGTGGATGATCTGCTGGTGTATCGGTTTGAGGATCATTACATGCTGGTGGTTAACGCATCCAATATTGACAAGGATTATCAATGGCTCGAAGATCATCTCGAAGGTGATGTTGAACTGAAGAATATATCGGATGAGATTACACTCATTGCGGTTCAAGGTCCAAAGGCTGAGCAGTTGGTAGCAAAATTGGCTGATAGTGTAGTAGAGGATATTGTCTATTATCACTATCGTGAAGGTAACGTGGCTGACATTCCTGCGATTATTTCACGCACAGGATATACCGGTGAAGATGGTTTTGAACTGTATGTGAAGAATGAGTACGCCGAAAAGATTTGGGATGCACTGTTTGAAACGGGTGAGAAGTTTGGCATTAAACCGACCGGTCTTGGTGCAAGAGATTCATTGAGGTTGGAGGTCTGCTTCAGGTTGTACGGCAACGACATGGATCATACAACCAATCCTATTGAAGCAGGACTTGGCTGGATCGTTAAGAGTAAGAAACGCGGTGGATTCATAGGTAAAGAAGCGGTGTTACAGGCTAAAGCCGAACCGAGACGAAAATTGGTAGGTTTTGAGTTGAAAGGTAAAGGAATTGCTCGGCAGCACAGCGAAGTGTATATTGATGATGCTATAATTGGTGAAGTTGCTTCGGGCGGATATTCACCGATGCTGGAGAAGGTGATCGGTTTGCTGTATGCCGATCTTCCCAATGACAAAATCGGTACGGAAGTTGAGATAGATGTGCGCGGACGGCGAATTCCGGCTGAAGTTGTTGAAACACCTTTTTACAATAGGTAGAACTCTCCGTATGATTGAGAGGAGTAAAATGCTATGAGTGAGTCAGCAGTTGACAAGAAACCACGCTTAGATCTGTTCTTCACACCTGCAGGTGTGGAGGAAGGGATGCTGAAAGGCTATCGTGTGGTGATGATTGATGTGCTTCGCGCTTCAACATCTGTTACAATGGGGCTCTATAACGGAGCACGTGATGTGCTGGTCGCATCTTCGGTCTCAGAAGCGAGCGAACTTACCTTTCAGCTCGCTCGGGATGATGTGCTACTCTGCGGTGAACGTGACGGTAAGCTTGTTGAAGGCTTCAACATAGGAAATTCACCGGGTGATTACACCAGAGATCGTGTCAGAGGGCGGACGTTGATATTCGGCACTACCAACGGAACTCCTGCATTGGTTAAAGCATTTGAAGCTCGTGAACTTTATATCTGCAGTTTTGTGAATGTCAACGAAGTAATTCGTGTGCTCACGAAAGATGATAATTTTTCTCCTATAGCTATTCTTTGCGCGGGGAACAAGAATAGATTTGCTATGGAGGATGCACTTTGCGGAGGGCTGCTGATATCCGGGATCAAATCGAAATTGAAAAACAGATTCAGACATAATGACGCAGCGCAGACAGCCTTGGTTCTCAGCAATGACATGGGAGATAACTTAACTGAACTGCTGCGAAAAGTGGATCACGGTCGTTATCTTGTCGAGATCGGTATGGAAGACGACCTGCCGATCTGTGCAGCAATTGACAGTGTACCAATTGTTCCTGTTATGCGTGACGGCAAGTTTGTAAAGTATGAGGAGCCGAAAGAGTAATTGAGATCATTTCTATTCAACATCTGTCGGAGTACTCGATAGGGTTATATCGTGGCGGGCAATAAAACTACCAGAAAAAGGAAGCCAAACGGATTGACCGGTAAAGGAAAGAACAAACCCGTCAAGAAAAAACCTGTTTCCAAGTCAGCCAAATCTCTCGAAATCCTCGACATAATCCTCTTTTTTATCGCAATTTTCCTGACTATCGCTCTGTTCGGGTTCGATCCGGGTGAAGGTCCGGGAAGCGACGTGGCAGGTCGGGATAGTACTGTTGTAGGGCAAGTAGGTCACAAAATTGCCTATTGGGTTATGTTCCTTACGTTTGGAAAGTGGGGGGCAATGTCAATTCCAATAGTGATTTTTCTTTTCCTGTTCGGACGGTGGAGTAAAGGAATATTTAAACCGAATCGTTGGATTGCAGGAGTCATTGTCTTAGGTTTCTTTGCAGGATTTGGAATTTCTGTTTTTCGTTTATGGACAGGTGTCGAGCGAGACTTTCAATCTAGTGGTTTGCTTCCTGACTATGCAGTACAAGTTGTAAATCTTTATGTCGGTATGTACGGTACCGTCCTTCTAACTCTCACTCTGCTACTGCTGCTGACTGTTATCTTGTTCGATCTTCGTCCGACCACAATCTTCACATTCTTCTTCGTAAAAGTTCCGGTTTATATTTACAGATTTTTCAAGCATCTGTTCAGTGTCATCGGAACTGCGCCACCACCAATGATCAGTAAGAAACCGATGCTTGAAAAGATGGACACTGAGAATGGTTTTGATACTCTTCCCGATAACGACCCGGAAGAGCCCGAGCAGCTCGATGAATTCAGCGAAGAATCGTATGAATTTGAATCCGAACCGTTTGAAGAGTCGCCGCTGATAATTGTTGAGCCGTCATGCAGTCCACATAACCGATCAGATGATGAGCAGATAACCGATAATCCGCTGCCACAACCGGTGAACAGTGTTAAATCCAACCTGAATATCCGTGCTGAGCGAAAATTACCGATTCTATCCTTGCTCGATGATCCGTCAAAGGATCAGACATTTGTTGATCCTGCTGAACTGGAGGAGAATGCCAGGCGGCTTGAGAGCAAACTCGCAAGTTTGAAAATAAAAGCGCGTGTTATCCGGGCAAATCCGGGTCCTGTCATCACCCGCTATGACCTTAAACCTGCGGAAGATGTTAAGATCGCCAGAATTGCCAATCTGGCGGACGACCTCGCAATGACACTCCGCTCTCAAGGGATCCGCATTTTAGCACCCATTCCGGGTGAAGCAGCAGTCGGAGTCGAGATTCCCAATCGAAACCCGGAAACGGTTTACATAAGTGAGATAGTTGCATCACAGCAGTTTCAGAATGCGACAGATCCTCTGATTATCGCACTTGGTAAAGATGCCAACGGAGAGGTTTTCTGTGTTGATCTGGCAAAGATGCCGCATCTGCTGATCGCCGGAGCGACAGGATCAGGTAAATCGGTCTGCATCAATGCTATCCTTGCCAGTCTGCTGTACCGCACGGATCCAAAGGATGTTCGAATCGCTTTGATTGATCCGAAGAAGGTTGAGCTGTCACTATATTCACGACTTGAACATCAGCACCTCTGCGCACCACCGGGATTGGGCGAGGCGGTCGTCACGCAACCGGAGAACGCCGTCAAAATGCTTCGCAGTATTCACATTGAAATGGATCGTCGTTATGGGTTGCTACAGGATACCGGAGTTCGTGGCATTGATGAGTATAACAGGTGGGTTGACAAGATGCTCGAACGCGAGGAGACTACCCTCAAGTTCGTCAACGAAGAAGATAGTGCCAATCAGCCGGAACGGATGCCCTACATAGTAGTAGTAATAGATGAGCTGGCTGACCTCATGATGACAGTTAGACGGGAATTTGAGGATTTGGTGGTGCGACTCGCCCAGATGGCGCGAGCGGTCGGTATTCATTTGATTATTGCCACCCAGAGACCTTCAGTTGACGTCGTCACCGGGCTCATAAAAGCCAATTTCCCATCACGGATAGCTTTTAAGGTTGCTCAGAAAGTGGACTCGCGAACGATTATTGATTCAATTGGAGCAGATGCACTGCTGGGCAGGGGCGACATGCTGTTCATAGGTCCCGGCACGATGCACGTTAAGCGGCTACACGGTGCATTGATAACCACCGGTGAGGTGGAGAATATAGTTGAATACGTAAGGTCACAACCACCCTGTGAATCCGAATTTGAGTTGCCGGATCCGGAAACTCTTGTGGTAAAAATAGGAGACCATGTCGGTTCGGTGGATAGTGCAGGATACAGCACTGACGAGTTTTTCCTGAAAGCTGCACAGACGGTAGTGAACACCGATCAGGGGTCGGTGTCGCTACTGCAGCGGAGGTTGAGAGTCGGTTACGCACGCGCAGCACGGCTTATAGACGAGCTTGAACAGGCGGGTGTAGTAGGACCGTTTGACGGCTCAAAAGCGAGACAAGTCCTGATGGATGTTGATGAACTAAGAGAAAGATTTGGAGTTGAATGATGCGATGCAATAGAACTGTGATTGCGTTGATTGTGGTGATTAGCTTCGCTGTTGCTGCTGTAGCTATGTCACCAAAATCAGCTTTGAAGAAGCTGAAGAAGCATTATGATGAAGTAGAAACATTTAAGGCAGAGTTCCGCGAGCTGTTTGAATGGGGCATGACCGGAGAGACTGTAATTCGTGAAGGTTCATTTGTGATTGTTCAGCCGAATAAATTCAGGATAGAGACAGATGAGCAACTGATGATTTCCGATGGGGATGCGATTTACCGGCACAACAGGATTAGTGCTCAGGTTATTGTCGAACCGGTGAAGGTTAACACTGAAGCTTTGCTTCCTCAGAGGCTGCTGCTGAACTTCAGCAAGGAGTTTAACGCTGAGTCTGTCTCTGAGATGCCTGTCTCAAGGCAAGCCGGATTCCGATTGGAACTTACTCCCAAAGAGAGGGAAACCACAATGGTTGACAAGATCACTCTCTGGGCTACAACAGAAGATATGACCATCCACAGGCTGAAGATCGCTGACCTGAACGGGAACAGCACCACATACTTCCTCACCGACATATCTCTTAACAAACCGATAGATCCGGCTGTGACAACATTCTCCATTCCTGAAGGAGTGGAACTTTTCGATCTGAGATAAGATCACATCGATTCTAATTGTAATTTGCTTCAATTATCTTATATTGCGGTGAATAGAATAGGTTGCCTCACTTCAGGATGAGAATAATTAAGTGGAATCTACAGTGGATTAGCAGGGGAAAAGCATGTTTCCGGTTCTAATAATATTTGTTCAGGCTGCTTGGCTATGGGTGTGCTTTGTCACTTTTACAAAGGATTACACTCAAAGCTGGCTGAAGATGATACTCGTAGTATTTGCAGCCACAATTCCCGGTGTTCTGATCGGCATTGCAAGTTTAGGTGTTGAAGGTTCTGAATTCGGACTTTATGTCTATATCACTGCAAATATTCTCAGATACGTGATTATCTATCTTGCTATGGTTTATCTATTTCATGTCACTGAAAACAAGACAATACTGAAGATTATTGCGATGAATTTTGTCGGACGGGCAATTGTCCATCTTATTACTTAACGGTACTTGTTTCACAGAGTAAGAGAGAAAAGACGATCACACAGTAGTCGGACTTGTCTCGAGTACGACTGTCGGGGGGTGAGGACAACCCCGACTACAGTTCTTATACTTTTACAACCTAAACTTAAACATCTGTGTCAACCAGAATCGGTTGACCTTTTTAATATAGCACTGCATGAATAACAGACGGATGATAATCGGGGGGCTCGTCAGCTTTATCCTGCTGTATCTTTTGATATGGAAACCGGATATTGGTGAGCTGGTACGTGGAAAGCAAAGCATTACCACCTCTCTCTTCGGGCACACCCGTCTCGATTTTAATCTGATTTGGAAAACGTTCAATCAGATTCGGTTTTGGCCTCTTTTGGCTGGATTTCTTGTGACTCCAGTTCATGTTTGGGTTCGTTCCCACCGATGGTTAGTTCTGATCCGACCTGTCGGGCAGCTTAGGATATGGGACAGTTACAGCCTCCAAATGATCGGCTACATCACCAATTCGATTCTACCACTTCGGATGGGAGAATTCATCCGTGGGATTATGCTTGGTGAGAAGATAAATATCTCAAAAAGCACCGCACTGGCTACAGTTGTAGTAGAAAGGATGATAGACTTCGTCAGCCTGTTGGTTGTGATTGTTTGTGTCGGAATTATGTTTCCCTTTCCCGATAGCATAAAGGAAGCTGCCTGGGCAATGGCAGGTGGAATTTCCTTGGTGCTGATCATAATTCTGTACTTTGCTATTGCTGACGATCCTCTTGGGGGTCTGTTTGGAAAGTTTTTTGATTTGCTGCCGAGAAAGATTGGTAACTTCCTTCGAGACATGGCAGCCAAGTTTATCGTAGGTTTTGGCTTGCTGCGTACAGGTAAGAACTACCTAATTATCCTGATTGAATCGGCTGTTTTATGGCTGCTTTACGGATTTCAAGTGTACTTGATCTTATTAGCATTCAATTTCTTGTCAGAGTATGAGGCGATTGCCACTTCACCGATGCTGGCAAGTTTCGTGATATTGGTTCTCAGTGCGGTTGGTTTGTCACTTCCGTCTGCACCCGGTGGAATGGGGACATTTCACGCAGCATGTATGGTAGGTATTTCGCTGTTCTCGGTACCTGCTGCGCCGGCAGCGAGTTTCGCAGTGGTAATCCACGCTGTTACGATACTCTTCTACATCTTCATCGGAGTACCTTTCATGTTCCGTGAGGGAATCAGGTTTGGTGACCTGACAAAACTGGAGCAGAAGAGGTGAGCAGCTACACTGCGCTCGCACATGCTAAGATTAATCCGGCACTCAAGATCCTGAGACGGCGGGAGGATGGCTATCACGACCTGATCACGGTGATGCAGAGAATTTCGCTTGCTGACGAACTGATCGTTTACCCTCTTGACAATGAGATCACATATAAAGGAGCTTCGTTAACGGATGATCCTGAAGACAACCTGTGTGTGAAAGCGGCTCGGGCGTTCCAGCGAAAGTTTGGCAGTCAATACGGTGCTTCCATACGGTTAGACAAAAAGATTCCGGTCGGAGCAGGATTGGGCGGAGGCAGCAGTGATGCGGCAGCACTATTGACATTGATGAGAGAAATATATAACTTACGTGATTGCAGTGAAGCTTTGTTTGAAGCGGCATTGGGAATCGGTTCAGATGTGCCGTTTTTTCTTTCCGACTGTTCTGCAGCAGTAGCCGAAGGACAGGGTGAAAGGCTGACACAGGTGCCCGGACTGAATTCAGATATGACTGTATTAATAGTCTGGTCGGGAATTCAGGTCTCTACAGCATGGGCTTACAATTATGCTGACAAGCTCTTGACTTTTAATGAAAAGAGTGTTAGTATTACAACTCTTGAAATTAAGCGGTGGTCTGCTGCCGAATTGACAACTGTCGGAGAGAACGATTTCGAGGTTCCACTGTTTGAGCGGTATCCGGAACTGGCATCCGTCTGCGAATTAATGCGTGACGGTTCAGCTTTGGGAGCTGGTCTGTCCGGCAGTGGTTCGGCGCTGTTCGGACTGTATAGAAATGACGAATCAGCTCGAGAGATGCTGAACAAATTACCCGATGGATGGAGAGGCTATATCTGTCATCCCTGTTGAGTTCCATTAGACGAAAATATTCGGTACAACTTTGTGCAGTTAGTTTCCCTAAAAAGTGACTGTGATGTGAATGTTGTTCTGATCCTCTTATAATTTGAATTGGCGAGACGCACGATGGACATTACAGAAATTAACATTAATCTTCGTGATGAGGACAAGCTCAAAGCTTTTGTCAACATCACTTTTGAGGACGTGTTTGTAGTGCGCGGTTTGAAGGTTATCCAGGGGAACAAAGGTCTGTTCGTCTGCATGCCTTCGCGCAAAATGAAGGATGGCACATATCGAGATATTGCTCATCCTATTCAGAATGAATTCCGCCAGAGTATCGAGCATTTGATACTGACAAAGTATCAGCGAATTCTGGACGGTTTGGAAGATGCGGACTCGCCCGTGGCTTTTGGGGCGTAGCCAAGCGGTAAGGCACGGGGTTTTGGTCCCCGCATGCGGAGGTTCGATCCCTCCCGCCCCAGCACAATGGAAAAACAGGAGTCGAAAGTGGCAGTTCCTGAAATGAGGCTTTTTAGCGGATCCGCTCACCCGGAACTGGCTGAGAAAATTGCTGCGCATCTCGGCATCGAGATGGGTCGGATTTCCATAAAACGGTTTTCCGACGGAGAATTTTGGGTCAAATTTCAGGAAAATATCCGTGATAAGGATGTTTTTCTGTTGCAGCCGACGCATCCTCCGGCAGACAATCTGCTGGAACTTTTGATAATGATTGATGCCGCCCGGCGTTCATCAGCGGCGCGGATAACGGCGGTGGTGCCATATTTTGGCTACGCGAGACAAGACCGGAAGGATCAACCGCGTGTGGCGATCACAGCAAGATTGATTGCTGACCTGTTTCAGGCGGTTGAACTTGAGCGGGTGATGACGATGGATCTACACACAGCACAGATTCAGGGATTCTTCACCATACCTGTAGATCACCTGTATGCCTCCTACATCTTCTTCAGGCACTTTGACCGGTTGAAGGATGAAAATCTGGTCATCGTTTCACCTGATGTAGGCGGTATTAACGCTGCACGGGCATACTCTAAACGATTGGGCGCAAGCTTAGCCATCATTGACAAGCGTCGTGACAAGGAGCATGAAAACAAGGCTGAGGTCGTAAACGTCATCGGTGAAGTTAAAGACAAACGAGTTTTGATCATTGATGATATTGTGGACACAGCAGGTACTTTGTGTAACAGTATTGATAAACTGAAAGAACTCGGATGCGGTCCAATTCATCTTGGATGCACACACGCTCTTCTCTCAGGTGATGCAATAACGAACCTGCAGAAGAGAAGCGAACACATTGAAGAGTTCGTTGTTTCAGATACGATTCCTATCAGGGACGAAGTCAAAGAGAGCGGTCTGTTCACTATCTTGTCCACTGCGGAGATCTTCAGCGAGGCGATTCTGAGGATTCATGCAGGTGAATCGCTGAGTGTGCTCTTCTTATAGAGCGCCCGACCATCAGCAGTTTTGTTTAGTGCTGATATATCTGTTAGAATTAAATATTGTCATACTTTGGCAAATTCGGAATAGGAAAAAATAGAGATGGATGATAACGTCCTCGCAGCCCAGCCTCGCATAGCTGGCAGCAAAGGAGCAGCAAGACAGCTAAGGTTTAAGGGTGAGGTCCCCGGCGTATTCTATTTTGGCAGCGATGTCAACGTTTCCTTCAGCGTCCAGGCTCTTAGCTTAGATCAGATTTTGCGGGCAAGACACAGCCTGCTCATGCTTGAGGTGGAAGGTAACGAACCGCGCGAGTGTGTGGTGCGTGATTTACAGCGTGACCCGGTGACTGACAAGATACTTCATATTGACCTACTCGGTGTAAAACGTGGGCAGAAGTTGATTGTTTCCGTCCCTGTAAGAACAGTCGGTATTCCGGTTGGAGTAAAGGCTGAAGGTGGTGTGCTCCAGTTGACCATGACTGAGCTTGATGTCGAATGTTTACCCAAGGATATTCCTTCAGTCATCGAGATTGATGTGACAAATCTAAGTATCGGTATGTCGCTTTCACTTGAGGAGCTTGATTTCCCCGAGCTGAGATTTCTTTCAAGTCCTGAAACAACTTTAGCTACCGTTATTCCACCGGTAATTGAGAAAGAACCGATTGAAGCCGATGAGGAAGAGGGCGAAGAGGAAGCTGAAGGTGAAGAGGCTGCAGAAAAGGAAGAAGAGAGTAAAGAAGACTGATCAATATGGTCAGGCTGATAGTAGGACTCGGCAATCCCGGAAGCCGATACAGGAACAGTTGGCACAATCTTGGTGCTTCAGTTATCGAAAAACTTGCACAGCGATGGAAGACTTCCTTCAAGCCGGGCAAAGGAAGCTGGTTTTCGGCTGATTATCTGGATGCATCGGGCAAAACGACATTGATGTTTCCCACTTCCTACATGAACCGCTCGGGCAGTCCTGTAGGCGAGTGGGTGAGATACTATAAAGTTGATCCTGAACAGGTTCTGATCATATATGATGACCACGACCTGCCGTTAGGGCGGATTCGATTGAGAAGGCAGGGGACATCAGGAGGGCATAACGGAATGGATGACATCATACGCTGTCTTTCAACAGATGATATCCCTCGGTTGAAGATTGGGATCAGAACTGAGAGGGAGAAGGCAGATCTGAGTGGTCAGGTGCTGTCAATAATCCCGAAACGGCTTGCAAACGATGTCGGCATTGTAGTTGCACACGCAATTGATGCAGTTGAGATGATTCGGGACAAAGGGATTGCAACTGCCGCTGACAGGTTCAACGGTATGGATTTGTTGCAATAAAGAGGGGTCACCCTCAAAACATATTATCCTCCTCTGAATGGAAAATTTCAGGGGTGTTAAACCACAGGAGAATGGATGAAACGATACGAAGTGATGTACATCGTTGATTCGTCCAATGAGGACGAGATTGATGATGTAAAAAAGAAGATCGAGGGGATTGTAACCGGTAGAGAAGGTTCAATCATCTCGTTCGAAAAAGTCGGTAAAAAACGACTGGCATACCAGATTGCCAAACGGCAATATGGTATCTACTTCCTAATCAACTTCATGGGTGACGGTCGGATTGTTCAGGCGTTGGATTATTTCTTCCGCCTCAGTTCGGTAGTAATCCGCCACATCATATTGGTATTCACCGAAAAGGCAATACATTTGAAGCAGGAGACCGAACGGATCCAGAAAGAAGAAGCAGAAAGGATGCGTCAGGGAGGAAAGCCTCTTCAGTCCAACTCGGATGAAGCAAAAGAAGACATCATTGAAGATTCGGATGATCATTCAGAAGAGACCCCTACGGTCAGCCCTGAAGATGTGACACCTGAACCTCTAAAGGATGCTGTCGTTGAAATGGAAACGGCTGTTGAGGAGAAAGAGCCTCCGGTCGAAAAACAAGATGATGCTAAAGACAAAACAGTGGAGTAAAAAATGGCTGACCTGAAAATGCCTGACATTAACAATGTTATCATTGTGGGCAATTTAATAAAAGATCCGATAATACGTCATACAACGAACGGAACCCCGGTGGCAAATTTCACCATCGCTTCCAACCGCAAATTCAAAGACAACTTTGGACAATGGAAAGAAGATGTCTGTTTCATCGGAATTGTTGCATGGTATAAACTCGCCGAGAGTTGCGGCGATAATTTGCGTAAAGGAAGTGCGGTTCTGGTCGAAGGCGAGCTTCAGAGCCGTCAACTGCGCAGTGATGACGGGAGATATCGAAATGTAGTTGAGATCAAAGCGCGCAGGATTCAATTCCTCAACAAGCGTGAGATGGTGCTTTCCGATATGGAATCATCGGATTCCGATTCAGAATGGACAACTACTCCCCGACCAACCATTTCGTCAGAAGATAAGACAACTGAGGATACAAATCGCACTGATGATTCTGACGACAAGGACAGTGACGATGATAGCGATTCCAGTTTCGATTTTGGATTTCGTGAGTTAAAGCTTTAACGGGATGATATATGCTGACAAATCGAAAAAAAATCTGTCGCTTCTGCGAGAATCGGATATGGTATATTGACTATAAAGATGATCGTCTGCTATACCGTTTCATCACGGAAGAGGGGAAGATAATACCGAGACGTATCTCAGGTACGTGTGCCCGCCACCAGCGTCAGTTGGTCAGGGCGATCAAACGGGCACGTCATATGGCGATTCTGCCGTATGTCGTTGAAATTCCGCGCTAAAGGGGGCATAGTATGAAAATCGTTTTAGTTGAAGAAGTTGGAAATCTTGGTCAACCGGGTGATGTGGTAACCGTTAAAGACGGTTATGCCCGCAACTTCCTTATTCCTGCCGGATTTGCCTTAAAAGCTGATCCTAAGAAAATGAAGATGCTCGAAGCGCAGCGTCGAGCAGTCGAGGAGAAGCAGCTCCGTGAGGTAAAGACTCACGAGTCTATGGCGGAGCGGCTCCGGAGTCTGGAACTTATTGCCAAAGCGCAGGTAGGTGAGGAAGACAGGATGTTCGGTGCGGTAACGTCTGCGGATATTGCAGAGTTGCTCGTCGAGAAGGGTCTAAACGTTGACCGCCGCATCATTCAGCTTGCCGAACCGATCAAGGCTCTCGGTGTTTACACCGTTCCGGTCAAGCTTCATGCTGATGTGGAAGCCCATGTCAGAGTGAAAGTGGTTAAGGAAGAAGAGTAGTCGAGGAATCTTCTCTTCCATTTAATGTGAAAAGGACGCACTCCGGTGTGTCCTTTTTTTGTTTGGTAGTTCTTCTTACTTGGCTTAATGTTCCAATTCTAATATATTTTTACCTATCTTCTTATAGCTTTATTCTGATGGCATTCCGGGTCAAGCAGTCTGTCCGAGAATGCGAGCAACCTGCTGTCAGGTTGCGCACCTGACAATCTTCTAATTGATATTCCATAAGTTAGACTGTCAACCGCGGCAGGTTGACAGCGGATACATCTATCATCGGACAACTTCAAGTAGAGAATAACAGCATGATGCCTCATAGTTTAACGGAGTAACCTTGCGACTTGCATTAGCACAAATCAACCCGACCGTCGGTGATCTTGACGGGAACCTCGGTAAAATCTTGGACTACATAGATCAATCAAAACTGCAGGAATGCGACCTGATTGTTTTCCCGGAGATGTCTCTGTGTGGTTATCCGCCGGAAGATCTGCTGCTTAAACCCGACTTTGTGCAGGCGATAATGAATCGTATTGATCGGGTTGTATCAGCAAGCAAAGGGTTAACGGTTGTCCTCGGATCAATCTATGCTGAAGAAGACCTCTATAATGCTGCCGTCATGATGCATGACGGTACGATTGCCGGAATCTACCACAAGCAAATCCTGCCTAACTATGGTGTATTCGACGAAAATCGCTATTTCACACCGGGTGACTGCAATCTGCTGTTTAGTTTTGATTCTGTGAATATCGGCATAAGTGTCTGCGAAGATATATGGTATTCGGGTGGTCCATCTGAGAAACAAGCGACGGAGGGTAGAGCCTCGTTGCTGATTAATATTTCCGCATCTCCTTACCACATCGGTAAAGGAAAAATCCGTCATGAGATGCTATCCTCAAGAGCCAGGGACAACAACACGTTTGTTGCGTACTGCAACATGGTCGGAGGACAGGATGAGCTGATCTTTGACGGACAGAGCATGATCTGCGATTCCAAAGGTGATGTGATCGCACGCGCAAAGCAGTTTGAGGAACAGCTACTTGTAACGGGCATTGATCTGAATACAGTTTCTGCCCAAACCTCTTCAAAGAGTAATAGCAGTTATCAAACAATCCTCCTTAAGCAGATTCAATCCGAAAATAAAGTTAAATTAATTCCAACTTCCGAGGAAGCGAGGCTGGATGAGCTAAGTGAAGTGTATCAAGCATTACTGCTCGGAACGCGCGACTATGTCCGAAAGAATGGCTTTAGTCAGGTATTGCTGGGATTGTCCGGTGGGATTGACAGCACACTGGTTGCGGTACTTGCTGCCGATGCCATCGGACCCGAAAATGTCACCGGAGTTGCAATGCCGACACGCTACTCATCGCAGCACAGTCTCGATGATGCAGAACTGCTTGCGAGAAGCCTTGGAATCAATTTTGAGGTGATTCCGATTGACGACTCGTTTCAATCGTTTCTTGATATGTTGAGTCCGGTGTTTAGTGATAGAGAGCAGGATGCGACTGAGGAGAATATCCAGTCGCGTATCCGAGGTGTGGTGTTGATGGCACTGTCCAATAAGTTCGGATCGCTGGTTTTGACAACCGGTAACAAGAGTGAGACCGGTGTCGGTTATTCGACGCTGTATGGAGATACTGCCGGTGGATTCGCGGTGATTAAAGATGTCCCCAAGCTGCTTGTATATGATCTGTGTCGCTATCGCAATCAGATTGCAGGAAAAGAGATCATTCCTGAAAGTGTATTGACCAAACCACCTTCCGCTGAGCTGCGACCTGACCAGAAGGACAGTGATTCGCTGCCGGACTACACTGTTCTTGATCCGATAGTCCAGGCGTATGTCGAGCAGAGCATGGATATTGAGAAGATCATTGCTCAAGGCTTCGATGAACAGATTGTCCGTCGGGTCATCCGCATGGTTGACCGCAATGAATACAAACGTCGTCAATCACCTCCCGGAATCAAGATCACTACCCGGGCATTCGGCAAGGATTGGCGTGTGCCGATCACCAACAGGTACTCGCATTAGTGATGTAGCTGACTTCTCAGAAGCTGGGCTATAGCGAATACCTTCCTTTTTTTTGTCGCACGTTTCTTGACTTCCTTATCTTAAAATCGTATGTTAGTTTAGTAATATAGAATTGCTACTCCAATAAAGTAGGATTGTTAGATCAATTACAGAGGAATCCTTATGAAATTCAAATCATTATTACTGTCATTCGTGGTTTTGTTGCTCGCCGGATCCGGCTATGCCGCCGATCAATGTGTAACTTGCCACAAGAACGTATCACCTAATCTCGTTACTGATTGGGAGATGAGCAAGCATTCCGAAAACGGTATTTCATGCGGCGAATGCCATGGAATGGAGCACAACTCATCCACCGACGCGGACAAAGCGCAAATCCCCACACCGGAAACATGTGCAGAATGCCATCCTGACCAGGTTGAGCAGTTTTCCAAAGGAAAACATGCGATGGCTTGGGAAGCGTTAAAAGCGATGCCGACAACACATTGGCTACCGTCAGAACTGAGTGACGGTCAAAAAGGTTGCGGTGGTTGCCATAAGATCGGTCTGAAATCGGCTGATCGCATCAAAGAACTGAAAGAGATGGGGCAAGGTTACGGCGTAGCGTCATGCGATGCGTGTCATACCCGTCATATGTTCTCGGTAAAGGAAGCCCAGCAACCGCAAGCGTGTCAGACCTGCCACATGGGATTTGACCATCCGCAGTGGGAGATGTACACCTCATCCAAGCATGGAGTGCGTTATCTGCTGAAACAGAACGGAACGTTACCGGAAAATACGGTTGCTCCGACCTGCCAGACGTGTCACATGCAGGAGGGCAATCACGAAGTACGTACCGCTTGGGGATTCCTTGCGGTTAGATTACCGATGCCGGAAGACAAACAGTGGACAGCGGATCGTGTCACTATTCTTATGGCGTTGGGCGTGCTTGATCCTGAAGGGAATCCAACCGGACGTTTGGACGTTGTCAAAGCGGCCGACGTTGCGCGTTTGGATCAGGCGAGTTGGCAAGCTGAACGGGATAAGATGATCAAGACGTGTAGCGGGTGTCACGCCGAAACATTTGCCAAGGGTGAGATGGAGAAGGGCGATGAGATGATTCGTCAAGCTGATCGTCTGATGGCTGAAGCTATTCGGGTGGTTGCTGATCTGTACAAGGACGGCATACTTGAGAAGCCTGAGAGTTATGCCTACGCTTATCCTGACTTACTGACCTTCCATGATGCTCCGAAGCCGATTGAGCAGAGGTTACACAAGATGTTCCTGAAACATCGGATGCGGACGTTCCAGGGAACGTTCCATGCCAGTCCTGACTATGCGTTATGGTACGGCTGGTCTGAGATGATTCAGGATGTCAGTGAGATCAAAGAGAAAGCTGAAGACATGCGGTCTAAGCATTAAGACTCTTTAACCACCAAGACACAAAGGCACCAAGAAGAAAGTACAAATATTTTGGTTTTATTGGTGTCTTGGTGACTTGGTGGTGAGTTTGTCTTCATTTCAACATAACCGCCCGTTGAACTTCAGATCCGAATGATGAGTTTGCCTGCAGGAAATAGACTCCAGCACTGTTCAGGTTCAGGTTGACACTCTGCCGATGCACACCGACTCCGAATCTCTCTGACATGCTCCACTAATTCCTGATTTACTCCTTCTGACTAAACTTATTGCTTTTGCACTTTGTCTTAAAGCCACATATCTAAAGGAATCATTGTATTTCAGCAAAACATTCTTCTATTACATTCAGCGCATCTTACATTCAGAAGATCTGTTGATATTGTTGGATAAGAGTGAATTCTTGCTATCTGATCAAATTTCACTACTTTTACATAATTGCACCTATCCGATATAAAATCACCATTATTATAAACACTACCCACAGACATTTCATAATAGTGAACTATATTCTTTCTATTAAAACTATCCACCTCAATCGCTCCTGATACAAAAGTTTCTATTGTAAAAGACTTGTAGTTTTCATAGTCAGAATTATTGTAAACTGAAACGACACCATCATTAACAAGGTTTTCTATTGTATGTTTCTCAAATTTATCTCTTAAATACATAGAACTAGTGTCATGTCAATCTTGTAAAGTCGCATAATATTTATTATATTATCTTCA
>CAZVKN010000034.1:0-32157 GCA_964627035.1 uncultured bacterium | reverse complement strand
TGAAAATCTATACTGAAAAACATTCTCGGACAGACTGTCAAGTCCGGAATGACATAAAGGAGTATTATAGTAATAAATCAAAGGTCTCATTCTTGCCCCTGCTGTACTGACAGAAATGTCAGCACTCCCCGAATGGGGGATTAACAGTAGCATACGAAGTTACCGGAAATTTCTATCCCTTCCCTTTCAACGTCACCACAGGCAGCGCCATCTCATTCAACGAAACCCCGCCATGTTGAAAACTGTCACGATACAGATCCAGATATCTGTTGTAATTATTCGGATACAGGAACAGATAATCCAAGGGTGCAATGATATACTCTGTGTTGACCCCGCGGCGAGGCAGCCCCCATTCCACTGGATTTTTTATACGAATTGATGATCTTTTGGAATCACATCTAAGATTGCGTCCATATTTGAAACGAAGACTGGTTGATGTCTCGCGGTCACCGATAACTTTTGTGCCACGTTTGACTCGCAGCGAACCGTGATCGGTAGTGAGCAGCACATTAGCTCCGGCAGCTCCGTAAGCCTGAAGAATACGAAAGAGTGATGAATGCTGAAACCAGGCTTTGGTGACAGAACGAAGTGCGGATTCATCCGGCAGCATCTCCTGCAAGACCTCAACAGATTGTCTCGTATGCACGAGGATGTCAAAAAAATTATAGACCATCATGGTCAGCGGCAACCGGACATACTCCTGAACTCTCCGCTCAAATTCATTCGCCTCTTCACTCTCAAGAATCTTTACGTAACGCGGTTCCGGTTTGATCTCAATATTTCGTCTTATCAGCAATTCGTTCAGGAACTGCCGCTCAAAGCGATTGGAGGATGCCTCATCTTCATCACCGCGTGACCACAAATCCGGATGAAGCCTCTCAATTTCAGCAGGAGTCAAGCCGCTGAACAGGGCGTTTCGCGCATAAGGTGTCGCAGTTGGGAGGATGGAATGATAGCCGTCTCGGGTGACATCGAAGAACTGTGACAAAAGAGGTTCAAGCATCAACCATTGATCCAATCTGAGGCAGTCAACCACAAGAAACAGAGTAGGCTTGCCTTGGTCAAGCAGCGGAACAAGCCATTTATCAACGACATCCATTGACAGCGCAGGACGTTCACCGCTGTAAGAAGCAATCCAGTTTTGGTAATTGTCTTCAACCCAGTGTGCAAACCTGGCATCCGCATCGGATCTCAACTCCTGAAGCATCTCATCTAATCCGGCTTCGCCATACCGATCCATCTCAATCTCCCACACACATAGTCGGTTGTGCAGGTCGAGCCAGCCATCCGCATCGAGTTCAGACTCCACCATCCTGCTGAGATCAGCAAACTCCGCAGCCCATCGCTGGGACAGTTGAGTAGCTGAAATCTGCCGTTTGTCAATCAATCGTTTTACGGTTGAAAGTATCTGTGACGGGTTGACCGGTTTGATCAGGTAACCGTCAATCTGTGAACCGATTGCCTGATCCATCAAATCTTCTTCTTCACTTTTGGTCACCATGACCGCCGGAATATCAGGACGAATCCGTTTGATCCCCTGTAGAGTTTCCAGTCCATCCATTCCCGGCATCATCTCATCAATCAATGCCAGATCAAAAGGCTGTTTCTTCATCAGTTCCAACGCATCAGGACCGTTGGTAACCGAAGTCACTTCATAGCCGCGCTCACCAAGATAAATTACATGCGAACGCAGCTGGTCAATCTCGTCATCAACCCACAGGATCTGCTTCATCGAAGGAGTCATCACTGATCCGGTGTAATACAAGTGGGACACATGACCGCTCCAGAACTTACTGCGTCCTGCCGTGTCATCAACCTGGTATTACCGTGGATATTAGGACAGGTCGCTTTATGATACATGTTGTCCTCTGCAGTAACTGTCATCATTCCTCCCATATCAAGGCTGTTGACAGGTTCATGCTTGACAGGTTGTGTTGGCGACTCATCCGAGCGATTGGCGAATATGATCGCAATCACCACTAATAGTGCAATGACTATTACTATTATCAGATTTCTGTTCATAATGGTTTATTGAGGTTATTTAGTTGAAATAATTCCTATAATATGACACCTTCACGAATTAAAAGTTCCCTTTTCATCGCTTCGCCTCCACCGTATCCACCAAGTTTCCCGTCCGAAGTAACAACACGGTGACACGGCACGAGGATCGGCAGTGGATTGTGAGCCATCGCAGTGCCTACCGCTCGGGCAGCACGGGGATATCCGGCTCTTCTCGCTAAAGCACCGTAGCTGATAGTTGAACCGTACGGAATTTCAGAGCAAGCTTTCCACACCTTGAAACGAAATTCGTTATGTTTTGGGATGTATGGCTCAACAATTTCTGCTTTCAACGGGATCCCATTAAAGTAATCTTTAAGAATGCCATACATCACTTTCAGATTTGGATCGGATTGAGGGTCTGATATTACACTCATCTCTTCTTCAGGTCTTAACACAGCACCCGGTAGATAGATTTTACTGATTCTGCTCGATTCTGCGAAGATATAGATGTTGCCAAAGTCGGTATTGAGTTTTGCTGTTTTCATTGCTGTTTATTTAACCACAGATTACGCTGATTGTGCTGATTGTTTTGATAGTATGAAGCGTTTATACTCTAAGGATGGCGCTCCGAAGTTCAGTAGCATTCCAATCTCAATGCCGGTTGCATTAAGGTAGTTAATTATTTGTGCTTCCTGTATTCAACCAATTTTTTTAATCGCCTTTAGCTCCACGATAACCGAATCAAAACAAACGAAATCAGCACGATAAGACGTTTTCAACAATTTACCTTTGTAATGAACCGGAAGCTCTACTTCATAGGAATATGGAACACCTTGCGCCCGAAACTCAATCCGCAATGCTTCGTGATAAACCGCTTCAAGAAAACCACTCCCTAACTCCTTATGCACCGCCATCCCCGCCCCGATAATCTTGTACGTCCGAGGATCGTTCTTAACCATTGTTCCTCCTGATTTAACCACGAATTTCGCTGCTTACACAGATTGTTTTTTTGTGTCCCTGTTTGGAAGACAGATGATTGACCAATACAAAACACAACTATTTTTTTGAGTAATATTGCCTTGAATTAATACTTGATAAAAATCTGCGTAATCCGCGAAATCTGCGGTTAATCCACAAACTTCTGTTCATCCCTCGGCACAAACCATTCGTCAAATTGATACCCCGGGCGGAACGGATACCAGCGTACACCTTTGAACCGCTTGTCATACGCCGGTTTTCGAGTATCGCTGAACAGGAATGTATATGGCTGTTCTTCATGTAGTATCTGTTGGAAACGGTGGTACATTGCAACTCGTTTCTCCTGATCAAATTCCACTCGCGCTGCGTCAATCAGTGAGTCGGCTTTACTGTCCTTAAACTCTACGTGATTAGATCCACGCCCGGTCGCAGATTGCGAATGCCATACTTGCTTGGGATCACCTTTCATACCGAAAACCCAGCCAAGATAGCAAGCGTCGAAGTTATGGTTGCGGATATAGTTGTTAATAAATACAGACCACTCAAGTTTGCGGATTTCCATTTCCACACCTATCATGTACAGGTCTTCACGAAGAATAGAAGCTAAATTTTCCGCTGTTTGTGAGCCTGATGGCAGCAACATCTCAAATTTAAATTCTAAGCTGTCCTTTTCAAGAATACCGTCATTGTCAATATCAGCCCAACCTGATTCAGCGAGTAGTCTTTGAGCCTCAATCGGATCATATTCATATGCAACTATGGTTGAATCGTAGTCCATCCCATATCGGTAAAAATTGCTGGTGACAACCTCGGCAAATCCAAACAGCATTTTCTCGGCAATCTCATGACGACGTACCATGTGCGTCATTGCCCGTCTCACCTTTTTATCGGCGAAGATAGGATTGCCATATCGCCACCCAAGATAAGAGTAACTCGGAACCAGATATGTACTCTTTACAAATTTGTTTAAAAACTTCTTCTGGTTGGTCATGGTCAGGTACTGGATTGCTTGTAACCGCTCCATAAAGTCAATCTCATGACTCTTCAGTGCCACCAACGATGCCGTATAATCAGTCAGGATTCGAAATACGAGCTTATCAAGATAGGCGTGACCTTCACCTCGCCAATAGTTTTCGTTCCGTTTCAGAATGATTTCCTGACCGGTCGTCCATTTCTCGAATTCGTATGGACCGCTTCCGACAGTCGGAGCACGACCCTGTGGGTGAACGTTGAACTGCTCTCCAAACTCCATCATGGTAGTGTGTATTTTACGGCAGACAGCGGCAAGCTCATCAAGTGTATGGTATGGTGTGGTTATTGCTTCGACCGCTTTTTGTGCGTTAATTACACTCGATTCAGCCATTTCGACACCAGTGGCTCCATCGGAATGGTTTTTTAGAAACTCGATAGCGGAATTTAATTTATTCTCAGGATACAAACCTTCCCAATTTGTCAGTGATGTCAGATCATCCCAGCTAATTTTATCTTTAGTAGCTGATTCAATCGATTTTTCCAATCTTTTTAAAGCGATTGCAGGATAAAGATCGTCCCAAGTTGTTACTGCTTCTTCTTCCAGAACGTCAGCAATGCTACCATAAGCGGAACTTATTTTAACCTGATAATAGCTGTATTCTTTTAACAGTCCATCTGGATCGTAAACATGTTCAGGCAGAACTCGAAATCCACCAAGAAAATCCTCATGCATAAAGTATGGCTGTGAGCAGAACATCTTCAGCGTTCGTTCACCCAACAACTGAATGCTGTCAAGTTCAGCGTAATATGGTTTGGTCGGGAGATCGTCAACATACGGATTCATGATTGCTTTCAAAGTGAACACTGCATCATGAACTGTCATCGGTTTACCATCGTGCCAGGTGACGTCATCTCTAAGTTTCCAAGTATAAGTGAGATGATCTTCCGAAGCCTCAGGAAGTGATTCGACCAACAGCGGAATGTTATCCCATGGAGGTTCACGACGGGTGTCGAGGAATGATTCGTATATATAGGAATAGATATTTGTCGCACTGGCGGATGATGACGTAAAAGGATTCAGGCTCTCCGGTTCATCCAGCAGGTTCATAACTACCCAATCGCCTGTTACCGGATCACCACTGTAGGTTGCGTTGTTTTGTTCAGGTGTGTCCCCCTGAATAAAGGATGAAGATCCACCGACTTGGCAGCCGGTAAATATGATCGGAATCAGAAGCAGGAGAAGTTTTAAAATTAGCATGTTATTGTGGATGTAATCGGGATATTCTTCAATTTATGATCTGTTGATGAGTTAATAGTGTCGTCAGCAAAAAGTCAGTATATGTCAGTAGTGTCCTATTTGGTTTTGCACGGGTCACTTTTTCTGTAGTCGTGGTTGTCTCAACCACGACGTCGGGCTTGAGACAAGCCCGACTACAGATACTACCGAATATAAGTACAATTACATGATGAAACAACAAACCCATAACTTCGGAACACTTTCCTGCGGTTATGGGCTGATTGATTTTTGTCTATTCAGTTAGTTTAGAGTTCAACCTTTAGGTTGTTCTCCCCACACTGAAGCGTGAACTCTGAACTTCCTCTATGCATTCCGGTGGAGTGCTTCGATCCCTCTCTGAAATGCGGTGAGGTTCAGTTCTTCCGTTCCGCGCGGGACTTTGCGTCTGATTATCGTCTCCCAGATTTCGGGAGGAATCGGCAGCTCCTCTGAAATCGCACCGATCAGCACTGTATTGACCAGCTTAGGGTTGCCTATCTCTTCGGCTATTCCGATGCCGTCAATATCAAGGACACGATCCGCAATATTGCGCGATTGACCGATAGGATCCTCAGGATATGAATGTTCTTTGGTAAAGGCAATCGTCGGGATGATCTGCTGTCTGTTGACGACCAGCATACCGCCCTTTTTGACTTGCGATGCCCACCGCAGTCCTTCAGCCGCTTCAAAGGCGAGCACCACGTCTGCCATACCGTTTGGGATCAGCGGTGAATAGACTTTCTCTGCAAAGCGGATGTGTGAAGAGACTACACCGCCTCGTTGTGCCATGCCGTGCACTTCAGATTTTTTCACGTCAAATCCCGCTTCAATTGCCGCTTCTGACAACAGCTCGGATGCGAGGATCACGCCCTGACCCCCGACACCGACTATAAGTATATTTGTAGTTTTTTCCATGATTGATAACGACAGATAGTTTAGAGTTCAACCTTTAGGTTGTTCTCCCCACGCTGAAGCGTGAACTCTGAACTCCCTTAATTTGATAATCGGCTAATATAGTGTTGAAGCGGGTCAAATAGGTAGTGTTTTTTCAGGACTTTTGCGGTAAGGTGAAAATAAGTCCGTTAATGCAGGATAGGAAATAACAAGCGACATCTAATACAACTTAGTTCTTCCGAAATAGTTTGAAACTGTCAGTTTGAGTTGTGAATTTACGGTGAATAGTTATATTTTAGAGTTAGGAGGAATTCTCCACATGAAATATTCAATTATCTTCACAATTATTCTCAGCCTGGCATTCCAGCAAAGTATGGCTTCCCTGAAGCCACGCTGGATCCCCGAGAAACCCATGCATACAACTGTCAACTCTGACTACTTCTATCCCGAATGCGTGACCGTCAAATTTATTGATGAGAGTCGTGTACGGCTTCGATCCGACATGCTGGTCTCTCTCAACAACTACAATCTCACGCCTTTCAATTCTGTAATTCAACGATATAAGTTCATCAGTATCTCACCTCTTTTCTCTCGCCCTGAAGAAGTTCTTGATGCGGAGCGTGAGAGCGGCCAACGTCGGTCTGGCGATGAACTTGCGGACCTGAACTGCTTCTATCGCTTCATATTAGAACGTCCGGAGGATTCAGAGAAGTTTATTGACGAAATGAATGGTTTAGACATCGTCGAATTAGCCTACCCTGAACCGAGAATCTACCAACCGCTTGAAGATATTCCGCCTGAAACACCTGATTTTACCGATCTTCAAGGGTATCTTGATGAGGCACCGGGTGGCATTGATGCTCGTGTAGCGTGGGAACTACCTGGTGGTAAGGGAGAAGGCATACGCGTTGTCGCCATGGAAGTGGGTATGTATCAAGTTGACCATGAAGATCTGAAAGAACCATTTTACGTGTTGCCCAGAAACAATGGGCATATAAATTTCCATGCCACTTCCACCGTGGGGATTCTTACCGGGATTCACAACGAATATGGTATCAGTGGAATATGTCCTGAGGTTGAAATTGGATGTTACGACGTGTCACGGCGAGAGGAGGGCTGGCCGAATATTGCAAATCACATAAATCAAGTGGCTGATACACTCGGAGAAGGAAGTATCTTCTACTTTGTGTTTAACATTTCAACAGATATTGAACAGAATGTGAATGTAGAGTATATTCTTGCGAACTACGAAGCGATCAACAATGCGACTCGTAACGGTATGATCTGTCTTGAATCAGCTGGTAATACTGGAGTGAACTACGACACTGTTAGAATTTTTGATCCGGATGTCAGGCATTCCGGCGCGATATTTGTCGGTGCTGGTGCTCCGCCCATCGGTAATCACGGACCTGATAGATCCCGATTAGAATTCTCCTGCTATGGTCGCAGAGTCGAACTACAAGGATGGGGTCGAGAGGTGGCAACAACCGGTTTAGGAGAACTGTTCAATCCAAGAAATGATGCGCGACAACGGTATCGTTCTAACTTTAGCGGAACATCATCTGCAACACCCATTGTAGCAGGTGCTGTAGCCTGTATACAGGGTATCGTAAAGGTTAGAACCGGTGGGCAGATACTGTTTGATTGGGAGCAAATGCGCGACTTACTGGTCGAAACGGGCACTCCTCAAAATGAAGAGGGTGATCAGGGACATATAGGTCCTCTTCCTGATTTAGCAGAAGCAATAGAAAACATTCCTTTTCCTTACGGTGTGCTGTACGGCAACGTAACCGATGCTGAGACGGATGACCCTGTGGAAGGAGCTACTGTCGCTTTCCTATGCGATACGACCACTACGGACGCTGACGGCAACTGGTGGATTGATGAAGCGATTGCTTTAGATCAGTTTTCTATCACGGTTAGCTTTGATGGTTTTATAGATTCAGTACGGACTGATTTGGAATTTGAAGCAGATGACACTTTGGAGATTAATGTCTCGTTGCGCCATTCTGAATTTGAACTGTCCGTTAATGATTTCCATGCCCAGTTGGAGGTTGAACAGGAGATAGAATTGCCGTTCACTATGCGTAATAATGGAAACGGGCTTTTACGTTGGTCAGTAGAAAGATTGCTTCTCGGTGAAGCGAACAGAGACTTTTGGGAGCTGCGCCATTCAATTCCTGCAGGTCGTGAGGTTGAAGACAATCGTCTCCAAGGTGTCGTTTATCTCGAAGACCACTATTATGTCACCGGAGACGGCAATGATACGAATTGGGTTTATGTATTCGACCGTGAAGGTGCAGAAGTTAATCGTTTTCAACAGGATGGAGATTCAAACTATGTCCTGAAAGATTTAGCCTATGATGGAAACTTAATCTGGGGGGTTGGTGATGATATTGTGTGCGGGTTTACACCTGATGGCGATTTTAGGAATAGTTTTGAGAGTCCCTTCCGAAGCGCAGCAGTAACTTGGGATTCGGATAGGGAACGTCTCTGGATTTCGGGTACAACCAGTGACTATATCGCTCAATACGATAGAAACGGCAATGAAACCGGACAACTATCCCGATACGGTTTCTACATTTACGGCTTAGCACACTGGTCTGAAGATCCCGACGGTTATCCGCTTTATGTTTTTCATAAAATCGGTAATGACGGACAATATGTCCATAAGATCAATCCTGAAACTGAAGACACTCTTTTTGTAACTCAACTTGAGCCGGAAGAAGGTGGACGACCTGGTGGAGCGTTTATTACAGATCAGATGGATATTTATAGTTGGACGTTTGTAGCACTCTCTAATCATGGTCGTGATGATCGAATAGATGTTTGGCAACTACATAAGAATTTAGCATGGTTTTCTGTTGACAGCTCTGAAGGAATAGTTGAACCGAATGAGGAACAGGAGTTGACTGTCACATTAAGCTCAGATCAGTTAGAGATTGCCAGATATGAGGGTGAGTTGCTGTTCACGCACAATACTCTGATAGGTGAGACAATTATTCCAGTAGTGTTGGATGTTGCGCTCGATGTTGATGATAACTCCGACCACAACGTACCTAATGACTTTGGTATAACTTCCGTTTATCCCAACCCCTTCAATAGCACTGTTAATATTCGCTTCAATATTAGCATTTCACAACGAACAACTCTAAAAGTATATGACATTTCAGGTAGAGAAATTGCGATGTTGTTCGATAAGACGTATTCGGCAGGACATTATCAGGTTAGATGGAACGCTTCCACCATTCCATCGGGAATGTATTTCCTACAAATGAGATCAGTGCGTAGGATTAAATTTCGAAAGCTGATTATTATCAAGTAGGACTAGTCTCCCAAAATCCCCCCTCTTGACACTCCCCATCTATTTCCGTACCTTACAATCAAAGTTCCCCACATATTCGGAGTCCGTCTCTTATTCGATACCGATTAAACATATTCATAACCGCCACCATTCTCTTCCTTGCACTGATCCAACTCCCCCTGAATGCTCAGATCGTCAAAGCAGACGTTGAACTGCGGCTCGACCGTCTGTCAGTTGAGGAGAAAGATTATCTGATCAATCTGAAATCCGATCTGGAACGGGTCGTCAATTCCGGTTCGTGGAAGGACAAACCCTACAACTACGAATTCCCGGTAAAGATTGACATCCTATTCGACACGTGGTCACGGCCATCAACGTTTCACCGCTACAGTGCAGGCATCATGATGGCGATTCCGGCTGGTCTGCAACTGCGCGACAACCGCTGGGAGTTCAAATATTCACGGGATAATCAGCTTCACATCGGCGATCCGTATCACACAATGACCGGCTGCATAGAGTTTTACATCTGGCTTTGCCTCGGATTCGACGCTGACCGAATCAACCCGCTCGGCGGACAGCCATACTACGAAAAGGCACGTGTCATTGCGGAAAATGCGAGGTTTGAGAGCAAATACTCACACGGCTGGAATTACCGCCGCGACTTAATCTATGCACTGGCGCAGGATACCGTGTACCGCAACCTCCGCACAGCGTCCTATCACACATATGCAGGCGTTTACTACTCCAAGCGTGGTGAGCTGAAACAGGCAAAATCACACCTGGTTCATGCCGCAGAACTGCTGATGTTCGGGAAGCCGGATCACATGGAAATGCGCCATGATGACCATATCCTCCGCTTCGTCCAGATTGAAGAGCTGGTGTCGGCACTGAAAAAAACAGGCAGCAGGGACGCCCTCGACAAGATGGAACGGTGGGACTACAAGCATTCCAATCGGTATAGGTGATGTTTCTATTAGCTTGTGGGATGACACTGCTGTTCTGTAGTCGGGCTTGTCTCAAGCCCGACGTCGTGGTTGAGACAACCACGACTACAAAGTTTTTGTTCAGAGCGTGAAAACTCTTGACAAACGGCAAATAATCTGTTATCATATAGATTAGTATGAATCGGTTCGGAAACTCCCGAACGTTCACAGGAAATTTTCTTCAGAATATGAAAAATATACTTATTACAACCATAGCACTGCTAATCGTTGCAGTATTTGTCGGTCAGGCGAGCGCTGAGACCATCCGCAGTTTTACTGCCGAAAGCAAAGATCAGACAGCCGTCCTTGAATGGACATCCGGCATTGAGAGTGGAGTTGTCGAGTTCAGCATCCAGCGAAGTCTGGACGGACAAGTCTTCCACAACATAGCCTCGGTCAGACCGAAAGGTGACAACAGCACTTACCGCTACGTTGACAACGACCTGTTCAAAGATCGTCTGAACACCTTTTACTACCGCATTGAAGTCGTATTTGTCGGTGGTCACAGCGAAAGAAGCCAGACTGAAGAGGTTACGCTCTCTTTTTCAGGTGTGCATCGCACTTGGGGAAGCCTCAAAGCAATGTTTCGGTGATCTTTTGAACTCGTCTCGTGTTCATTGCTTAAATTGCATAGCCTATTTTTCTTTCCCACAAAATTCACTCTTACCATATAGACATGAATAACAGTCCGATAGGTCTGTTTGATTCCGGCATCGGTGGACTGACCGTTGCACGGGAGCTGCATCGCCGCCTTCCCGGTGAGGACATCATCTACCTCGGTGACACCGCGCGAGTCCCATACGGCACCAAGTCATCACAGACAGTCCGTCGCTATGCGATGGAGTGCGCACTCTATCTGCTGAGCAAAAATGTCAAGATGATCGTCATCGCCTGCAACACAGCCTCCGCTGTCGCACTCAATCACCTCAAACGTACATTGCGTGCACCGATTATCGGCGTGGTTGATCCCGGTGTCAACACTGCCTTAAAGGCTACAGAAAATCACAGAATCGGAGTCATCGGAACGCCTTCCACTATCAATTCGCAGGCTTACAAGTCAAGACTAATTGCGCTCGCACCGAAAATCAAGGTGTGGGAGGAGCCTTGTCCACTGCTGGTTCCACTGGCAGAAGAGGGTCGGTTTGAGGGTGAAGTGGTTGAGCTGATTCTGTGCGAATATCTAAAATCGCTGCTCCGGCATCGGATAGACACCTTAATACTCGGTTGTACTCACTACCCGCTGTTCAAACCTGCTATTCAAAAAATCGTCGGAGATGGCATCAGGCTGGTTGATTCAGCCGAAGCCGCCGCAATCGAGGTTGAGTCGGTCATTCTCCGCGAAGGACTGCTGAACACTCACGGATCTGGCAAAGTCATGTGCCACGTCACCGACATACCGCGTCAGGTCAATAAGCTGGGCAAGCTGTTCTTCGGGGATTCGTTGGGGAAGGTGTCGAAGGTTACAATAGGTGAAATGTAGCCCGGTTTCTCCGAAACCGGGGGGAACGGATTGAACAGATTTAGTTCAGAGTCCAACCTTTAGGTTGTAACCGGCACACGCAGCGTGAGCAATTTCACGGAATATCCAAAACCGCCTTGAGCGAATCGGTTACTTCTGACAAAAAAGAACTGCCGACAGTACCGATTCTACGTATTATCCGACGTTTGTCCAACATGCGAATTTGGAATGCAATTACAAGACTGTTCTTATTCAAACCACCTTCACCGACAGGTAAAAAGGTAAGACCTAATTCAGATTGCTTGACATGTCGTGCGTCCGTAACGGGACAAACAATAATCCCACGGAAGATGTTGTTTAGCTCCTCCGGTGATGCGACCAGGCAAGGACGTGATCTACCTCGTTGTTCACTACCGATTGTCGGCTCAAGATTGACTAACAGAAGATCACCCCGTTTGATATTAGTCATCAGTCCAACCTTCAACCTCAGTATGACGCCATTCTCTATCAACTTCTTCTATGATGTCAGCATATTTGGTGGCTGTGCTACATAGTGCCTGCAATCTTTGGTGACGACGTTCTTCAGCGAGGAAGGCTTCAATAGCTTGGCGTCCGAGTTCAGCCAGACTCACTCCTTTGCCGGTGGCAACTTGTTCCAATTGCGCTCGGGTGGTTGCAGTGATAGGAATATTGATTCTGCTGTTTGCAGTGGTTTTGATGTAGCTCATAAATGATCTCATGATTATGTCATGATAGTTATCACTAATATAGTCACAAATGCGATGGAAATCAAGTTACGTGAAGAAATGATCTCACGCAAAGACGCAGAGCCGCAAAGAAGACGAAGAGAAGATTAAACAAGGATGTACAGGATAGACAGAATATTTTGTTCTTATCCCGAGCATCCTGAATATCCTTGTTAAAATGGTTTTCTTTGCGGCTTTGCGATCTTTGCGTGAGAAAGTTACTGCTGTTTGGGGGGAAGCGGTTGCCTCAGTTTGCGCGTCAGGCTGGGCGGATTATGTATCAGCTCTGCAAACAGTTGGAACAGTTTAAGCGCGAATTGGGTGGAACGATTTTAATGACTTTGATAAGATGCTGAAGAAGCGACTGCTGAACGCAGCGAAGAATTCAGCACACTGCTCAAAAATGGATTCTCCACTGCGTTCAGAATAACATTTGGAAACACTACAAGTTAAAGATCAAACCAAGATTGCCAGAGAAGTAATTCGTAGATTCATCTTCTGTAAAAACGGTATTATACATTGGCACAAACTCAAAATGAACCTTATCGGGATTTCCGAAAACTATTCCACCACCAATAGTTGTACCAAAATACGTTCCCGTATCTTCGTATGTGACTTCAACCCAATTGCCAAAAGCGTCGATAGCTTTGAGTTTCCAGTCCGAAGCTAAACCATAAAAACCTATTCCAATGTGACCAAAGAAACGGATATTAGAGGTCTCGGACTTCTTAAAAAGATACCGAATCGATGGAACGAACTCACTTATGGCTGTAGCACCGGACGTTTCCCATGAAAGAGTTGGATCCTCCCCTTCCAACACTTTATCTCCATTTAATCCCCATCCATTGAAAGCAAAACGTCCTCCCAATAGCAGATTACCGGAAATTGGACGATATGCTTCAAATCCAACTGCAAAACCAGTATTCCAGTATTCACTGCCATCGCCTATAGGTGCAGAACTACCTAAATTTACGTGGAGTGTCCAATCACCCGCATAGCTTAATTCTGTAACAGAAAGAACGAGTAAAAGCACAATACAAAGAACGACTAACTTGTTCATAACCCACCTCCGTGTGTAGTGTGTAGTGTGTAGTGTGTAGTGTGTAGTGTGTAGTGTGTAGTGTGTAGTGTGTAGAAGCAGTATAGCAACTTGTTATATGAAAGTCAAGTGTAATTAAGCACAATTGTGATGATTTTGAAATTAACATCACTTTGTGTAATTTAGGACGTTTATACTAATTACTATGGGCTATCACATGCGCAAATTCCCCTACTTTAAAAGCACAACCTTCTGCTCACTGATCTTGTCTTCATGCTTGATCTGAAGGATGTAAAGACCTGCTGCAAGGTCGTATGGCAGGTCATTCGTGGGTAGCAGCAGCCTGTGACTGCCTGCTGAATATGTCTGCTCTAAGTGATAGATCTGCTGCCCGAGGATGTTGTACAGTCTTACACGAACATCACCGGATTCAGGCAATGAGACACTCACTGTAAATGTTTTATTGAACGGATTTGGATAAGGTGACCCGATAGCAAATGACACAGGCAGCTCATTGCGGAAACTCCAACCACTGTTGCCAGCCTGTGAACGCTTCTCTACGCCCATAGTATCAATCGCAGTAACTCGCCAGTAAACTGTCACACCACTCACAAGACCGGAGAGGTTGGTGCTGTCAACCGATATTTCACTGATTACAATTGAACTGTCTGTGGTGAAATGTTGCAGTTTGAGATTGAAATCGGGATCGGTTGACCAGTCCACTCGGTATATTACGCTATCACCCGAATCAGGATCAACCGACGAGAACCATTGCAGCATGACGGACTCTCCCTCAGTTGTGGTTTCGTCCAAAGGTCGCGCGAGATTGAACGCTGTCGGTGCGTGGTAGTTGTGGTCTCGTCCCGGTGAACCGTGCGCCAGTGGTGAAGAACGCCAATGAGCAATACTGTCGCCTGTCATCAGCGGGTCAATCAATTCCAGTGTTCTGCCTGCTCCGTCAGTGCCGCGGGGCCAGCTTGCGTTGTCATTGAAAGAGATCGAATCGTAACGGGCACCTCTTGAATCGTACAGCCGGATTAAATCACCGTTGTTGCTGAAGTTAAAATCGAGATCACCCATCACATTCGGAAGATCAGGAAGATAGGTTCTGAACGAGCTGCTGTCGGTAACGACGATCAGATACTCCCCCTGTGACAGATAAGTCCCCTGTGGGAAGATAAAAGCGTTGTCATCATTGGCATCACGCAGGATGAACCCACTCAGGTCATGATTCCCGAATTGCGCATACAGCTCAACCCAGTCCTTAGTGTCCCAATCACCGTCGCTGTTGTAATTGATCTCGTTGATCACAATCGGTTTGCCGATGTCGGGCAGATCTTCAAACACAGCCACAATCTGTACATCCTGAATGGGATAAATGTCGGTGGATGGCTGGGTCGAATTCACATCCCCGCCATAGTACGAGAACACATATCCCGGATTTGTTAATGCGGTGAGTTTGACCGGATTGCGATGGAAATAGACTCCTTCCCAGGGATACTCTGTAGGTATCAATGTATTGACTTGGATCTGCGCTGCACCGGGAGGATAAACATCAATGCTGACCGTTGAACTGCCACCAAGATTGAAGAAATCCACCACATGCTGCCGGACATATGGTGGTCTTTGTCGGGCGAAAACACGCAATTCCTCAATATCATCAAGCCAATCGTCATAATCTCTATCCCATCGTTCAAGATGGTGCGGGATTTCTGAATCTATTACTGCAAGAATTCGATCTATGTGCTGATCTATACGCGTTGTGTCGAAATTAAAGTTAGCAAAGTCAGCAATGCGATTGGCGAGCTCCGTGCGGAACTGATCATTCTCGAGCATCTTACGTAACAGGAATGTCGAATAGGGTGGATTGGGCCAGCCGGTACCGTCTGGATCAGTTGCCATCTCAAGCGTGTTATGACGATATGCTGCTGTGTCGTGAAGCGAGAACCCGAAATCAGTATCAAACAGGAACCACCGCCATTTACCACCCACCGTGCGGGGTTTGTAGAACTTGTAGTTATTTCCGGGCCAATCGGTGTTGTCAACGTAAATATTGGTGGCGTTGAAATTTAGATAGTTCTCCACATCAACTAGTGACGCTACATAGTTGTAGTTATATGGATTGTCAAGATTGTTGTTGTTAAGATATGTGAATAGCTGATCATAAGCATTCCAGTTTCCGTGGAGGACACCACCCCATACATTATACATATCAACAGAGTCAGTTGGCACACCATGATGCGAAGCAACATAATGCTCATTTAGTTTTTCACGGATATTATGGATACCCCAATATTCCCCATTAAGGAAAACTACTGATGGACGATATGCCTGAACGTCAACGTCTGTGTCTTTAACCAATCCGGTCATCATTGCATCACGGAACATTGTATGAGTCCAGTCGCTTCCCGAGTTCCGTAAAACAATTGATTCAAAGGTGTCAATGTCCAGATCGGGGAAAATCTGATAATTAATGCCCTCTGATGATCCATAGCGTGACCGTGCAAACAGTGCGAGTGATTTTTGCGGAAAGTAACGAGTCCAGCCTCCAAATATTTTCACACCCGCATCAATGCCGAACCCAAACCAGCCATCGGGTTCAAAGAATTCGATATGTATCGGTCGCTCCCAATCCTGCCAGTAATTTGCCCCTCGATGAGGCGGGTCTTCTTCATAATCAGTCCCGAGAACATAGATTCCTGTTTCTTCATCCCAAAGATTTGCAGGAGCTGTTGACAGGGAAATAATCGGCAAATCACTTGAGTAGAAAATATAGCTGGAGGTATTAATCACGCTCGGCACAGAATGAGGCTCGATGGTAATAGCACGGATGACCGTACTCCCTTCAATCGCAATCGGTTCTGTGTAAACTGTGGATTCTGAGGTTGGAGGGGAACCGTCCAGCGTGTAGTACATGACACTGTTCGGATCAGGTGGTGTCAGCGAAACCGTAATCGGTGTGCTGTAAAGACCCGCAGCAGGAAACAGCTCAGGCTGCCCGGATATCCCCAGCTTACCGAGTGGCGAGTTGTCTCCCCTCGGTGTCGGATCGGAAAAGTAGTACCAGGCATCTCTTCCATCGGGATACCTGCCGAATGAAATATCCGGGGGAGAATCAGAGAACCGCACATCATCAATGACATCGCCTGAACTGTCCGCAAGATAAACGCGTTCACCTCTGGAACGAATTTTAAAGTTGGTATGCAGCGGCACGAGACAGCACTCAAGCAGTTCTGGAACTCCTCTCGCATTGGCAGGAGGATAATTCATTCCCAACGTTAAAAACGGAATCAACGAAAAATCTGAAGAGTTGATGTCAGCATTATGACCCTGAACGGCGAGCACATTGTCACCCTGAACCAGCAGATCACGGAAGTTATTTATCACGAACAGATCTGGAGACAACCCCTGATATATCTGCGCTTCATGGTTCAGGATAGCAGTTTCATCAAAAGCAGGAATAGAATCCGGTACGCCGACATTTGCTCGGGCAATCTCCTGATTATTCAGGTAAGCTACAAATCCGTCGTCATAGTCAACATGCAGCAAGAGATACAACACATTATTAAGATCATCTAAGCTGAACTTCTTTCGGATATATATCGAGACGACGTCCTGCACAATGGTCGAATCGTCACCGTCGGCGAATCCGAAACCACTCTTACCTGTCTGCCATCCGCCGTCATTAAACCAGACTGTTCGCCAATCTGCGGGAGGTTCTTCTGTTCCGGGGAAGTAGCTCCATACATCGCCTTGTGTTATGACAGTCTCGTTATGGCTCGCCCACAGTCTTTTGTTCTTTCCGGATGCAAAGACCATAAATTGACTGCGACCGTCAAGGATAACCGGCGGGAATATCCATTTCAATGGATTGTTGGCATCATCGGACAAAGCGAAACCGTTAAGAGAAATCGCTGTATCGCTGCGGTTGTAAATCTCAATCCAGTCAGGATACTCACCGTCCTCATCCATGAGAGTTTCGATATTGGAGGGCATAACTTCATTGAAGACAAGCGATTGAGCCGATACATCTGATAGGCTCAGTACCAATGAAAGAATGTAGAAAATAACGCTAAAGAACTTTACCACAATAACCTCCGATACGACTTCTGTCTTGGCTTACTAAAATTGTTGAAGCAAGAAATGAAAACACACTTCCCATAATTACAATGTATCAATTATTTGCGGTGAATTCAATGTATCGGAACGAAAAGCTGTTAGAAGATGTTTCTTAGCAGATGACGTGTAGTAACCTTACAGAAAAGAAGTGTATCATGCACGCGGTTGATCGAGCTGGATGAACCGTGATAGTGAGTCGGTACGTTAATCCAACCAAATTGTGCGTCACGCATAGTCCATTCCAATATACATTCCGTTTCAAACTCAAATCTGTTACCTGGCAGTTCAGTCAACCCTTCAACCATCGTTCGACTGATAAGCCTGAATCCGCATTGACTGTCATGTATGTTGTTACGCGTGATCAGTGACAGAACTTTGCTGGTGGTCAGGTTGGAGAATCGTCGGTCAAAAGGCATATCGTCAAGTTTGGACAGACGGGTCCCGATGATAACATCATGTTTTCCGGTCTCCGTTGCTTTGATGAATTCAGGAATAGAATCGGGTGAGTGCTGCATGTCGCCGTCAATGGTCATCACCCATTTCCCGTCTGTCTCGAGAAAGAATTTGAAGCCGCTTTTCAAGGCTGCACCTTTGCCGTAGTTTGCAGGATGGACTATCAGATTAACACCATGTGAACGGGCGATTGAAGCAGTTTTATCGGTTGAGCCGTCATCCACAACAATAATATTTGATGGAGTAAAGTTGTAGGATACCTTGTCCAGCAGTTCTTCAAGATAGGACTCAAGATTGAACGCCGGAATGATCAGATAAAAGTCACTATTTGGATTAGAGCTTTTCATTCAGGAACAGTCGTCTATTATCGCTTTTGCAGCAGCCACACCGGAAACAGCAGCACTCTCAATAGTTGCCGGAAGAGATGTATCACACCAGTCGCCTGCGAGGTATAAGTTCTTAATAGGTGTTTTCTCTGTCGGTCTCAAACGATTTGATTCGGGCGTAAGGGTCACAGTTGCACGTGATGTTCTGACTGTTTTGACAGCCTCAATTTCAACGTCGGACTGCAGGCAATCACGAACTTCGCTGATTACGGTAGATTCAATCTCGTCATTAGTCATCTCACTTTTGGACGGTGCAGCACTGATCACTGCGGTCAGTTTTCTCCATCCGGTTCTTTCCATATCACCGCGCCTGAATATCCATTGGGTAAAACAGTCGGGCATCAATGCAAACGGCGTTGACATTACCGGTTGTGCAAAGTTGATATGTACCGATGCTATGGGCAGCCCTGTCAGTTTCTTCAAACGTGAGAAGTATGAATCCGCCATTACCTTTTCGGGAAGCAGTTTTATCACATCATGCGGTGGGGTAGCCAGTAAGACTGCGTCCGTGGAGTTGAAATCTATTGTCTTCACGTTCGTTCCTGTCAATATCTCTACGCCGCGTTCAGACAGATATTTTGCAGCAGGTTCGCAGTACAGCTCTTGAAACGATACTTTCATTAATCCGAGTTTCCCTGCATTAGACCCCGACAACAACCCTTTACCGAGAGCAATGCACAACGGTTTCAATGCGGCAACTTCAGTAGTTGCATTCATCACAGCCACTGTCAGCATGTCCCACAACCCACCACAGCTTCCTTTCTCAATGCCATATTGCAATAGAAATTGAGCTACTGTCAAATTATCCACTTCCTGTCTGTTTGAAGATGATGATGCAGTTCGAACTAAAGCTTCAATAGCTTTTCCACATCGGATTCTATCACTGAATGACATTCCCTTGAAGGACATTAACGACGTTGCTGTACCGAGCTTACCTCCACCGAGCTTCAGCTTCAGAACTTTACCGCCCGGATATATCCATGGAATTTCGGAGGACAAACCGAAATCAATCCCACCGACAGACCCCCACTTCTTCAGTAGTCTCAGGCTCGTCTCATAAGCACCGAGAAACAGATGCGTACCGTTGTCAAGCCGCTCATCAAAGTTGTCATCCCAAAACGACGAAGCTCTACCGCCAAGATGAGGCGCACGTTCAAATAACTTGACGTTAAAACCGGCATCAACTAACTCGGTAGCTGCGGTTAGACCTGCCCAACCACCACCGACAATTGCTATTGTTTTCTTTGTGGTCTTTGTCATTCATTGTGAGTTCAGAGCACACGTTCTAGAATCTGTCCGATAATAGGCTATGCCGCTGTCAACCCGCCGTGGTTGACAGCATAACACACATAATACCAATAGGTATGCTGTCAGGTGCGGCGACCTGACAGCGATTTATTTGTATTATCGGACAGGCTTTTTAGCGTGCCTTTTTGCAGCCTAAAGGCTGAACTCTGAACTAATCCGTTTAATCCGTTCAATTCGTTGTGAATACTTCTCCCCCGGCTTTCGGAGAAGTCGGACTACATGCAAAAAAAAGACCGTCAAATGACGGTCTTTTCCCCAGCCAACCTTTTAAGAAAAGGTCGGTTTATTTGTCGTTGTCAATGTGATGATCGAACTTCGTCTGAAGCTGCAGGAACATCCACATTGAAGGATCTTTATCAGCACCTACGAATTCTTCAGCAGGCATGAAGTATCCCAGACCTGTTGACAGGGTCAGGTTTTCTTTCAGCTTCTGAGTTCTGACGATATTGATCTCGTTACCAAGTGCAGTAGCATCAGTGCCATCAACAGCAGAGGCATAATCTTGACTTGCGGCAAACATGTGGAATGTCAGTTTAATCTTGGTATCCGTACAGAACGGAGCAGGTGATTTCATGCTGAGGTTCACAAAGATGTCGCGCAAACCGCGATTCCACATGTGTTGATTCTGGGGTGTCTCCTTGACGAAATAATCCATATATCCACGCCATTTGTGACCGGTGTAGTACAGATTGTCAAACGCTTCAAACTCGGTTGTTGTAGGATCATCACCGGTAGTCATGTCCATACCGCCACCGACCCAAGCGTCCAATCCGAGGTCGAGTTTGTACCAGGCACCGGCAAGGATCATCATAGCAGCAATGTCAGTTTCACCGTAGGGAGAAGCAGCAAGATCATACTTCGTACCCGTCTGATAGGCAAAATCAACTAAGGTTTTCAGACCCATGTCGTACTTGCCAAAGTAGTGGATGCCGAGTGTATGGCGAGACAAGCTGGTTTTCCAATCTGTTCCATCTAAGCCAGCATCACGGTTGTGCAAGAAGAAGAAATTTAAATTGTTCAGTGAAGGTAATGCACCCCACAAACCGATGAACAGATCATCCTTTACTGCACCTTGCACAGGCACATTGATATCGTAATCCCAAGATCGCTCGGTCAATTTAGTAACAAACAGATCCGCCCAAAAAAGGTCCTTCTGATAGAGACCAAGAGCAAAGCCGTCAAATGTGCGACCGACGTTGTGCCAGCCGACACTACCGATCAAACGTTGATCAGCGTAAGCCATCTCAAAACGACCGGCTTGCAGGACAGTGTTTTCGCAGAAGAAGTTCTTCGCTAAGATGTAAGCCTGATGAACGTCAACACTGTTGTCAGTTCCCAGACCACCTGCGTTCCAACCCATTGTGTGAGGATATTGAAGTTGCAGGTATGCCATCATGTCTTTGGCTTTGAATTTGACACCGAAACGAGCACGCAAGCTGCTGTAAGTAGCCATATCAGTATCTGCGTTGAAGTCTTTGCCGTTTGCTTCAGCGCGATAGCGGAAGTCGCCGTGGAACTTGATGCCGTCAGGGCACTCTTTGCAGTCACCACCACTGCAATCACCTGCGAAAGTCATCGCTGGTGCGAATAAAAGAACCAATAAGAGAATCGTTATGTAACGAGACATAGAAACTCCGTAAAATGAATGAAATTTGCAACCGCCTTGTTTTGACGGTAATAATTACGCCTCTGCCCAAAGCAGATCAATGAAAATAACGGCTGAGACTCAATGATAATCGTCAATATATGAGCCTCAACCTTTCAATGCAAGTATTGTAACAGAGATAAAGTGATTTTGATCACTCAATAGTATTATACCAACATACTGTCCGGTGTCAGCCCGCGCGGCTGACACCATAATAAGAGCTGTCAAACGCAGCGGCTTGACAGCGTCAGGTAATACGATTATTCAGCATACCGTTTCTTGAACTCTTCCTGAGCCTTCTTGCGCCTTTTAGCTTCCTTTTTCGACATCTTCCCAAGGAACCACTTGTGTTCGTCGCGGTTCAGGATTTCGTCAATGAGTGGATCAACCTTTTTGTTGCCGGCTGCATGAGCGATCTCACGCGCTTCGGGGATCAGCTCCAGATAGAAACGCTCGGCAACTTCATAAAGACCGTGCCAGTGCGTATAATCCGGCGCAAACATCGCTGCTCCCATACGGGCACGACGACCTTCATGATGCCACAGATAGAACCAAACCCATTCAATCTCTTCATCAAATGCGGTCGGTGTTAAGAGTTTTTCTTTCTTGAGCAGTTTGATGATTGACAAACCTGGTTTGGCGAACTTGTCATTGTAGAGGTGAATCAAGTTATCATACTGTGTGTAGTGAGCCTGAATAAAATCAATACCGTGACAAGATTTACATACCGACTGCATGTCAGCACGACGATCTTGCCATGATTTTACCTTCTTGCCTGCCTTTATGGCTTTGGCGTCAACCATCTGAGATACCGGCGGACGCAGTGTCCAACTGATACGATCACCGATTTCGTGTGTGATAGGTAAATCAGCGGTAGCAGACATATGGCAAGTTGCGCAGGTCGGAGCAGCCCAATAATCCTCACCGACAACCCACTTGGAGTTCTCAAGGTTCATCTTGTCCTTATAGCCGTAATAAGCAATACCGTGCTTGGATTCTTCGTAGATCTCCTTTTGAGGGTGATCAGGTCCAAGGTGGCATTTACCACAGTTCTCGGGCTGACGAGCCTGTTCCACTGAAAAAGCATGGCGAGAGTGACACGCCGAGCAGGATCCGCGTGAACCGTCAGGATTCAAACGTCCCATGCCGGTGTTGGGCCAGGTAGCGGGATCAAGTTTGCCACCTTCGAGCACTTTGATCTCGGAACCGTGGCACTGCTTACAACCAAGAACCGCGAGAGCCGGTCCTTCGACCACTTCTCCGAGAACATTGTCGAGTGAGCCGAGAATCTTTCCTGCAGCAGCATGATGGCTGGCTTGAAATTCTCTGGACTCCTGTTCGTGGCATTTTGCGCAGTCGTCGGGTGAGACGATAATTGAGATGGTAAAGCCGTTATGCTCCATAGCATCAACGTCTTTTTTGTCTGCTGCATGACATTCATAGCAACCGACGTTAGCACCGAAATGTTTGGAAGAACCCCAATGACCGTACAGCCCGGGATTATCAATTTTGTGACACTCGATGCAGTCCTTTGATTCATCGGAAAGTGCCGGAAGGATTTCTCCTCCAAAGCTACTTCCGATTAAAACAAAGACAATTACTAAAGAGGTAAGGAAACGCATTTTATCTCCTCTGCGTTGTAATAGGTGCGATTGCCACTTAGAAGTCAAAGCGATGAAGAGGGCAACCTCTGGTAGTTTAAAATTATGTTTTAGGGATCAATTCGAAAATTACCTTGGTGAAATTTATAACAAGGATAGACAGCATACACATGATTATTGAGAGTTCTACCGAATAGTGATCTTGCTGTCGTGGTCGGTGACTTTGTAGTCGTGGTTGTCTCAACCACGACGTCGGACTTGGTACAGACCCGACTACACGACATCATGCAAAGTGAATACTCTCGCGTCTCTTATCCTGATTATCCCGTATATCCGCGTTAAAACAGTTCTTGATATTCTATTGATTCAGCTTTCTGCCATCTAAAGTCAAATATCAATTGACACCGGAATTTCGTGGTATTTAGCAACCTCAGAAATATCAGCAAGAGTAGTGGTCTCGAGAAATTTCATGATCTGCCGTTTGGGCTCGCTCCATTTCTTATGAATCGGACATACAACTCCACCGTCGCATTCACCATGTCCGATAATGCATTCCGTCACGGAGTCGGGAGCGCCGAATTTGGTCGTGATATCCATCAATGTCAGATCTTCAGCAGGTACATTGAGCATAAATCCACCTTTCGGACCTCGCGCGGATACAACAATCTTAGCTGCAGCAAGCGTCCCCAGGATTTTAGATAAAAAGGGTGCAGGAATGTGCTCCTCTTTGGCAATTCTTGAACTAAGCACTGTTCCCTGATCTTTGTGTCGGGCAAGGTGAATCAACGCCCGAACTGCATAGCCCCAAGTCTTAGAGAATACCATGATTATGTATATTTAGACAAAGTTATCCTGAATATAGTTGTTCCTGATTGGAATGTCAATAGAAGGAGTACCGTTACGTTTAGATTATCATGAAACCTGATGCTCTTTCCTCAATAAGTCGTTGACACTCTTAACCGGGTTAAATGTTGAGATCGGCACTTCAACGAAGAGCGTATGCCAGAGTGCCATCGCTCCGTTCCACAGCCCGGGAAGCTCCAATGCCTTCAGATCCCTGCCGTCCTTTGACTTGGATGAGATAAATCCAGCCAACGGATCCACATAGTCGGGCAGATGAAATGCTTCACCTCTGTAATCCCGCACGCCACAAATGAGATCAACCGGATTGAAATGAGTGGCTGACTGAAGTATCTCCTTCTGGGCAGGATCGTCAATATCAATCTGAGATGTCTCCACAATCTGGAGCGTAATCCTTCCGTCAGCATGTTTCACCCAGAAAGGTCCTCCTCCCGGTTCACCGACGTTCTTTACTACCCCACAGAGTCTGACTGGTCTGTTTAACAAGGAATATAGCTGTTTGATTTTGGTTTTCTGTGGGATATCGTCCCACTCAGGAGGAAAGCTGATTGAGATCTGTGAGTCGGAAAATGACTTAATCTCGGACAGTTCATCCTCGGTCAGTTCGTCACGCTCAAGCATATTCAAATATCTGAAAAGCTCTGATTGCAGCTCGACAAGCTTTCCACACAACAGTTTCTTGTAAAGCACAGTCTCATCTTTGTCAGGGATGACATTGTCAATATTCTTGATGAAAATAATGTCACCGTCTAACTCACTGAGATTTTCGATCAATGCACCGTGCCCTCCCGGTCTGAACAGCAGTGAGCCGTCATTCAGGCGAAACGGTTCGTTATCCGGTGTAACGGCAACTGTGTCGGTGGAAGGTTTCTGAATTGAAAAGGAGACTTCCAGCTTTATCCCTTTGCTCTCATATCGCTCTTTAATATCATTCAGCAGATCTTCAAACATCCGCTGTGAATCGGCTGAAACGGTGAAATGTATGCGGGCAATGTTATCGTTGTCGAGAGCATATTGAACCGCCTCTTCAGGATGCTCCTCGAACGGCGTGCGAGCTTTGTCATCATATTGGTGGAACTTGATTAATCCTTTCGGGCATGAGGCGTAATCCAATCCTGATGAAGTCAGCAACTGCTGCAGGATGCGATCATAGTTGTCCCTCTCGTTCTCAGGCAGTGACTCCATCAAGTCATCGTAGAATGCGAAGTGATTAAATTCACTGAAGAACTTCAGACCGAATTTGGCGGGATCTTTCGACGAGTTTGCCGTAAGAAATTCTGCATCAATCTCTTGATCAGAGTTAAACAGTGCCAGCAACTGCTTGAACATTCTACTTGCGGCACCTGAAGCGGGGACAAATTTTAGCAAACGACCGTTGAAAGCTGCTTGTCTGTGGTTGGACAGCAGTTGTTCATGCTGATCTGAAGAAATTCGCAATATACCGTCACCGATTGTGCATGCGCGGTCAAGGTCAGTGAATGGGATGCCATCCTCAAATATCTTAAGCTGCTCATTCAGCTTGGATTCTGTGATTCCATTTCGATCTAACTGTTTCTTGTCTGTCTCTGTCAATTTAAGCATTTCTCCCCGTCCTGTTTTGAATTTTCTACTCCAACAAATATACTGTTCTTTTACACCTTTCACAAACACTCATTTTCGATCCTGATGTCCGCTATTAATTTGCATCCGCTTGCTCTACTAATCTTAAATATATATCTTTACCCGAGGAGATTGGCAAAGTCACACTCAGAAGTTTTAGTGAACTGTAGTCGGGCTTGTCCTCAAGCTCGTCCCGATTCATCGGGATGAGACAACCATGAGACCTTTGAAATATCCGCGAATTAGCCCGGTTTTTGTCATTCCCGCGTAGGCGGGAATCCAGTAAATCATTGAAATACTGGATTCTGAATCAAGTCCAGAATGACAAATGGGAAATGCTATTGAATAAATCAAAGAACTCAACCATGAATACGGTTAAAAAGATAAGAGGAAACGGAAGTTTTGGAAGTGGTAATTGTGATCAATCCCGGGTCAACCTCGACCAAGTTTGCTTTATGGAGCAGAGAGGGACGCATCACAGAAAAAGTTGTCCGACATGATGCGGATAAACTGACTCTTGTGGCGACCGACCAGTTCGGCTATCGCAGAGAACTGATTGATCAGGAATTGGAAGGATTGCTGGGCGATGTAAAAGTAGTCGGTACCGCTGGACGAGGCGGCTTGTTGAATCCTCTGAAGGGCGGCACATATCTCGTGACTGACACTATGATTGACTTCCTTGTCTCGGATGATGCAGCCAATCATGCGAGCAATCTCGGTGCGCTGCTGGCAAAGCATTACGCCGACAGGTTTAATGTTGATGCCTATATAGTAGATCCGGTTACAGTTGATGAATTTCACGATGTTGCGCGCGTTTCGGGAGTGAAGTGGATTCAGCGGAAATGCCGCTCACATGCGCTGAACATCAAAGCTGTTGTCAGAAGGGCGTGCAAGGAGTTCAATCTAAAGATCGAAAGGAGCCGCTTTGTCGTAGCTCATCTCGGCGGTGGAACGTCAATCGCTGCGGTTAAAGGCGGACGGATAATAGATGTGAACGATGCGCTGCACGGCATGGGTCCGTTTTCACCTGAAAGAGCCGGTGGGCTGCCGATAGGTCCGCTAATTGAGAGATGTTTCAGTGGTGAGGTCACCAAAAAAGAGTTGCTGCAGGAGTTGGCTCGAAAATCCGGACTGACGGCTTATTGCGGCACATCGGATGTCAGGGAAATCCTGAAACGAATTGACAAAGGCGACAGGGAAGCCGAGATGGCGCTGCGGGCGATGGTGTACCAAATTGTCAAGGAGATCGGTGGACTGGCTGCGGTATTCGGAGGTGGTATCAACGGAGTGATTGTCACCGGTGGACTCGCCCACTCAGACGAGATTATTGACATGATCCGCTCAGCAACCGCATTCCTCGGTTCGCTTATTGTGTACCCCGGTGAAGGTGAACTGGAAGCGTTGGCTGAAGGAGCATTTCGAGTTATAGATAATGAAGAGAAAGCTCTCCTATACGAATAAGAGTGAATTTTAGGGAGAAACAGAAGATGTCTAAAGACAAAGGATATAGCAGCGAAAACTTTGCAATGAGTTACCTCGACATCATTCCTGCCACTGTTATGGTGGTTGACGATGATCTCAGGATTCTCAACTACAACAAAAGTACGGGTGAGGCATTCGGTCTTTCCAAGGATGTAACGCTAATGCAACGCAACGGTGAAGCACTGAATTGCGTTCATTCTTACGAAACTGAAGAGGGCTGCGGCTATGCTGAGGCTTGTAAGAGTTGTGTTATTCGCAACTCGGTTAATCAGGCTATGACCGAGAAAACAACTCGCAGAGAACAGATGAAATTCTCTATAAAAAGCGGAAGCAGTATCACAGATTTAGATTGCCTGATCACAGCAGCACCAATTGTATATGAGAATGAAAATAGGGTAGTACTCGTCATTGAGGACATCGGTGAGTTGACAGCACTTCGCAGAATGATCCCTATCTGTGCAAATTGCAAAAAAATACGCAATGATACGGATTATTGGGAGAATGTTGAGGACTATCTTTCCTCTCAAATGAACATAAACTTTTCACATGGGATTTGCCCTGATTGCATAAAGGAACTTTATCCACAAGTTGCAGATAAAATCTTGAACAAAAAATCCAAATAGGTTAATAATGGCAAAGATTAAACAGTTACCTGAAATTAAACAACCAACCCGACTACTCTTATCCGGCAACGAAGCGATTGCATTGGGAGCTCGTGAAGCAGGAGTATATTTTGCGTCTGCCTATCCGGGGACACCATCCACAGAGATATTGCAGACTTATGCCCGACTGCCTGGAATAATTGCGCAGTGGTCAACCAATGAGAAAACAGCCTTTGAAATCGGTATTGGTGCTGCGTTAGCCGGTGCGCGGACGATGGTTTGCATGAAGCATGTCGGTGTCAATGTGGCGATGGATCCGTTGATGACGTTCGCATATACCGGAACGGTGGGTGGATTTGTGCTGGTCTCTGCAGATGATCCCGATATGCACTCGTCACAGAATGAGCAGGATAACCGCAATATCGCCAGATTCGCCAAGATTCCGATGCTCGAACCTTCATCTTCCGGCGAAGCACACGATTTCACCAAACTGGCTATAGAAATTTCGGAAGAATTTGCCACTCCCGTGATGCTTCGCATCACCACCCGAATTTCACACGCAAAAGGAATCGTGAATATAGAGCCGTGGGGCACCCCACAGGTTTCAGGGTTTCAGCGTGATTTGGAGCGGTTTGTGATGGTGCCTCAGTTCGCCCGTCGTCGCCATCATGAAGTAGAGTTGAGGCTCGATGCACTTAAAAGCTACTCAGAGCAGACGTCCATAAACAGAGCTGAGCCGGGCAGCGGTTCTGTCGGCATTGTAACAGGGAGCGTATCCTACCACCATGTTAAGGAAGTGCTGCCTGACGCTCCGGTCTTCAAGATTGGGATGTCCAACCCCCTGCCGATTGAGTCAATCCGTCAATTTTCCCGATCTGTTGACAAACTGCTCGTCGTCGAAGAGTTGGAACCATACTATGAAGAACAGATCAAAGTTGCGGGCATCTCGTGTGAGGGTAAAAAGTTCTTCCCGATTGAAGGCGAGCTGAATCCGGACATCGTTGAAGAGGGTCTGCGGCAGGCTAAAGTTCTGAACGGTCAAAAGCCGAAATTCCATCCGGTCAGCGTCGAGGTGGTGCCCCGTCCTCCGGTGCTCTGTTCCGGCTGCGCACATCGAAATGTCTTCAATGCGCTTAAGAAGATCAAAGCGGATGTGTTCGGTGATATCGGCTGCTACACACTCGGTGTGATGAAGCCGCTCGATGCAATGCACGCCTGCATCTGTATGGGCGCATCCATCGGTATGGCAAACGGCGTTTCCATAGTTGAAGGATCAAAACGTCCGGTTGTCGGTGTTATCGGTGATTCAACATTCCTGCATTCGGGGATCACCGGCTTGTTGGATGCGGTTTACAACCAGATTCCGGTCACAATTGTAATCATGGACAACAGCGCTACCGCCATGACCGGAGGGCAGCAGCATCCCGGTACGGGCTATACTCTGCAGGGAGACGAAGCCCCCGCTGTCAACTACGTGGAGTTGGTTAAAGCAATAGGTGTGAAGAAGATATTCTCAATTGACGGTTACGACTATCAGGAAGTGATTGACACATTAAAGAAAGCTACTTCAATTCCTGAACCGACCGTCATCATCACCAATCGTCCCTGCATGCTGTATCCGGAAAAGCTGGATTACGACAGCTACAAAGTAATACTCGAAGATTGCAACGGCTGTGCGGCGTGCGTCAGAATCGGATGCCCTTCGATCAGAACTATTGACGAAACTACTAAAAAAGGTCTGGCAAAGGTCACAATTGACGAGGAAACCTGCACCGGCTGCGGATTGTGTCTTCAGGTATGTCCTGAAAACTGCGTTGAGCCGTTGAGCGGTGTGAGAATCTGGGAAGAAGAGCGCATGGTTCCTCAATGTGAGTTGAATGTTTGATCAGTAAGTGATCAGAACCAAACCGAAAAGGCGTGATATGCTCACGCCTTTTCGGTTTGCCCTACGATGTGACCTCTGTCAATGGATTGGAACTAAATAGTCGTTATGCTTATTTTAGGGGAGAATAGTTTGGAAGTTGGACATAAACGGTCTGTTATTATTATATTGAATGCCAGAACTGACACATAAGTGACCCATCAGAACAGTACTAAGTTTACACCCTCGAAAATAGATCTTAATAATTTGGATATAGGATTATGGTAAAAATTAAATTTGTCAATTCACCATTCAGCATCGTTTCGCTAATGCTAACCTTTGCTCTGCTGATCGGCTCATGTTCAGTTGATGTCGGACCGGTTGACTACTCGGATATGGAAAACCTGCAAGTCAGTCCAACATTTGACTACGGAACACAGGAACCTGTTGTGGTTGAGATTCACGCACTCGACCAAGATGATAATCTGTTGGACGGTGTTCGAGTAAGTATATTTAAGGATCCGTTTAACGAGCAGGGGCTGTCCGGTGAAGCGCTGTCCACAGGTCAGACCGGCATTGACGGACTCTATTCGGTTGTAGTTCACCTGCCGCAGTTCTCAAACGCTATATACGTCCAGGCTGATCAGTTCGGGACGGTTAATCAGGTTGAAGTTCCGATTTCAGCAGGATTGGCGACTTACTCCTTTGGGGGTTTTGAGCCTGAAGAGCCGGATTCTTCCAGTGAAAATCTTGTGGAACTATTCAAAAACCGAAGCACGATTTCCGAAGCGAATGTAGATTATGACTTTATGGGAGACGGTGAAGGTGACTGGAACAGACAAGGTGTTCCAGGTTACAGGAATCGTGGCAGAATCCGCTATACTAATGAATTTCTCGAAGCTATCAACGAAGCGGTGCCGGAAGGTGAAGAGGTTGATGACGATCTAATCGCCGATGAGGATCAAGCAGTGCTTCTGCTGAACGATGATGCTGAGGTGACTGTTTCATTTGTCCATGAAGGTGCCGGATATCGTAATGCGCTGGGATATTATACTTTCGACCCGGACGATCCTCCCACAGATGTTGATGACATTGACGAGCATACCATCATATTCCCGAATGCTTCATTCCGTAATCAAGGGGGAGGTTTGCGCAGCGGATTCAATGTGACACTGGGCGAATTTGGTTCTGACAGGGGCATTGGCTGGTTCTTGGTTGCAAACGGATGGGAGGCTGATGACAGAACCGTAGGTGACGGTTATGGCATATACTACTCTCACTTCGGTCTGAATCCAGAGAATAATAGAGACTTGAAACGACATCTCGTCTTTTTCCGCGATGATGACAATGAAACTCTAATACTTGGATTTGAAGACATCCAGCGTGACAATCAGGGTGAAGATCCATATCGTCCCGATCATGACTTCAACGATGTCCTCTTCGCTATCACACTTGACAATTGGGATGCACTGAACGGTGACGATATAGTTCCGCTGCCGATTCCGGGACAGGACGCAGACAACGACAGCGTCCCGGACGGTCAGGATGACTACCCCGACGACGGCGAGAGAGCTTTCAACAACTACTACCCCGGTGAGCATACTCACGGCTATCTCGCTTTTGAAGACAAATGGTCCACCAAAGGTGACTACGATTTCAACGATCTGGTTGTGTCATACCGGATCAATCAAATCACCAACGCTGACGGCAATGTTAAGGATATAGTAGGTGAATTTGACATCAAGGCGGTTGGTGCGGGCTATCGCAACGGGTTTGCGTTTGAGCTGCCGGTTTCACCGGGTCTGGTTGAATCTGTGTCAGGCTCACAGATCAACGACAATTACCTGCGAATTGATCGAAATGGCGTGGAATCGAATCAGCGTAAAGCTGTGATCCCGGTCTTCGACAATGCCTGGCTGATTGTTCAACCTGAGGGAGACAATGAGTTCGTAAACACCGAGCGGGGGGCGAGCCTGCAAAATCCGGACCCGATCACGGTTACGGTAACCTTCCGAAATCCGCAGAACTGGGAAGTCTGGGTAGATCGTGTGCCATTTGCAGCTCCTCCTTACAACCCGTTCCTGATAGCCAATCGAGATCGAGGTCGTGAGGTTCACCTGCCGGACTATCCACCGACAGGTTTAGCAGACCGTGATCTATTCGGAACCGGACACGACAACAGCCACTTTGGGCATCAGCGATTTTACGAGACAGAAAACAACCTCCCCTGGGCGCTGCTGATACCTACAACATGGCTTCACCCGGTTGAAAAGACGCAGATAACTGCTGCATACAACCACTTTGCTCAATGGGCAGAGAGTGAAGGAGAGGAGTATCAGAACTGGTATCTTGACGAAGACGATAATCTCAACATGGATAACATCTGGACACCACCGGGTAGATAGATTTGACAAGTGGTAAACGCTAAACAGCCGGAAGCTGACGCTTCCGGCTGTTTTATGTAATAGAAGGGGAGCATGGACATTCCTGTCCATGCTGTACTGATAAGAATTTCAGCACTCCCCGTTTTGTCATTCCTGACTTGACAGTCTGTCCGAGAATGTTTTTCAGTATAGATTTTCATAAAC
>CAZVKN010000033.1:0-32309 GCA_964627035.1 uncultured bacterium | reverse complement strand
CAGAATAAAACTATCAAGACTTTATCCGACTATTGATGGTTGACATGACACTAGACCGTATAAGTGATCTCCTCTGACGCCATTTTTGATGTCTTCCGGATCAATCTCAACCTTCGGTTGGATAGCTCTCATTTTCCGACGGTTTACCTGAAATGAGCCGGACTGAACATCCACCCACGGGATCAGTCTAAGGAACCACCGGGGTGTGATACCAACCATTTGTGGTGTTGTCTTGGTTGATGAGACGAGAGTTCTCGCGGTATCTGTTGATACACTCCGCTGAATCTCACCTGACTGAACTTCTGAATGATCCTGATTTGTCATGTCTTCTGCCATTGTTTGAGTCCTTTTGAAAGATGGATCTGTTAGTTTGTGATTAACTAATACTTACTGCACAAATTGGCGTAATTATTCTTATCCATTTGTCATCCCTGACTTGACCGGAGATCCAGTATTAACATACATTTACTGGGTCCATGCCTTAGCAGGAGCGACAGACAATAGACATACTTTTCAATGCAGTGAAGCAGTAGTTAAAATGCGCCGATCAAGCGAAAAATCATCCTGACGGTACAATTATGCTTCTTTTAGAAAAATGTGATTTTGATTCTCGCTAGAATGGCGAGTTCAATAAGTATTTTGCGATAGTGCCAATAAAATGGCTTCGGGTTGCTTGCTATAAGGGAGGTTGGGACAAAACTATAAATACATGGGCATTATTTTATTAATCAGGAATATACTCAGATAAAAATGGTTATGCAAGCATAAGTCTCAAGTCATTAAATTCACATAGAATATTTGTATCTATTAAAATGCTATTAGATAGATACCGAAATATATCATGACTTTTACGCCGTTATTCCAAGTGTAAGCCTTCCCATACATTGCAAAAGTGCTAATAAATTCACAAATTAGTGTTATTTCTCTCAATCAAGCCACTAACGGAAATGCACATGACAGCTACAAATAATCCCGAATTGCCATTGACCGGAATCCGAGTCCTCGATCTGTCCAGAATACTCGCCGGACCTCACTGCACCATGATGCTCGGTGACCTTGGTGCTGAAGTCATCAAGGTCGAACGTCCCGGCTCAGGTGATGACACGCGAACCTGGGGACCGCCGTTTGCAGAAGGTGAATCGGCATATTACCTCTGCTGTAATCGTAACAAAAAGTCTATATCAGTTGATCTGAAAAACAAGCTCGGTGTCGAGCTGGTTAAGGAACTCGCAGCTAAGTCCGACGTGTTCGTGGAGAACTTTACACCCGGTCTGACGAAGAAGTTTGGGCTCGATTACGACACACTAAAGGCTATAAACCCGCGCTTAATCTACTGTTCAATCACCGCTTACGGTCAGAATGGACCTTATCGCGACAGACCCGGCTATGACATGGTGCTGTCTGCGGTCGGTGGGCTGATGTACATCACAGGTGAGCAGGATGGCAATCCCTGTAAGGTTGGGGTAGCTATTACCGATGTGCTGACGGGTGTGAGTGCGTCAGGTGCGATCATGGCATCGCTGATCTGGAGAGGGAAGTCAGGCAAGGGGCAGTACATTGACTGTAGTCTGATGGACATACAGGCATCGGGGCTCGCCAATATCGCCAGTAACTACCTTGTGGCAGGTAAGGAGGCGCAACGCTGGGGCACGGCGCACGAGTCAATCGCACCGTATCAGGTGTTCAAGACCAAGGATCATCCGATTGCCATCGCAGCAGCCAATCAGAAACTGTGGGAGAAATTTGCTCAGGTTCTAAATCGGGCACTGTGGCTTGACGACCCTCGTTTTGCATCCAATCCCAAGCGTGTGGAGAATCGTGATGCACTGATCCCACTGGTAGAAGAGCGGATGCTGGAGAAGAGCTGCGATGATTGGATGGACTTGTTAGTAGCGGCATCAGTGCCGTGCGGTCCGGTGAATAATATGGAGCGGTTGTTCAGCGACCCTCAGATGCAGCACCGTAATATGATTGAGGAGGTGGATCACCCGACCATCGGCAGCCTGAAGCTGTGCGGCATCCCGATCAAGTATTCCGACACACCTGCAAAGATCAAAGCACCGCCACCACTCGTCGGTGAGCACACTGACGAAATCCTTAGTGAGTTGCTTGGATATGAGGTGGAAAGAATTGAAGAGCTTAAGATAAGTGGGGTAGTATAGACATGGACAACTCACAAGTTGTGGTAAAAGACGCTAAAAGACTTTTTGTAAAACTGGGAACCTGTTCGCGTACGCTGTTTTACATCCTGAACCGTGAATTCGGACACTTGAAAGAAAATGAGGAGCGGGCTATTGATCCACTTGCAGGTGGAATAATGCAGCAGGGATATGAATGTGGGATGCTATGGGGAGCTTCAATGGCAATCGGTGCAGAATCATATCGCAGGCACGGCAACAGCGGTCAAGCCATCGCTTCAGCTATAACAGCGACTCAACACGTTATGCGATCATTTGAAAAAAGGAATGACGCTGTCGACTGCTTTGACGTAACCGGATGTGACTGGACGAACAAAATTGCGATGATGAAATTTATGATAACCGGAAGATTCCTGTCCTGTTTCAAACTCGCTGAAAAATGGGCACCGGAAGCTATCGAGGCTGCTTATGAAGGGCTGTCTGTCGAACATAATCACATACCACCGACACCGATAAGCTGCGCTTCTGAAGTCGTGAAGAAAATGGGGGGTAGTGATGAAGAATCAATTATGGTCGCCGGATTTGCCGGGGGTTATGGCTTAGGCGGTCACGGTTGTGGTGCACTCGGTGCTGCGATATGGAAGAATAGTCTCGAGTGGTGCAGAGAAACTCCGGGAAAATCAAGCTGGCCCAATCCGGCTGCTCAGGCGACACACGAGGCATTCCAAAAAGCCTCTGACTACGTATACCCATGCAGTGAAATCACAGGAAAGAGTTTCAAGACAATAGATGAGCACACTGAATTCATCAAGGGTGGTGGCTGCGCTGAGCTGATTGAGACACTCGCTGAAACGAAATATAGTAGATAATGGCGAGCTTTATAGATAAGTCAGAAAACCAAGACGACAAGAGCTACTGGGCTATTGGCGGATCGATAATGATAGGTATTGGAGTAGGATTCTTCTTCCTGCTGACAAATCCCATGTTCTTCGTCGCATGTATAATGATTGGGATTGGTGTGGGATTGGTGTTGGAGGCGTTTTTGGGGAGGGGGAAGGAATGACTTCGACCACTACAACCACAACACCATAATAGTGATGTTGTAGCAAAACAAAGGAGTGAATTTTAAGTGAAGTTGCTCTTAATCCGTATCTATTATCGCTTGCAAGAACTCATTGAGTTGCCATTCATTGAAATATGCAAGATAAGTTCCAGCGTTGTATTTCGGATGGCATCCCCATAAGAGAAGCTGTACTTTATCGTTCTCAGTACTCTCCACTTGATACAATTCCTCAAGTCTCTCAATTTCTTCTATCTTAAGTGGATACCCGTAATGCTCAAGCAAAGTTACAATTTCTCTATGATGTACAAAAAGTTCTTCCGGATCAGCATCCGGGTTCTGGTTTAAAAGTAAAACAATTTTAAATTTGATTTCTGGATGCAGCAAACTAATTATCTGCTTGTAATACTGTCCCAAAGGAGTTTGTAACATTACGTCTTTCTGTTCGAGACTAATATTTTCAAGAACAGAATCAATTTTTAAACTCGTTCTTTCCATTTTAGTTTACTCCTTGAAGTTCGCGCATAATTTTTAAGAGCTTTTTACGTTTCCATTCTTGAAATAAGATAGAATATTTAGTGGTTTCATATTTTGAATCAATCTTCATCATTATTCTTTCAATAAATGAATCTTGTGATGCTTCTGAAGAATCATCCAACTCTTCATTTTCTTCTTCAAGTAGTTGAAGTTCTTGCACCATTTCAGACCTTGTTATTTCCAGCTCTTCTCTTTCCAGCATTTCCTCTTCGCAAAATATGATATCATGATGTGATTCCATGCTGATTTTGGTTTCAGCCTCTCTCTTCAGTCTTTCAATTTCCGCTAATTCAATCACGAGAGGGAGAGTCGCTCTGTAGTGTTTGTATTCTTCTATATTCCGAGAAATGCGAGCATCAAAAAAACTATATCTAGTGTCAGAATTATCCCAACTTTCTTTGCACACATTTACAAAATCGCTATCTGCAATTTCGTCCGGGATATTGCTCATATCAGGAATGTAATCGGGATTATCTTCTATTTTTTCGATCTCGCCTTTTATTCTTCGACTTTGTTCTTTTAAATTTTCCATATGACCTACATGTGCTAATAGAGTTTGCAAAAAGTCAACCTCGTTCTGTATTCGATTTATTATATTCATTTTCTGTGTGCTATCATAATTCATTAGCTGTGTACTAAGTCGGAGCACATCCTCTTCAATTTCCTCTTTTTTATTTATTCTCTCATTCAGTTTATCTTGTACAGTGTGTTGAAAGTCTTTACTGGTAATGAAGCTACATTTCCTTAAATGTAAAAATATCTCATCCATCCATGTTTTTAGGCTCTTGGAGTATGGACCGTTCGGATTTACGTCCTGAATCTCCTTAATCAGTCTTTCTCGCTGATCCTTATATTCCTCATTTCTCAGCTTTAGATCTTGAATTTGGTCTTCCCTTTTTTCATCGATCTCTAATTTGAGCTGCTTAATTTTTTCATCAATCTCATCAATTTCGTTATTAATATTTTCTGTTTTATTTTCAACTAGGTTTTGATCAGAATATAATTGGTCGTTTGCAACTATTTGATGATAGATCTCCTTTAACTCATCTGATTTGTAGTTACCGATATTATTTTTAGCAAAGAATCCAATTATTGCAGTATGTTGTGAGATAGTGTGATTTAAATTTGGGAATGATTCTGGTGATGTTTTTGAGAGAGAATCTATTAATGTCTGAATTTCATCTCCCAGCATATCATCAATTAAAATCAGTGCCAAGGTCTTTGGATCAATCTTTTGTGTCTCTGTCATAATTACTCCATTAAAGATGTTTTTATTTCACCAATCCGGTGTTCATGCCCGTCCGCAAGGTAACAACGCTCTTTGATATAAAACCACCGGACACCAACAATCTGATGCCTGATGTCCCGACTGTCATGCAACGGACAACCTGCTTGTTTCAATTTATCTTGGCTGAATATTTGTAATGGTATCATGTTCCGTGTATGCGCTGCGTGTGCTACAGTACATTGTTGAATGGTTTCACCGTCTTGTCTGATACGTGTCAACACCACGCTTTGAAGTCCATCACCTCCTACAATGCAATTGCCCATAGTTGGAACTTCAATATGAAGGTTCCGATTCTGTTCCCCTTCTGTTAACTCTTTAATCTCCCCTGAGGATGGTTCGTATTGAATTTCCTTTGATTTAGTCACCATTTCACCAATCATTCTCTCAAGAATTGTTAGCTTATCCCTTTCGATGTTACTAAAGGCTTTCAATTTCTCGATCTCCATACTCCTGATTAGGCGATTCCGTTCAGCCTCTACAAAGAGATATGCTTCTGTCTTTCGTTCGGAACTTTCACGGGCAATTCCCTCAATGCGGTCAAGTATTTTATCGGTAAGATCATGCTTGAGTTTGCTATCATGAGTCCTCTTCTCAGCTTCTTTATTTCTTTCAGAGAGAACTTTCAATGCTGCAATCTTTTGATTTGTCGTAGTGCGAGGATGCTCCCAATCAATTCCTGTCTGGTTAACTGTTTCCTTCTCTTCATAGGATAATGTGTACCAGAACTTATCGAGTTGTCTGTTTATTGAACTCATCCCTTATTCAGTGTTTTACCATCAGATTATAAATATAGAGCAGGAATAATGATATATCAATATTGAAACAAGGGACACTCGCAACTTCCCTCTTTATCCTTGTAAATAATGTAGTCTTCATTTTCCGGACGAATTACTAAAAGTCACAATAGCATCTCCCCTCAAATTACCCTAAATTAAGAGCAAACACCGCTTTCAACCATTGAGGAATTGTGAGATTACTATCACTGGCTCTATTGACTTTTGTTTCCTTCTCGCTCTGCTTTGCACAAGATGACTCCGCTCCTGTTGTACCCGACAGCGAGAAGAATTTGGTGCTGGTGCTGCATGGGCTTGGTCGTACTAAAGCTGCCATGTGGCTGCTCGCAACAAGGATCGAGGATGCTGGATTCGAGGTCAAAAGGCTTAGTTATCACTCGCTGAACAGATCGCCTGAAGAAGTGATGCTGACGATCAATGAGAGAATAGGGGCTGAAATCATGGACACAAACCGAACCGTTCACTTTGTCGGGCATTCGCTTGGTGGGTTGATGATCCGGGCGTACCTCGACAGCAACCGAGTCGCAAAACTCGGTCGGGTGGTTCTACTCGGCACTCCCAATCAGGGCACGGTACTGATTGATAAGTTCCGCGACACATGGTGGATGAAGATGCTCGGTCCTATGACACAGTCACTCGGTACGGACAGCGCCAGCTTCCCCAGCTCAATCGGAAGTCCATACTATCCTATCGGGATTATCGCAGGAATTAAGGAAATAATTGATAATGACTTTATCCTGCCGGGTGCTGATGATGGTTTAGTTCCGGTACGCTCCACCGTGCTTAACGGCATGACCGACTTGATTATCGTTGACAGTGGTCATCTGATGATGCGATTTGATAAGGGGGTTGCGGATCAGACAGTAGCGTTCCTGATGCATGGGAGGTTTATTAAGAAATTGGAGTGATTTTGTAATTGAGTAATTTGGTGATTTTGTGATTGGGGATTCACTGCGGATTGGACGGATAAAGCAGATTGTCTGGATTCCGTCTTCACGGGAATGGCGGTTTAGGCTTCAGCCCGTCCAATCAATGAACACTACACCCCTTGCGGGTATTCCAACATTATGTTAACATAGACACAATTGCCGTACAGATCATAATGAGCCTCAGAAAATCATTTTATACAGATCAACTTCTGAATTAACACTTGACTGTTTGCATTCATTCGCAGTAGATACAGCCCACTCGTCAGTTCATTCGCATCTATAGTCGTGCTCCACACTCCAGCCGGACGGACTCCGGAGAACAGAGTCATAACCTCACGACCGGAGATGTCGTACAGAGCGAGATCGAGGTGTGTTTCTACCGGTATGTGATAGCTGATGCGGGTTTGGGAATTGAACGGGTTGGGTGCTGGAGGATGTAGTGTCGGAGTGTCGGGGTATCGTGGTCTGCCTGAGTGTACACTGTTCAGCGAATCAACTCCTATTCCAGACAGCAGCAGCTCAAACACGCCGTCATTTTCATTCTCAACGTTGGTCTCAAATGTAACGATTCCCTCATAACCACCCGTATCCTGCGGGTGAAAAGCGATCTCAAATTCGAGTTCTTCGTTCGGGTCTATGACGATCTCAACGCTATCTTGCAGCAGGATCGAGAAGTTGGCATCATTGTCCAGTTCAAACTCAGAGATGACAACCGTTTCCTCCCCCCAATTATCTGCAACGACTATCTGAACTGACTGCTGAGTGATATAGGTGTCAGGAAAGTCTAACTCGGCGTGGTTGAAGACCAGATTTGGTGGGAGTGGCTCATCAGTGCAGCTCAATGTAAGTATCGTCAGTGCATCTCTGACCCATCCTTCCAGTCCCTGGATGAACTCGATCTCTACATTTCGGTACTCTACCTCCTCAAACGGATCCCACAATCGAAAGTAGAACCTTTGACCCGCTTCAAAACCTTCGTCTGGTTCAGTTTCGGGATCATCAGGATAGGCATTCAGACCGATTCTTTCTCCCCGCCACAGATCATACCCGCTGCATATACGCACATCAAGATCAATCGTATCAAACAGACCGACATACCAGAGATCTATCTCTTCACCGTTGAATGTGACATCATTGACGATTATCGCGTGGACAGCATCACATTCCGGAAACAACTCCCAAGGCGGTCCCGGTGGTAGGATTCCTCTGCCGATGAGAAGTGTCTCTACAAAACCATTTACGATCATATCCTCACCATCAATGTTTACCCTGAGTTCACAATGAAAACGGAATTCAGATTGATAGTCGTCAGCCTCCTGCGGAAGGAACGCAACTTCCAGTTCAACTTCTTCACCGAATTCAATCAGAATTCCGTCATCAAGGTCTGTTATAAATGAGAAATTGTCTTCCTCTTCAATCTCAACAGCTTCAATGATGAACTCACCTTCAAATGGATTTCCGACAACGAACGATTCTCTCGACTCTCGGGTGATGTATGTGTCATTAAATTCGATCTCTTCAGGAAAGATTTCTATCGGCTGAACCCAGAAGAATACTTCCACAATAACCAACTCATTCTCCGGATCATTTATGGCAATGAGTAGTGCCCCTTCATACTCACCTCCTCCAAAAATAAAATCGGGGGCTGTCACAGTTATCGTAATTATTATTTCATCATCAGGTTCTAATTCACCCGCATCCGGTTCATAACTCAGCCAATTGAATTCTTCCTCATTATGTGCAAGTTGGAACGCAAGCGTTTCATCGCCCATATTTGCAATGATTAGTTCAAAGTCAGCCTCAGCACCAGCGCGCAGGACACCCCCATCAATCGCATCCGGTTCGACATGAAGTCGCGGTTGGGCAAACAGCGAAATTGCTGCCAGGGATAGGATAAAACAGGCAAGCAGATACCTTCTAAGCATAATAACCTCACGTATAATAGTAGTTCATCATTCATCACGCGGGCAGTGCACATTGATCTAATTTTTAAGGTATTGAAATATATCTGAGAAAGCAAGACTTGTATGCAGCTTGGTATTTACGAAGGCGGGGGAAAATCACAGCAGATTGAGCGGATAAAGCAAATTTATAACCACCAAGTCACCAAGAAGAAAAGACCAAAAAAAGGTTTTCTTGGTGTCTTTGTGCCTTGGTGGTTCAATTCTTAATCCATTTAATCTGCTAATATGTTGTGAAACAGTTCAGAATTCAACCTTCAGGCTGTTCTTCACGTTAAAGCGTGTACTCTGAACTTTTTGAGCAGATTCTAAACAAGGATAGACAGGATTCTTCTTGTCCTATCCATCCTGCACATCCTTGTTAAGTAAGAGTTTCTGGTAAGACAGTTTCAGACAACAAGCGGCATCTCATCCCGTGTTCTATCATCAGGCATTCTTCCGGCTTCCTTCTTTCGTCCTCCATCCCACTGCTTGAAGAAAAAGGGAACCTTAGAATTAACACATTGAACACGAATAGGTTAATTTCACTGTTGCGGAGTGGATTACTTTGGTTTTCCTTTCGTAATCGATCCTGACCTGTCAAATGCATTCTGCTTCATTCTTATCATCTTACCTTCATCGATCCCGATCAGATTCCCGCATTCACATCGCACTTCATTCCCTTCCCGGACAGAGTAATCGGTGACTATCCTGTCTTTCCAGCATCGTAGAACCCGACCGTCACCGTATTTCCGATATTTGAATATCTTCTGCCGGCACTTTGAACATTTAAGAGTTAACAAATGTGTGTAGCGTTAATCTTGATTTATCAAAATACAATATAAGCATCACATCCGAGACCAACAACTAATCAACGCTCCTGTTCAACTGTCCGATCACCTCTGTTTGGAACAGGGCAGCAGTAGCAAATGGCGGGGGATTGTGGTTGATGACAAGCGGAAGCAGGGGGGTAAGATGAGATAAGAGAGTACAAGTAGTATACTAAAGCTGTTATATTAGAAGTATGTTAATATTTATATAGTATCTTTTTAATGTATCTCTTTTTGTAGACCGATTTTTGCAACCTGCGCTGACCTTCGCACGCCCCGTAACCGGACTCCAAGTATCTTCAGTCCACTCTATGGACGATTTAGACATTATCATGTTATATTATTCTTACTTCTTGCCAGATTCTCCCCAACCAAACTCTCCCTGACTGTCATAGAGTACTACAATTCCATAATTATCTTTGTTTGTTCCAAAATATCCAATCGTCTTATTAAAGTTGTTATATGTGGTAAGATAGCCTCCACCATCTTTTCCCGTTCCCATATACACTGTTTCCTTTCCGTCAACATTGCTTACTGATATACCACCGACACCGCCTTGAAACGTTCCGAATAATCCTGTTTGATTACCGACAGAATTAAAGGTTCTTATAGCACCGCTACCTCCCATTCCTGTCCCAAAATATCCAGACATTTGCCCGTATGTGTTGAATATTTGAACAATACCACCGATGCTACTTTCTGCTGTACCTAAACTCACCATTTGGCTGCCGTCCTCATTGCATGTTGTTAGAATACCCCCACCACCTTTACCTGTCCCAAAATACCCAGTCTGATTTCCATTTTGATTATTGGTTGTAATAAGACCTCCACCATCCTCTTCAGTACCTATGAAAACAGTTTGGTTTCCGTTCGGATTGTATATTTGAAAATAACCATATCCGTCCTCATCGGCTCCCAGATAAACACACTTTTCACCATTTTTATTTATAGTCGTAATAAAACCGCCAGTGCCATTATCTAGCACTGTAATTGTATTGCAGACAATATCACCCAAATTCGTATTTTGACTATCAGCACCCAGTAAAACGAATACTAACAGCGTACCCAGCACTCCGATGATGATGCTTTTAATGTCTATGCTTTTCATTGTAGTTCCCCAGTATAATTGGATTTATTGTCAAGAATATTGTATTATTACAATATACATAAAAAATGGGACATGACAACTGTGTCCCTCCTAATCAGTGGCTCAACTTAGGTGAAGCCGAGCTATGCAACTAATGAATGTAAATTGGATGGGGGTGAAACTGTTATTTATGAATACTAGTAAGTATATTTGGGGAGAAGCGTCAACGTGGTTTCAAAGAGGAGGTTTGAAATGGAAGTGTTTAAAACGTTTATTTTCGAAATAGTACCAAATAGTAGTTTAAATCCGTTGTGGTCTGTTTTGGTTGGTTGGGTGCTTGGTTTACTTACCATAGGTGGAAGAGGGCTAATTGTAGGAGTGATACAAAAACGCAATAGCAAAAAGGCTATCCTGATAGAACTTGACTATCTTAGGTTTATATTGGCAGATAAATCGTTAGAAATTGGTAGACTTTTAAAGCAAATAGACCGCGGTTTCCTTAAGTGGTATAAGGATGTAATAGATCGGTACGATGGACCTGGTAAGACGTTCTTTAGTCCTGCCGATCTGAAAAAATGTTTAGATAGTACGGAGGACGATGAAATTATGAAATTAAACTATGGAGATGTGTCATATCACAATTTTCAGATTCAAAATCGGATCGATACACCGATTATCACGGCATATTTAAGTCAGGTTGGAGGTCTTTCGCCAAATTTTCAACGGCACTTTTTAGATATCTTTCGTCGTATCAAAATGATTAATTTAGACATCGAACATTGTCTTTACATTAGGAGTACACACGATAACTCGAGTTCAGCTATAGATAAGGACTCTTTGTATTCCGACTTCTTACGTTTTAATAAGCACTTGTTTGAAGCATTTAAGTCGACTATTGATTCAATAAACGCCCTTGAGGAGTGCCGCTGATAACCTAGGAACGAAATGAACGAAAATCTAGTATGGGTGACGACCACAAAAAATGGGCACATTCTCCTGCATCCCTTCAATGAAATCGATTTGTGATTAGGTTTATTTAAACAGCTCGACCAACTCAATTTCCTTACGTTGGTTACTGAACTGGTAGCTAATCAATACTTGTTAAGATAGCTATTGTTTCTTATAATGATTATACATTAACAAAATTTGTAAGCAACGAAAGTTAGTTATTTAAGATTGATTGGAGTAATAATCTCATGAGAAAATTCTATATCGCGTCTATATTGATTTTACTATCAATTTTATTATATGCCGACTATGCATATCCGCAAGGCTGCAGTGATGCGGGATTTTGCACTCAGCCTGTTTTAGATGGTGAGCCACAAGATCATGCTACGGACAAGAAAAACAGTGTTTCAATTGGGATTGGATATGGTGTCGGAGATCAAGATGTAAAAGTGACAACTCTTTATCTGTCTTTCAACCGTAGAATTGATGAGAAACTTGCGATTGCAGGCAAGGTTACTTACGGTTTGACTGACGGTGAGTTAGGAGCTAACAGTGGGATTGGTGACCTGTTTCTGTCAGGCAGTTACCAACTGTTGAGTAGCCAAGATCGGACAATACAAGCAATTGTTGGGTGTAAGATACCATTGGGCGATGCTAATGCAAAAGAGAATGGATTAGCTTTGCCAATGACGTATCAGAATAGTTTGGGATCATATGACCTGAATCTCGGTGGCGCATACTCTATTAACGATCTAACAATCAGTGTTGGTTTACAGTTACCAATTTCAATAAGTACAGATAATGGATTCTTACCAAGTAATTACACAGACCAAAGTACACAGAACTATCCTTCAACAAATAAATTTGAACGTAAAGGGGATCTGTTGGTACGCCTGTCATATGAATTTGATCTATTTAATGAAAAACTGAATCTTCGACCGAGTTTACTGCCAATCGTTCATCTCGGTGAGGACACATATATTGATGATGTGGGTCAAAAGCGTAATATCAAAGGATCTGATGGATTGACTTTAAACGGTAATCTGAACCTTTCATGGAAGGTTGGAATCAATTCAACTATGGAATTTATTTTTGCCACGCCGTTTATCACACGGGATGTGCGACCCGATGGTTTAACCCGCCATTTCGTCATCGGGTGCGAGTATAGTTATTCTTTTTAAGACGATGAGATTGGTCGATAACATCCCTATCCTAGTAATGATATAGTTGGTGAATGGAATGAGCGTCAACAGCCCGTCTTTGCGAGCGTAGCGAAGCAATCTTCTGAATCCGCAGAGATTGCCACACCCGAAACGGGTTCGCAATGACAGAGTCGTGTAGGAATGTAGCAAATGTACGTATAATGAATGGGGGTGTCGACCAATAAAAAAGGGACACAGTTTCCCATATCCCTTTCAGTCAAAATATGTGACAGGAACTATTTAAACAGCTCTATCAACTGTTCTGCAACACTCTGACCAATGCGAGCCTGTGCTTCTTTAGTTGATGCACCGATGTGAGGAGTTACCGATACTTTCGGATGATTTGCGATGTCCTGATTCGGATTCGGCTCACCGACAAACACGTCAACTCCGGCTCCTGCAAGCTTGCCAGAATCCAGTGCTGCAAGCATTGCAGCCTCGTCAACCACACCACCACGGGCGCAGTTGATCAGGAATGAACCGTCTTTCATCTTTGCAAATTCACCAGCACCAATGACCGGACCGTCCGGTGAAGCAGGCATATGCAGTGACAAATAATCAGCTTGAGCCAGCACTTCATCCTTGGACATCATCGTGACGTCCATGTCAACCGAATCAATGAATGGATCGTAAGCGATGATCTTCATACCCAATGCCATTGCTTTAGATGCCAACGACTGACCGATACGACCGATGCCGAGTATGCCAAGTGTCTTGCCTGCAAGCTCGACACCTTTGTACTGCTTCTTGTTCCACTCACCGTTACGCATAGTCACGTTAGCAGCGACGATAAACCGTGATACAGCGAACATATGTCCAATTGCCAGCTCAGCAACTGAGGGGGAGCTCGCTGCCGGGGTGTTCATGACCTTGACACCCTTTGAGCGTGCGTATTCATGGTCAATATTATCGATTCCGACACCACCACGAACGATTCCCTTTAAACGGGGGATTCCGGCGTCTATGGTCACTTCACGCATTTTGGTTGCGCTGCGGATGACGATTGCATCAAACTCGGCTATCTTGCCGTCCAATTCATCCTGTGGGATTGTTGTATCAACCACTTCATGTCCTGCTTGACGCAGCATTTCCATGCCTTCAGCGGACATACCGTCATTTACTAATATTCTCATTGTTACCTCTTTTTTTATCTCACGCAAAGACGCAAAGGACGATTGTCATCCGGTGTCAGCCCGCCGTGGCTGACACCAGAACGTATTCAATGTCGGTAGAGGCTGTCAGGTGCGGCGACCTGACAGCGGAGATAAACAAAAACTTTGCGTGAGTATATGTTTTATCCGTTTTTTGCCATGAATTCTTTCATGAATCCAACCAGATCCTCTATAGCCTCAGGAGGTGTAGCGTTATACATTGAAACGCGAATACCACCGACGCTGCGATGACCTTTCAGACCGTTGAAACCAGCTGCGCGACCTTCAGCGACAAACTTCGGTTCGAGCTCTTTGTCCGGCAGTAGCAGACAGACGTTCATCCAACTGCGACTATCTTCTGCGACTGCACCGCGGTAGAAGTCGCTTCCATCAATGTAACCGTACAGCATATCTGCTTTGGCTTTGTTACGAGCTTCTATTCCTGCCAGTCCACCGTTACCTTTGATCCACTTAAGAACATTGTTCATCACAAAGATCCCAAATGTCGGTGGCGTGTTGTATAGTGAGTTCTTATCCACGTGAGTCTTGTATGACAGCATAGCGGTCACGCCTTCACGCGCTGTTTTATAGAAATCATCGCGAAGAATCGCCAACGTGACACCTGAAGGTCCGAGGTTCTTCTGAGCACCACCGTAGATCATTCCAAATGGTGAAGGATCGAATTGATGCGAAAGGATGTCACTCGACATATCACAAACCATCGGGACACCGTTGGTGTCCGGGAAGGTCAGGAACTGAGTTCCTTTGATCGTATTGTTGCTGGTGAGGTGAACATAAGCAGCGTTGTCGGTCAGCTTCAATTCGTCCTGCTTAGGCAGACGTTTGAATTCAACTTCGTTGCCGTCAAACGCAACGTTCACGTTTCCGAAAAGTTTCGCCTCTTTAATGGCTTTGGTTGACCAAGTACCTGTGTTGATATAGTCGGCAGTCTGCCCTTCACCGAGGAAGTTCATCGGCACGGTAGCAAACTGTTGACTTGCTCCACCTTGTACCATCAGAACATGCCAATCGTCACCAATACCGAGAAGCTGCTTGATCAATTCAATGGTCTCGTTATGGATAGCATCGAATTCCTTTGAACGGTGAGACATCTCCATGATGTTCATCCCGGAATTCTGATAGTTGAACCATCCTTCCTGCACCTTCTCCAGAACCTCAACGGGTATTGCTGACGGTCCTGCATTAAAATTCCAAATTCGGTCGTATTTCATTATTTATACCTGTTTGTTTTGTAACGATGTTACTTTGTTAGTCTATTCTACTATTTCTAATTCAATTTTCTCGGTCTTGTGTACTAAACCTGATCTTGCTTCTATTGATACTGTGCCCGATCTCTGTAGATTCACGCTGTATGTCGCTCGGATTTCTCCACGCTCATCGGTAACACTTGTGTCAGGAACCGAAACTTGACCTTTCCAATCCTCAGGATTTACAATGGAAAACTCAACCTCAATATCAGAAAGAGAAGCACCATCATTATTCAAACACCTCGCAGTTATCTCTTGCGAGTGTGATGTATTGTAACTACTTGAAACTGTGTCCTGTTCGAATCTCAGGTATATTGAATTTAATTCTGGTACAGGAGACCAATGTGACGGTGATTCGGTTTCATCACACCCCATTATGCAGAGCAACAGAATTATTACAATTCCAAAAGTAAACCTTTTCATTATGAATCTCCATGCTATATCAATTCAAATATATGGATAAACTATCCAAAAATCCAGTTCATTAATTACCATTCTAAATCAATCGAAATCAGTTACAATCCCGACTTGTATTATTTTTCCCAAATCCCCCGAATCCTTCAAATATACATAGCAGTAGTTGAAAAGTCCACTCCGTTTTTAATGATTTGATTTGAGTCAGATTTATTGAGGATCTTTTGTAAAAGACTCATTTTTACCTTATCTTGTCGTAGATTATTTATTGACCGCTTAGCAATAAAATCAACCTGAGCATCAAGCCCTATTTAAGCATCTTTTCTTCTTGGTGCCTTTGTGCCTTGGTGGTTCAAAAAAAGAAAATTAAAATGACAGAGATACCGAAAACATACGATCCGAAACAGACTGAACAGAAATGGTATGAGTACTGGATGGACAACGATCTGTTTGCAACCAATCCATCCGATAAAGAGCCTTACTGTATAATGATGCCGCCGCCGAACATCACTGGGCAACTCCACATGGGACACGCGCTGCAGGATGCGATCCAGGATTACCTGATACGAATGAAGCGGATGGAAGGTTATGAATCTCACTGGCAACCGGGAAAAGATCATGCCGGAATCGCTACACAAAATGCGGTTGAAAAAGCGTTGGTAAATGAGGGCACTGACCGCCATCGGCTCGGACGTGACAAATTCCTTGAAAGATCATGGCAATGGAAAAAACAGTACGGCAATCGCATATTTGAACAGAAACGTCTGCTCGGTGACAGTGCAGACTGGTCACGCGAACGGTTCACTATGGATGAAGGGCTATCGCGCTCGGTGGCTAAGGTGTTCATTCATCTATACGACAAAGGGTTAGTTTATCGCGGGAATTACATCGTCAACTGGTGCACGCGTTGCCATACGGCTATCTCGGATGACGAGGTTAATCATGAAGATCACGATGGGCATCTGTGGTATTTCAAATATCCGCTCATCTCTTCTCCCCCCATACACAGTAGGGGGGGAATTGAGGGGGGGGTTCTTGAATACATCACCGTCGCCACTACCCGTCCAGAAACCATGCTCGGCGATACAGCAGTTGCCGTCAACCCTAAAGATGAACGGGTGAAACATCTACACGGCAAAAGTGTAATGCTACCTCTTGCCGAACGTGATATCCCCATCATCACCGATCATTTCGTTGATCCAGAGTTCGGAACGGGTCAAGTGAAGGTCACTCCTGCACACGACCCAAACGACTTTGACATGGGTAAACGCCACGACCTGCCCTCGATCACTGTCATTGACGAAGACGGTAAAATGAACGAAAATGCGCCGGAACAGTTCCGTGGGTTTGACCGATTTGAAGCGCGTAAAGCCGTCATCAAAGCGATGGATGAGCTTGGATTATTAGAAAAGGTTGAAAACTATACCAATGCTGTCGGACACTGTTACCGTTGTAATACGGTGATTGAACCGTACTTATCGTTGCAGTGGTTCGTGAAGATGAAACCGTTGGCTCAACCTGCGATTGATGCAGTGAAGGACGGTCGGATAACGTTTTATCCGCAACGTTGGTCGAAGATCTATTTCTCGTGGATGGAGAACATTCGTGATTGGTGTATTTCGCGCCAATTGTGGTGGGGTCATCGGATTCCTGTGTGGTATTGTAACGAATGTGATGAAGTGATTGTTTCTGAGAAAACTCCCAAACAATGCCCAAAATGTGAGTCAACCAACCTCCGACAGGATGAGGATGTGTTGGACACATGGTTCAGTTCATGGTTGTGGCCCTTCTCGACGCTTGGGTGGCCCGATAAAACCGATGAGATGAAGTTCTGGTATCCGACTGACGTAATGGTTACCGGATATGACATCATATTTTTTTGGGTGGCGCGGATGGTGATGGCGGCGATGGAGTTCACGGGTGAGATTCCGTTCAAGGACGTCTATATCACCGGAATGATCAAGGATGAGCTTGGACGTTGGATGTCCAAATCTCTCGGTAACGGCATTGATCCCGCTGATATGGTCGAACAATACGGATCTGATGCGGTCAGGTTCACGATGGTGACGCTCGCAACAGAAGGTCAGGACATTAAACTGTCCGCATCACGGTTTGAATCGGGGCGTAACTTCGCCAATAAATTGTGGAACAGCTATCGCTTCCTGATGTCAAACATAGATCGTTTGGATGATGAGTTACGGATTAAACCGACGTTTGAGCTGTCGGAAGATGCTCCACTTGTTGATCGATGGATCATCAGCAGATTCCGCGCTACGGTTGACAAGGTGATGCACAACGTCAAGAAGTATCGGTTGAGCGATTGTTTGACTACGATATACGACTTCATCTGGAAGGAGTATTGCGACTGGTACTTGGAGATGATAAAGGTTCGGTTGACGCACGACACTCCAGAGGAGATTAAGCGTGAGACACTGTCTCGTGCGGTCGCACTTTTCGAGGCAAGTCTTCGGTTGTTACATCCGGGAATGCCATTTATTACGGAGGAGTTATGGCAACGACTCAAGCTGTATTTCCCTGATATGGCAGACGACATGACTATCATGCACACGCAATACCCGGCTGCGCATCAATTTCCTCAGGATTTGGTTGCTGAACGGCAGATCCGTTTCTTTCAGCGAATCATCACAGAAGTCAGGACGATTCGTTCGGAGATGAGAGTCAAACCGAGCCAAAAAGCGGAGTTGGTAATTGCCGGATGTGACGTTGATCGTCAGAGACTGATTGAAGACAACTCAACAGACATCTGTAAATTGGCTACTCTGTCACAGATTCAGTTCAGTACGGACAGACCGGATCAATCAGCATCGGCAGTTGTGGATGACATTGAACTATTTGTTCCATTAGCTGGATTGATTGACATTGACATTGAAAAGAAACGGTTGGATAAAGAGATCGGTCGGTTGAGCGGCGTCATCAAGGGTGCAAACACCAAGCTATCAAATCCAAAGTTTGTAGAGAATGCACCGGCAAAAGTGGTGGAGCATGAGCGTAACAAGCTCGAAGATTGTCAGCAACAGCTTTTGATTATGGAAAAGAATCGAGCCTTATTGGGATAAAAAGAGATAAGAAGTGCCGGTTTTTACCGGCACTTCTTATGCGTAATAATGCTATTCGGTGCGTGATTCTTCGAGACGTTCGGCGTCCTCATACGCTTTTTCAGCATTTAATTTCGCTAAGTCAGCTTTATCTTTGGCTTTTTTATACTCACCCTTATCGTTGAGCATTTTGGCGTCGGCAAGCTGGGTCCTCGCCTTATCAAACTTCCTCGGTGAGTGTTCATCCGCACCCATTGCCATAGCATCATCCAATGCAATTTGTGCTTCTTCAATTTCAGCATCAGCCGGACCGCCGCATGAAGAGATCAACATCCCTGTTGAAAACAGTGCGACAATTAGTATTATACCGGAATAGCCTGATTTTTTCATAATTACCTCTTTGAGAGTGATGTTTGCCACGTTCCTATTCTTAACTCACGATGTGTATCACTAAAGGTTAACAACTACCGCTCAAATTGTCAAGGAATCCTGAATCATTTACGACCGGAATTAAAAAAGTTGATAGCAATAGCCTTGCAGTGACTTGTTATCCTGTCGTCAGGCATGTTTACCCGACTCAACATCTTGCTTCATCCTTTGCTTGAGACTGCTTTTCGCTCGGAATATGAGCGATTCAGCAGATTTTGCGGTCACATTCATTGATTCAGCAACATCCTTCACCGATAGCTCCTCCTTGTACCGAAGATGCAGTGCAGCTCGTTGGCGATCCGGTATGTCGGTCAACGCTCTTTGAAGCAGTTTAATATCCTCAGAGTGGATAATCTCCTCATCCGCTGAGGTTTTATCATCAACGATGTCAAGCAGTTCCGGCTCTTGGTCGGAAATGCGAACCAGCGATTTAAGCCTCAATCCGCGCTTTTTCCAGATAGCCCGATTTATGGTGACTCTATGCAGCCAGGTTGTGAAAGCTGCCTTTGGCTTCCATGCGGTAGGTGTCTCCCAGATCTTCAGAAACACATCCTGTGCAACGTCCCGCGCCTCTTCACGACGACCGATGACGCTGAACGCCAACCTGAATACTCGATTCTCATGTCGTCTCATCAATATCTCAAATCCGTGCTCATCCCGTTTCTGAACCAGCAGCATCAATTCGGGATCAGATAATTCGGCACTCATATCCTGTCTGTTCGTCAACGGTCTCACAGATCACGAGGGTCGGTGATCTTTCCGGTTATCGCTGAAGCTGCCGCCACCAACGGACCTGACAAGTAAACCTTTGCGGTTTCCGGACCGTAGCGTCCCTGATAATTGCGATTGGTGGTGTAAACCCCTACCTGATTCGCTTCGAGCAGCGTCGGACCGCTCCCGATGCACGACACACAGCTTGGAGAAGCGATTCGTGCACCCTTTTCGGTCAATAATATTACGAGTTCCTCGCTCAACATCTCACGTATAACCTGATGGCAGCTCGGGAAAATCAGCAGCCGCATGGAATTTGGGAGTTTATACCCTCGCAGCAGTTTTGAAGCCACAACTATATCTTCCATGCTGCCACCGGTACAGCTTCCGATGATGACCTGATTGACATCTACATCACCGACTTCACGTGCAGGGATGCAATTTACCGGAGAAAACGGAAGAGCAACCATAGGTTCCACATCGCTCAGATCAATTTCTATTTCGCTGCTATATGATCCGTTTGGATCGTGTGCAATACCTGTAGCCGTATCCAATCCGGCATCGCTTAGCAGTTTACCTGTCACATCATCCGGCTCAGCCCACACGAATTCAGCACCCGACTCGGCAATCATGTTGCACAGGATGAACCGCTGATCCATATTGATCCCCCTTAGACCGGGTCCGACAATCTCCACCGATTTACGAGTGGCACCGTCCATACCGAGCTTAGAGATGACGAACAGTGATAGATCTTTGACTGTGGCATAATCCTGAAGCTTACCGGAGAGCGTCAACTTAATACTCGACGGGACGGTCAGCCACACTTCCCCGGTCATCCATGCTACCGCCAGATCAATACCCCCTATACCTGTGGCGAGTGCGCCGAGCGCACCGTAGGTTGTGGTATGAATATCGCTGCCGATGACAAGATCACCTTGCTTGATCAAGCCTTTGTCAGCCAGCAGAGTCTGACAGTTCCCGGCACTACCGGCTTGAAAATAATTTGGCACCTTATGTTTAAGGGCAAAATCATCGAGCAGTTGAACCAGTGTTCCGACCGCTGCTTCTTTTGCCTGAGTCAGATGTCCGTTCACAATTGCCATCCGGTCAGGATGATTGAGACTGTTTAGATTCAGCTCATTCATCAGCTTCAGAACCTGAGGAAAGACTATTTCAGTTCCGATTGCCAGGTTATATCTGACAAACAGGGTCTCGCCCGGTTCAACAGCCTGACGACCGCTGCAGTTTGCTATAATTTTTTCCGCTATTGTCATTCGGGTTATGGCGTAATATGTAAGTAACAAATGTAAAGTTATAGACCGGATAACGCAAGATTCATATCAGATTGTTGAGATATGAATGAAGTCTCACCTGAATTTGAGAGTTACAATGTTGACTCACTTCACAAATTCTGTTACAATGTAATGTACCCCTTATGATCGAACAGAATGACACAACTACACCACTACAATTCGTCAACAACAACTATTTACCGGAGAAAGATATGCGTTTATTCACACGTGCCGATTTTGACGGTGTCGCCAGTGCAGCGTTCATTTGCGATATGGAAGAGATAGATCAGATCCTGTTTGCACACCCTAAAGACATGCAGGACGGGCTGGTCGAAGTAAAGGAGGGTGACGCAATTTCAAATCTGCCGTTTCACCCGAATGCAGCACTGTGGTTTGACCACCACGATAAAACTGAAGACTTACCCGATCCGATGCCGAATATCCGCGGTAAGTGCGGTGTTGCTCCGTCCGCAGCAAGATTGATATACGATTACTACAATTCAAACAAGCTGAAGAAGTATGAAGAGATGCTTGTTGATGTGGATAAGGTTGACAGCGCGACGCTTGATATTGAAGATGTGCTGGATCCACAGGGATGGGTGCTGCTCAGCTACACGATTGATCCCAGAACCGCAATGGGCGGATTTCGCGAGTATTCACTTTTCCTAATTGAGACCATCCGGGAAGGGAAAACGATTGAAGAAATATTAAGTCTGCCGTCGGTTCAGGGCAGGCTGGAGCGTTTTGTCATTGACGAATCTGCTTACAAGAAGGCACTGTTAGATTTCAGCAAACTCGACGACAATGTCATCGTAACCGATTTCCGTAGTCTCGATAAAATTCCGACAGGAAACAGATTCCTGCCGTTTCCACTCTTCCTGAAAGGGAATGTGCAGGTGAGGATTCACTGGAAGTACACCAAGGACAAGATAATCGTTGCTGTCGGAAAGAGCATTTTTACTCGCACATGCGATACTCATGTCGGCAACCTGATGGCGAAGTATGACGGTGGAGGCTTGGCAGGTGCAGGTAGTTGTGCTCTGGATATCGAGAATGCAGAAGCGCAGATCGCAGAGATTATTGAGGCTTTGAAATAGGAATATCTGGGTCACTCTGAACGCAGTGAAGAGTCTCTTTTGATTCACAGCAAATGGTGAAGATTTTCCCCCCTGCAAAGTAGGTCGGGTGGCATGGACTACTTGTTGTCCATGTTTCTTTATTAATGAAACACGGGTAACGAGTAACCCGTGCCACACTTTTTGTTCACATTTTCCTTTCTCACTTGGTCAGAACCACCTTTTGAGATATCTGCTGTTCGGTTGAATTCAGCTTGATGAAACAGAGCCCACTCGTCAAATTACTCTCCTTCTTGTCATGCTTTAGATCAGATCACTGGAAGGAGTGAATAGTCAAGTCACGCTCGGAAAATTGAGCGCGATAGTCACTGCGGGTCAGAAGTTCAGTACTGCTATATCGCTTACTCGATAACACCGTCTGTATAGGTTGAAACATGTTGCCATTCATACTCATTACCATTCTGTACTACTTTCCAGAAGAAATAGGAACCGTTTGCCCTGTCATCATAATCGTTCAGCGGTATTGCTCCGGTCAAACCTGTATGATCCGAAATGACCTCTCTTAATTTCACAGCAATTTGATCATTTGTATCATCGTCCAATGTCTCATCCAAAGTTTTTGCAGCAACAGTCAGAGCATCATAAGCAATAATCGGGTAAACGCCCGGTTCAATGTTCGTTTCATCAATGACTCGAGAGATCAGTTCACTGTATGATTGGTTCTCTTCAAATCCAAAGATAGGGGCTGTATATTCAACTTTCACTGCAAATTCCCGTGCATCCTCGTTCTCAAGGAGATGGACATTGTTAACAAATCCATCACTACCATACCATTTGACACTCGAAAGGAGAGTATCATCCGACATCATTTCAAACAGAAGGGTGCCTTCATCAAAACTGGTAAAATGAATGGCAAGCTCTGAAAGTGAGTTGTCTTCAGCATAAGAAGCAACCATGTTGTGCAATGAATCAATGCTTTCCGATAAAATGGATTGTCTTATTGAAAAATGATCAACTGTTCCTACGCATGTTCCACCCTTTCCTTCAAAAGTTTCTTTCAAGTTTGTGGAAATAGAGCTTCCCCACTCTCCGTCTTCGTAAAAAGTAATCACATCACGAATCCCGTCAGACCACATAACGTCTGAAATGGCTTTAACAATCTCACTATCGCTCGGTACAAGTCGAAATATATGGTCATTAGCCACTTCCAACTCAATCATTGTACTACTGGGACTCAGCAGAATACAGTTTGCATCATTAACCCTATCCCTTATTCCTAACACCTCAGAGCTTGTAACCGGTCCTACAACCAACCGAATATTCTGATTAATATATGAACCGATCAACGATTGGGCAGCAGTAGGATCAGTTTGTGTGTCAGCCCAGATTAATTCTACTCTGGAGCTGCTCCCGCTACTTTCAAAATCAGCATTAACATCCTCAACTGCAAATCTCAGTGCTGATAGAAAACAGGTTCCTTGCGCGCTGTATTGCCCTGTCATTGGAAGCAACGCACCAATCTTCAGAGTGTTAACAGGTTGTGGACCAATGCTTGAATCGTCATCACTGCAACCGGACAGGCTAAACAGTAACCCGATTATGATTAATACTGAAAAGATCTTCTTAAACTCCATAGATTCCTCTAGATTACTTTGTCGTGATAAGTTACCAATAGCGGTTAATATGCCCGGATTACATGTTGTCTGTAATCGGACATTTATAGAACCTTTGAATTATTCCGATTGTATCTTTATTGTCATTCCGGACTTGACAGTTTGTCCGAGAATGTAGATAACCCGCTGTCAGGTCGCCGCACCTGACAGCCACATTATTGATACTACTTAAGTTACGCTGTCAACCACGGCGGGTTGACAGCGGATATTCGTATTCTCGGACAGACTGCTTGATCTGGAATCCAATATTTATTTCAATGGTTTACTGGATTCCAGCTTTCGCCAGAATGACAAAACTATGATTAAATCATCTCCAGATTTAATCCTGACTCATCTTATAGGATTTCAGTCCTGTTCCCTGTGACATTTCCATCGGAGGAGCTTCTTCGCGTCCTTCACGACCTCCAAGCTGACCTTTCTCTAACCAGCCTGTGAAATAATTTGCGCTCCTAGGGTTATCCAAGAAAGCAAAACTACCAACTAAATCGACACCTTCATCTCTGTAAAATTCAAATGAGTAAGAAATATGGCCATCATCGCGTGCATCAACGGCATTTATATTTAATATGCCATTCATAGACCAAACAGCTGTGCAGGTTCCCTCGAAAATCCTACGACCAGATCGATACCAAAGGTGACCACTATATGAGATTGCAGTACGTCTTTCACGAACCTGATTCAATCTGATTTCCCAACGGTCACTATCCATTACAATAAGACTGTAATCATCACGCTCACCACAAACCTTGTCACCGTCTTGTGGATCGACCTGTAAGGTTGATAACAGCTCTGATCCATTGACAGGATCAGCATCGTTGCTTTGGGAACAGTATCCTATAAACAGACCCAATGTTAAAATGATAAGAACGGGTAAATTTTTGCTCATGCCATTTTCCTTTTTTTTACTTAGCATGATTAATGCTATTTTGTTAATCAAATCTTTATTGTAATCACAACAGTCATCTGTAACCGGACATTCATACACTTCTGATTTAATCCTGACTCATCTTGTAGGATTTCAGACTTGTTCCCTGTGACATTTCCATCGGAGGAGCTTCTTCGCGTCCTTCACGATCTCCAAGCCGACCTTTCTCTAACCAGCCACCGATATTATCTGCATTTCTTGGAAATTCAAAGTAAACATAAATACCTGTTAAACTGTCTCCTTCATCAGCTTCAAACTGAAATGAGTAAGAAATATGATAACCCCGATCCTCGTCAACGGCTGTTATTAACAATACGTCTTTTACTTCATCCCAAACAGCTGCGCAAGCTCCTTCGTATTCCCCCCAATAGGGCCGATACCATAGGTGACCGTAGTATGAGGTACAATTATCTAGACGCCTGAAAACATTCAATCTTATCTCCCAGTGGTCCTCGTCAATAACAATAAGACTGTAATCATCACGCTCACCACAAACCTTGTCATCGTCTTGTGGATCGACCTGTAAGGTTGATAACAGCTCTGATCCATTGACAGGATCAGCATCGTTGCTTTGGGAACAGGATCCTATAAATAGACCCAGTGTTAAAATGATAAGAACAGGTAAAATTTTGTTCATGGTATCTTCCTTTTTTTTATTAGCGTGATTAATGCTGTTTTATCAATTAAAATCTTTCTTTTTAAATCATAACAGCTGTCTGTAACCGAGATTCATACCGCTTCTGCTTTAATCCTGAATCGCTTTTATGGATTTCAATTTTGCTCCCTGTGAAATCTCCATCGGCAGTGTTCCTTCTTCGCGTCCTTCACGATCTCCAAGCCGACCTTTCTCTAACCAGCCACCGATATTATCTGCATGCCTTAGATTTTCAGGGTAAAAATAACTACCTATTAATGATTCTCCTTCATCAGCTTCAAACTGAAATGAGTAAGAAATATGTACATCCTCTTGATATAGCTCTTCAACAGCTGTTGTTAACAATACGTCTTTTACTTCATCCCAAACAGCTACGCAAGCTCCTTCGTATGGCCTCCTCCAACGGAGCCGATACCATAGGTGACCGTAGTATGAGGTACAAGTATCTCGACGCCTGGAAACATTCAATCTTATCTCCCGGTGGTCCTCGTCAATAACAATAAGACTGTAATCATCACGCTCACCACAAACCTTGTCATCGTCTTGTGGATCGACCTGTAAGGTTGATAACAGCTCTGATCCATTGACAGGATCAGCATCGTTGCTTTGGGAACAGGATCCTATAAATAGACCCAATGTTAAGAATAATAGAATGGGTAAATGTTTACGCATGATTTGTTTCCCTTGTTTAACACGAAAATTTCTTGGTTAATTTCGACTGTGACAAGATAGTGAAATTAAACACAAAACGCAAACATAATTAATTAATCGCACTACTGTCTCTACTTTGCTAATTATCACGCCCCAACAACAAGGAAACAGAGACGGGCGTCATAAATGCCGCCCCTACCGGATCGGCAGCAAGACCAGTTTCAGCGGATAAAGCAGATTTAGTTTAGAGTTCAACCTTCAGGTTGGAATAAGACACGCTGAATAGTCTGTCCGATATTGTTACAAACAACCATGTCATCGCGAACGAAGTGAAGCAATCTCTTGTGTAACAATAGTATAGAGATTGCTTTGTCACTGCGTTCCTCGCAATGACACTATTATCGGACAGACTCTGAAGCGTGCACTCTGAACTTCAATCCGAATGGACAGGAATGTCTCTGCTCCCCCATACTGGATTCCGGGTCAAGCCCGGAATGACAGTGTACACTCTTAATCGCACTTAGTAATAATAGGGATGTATATAGACCTGACTTTCCACATCTATTTTGTAAGTGCTATTCATGGTGTTAATATACGACATTTTGTATCAAAAGTCAAGTCTCACATTCGGTTGCGGAGGGGCTATGTTTTTTCGTCACTTCGTCACATAATTGCCTGAATCCCTTTGTGGTATTGCGTTTGAAGTGGTGACGAAGATGTGACGAAGTGTGACGGAACGTTGAATGACGGGTTGGGGAATTTTTAGGAATGTTGTGTTATTACTATATGATATTTTCTAAATTGTTCGGTGTGATTCTCAGCAGATTTAGTAATTTAGTGATTGAGTGATTCCGGCGGATTGAACGGTTTAGTTCAGAGTTCAACCTTCAGGTTGGAATAAGACACGCTGAAGCGTGAACTCTAAACTTTAATCCGAAGCAGATTTAGTAATTTAGTGATTGAGTGATTGAGTGATTCCAGCGGATTGAACGGATTTTGTTCAGAGTTCAACCTTTAGGTTGGAATAAGACACGCTGAAGCGTGAACTCTGAACTTCAATCCGAATAGGAATGTCAGCACTCCCTTTTTCTATGGCTGTCAGGTGCGGCGACCTGACAGCGGATAATCGGTTATTCTACCTGATCAATGCTGTTCATGAATAACTGATGCCTGCTCCTTGGTAATGAGATTATCCTTATTGTCCACACTTGACAGAATCATGTGACCGAGTTTATCCCGTTTGGTTTCAAGGTAGAACTCGTTAGCTGGATTAGGACAGATCTCAATTGGAACGCGGTCAACAATTTCGAGCCCGAATCCCTCAAGTCCGACAAGCTTACGTGGGTTATTCGTTATCAGCCTCAGCTTACGAATTCCGAGATTTTTCAGCATCAATGCACCTGTACCGTAATCACGCAGGTCTGCATCATATCCAAGCGTTTTGTTCGCCTCAACGGTATCGAGCCCCTGATCCTGAAGTTGATATGCCATCAGTTTGGCGCTTAAGCCGATACCACGACCTTCCTGATTCATGTACAGGATCACACCTTTTCCTTCTTCCTCAATTGCGTGCATTGCACTGTGTAGTTGGTCTCCACAGTCACAGCGGTTTGAGCCGAAGACATCCCCGGTCAAGCAAGATGAATGGACTCGCACCATAACAGGGTCATCTCCGGCAACATCACCCTTCACAAGTGCAAGATGATGCTCTTGAGTTACATGATTGCGGAAGTGAATCATTTTGAAATGACCATGCGCTGTGGGAAAATTGACTTCAACCTCGCGGAATATAAGCTTCTCATCTTTGCGTCTGAATTCGATCAGATCGCGGATAGTGATGATCTTCAGGTCAAACCGTTCTGCAATCTGCTCCAATTCCGGCAGCAGTGCCATCGTGCCATCATCGCTCATAATTTCGCACAGCACTCCACCGGGATAGAATCCGGCTAACCTCGCCAGGTCAATTGTAGCCTCGGTATGCCCGGCGCGCTTCAAAACTCCTCCGGTTGATCCCTTCAGTGGATGAATATGACCGGGGCGAGCAAAGTCATCCGGTCCCATTTTCGGATCTATTGCCTTCTTAACAGTATGTGCACGGTCGTAAGCAGAAATACCGGTCGTCGTCCCTTCACTTGCGTCTATGGTCACAGTGAATGGTGTACCGTGCAGCGACGTGTTTTTGCCTACCATTAATTCAAGCTCAAGTTCTGTACATCGCTCATCGGTCAGTGACAGACAGATCATACCACGTCCGTACTTCGCCATGAAATTAATCGCCTCAGGTGTGATCGTCTCACCGGGCATGATAAAATCACCTTCATTCTCCCTATCCTCATCATCAACCACAATAACCATCTTGCCTTGACGAATATCCTCTAAACCTTCTTCAATCGTAGAAATCAATGTTAATCCTCCAAATGATAATTTATATCCGACATGCTTCTTTTCACATCACTCGGATCGGAGATGACTTCTCCGTCCTTGAATCTATCAGCAAGCCACCGAATGATTAAGTCTGTTTCTATATTAATGCGACTACCCGGATGCAATTCACCGAGAGTCGTTTTTTCCAAAGTATGTGGAATCACCATAATCTGAAATGATCGTGCTGATTTATCCGCCAGTGTAAGGCTGACACCGTCAACCGTTACAGATCCTTTCGGTGCCATCAGTTGCAACAGATAGTTGCTCACTGCGATGTGAATGTGAGTTGCTCCACTTCCGTATTTAATACGGTCAACCTTGCCCACGCCGTCCACATGCCCCTGTACAAAGTGGCCGCCGAGCCTGTCACCGACTCTGAGTGCACGTTCGAGATTCAGCTTACGACCGACCTGCCAGTCAGCAATACTGCTGTTTTCAACCGTGTAAGAGGTTGCTTCGACTGTAAATCGGTCTCGTTCGATGTCAGTAACCGTCAGGCATGGACCACTGACTGCAACACTGTCGCCGATCTTCAGATCGTCCAGCACAACATTTGCCCGAACAGTCAGCAGGCTGTTGCCTTGCTTCACTCGTTTGGCGGTGAGTGTTCCAATCTCTTCTATCAATCCTGTAAAAATGGGTCTATCTCCCGTTGAAAAACAATTACCGTGTCATTCCCGTATTTTCTCGCAGGTCCGGCAACATAACGAGGTCGTTCATCCCAAGTTGTCGGTTTGAATTGCTCGAATGGTGAGATTCCACCACCGATTACTGACGGCGCAATCCCAACCGAAAGCTCGTCAATTACATCCGCCTGCATGAATGTGGACAGCACTCCTGCGCCACCCTCAATTAACAGCGATAAAACACCGAGTTTGGGTAACTCCTGCAGCAACAGTACCGGATCAACCGTTCCGTCACCACGATCAGGTAAAGTCAGCAACTCAATTGATTTAAGATCCGTGTTGTGTGTTATTGAATCAAGTGTAGTTAGAACGGTTCTTATTGTATCCGCAGTCTGCGCGAGCTTGCTGTCCTCTGGAATTCCACCGTGTGGAGCTAATATAACTCGTACAGGATTAACACCTTTGACCGAGCGAACCGTCAGCTCAGGATTATCGTTACGAACTGTGTTACTGCCTACCATTACACCGTCATGATCTGCTCGCAGGGCATGAGCCAGCTTGCGAGCTTCGGGTCCGGTGATCCACTGTGAATGCCCGTCGGGGGCTGCCATCTTACCGTCGAGACTGACCGCAACCTTAACGGCACACCAGGCTCTGCCGCGTGCATGGTAACTGAAGAAGCCGCGGTTCATGTAGCGCGCCTTTGAACCGAGCAGCCCGATTTCAACCTCAAGTCCTGCTTGGCGAAGAATCTCTATGCCCTTGCCTTGCATACGTGGATCGTGATCTCGCGTGGCGACGACCACTTTGCTGATCCCTGATGGGATTATTGCTTCCACGCATGGTGGGGTTTTGCCGTGAGTGCAGCACGGTTCGAGCGTGACATACATTGTAGATCCGGTGAGGTCACGGTCTCGACACGAGTTCAGCGCCATTACCTCAGCATGCGGCTCGCCAAAATGCTGGTGGTAACCTTCACCGATGACTTTACCACCACTATCCACAATCACCGCACCGACTCTCGGATTTGGGGACACTTCACCTCGTCCCTTCATCGCAAGATTCAGCGCACGCTGCATCAATTTATGTTCAATCGAAATAGGCATTGTTTTATGTTAGAAAGTAAGAAAGTGAAAAAGTGAAAAAGACCGAAATAGAACCAATCTTATCACTTATCGCTTCCAAAAAGCAAAATCCCGATGCTGCCATCGGGGTTTTATCGTATCATCACTCAATTTAGACAATTCTCCACCTAACAGGAAGACACAGAATCCTCTTCTTGGTGTCTTAGTGTCTTGGTGGTCATCTACACAGAGATCTGATAGCGAAACCTTCTTTCATCCGGACTATCACCGTCGGCATCGGATTTTCACCGATTCAGTCCTGCAAGCAGGAGTCGCGGGCTGTCACCGCCGATAAGGAATTTCACCTAACCCCGAAGGTTCATTAGAATGTACGAGTGTCAATTGTGGAAATACAAGCTATAGAGAAGATAGAAGGGGTGAAAGGTTAAAAAGTTTGGCAAGTTGACAAGTTGGCAAGAACGAGTTCCCTGAAGCATTCAGTAATGCGTCCTATTTGTCATTCTGAATTTGATATAGAATCCAGTAATAACAATTGGTTACCGTATCCCGGCTTTCGTCAGAATGACAATAAAGTGAATAAATCAGAGAACACAAGAGTGTACGTATGTAATCCTACCGGATCAGATTTTCGCTTCTCAATCAGAAAAAAAAAGGACAGCCGACGCAACGGTCAACTGTCCTGATCAAGCTCTGAGCTTGCAAACTCTCCCGTTAAGCTGCAACTTCTGCACTTAGCTGTGCATTTGGTTCGGGAGTGATGTAATTGAACAGATTGTCAAATTTGAAGATGTCGAAGATCGTTCGAACCGCCCCATTTGGAGTTGTTAGCAGTACAGTACCGCCGTTGTCGTCAATCACTTTACGAATCTTCAGAAATGCGCGGATACCTGCAGCTCCTATGTGCTCCAATCCCTCTATATCTAAGGTAAGCCACTTAACCTGACCCTGTAAACAGGTCAGTTGTCGGGTCAAATCTTCAGCGGTATCTCCGTCAATACGACCTGCAATGACTACCAGATAGCTCCCATCTTTTTGCTGTTTTATGGTGGTTTTCATATATTATTTCTGATCTGCTTCTTGTTTGCTATTATACGATACTGTGAGAAGCGCAAGATTCATGCCATTGAGTGAATAAAGAGATAACAGAATTGCGGATGTAGAGTTAGTTCATCGCTTTATTTTATTCAAACTTCATGGTTTATTCCTCATTTTTACCGCTGTGGTCACAGAAAAAACATTCTTTACTTTGTCCCTGACATAGCATTCGGTTGAGTAGTAGAGGAGCCAACTTGACAATCGTGTACTATGACAATATATTGATATTGCATGTTATGAGATAATGATTGCATCCATTATCTGTATGAGATCGTGGACAGTGACGACGGACGAAAGATGCAGATCAACGCCTCAAATTGTATACACTGCAAAACCTGCGACATAGACGATCCATACGGCATAATAACCTGGGTCCCACCCGAAGGCGGTGGCGGTCCAAGTTATGGGGGGATGTAGCCGTGTGAAGCAACAGGTGTTTCACATTACAGATGTTAGATGCTATTAGAGAATGATAATCCTATGTAAATAGGTTTAGTGGACGTATTATATATCCCGGAACACAAAGCACATTTCATTGAGGTAAGCAATGCAGCCTGAAATCACAGGTTATAAAGTAACAGTGGTTATGGAAGCAATAGACGGGATGTTTTATGCTTCTGCTCCCGGTGTCGGTTCCATATACATCGAGGAAGCCTCATTAGATAAAGCACTTGAATTAGTACAAGAGGCGGTGACTTCTATCCTGGAAGCACGTGAAGAATTAGATGAGAGGATTACCGAGAGTAATGAATTTATTGAAGTTTTGCGTGAACCTTTTGACAAATTGACCCCAAAAGCCAAAACAAGCACTCTGTCTATGGAAGGCAGATTTCAAATACCGGTCTTTGTCTAACATATTTCCAGAGGATATTCATGGTTCTTCAAGAAACTCCATTCAAAGAAAAGACATGGCGAAAAGAAACATTTAACCAGATTAAGAAATCCACTAAATCAGATTACATAAAACATCTAGGTAATTAGTTAAGGTTTTGCACAAAGTTAGTTAGATAATTGACCAAGATTTC